>JAVBPH010000047.1:0-62443 GCA_031549725.1 Treponemataceae bacterium
GCCGGACCGCAAGGGCCGTAATTTTGAAAAAGCAACCTTAGATGTAAGTGCAGAAAGAATACTATTTTATGTATGGGTAAGGAAATAGCATTCTTTCTGCAAAAGCCTTTTTCAAAACTAACCGAGTTTTGAAAAAGGCTCGGTATTAAACCCACATAAAATCCATACCTTACAGAACCAACAAACCTCGCTACTCTGCGGCGGAGTTTTTGATTATATTTGGTGTAATAGGTCTTTTTATTTCTTTATTCTATAACGAAATAAAAAGTCTCTCCATGGTATATCCTTTAATATGGGGAGGGGAACATTGAAAAAAATTGTTTTTGTTTTAATGATTCTTCTGATCACCAGCGGAACAGCTGTATTTGCGGATCACCCGGAGGACAGTCTTGGCCTGGGGATAATAATCGGTGCCAGCGGAGGAATCGGCGGGTTCGGCGGTGCAGAAGTGGGGGTAAGTTTTAAAATTCCCAGGGTTCCCCTGTTCTGGGCAGGGTTTGTTTCAATTCACAACGATTATGTTGGTTTGGGTTTAACCGGTGATTATTATTTTTTTGACCGGGATCTGGTAACCGAGGAAAATTTCAACCTTGACTGGTTTCTGGGTTTAGGCGGTTATGTGGGTATGGGATTTGGGGATCCCTTTGGGTTTAATCTTGGGATACGGGTTCCGGTGGGGCTTTCATGGCATATCAACGGGCAGTTTGAGCTTTTTGCGGATCTTGTTCCTTCCCTGGGATTTGAGGTCTTTCCGGACGTAGAATTTCCTGATTTCGGCATTGGCGGAGATTTGGGCCTCCGTTATTGGTTCTAACCTGAAAAATACCTTTGACGAATGTTAAAAAATAGGGTATAACGCCTTCAGGAGATTGTTTCCTGGAGGATTTTTATGAGTAAAGTTATTCTTAAAGCAGAAGACCTGGATGGATTCCTTACGGAAAAAGATAAGGCCCATATTTCCGAAATGGATCAAATATTCCGGCAGGTCATGATCTGTTTCAACATCCTTTCTACTACTGCCAATTCCAGGGAACGGGAGCGGGAAGAACAAAGCCTGATAACCCTGTATAACCAGATGGGATTAAAGATGCAGGAAATCTGCAACGTGGAAAAGAACATCAATGTTTATTCATTCCAGACTCCCCAGGAAAGCCACCCGGAGGCATCCAGGGTAATTGCAAAGCTGAGGGATATCAGGACAGAACACCAGGAATTTATATACTATACCCAAAGGGCATATGAGATGCTCTTCAAACTTGCCTACGGCGGAACCACCGGTTCCAATAAGAATTATCTTATTGTCAAAACCCCGGTGACCGTGCCGGTTCAGAATTATGCGGTTCATAAAATTACCAACATTGATGAAAAAATTGAGAATGCGGTGATGTGCGTCATGCTCCGGGGAGCCCTCCTGCCGTCCATGATCATGTCCAAGGAAATCCAGGAATATTCATCCCATGGGTATGTCACACCCTTTGCGCTGTTTAAAATAAAGAGGGATGATGAGAAGGGTGAAAATAACATGGAATACATCCTGGACCTGGAAAAATCATTTTTTAACCTGGACAGCCTTGACGGCAAGGATCTGATATTTGCGGATCCTATGAATGCCACCGGAGGGAGCCTGGTTACGGTAATCAAGTACCTTTTGGATCAGGGGATTAAACCCCGGTCGGTCCAGTTTTTTAATGTCATTGCAGCCCTGAAGGGGGCGCTCCGGGTGGTCCGGGCTCTGGATAACTGTTCCGTGTACACCCTTTGGATGGATCCGGTTTTAAATGAGGCCGCATATATCCTTCCGGGCCTGGGTGATGCGGGAGACCGGGTGAACGGTACGGACCTCCGGGAAAATCCAAGAAATATCATACAGCTTATTGCGGATTACGGTTCAAATATTGCCCAGCTATACCGGGCCCAGTTAAGGGAAATAGAAGATACTGTCCTTGGGACTATCCATGATAAACATTAAACAAAAAATAATCCTGTTATCAATTTTATTTATTTACGTTTTGTTAGGTTCCTGTTCATCAGGACCGGGTGCGGTATCCGCCGAGGAATACTATTCCCTGGGGATGGCCTATATGGATCTGGGTAAATACGATGAAGCAGAAAAGTGGTTTAAACGGGCCCAGCGGGCGGATAAAACAAAAACCGCCTCGGAATATAACCTTGGCCGGATTGCCTTTGAAACAGGACGCTATGAGGAATCCGCGGAATTATTTGAGGATATCATCCGGAAGGATCCCCAGAATACCATGGCAATGAAAGCCGCCGCATACGCCCGGATTAAAAACGGTGATCTGGTATTGGCGGAAAATCATTATAAGCGGCTGCTGGAACTGGTACCGGAAAGTGCAGATGACGGGTACAATTATGCCCTGGTTCTTTTTGCCCTGGGAAAAACCGGCGAAGCCGATGCGGTAATTTCAAGATATGCCTTTGCCCTGCAGGACAATGATGATCTTTTGCTTTTGTATGCCCGGGTCCAGAAAGCGGAACATAAAATCGAAGCCGCGGACAGCTACGATGCCTGGCTGAAAAAGAAGTCCGATCCTCAGGTAAGGTTTGAGTATGCGGAAACTCTGGAATATGCCCAGCTCTATGCAAAGGCCCTGGAGAATTACCGGGAAGTACTCAAAGCAGATCTTTCAAAATCCCCGAATCTTAAAAAAACCCTGATCCGTTTTTCCATTGCCAGAACATTGCTTGTGGCGGATCCTTCCTCCCCGGAGGGCATTGCGGAATTAAGGGGAGCCATAACAGATGGTTTTGATGATAAAAATGCGGTGGATGAACTCCTGAAAAAAGAAGGAATATCCCCGGAAAACCTGAAAGAAATAAAAAACATCCTGGACAGCATGCCGGATAAAAAAGAAACCCCCGAAGCAGTTGTATCATAAAATCAAAAACTGATATTAAGGGTTGTTCCCAGGGTAGCTATAAACGAAAGGATCTCCGTCTCTGAATAGTAAAGGGTCGACAATTTGGCAAACACCGAGAAATAGAATTTTCCCTGAATCCGGATAATCGATTCGTGGCCCGCCTGGAATCCTACGATCATGTCATCCTCCGTTTTATTAATACTTAATTCCAGGCTTTCGTTCCGCAGCTGGCTGAATGGCTGGGCTGCCATGTCCGCCAGGGCGGGGAAATGACTCTGACCCAGGGCTTTTCCCATCAGGAAATTGTAAAAAACAGAGAGCAGGCTTTTTTTTGTGGGTACCAGCCAGTCAATTTTTAAACTTTCCGACCAGCCCTGGTCGGTCAGGGTCATGGTGTTGTCCAGGGCCAGGACCGCATCGGTAAATCCAAAGAATGACACCGACTGGCCGGCCAGGAGCTGCCAGGAAATATCCTCTCCCCTGGGGAATGCTACACTGCCTTCCAGGCGGTTGGAAAATTCATCACTCTGGTAAAACTTCATAATAGGTACCGCCCCGAAGGCGCCAAACAGGTTAACCGAAAAAAAACGGAGAGACGTATTTATGTTCAGCACATCCGATACGGTATCCAATTTCTGGTGTAAACTCCGGTTCAGCTGCACATTCAGCACCGAGGGAATAAAAAACGAAACCAGTCCGCTGGTCTGGGGAAACTGAAGATTTATCCCCATCAGATCATTAAACCTGCTGTTTTCGGTATAGGGCCCCCAAGTGGAATTGTCATATATGGTCTCCATAGAATCGTACAGATTCGGATTGAAGAGTGAATATACCGGGACCGATGCCCAAAGTCGCCCCGAAGCCTTTAAGCTGTTGATATACCATTCGCTGTCGTCGTATAAAGAATCCCCGGAATAGTTCAGCCCCCAGTTGAAACTGCGTTCCATCCGGAACACCCCGTTGACTTTTCCTGCACTGAAGGGTAAATCCATCCGGACATTGCTGTTCGAGATGGTGGTGGACTGTATTTTGTTGTATGTGGATTCCCCTTCCAAAAGGATGAGCGCTCCCAGGGGTTTTGTATCCACCCTGCCGGTCAGGGAAAGTTTTGCATTCCGCCGGTCCGCATCCTGCCCGGCATCGGGTACCATGGTGTCCCAGCTTTGGAGCCAGCTCTCCCCAAAGGAAGAAAGATAGGTATCAGGATTTTCCTCATTGTTGACCCAGCGGGCGCTGAAGTCCGCCCGGGCGCCGGAACTGTTGGCTTCAAAGGGTTCTATCCCCGCATAGGTTTTCCAGGATCTGTCCAGACGCATATCCTCAAAGGCAACGGCAGCTCCAACACCGGCCTTGAATTTTGTGGACAGGTCCAGGGCAAAATCATGCCAGAGGCTTTCCTCCAGAGATCCTGTGTAGAAGGTCTCGGTGAATGAAAGGGGCCCGAAACCCCGGGCAATCCCGTAGCCCGCATTCCATGTGGTATCCAGGGAATTGGTATTAACCCTCAGGTTACCCGATACCCGGGTATCCAGAATGGTTCCTGAAACTTTAGAGTAGGTGAGCAGCCCCGCAAAATGGTCCATATCGGTCTGTTTTGTATTACCCCTGAACGCGGTTTCTGCACTGGTCTGGATGGTGACATCCTTTAATAATTCATATTTTCCCAGGGTTAAAATTGTTCCCGGAATGTGCCAGTCCACCGCAGTTCCCGCATTGAATTTGAATGCCGGAATAGAATTCTCCAGGATTACCTCATCTATTGAAAATGAACCATTGGGGAGGGTATCCCCGGCTGCGGGTTTCAGAAAAAATATCATGTAACTCTGCTGCCCTGAAATGTCATCGATACTGTCGTAATGTTCAGCGCCGGTATGAAACTCCACGGTTGCATTATGTACCGTGACCCCGGAAACCCTGACCTCCGGGGATCCCCCGTTATATTGAATTTCTACCTTGGACCACTCGGAAGGCGTAAACGCGGAACCGGGAATTTTTACGGCCAGCCTTGTTTTTCCGGAAGAATTAAGGGTGGTTGGTCCCTGGGTAATGTAAAAATACAAATCCGCATTATGCAGAACCGCCGCATCCGCCGCATTATCCGCCGTTACCGCGGGACCCTTTACAAAAAAACTGAGGGTATCGTAGTTGATCAGGGGAATCCAGGGAACCCGGGTATCAACACCCCGGGCTATATCTTTATAACGGTCAGACGCAATGTCATCTGGTGTGGACCACCAGGTAATATTGAGGACCTGCTGGGTGGTACCATCCGGGTGAAGCCGGTCAATCAGGCTGGAATATTTGGAACGCAGGCTGCTGTCAAAGATTTCCTTGGCATTCACCCGGGGAGACTGGGAAACCGAATTGCCCGGATCAACCTCCACCGGCCTGAAGGTTGCGCCCCAGATAACCGGAGGAGCCACAATCATCCTGCCGCTGAGGGTTTTCCCATGGCCGTCGATGAAAACCCTCATGTAGTTGGCATTCCTCAGTTTTCCCCGGTCCACGTCGGTTAATATAATCGGTTTTACTTCGGCATCCCCGTATGAATAAATAGTTTCGGTGATTATCACCGCGGGATTTTCCCCGAACTGGTTATCCTGGTCTTTTAAAAATCCGAACTGCACTTTAATCTCAAAATCCCCCGGTAACAGGGCACTGGTGTTAAAATCGTATAAGCGGAGGGGAATTTCAATTTTTTCTGCATTATTTAAGCCATGGCCGTCACCCAAAGGAGACTGGAATCCTGCCCAAATTTTCTCACTGTTTAAGGTAAATTCTGCCACCAGAACTTCCCGCTTTAATACATTGTCCCACACAGGATAGGGGCCTTCTTCGGAACTTACTTCCTTGGCACCGCTCCATTCAATGGGATTTAAGGTGGAGGATCCCAGGAAGTTTGATTCCCGGTAATTTCTGTACACCAGATCAGCCCGGTTCTGTAAGCTCAGGGGCGTACCTGGGGGAGGAGGCGATACCTGACCTTCGGGGACTTCTGAAATAAAAGAATTGATTGCATATATGTCGATGTATTTGCTGGACCCTTCCATTCCGGCAACCCGGTAGAGCCCGGTGGTATCCGGCTGGTCGATACCTGTCCCCAGGGTAACCTTTGCCTTTAGATTTTCCTCGGTCCAGGCAACCTGGCCGCTTAACCCTACAGTTCCCTGGTTGTACAGTCCCGCTTCGGAAAAGGCATTGTCATTAACGTTCCAGCGGACCCCCAGGGCCAATGCGGTACTCAGGGGACCATCCGGGTCGTATTCTATACCTATTCCTCCGGCAAGGCTTCCAAACTGCCGCTGGTTATTTTGTTTTAAATAGGTTATCCGGATTGTTTCATTAAACGCCGCGGGATATTCCAGGACTACCAGGCCCGTATCGGCATTAAACACAAACCGGGGATCCTCAATACCTCCCCGGTATACCTTTACGGACCCCGGCACAACCTCAGTCCCCAGGGAATATGATCCGGCGCTCCCGTAATTTGTAAAACGGATGCTCATATCCTGATTATTTCCCTTTGCATTGGGAAGGTAAATTTCCATGCTCAGGTCCGTCAGGGGCCACCGGCTTGCGGTGGATCTGCGGTCCCCGAAATTGCCGTATTTGGTTAATTCATACATATTCCGCTGGGACTGGGATCCCAGGGCCAGCTGTATATCCGACGTGGTAATAAGCCCTTCCAGGGGTAAGACCTCATACCCGCTGATCCTGTCACCGGTGGAAAGGGTTACCAGGTCCGCGGAGGTGGTATTTGAACTGGGAGCATTGTACCTGTTCTGGCGTTCAAAAGGAGAAAAGGTTCCCGGTTCATAAACCACCAGGGCGGGGCTGCCATTGATAGTGATGCTTCCGGGACGGTTAGTGGGCTGACCTATTATTCCCGGGTTTTCCTGTCCCGGCTGGGCATATATGGTCAGATCATAACCAAAAAAATGTTCCTGGACACTCCCCAGGAAGGATGTATTCGGCGGGTCCCCATATTCTCCCATGGAATTATTCCAGGCATTATTTAAACCGCCCTTAGTATAGGCCACTACCACCCGGCCGTCCGTGGAATTGGCCAGTTCGATGATACCATACTGGGCACTGGCGGCCAGCTCACTGTTTGCCGCCATCCGGTATTTGCGGTTATCGCTGCCAATATAGGACCCTTTGGAATCTTCAATGTATACCACCGGCACCGAATTCAGATTATCATCCGGAAGGACAAAGGACCTTCCCCGGACGGGACTCTCCACGGAGATGTAGGAAAAGGTCCGTTCCCGGTTTCCCACGTATACCCGTTCCTCCTGGACCGCCGCATCGTAACGGAAAAGACTGTGGATGGTAAGCTCTTCCGTACCGAACCGGCCGTAAACCCCAACGGAACTTCCCGAATCACCCCCCAGGTCAAGGTAGGGATACACCGGAAAATCCAGGCCCGTATTGCCAACCCCCACGTATTGAACAAATTCACCGGGTTTCCCCTGATAACCTGCCCGGTAGGTGTTCAGGGCATAATCATCCAGAAAACTGGCTTCCACAAACCATCTTTCCCGGATCCATAAGGACAGGGTTAAATCCGCCTCCTGGGTGAATAAAATGGGAGAATCCGTGGAGGTGGCCATCCACCCCAGGGGGGTAAGGGATACCCCGAAATTTCCGCTGAGGGTTCCTTTCCAGTAACCCGAAAGAAACAGGGAAACATCCGAATCCCCCAGGGTCAGGTTAAGCAGCTGGGCCTGGGCCTCGGGTACTATTGCATTGGTTAGTTTTTCAATATCATCATTGGATGGCAGCACAGAATCCTGTTCCTGTGCTGCTAAGGCCAGCGTAAGAAAGAGAAAAAAAATGGCAAAAATATACCGCAATACCATGGAAATGGTGTTTTTACGCCTTAGCACAATGCCCATCAATAGTGTATAGTATATCCCATAGGTTTGTATTTGTCAGGCAAGATAAACCAGGTGTTATAGATGATAGTTTCAATGATTCAAATGATTTTTGAGATCCCCGATGTGGGGGATTTAAAGGAAAAACGGAGGATTATCCGTTCGTTAAAAGATAAAATCCGTCAGCGGTTTCATATGACTATTGCTGAGGTGGACCTTCAGGATTCACTTTCCTTTGCCCAGATTGGGGGAGCCCTGGTTTCCAATTCCAGGGTTCACGGCGAGTCGGTGATGAATAAGGCCCTGGCCCTTATTGAAAATGAAGCCCCGGTCCGGATCCATGACGTGAAAATTCATTCCGAAGAGTTTTAGGGAACCGCTGATTAATCCGGTCGCAACATGCGACCAATCAGCGGTTCCCTTCGCAATTCTTTGCTGCACAAAGAATTGCCTACATTAAAGAATACACCGATTAATGCTCTGTGGGCATTAATCAGTGTTTCCCTGATAGATATGAAGGAGAAATAGGTGAGTTTCCAATATTCCAGATCAGCCATACCCGCGTTAATGTTGTTTTTAGTTTTTCTGCTGTCATCCTGTATTGGTCTGAATACGGGTGTTGTCATAAACAACAATGGTTCAGGAACCATTGATTTGGTCTACACTGTTTCGGATACCCTGGACTCCATGGGCAAACAGGACGGAAACACTTCCCAGCCTCCCTTTGCCGCCGGCAGGAAAGATTTTGAAAGAACCGTTTCCCGGATTGATGGTTTGTCATTAAAATCATACCAGTCAAAAAAACAGGATTCAAATACCATAATCACGGTCAGACTGGATTTTGCCGGGATTGATGCGCTGGTTTCCTATTTTGATGAAACCAGCCAGAAACTGACCTATGCCGAAAAAAACGGCAAAAAAGAACTGGTATTTATGTTTAACGATTCTCCCATGAATGTAAGCGCCAATGAACAGAAACTATTTTCAGATGCCCTGGAGGGATATTCCTTTGAGTTTTCCATTAAAACCCGGGGAGCCATGGAAGCATCGTTTATTGATGGGAATGGCGGCAAATTAAATACCCCCCCCGCCGGAACCGGGGAAATAAAAAATAATTCCGTTTCTTACCGGGTCCCCATGGGGGATCTTATCTTTGCCTCCGGACCGGTGATGCTGAAAATCGTTTTTTAGGGATTTTTTTATTCCGGAACCGAAAGATATAATCTGTATGTTGCGGTATAATCTTCGGTGTTTCCAGGCTTCTCCGGTTCAATATTACTATCCCAGACCGCATATAAAGCCTCTATCATGACCGTACACTGTAATTCTGCGGGCAGCACAATTTCTGTTTCAAAGGGATTATCCGGTCTTTCACCTAAACGGAATGTAACCGTATTATCCCCCCCAAGCCGTTCATAGGGCATGGGAGCATCGTAAATAACCAGGGGAATATCCTGGTCTGCATTGCTGATAATGATGTTGAATTTCGACGGATTCCCCAGGGCGTTCATTGAAATCGAAAGAAACCGCCGGTCCAGGTATTCCGTACTGACCAGGTCCACCTGCAAAACCCGTTCCGAATCTCTGAGCTCCGTAATAACCTGTCTGAAGGGGGCAGGGGGTTTTGTAATCGTAATAAATATCCCAAGGCCTGCCAGAAGGACAATGGTTATACCGATAATTGACAGCTGTTCAATGGTTCTGCTCTTTAAATCCTTATCGCTCCGGCCATGCCGGAAAAGCAGGATGATCCGGTTCGCCATAAGTATCAGCGGCAGGGCAATACATGCAATGAAAAGGGTAATGTACAGGTTATTCGATGTCATCATCGTTGCCAGCGCCGGGCTGTTGGTGGTTATTACATTGATCAGGGCTCCGCTTATCTGGAGCGGAACCGCGATGGTACAAATAAGCACAATCCATGGATTGGTAATAACCGCCCCCAGAAGGGTAAAGATAAATGCCCAGAGGAAAATCGGTACAAAGGTAATATCCAAAAATACCGCAACCATAGTCCCAATAACCACCAGGACCACCGCGGAATTGCCGTAGAAGCGGTCCTTTCTGGGGATCCAGAACCGGTAAAATATGGGCACGCAAAGGTTGTAAAAGCAGAGGGCAATAAAAATCTTTATGAAGATACTTATATAATCCGTATGCCAGGCGGGTATGCTGAATATTTTCCGTACAAGAAAATATATCTGGTCCGAGACAATCAGGCTGGCTACCAGGATAAGAAAGTGGAGCAATATGATCCATGACCGTTTTAAGAAAACCCTCCACTGAACCACCAGAATGTACCTGTGGGTTAAGGAATATACCAGAAAAGCCACCAGGGCCAGCATAGCAATAGCTAAAAATACCAGCACCGTAAAAATTTCACTGAAATAAATTGTTTTATTAAATGCATTCAGGAAAGAATAATGGGAGTCATAGTTTTCGGAGGAAACTTTTATTTTTGAAATAAATTCCATCAAAGCATCACCGCATAGTTCCGCTGAAAAGGGATTTAATTCTGATTGACTGCCCTCAATCAGCAGTCCGGGAAAATACAATGACTGGATTTTTTCCAGGGTTATTATGCTTTGAATCAAATTTAGTTTGTACAGCTCGTTGTATTTAACATACAGCGAATAAGGGATGGAAAGCGATTCAAATTCATCCGTCAGGGGTTCTAATACATTCAGGGGAGTAATAATTCCATTGGAGCCATGGTGGATGGTCAGCTTATCCGGCGCAAAGGGCAGATTCATATAAAACAGGATAACATTTTCCGGAGTATCATATATTGAGCAGAGATCGGCCAGGCCAATATTCCGTACATCCGGAACATTCCCGGGCAGCCTGGAATATTCATCCCCCAAAAATGCAATTCGTACATCCAGGGGAGGGCTGCTTTTTTGCAGCTGTTCCGCCAGGTTTAATGCCGCCTGGATATCGAACCGTACTATTTCGGGAGTATCCTGGACTGTGGTAAGGGGAACCGCCAGGACAAATTGTTCCTGGATATTCTCGGGATTATCATTTTTTGACGGATAAAAAATATGAATGGATTTGCCGAAACCGCCCTGGCTTTCAAAGAGAGAACGTTCTTCATAAACAATTTGTTTTTCATCCAGGGAAGCTTTGATAAAATCAAGCCTCAGATTTTCCAGTTCCCGGCTTTTATCATTCCCATAGGCCGGAAAAGAAACCATCAGCATAGACAACAGCAAAAACATCAATAATTTTAGATATTTATCCACCGAACAAACATAGTCCTTGAAATTAGTATCGTCAAGTAACGTTTCCGCCGGGCATATCTAAAATCTAACCGGGTTTTTGGAGGTGCCCTAAATCCGGAACAAAAGGTTCTTGTCCGGTACTGACAGGATTATCCGGTTTTTATATAATATATTAATGATGAGAAATATAAAAAAACATATCGGTGTTTTATTCGTTATATTTTTATTTATTTCCTGTTCCCAGAATAATCCAAAAATAACCGAAGGGTATATCGGCCTTTGTTATTATAACAATTCGGGAAGAACCGAGGAACGGTACTACGTTTTTGTGGTGCCGTCGGATGATGATGGAATTGAAGATATTGAAGAGATGTATATTTCCCATGAAAAAGAAGGACTGGAATGGAAGCTGGCCACCGCGGACTGGATTTCCATTGATGCCGCAGGCAAGACCTGGATTGGCACCCATAACCTTGCCATGATGGACGGGGAAAAACTGCCCAGGGGAGTATTCAAAATAGAATTGATTGATAAAGCCGGTATGACCGGTACAACCCAGGTAACCTTTGATGTCCGGGATTCAAAATATTCCTTTCCAAAATTTTCTATTGAAAACGGAAGATATACCATCGTTTCGGAATATCCGGTAAATTATTTTTTATGTTATAATGAGTCCGGAGCCTTTATACGGACCATACAGCTTGAACATACCGAAGGCGAAATAACATCCCTTTCGCTGCCCCGGGACGCCAGGACGGTGGCTCTTTGGGCAGAAGCGCCGGATATGTTTATTTCTGCCCTAACGGAAATGGCCGCGGTCAGGTAAAATAGTTTTGGATTTTTAGGGAACCGCTGATTAATGCTCTCTGGGCATTAATCAGCGGTTCCTTGGCAGTACTGTTATAGTTCTGGTTTGGTTTTTTGAAATTAATCAGCAGCAAGGAACACTTCCAAAAACTTCAGTTTTTGGAGGTTCCTATAAATTAAGTGGAAGTGTAATGGACAACGGATTGAGCCAGGAAATAAAACAGCCCGAAGAATCCTCCCCCAGGATAAAAAGCTACGTGTTAAGGGCCGGCAGAATGAGTACCGCCCAGCGTCGTTCCTATGAAAATTTGAAGGATATCTATAGTATTCCCTTTTCGGAAACCATCGTGTCCCCGGATGAATATTTTAAAAACCACAATCCCCTGATTATTGAAATTGGATTTGGTATGGGCATCGCCACCGCCATGATTGCCGGGGCAAACCCCGGAAAAAATTATCTTGGCCTGGAGGTCCACCGGCCGGGAATAGGCCGGCTTCTTTGGGAAATCGATAAACGGAAAATCAGCAATATCAGAATAATAGAACATGATGCGGTGGAGGTGTTGGAAAAAATGATCCGCCCGGAAACCGTGGATGGGTTCCATATTTTTTTCCCCGATCCCTGGCCAAAGAAACGGCATCATAAACGCCGGCTTATCCAGCATCCCTTTACGGATTTGCTGGCCCGGAAACTGGTACCCGGGGGGTACCTTTATTTTGTCAGCGACTGGGTCGAGTACGGGGACTGGGCTTTAAGGGAACTGACCGCCACCCCGGGGTTATTCAATGAATACCCGGGATTTGCGCCCCATCAAGCCTGGAGACCCGAAACCAAGTTTGAATTAAAGGGAATTAAAAAACAGCACGAAGTTAAAGAGTTATTATTCAAAAAGGGGAATATGCAGAATGGCCCAGGATGAAAAAAAGAAAAGAGCCCGGGAACTGGAAACGTTAATCCGGGGGTATTCCGCTTCGTATTACAATGGTGAGGCGGAGATATCTGATAAAGAATTCGATGACCTTTGGGATGAGCTGAAAAAAATTGATCCCGGGAACCCGGTTCTGACAGAGGTTGGCGGGGATTCGGTGGATGGCTTTCCCAAGGCGGAACATATTATTCCCATGGGGAGCCAGGACAAAGCTGCCAACCCAGGGGAATTCCTGGAATGGGCAGAAAAAATGCATCCCGGTTCATATGTGGTTCAGTACAAATTGGACGGAGCCAGCCTGGACCTGCAGTACACCCGGGGGATCCTGTCCAAAGCCGTAACCCGGGGAAAAAATAAAGTCGGCGACGACATAACTCCAAACGCAAAAAGGATGAAGGGTATCGTAACAAAACTGGACCTTCCCTTTACCGGAGGAATCCGGGGAGAAGTGATCATGACCCACGAAGTGTGGGGAGAAAAATACCGGGACAAGGCAAACTGCAGGAATGCCGCCAACGGTATCATGCGCCGGAAGGACGGCCTGGGCAACGAAGATTTAAATTTTATCTGCTATGATGCCTCCAGTCCGGGGGATGATGATTATTTCACCGATGAAATAGAAAAAATCAAATGGCTCCGGGACCGGGGATTTGCGGTTACCGATACCAAGGAATTCCTTGACCCCAGGGATGTGGTGGCGTACCGGGCAAAAATTTCCGAAAAAAGAAAGGAGCTTTCTTTTGATATTGACGGGCTGGTAGTTAAGGACAGGAAGATCAATATGGCCGACCTCCGCAGGGACCGTCCCGAGCGGCAGATAGCCTTTAAATTTGAACTCGAAGTTGCGGTGAGTATGCTCGCCGATGTGGAATGGAGTGAAAATGGTGCAACCTATACTCCCATTGGAATTGTGGATCCCCCGGTGCGGCTGGCGGGAACCACGGTCCAGCGGGCAAACCTGAACAACCCGGGGTTGATCAGGTCCATGGGATTAAAAATAGGTTCCCTGGTAACTATTGTAAAACGGGGTGAAATTATCCCGAAGATTGAAGGACTGGCGGTGGACAATGAAAAAAATACCGGAGACCAAAAAGAAATCGGTATTCCAAGGGAATGCGGGACCTGCCATACCGCCCTGGTGGATGCGGGAACCAGACTGTACTGCCCTAATATAGAATGTAAAAAGCGGCTGCTGCACCGGCTGGAAAAATGGGTGGGGGTTCTGGATATCCGGGAATTGGGAGAAAAATTAATCCGGCAGCTGTATGAAAAGGATCGGGTGCATCAGATTGAAGACCTGTATACATTAACCGCGGAGGAACTTGCCGGTTACGACCGGATGGGTGATGCATCCGCGGCAAAGGTGGTCCGGCATATCATGGCCCCCAGGGAATTGTCCCTGGCAGCATTTATCGCGGGGTTTGATTTTGAAGGGGTGGGGGAAACCATCATGGACAAGGTTACCGATGCGGGGTTTAACACTCTGGAAAAACTGGAAAATGCATCGGTAAGCGATTTGGCGGAGGTATTCGGCCTTGGGGAAATCACCGCAAAAACCATCGCCGACGGGATTATCGAAGCAAAACCCCATATGGATGCGGTCCTGGCCAGGAAGGTTATTTCAATCAAAAAGCCCCCCGCCGGGGATGAACAGCCCTTGAAGGGATATTCATTCTGTTTTACCGGGGAGCTCCTGAGCATGAAAAGAAGCGAAGGGGAAGCTAAAATTAAGGCCCTGGGAGGAACCGCAAAATCATCGGTCACCAGGGATCTTTCCTTTCTTGTTACCAACAACCCGGGATCCGGGTCGGGAAAAAACAAAAAAGCGGAGGAACTGGGAATACCTATTATAAATGAGGAAGTCCTGCTGGCTATAATCAAGGATCCATCAAAGGCTGAAACATTCACAAAACCCCGGGTAACTATTACCCAGGGTAATCTGTTTGATTAGGATTGGATATGGAAAAGAAACGGAGCCTGGGAATAGGAAAGTTTTTCCGGAGTATTATCTTAACAGTTTTTATTCTGATCCTGGCCGGATCATTCGTTGTTTTTTATTATCTCCGGGAGCAGCAGAAGATCATTCAAAATCTGGAAGACCGGATAAAAAACCTGAAAGAGACCTCCGTGCCCCTCCGGTTTATGATCCTGCCGGATAATGAAGGAATTATCAAAGCCCGGTTCCGGTTTTATTCAGCCGATGGAAAGGAAATATCGGTTTTTGAGCAAGCCTGGGAAGGGGATGAACTGGTGATCGATTCCATGGTGGTTCCCGTGGCTGATAAATACATAGCTTTCCCAAGCAAGGTTTTTACCGATGCGGTGGCTCCCCGGGACGGGATGCTGCTGTTCAGTTTCTATGACCGGCAGGGCTTTCCTGAAATATACGGCTATGACGGCCTGGATGAAAATACCCGGCAATCATTAAAGGAACTTTTCCAGCAGGTGATAAGTATAGAATCAATCCGGGAGGATCTTCCCTTTCAGGTGAATGTCCGTGAAAAGGAACTGGAAAAAAACATGTTTGGAAACGCGGTCCATGATATTAAAAGGATTAAAACCTTTGAAAAAGGCCGGGTATATGCATTGGCCGTACATACCAAGGGCGGGATCGAAATAATTGAGGAATAGGAAAGAAATATGAAAGAGCCACAAATTGTGTTCCTGGACATCATTGAAAAAGTTTCGTCGGTTTTAACTTTTTTATTTACCAGCCCTCCGGGAATTCTTATCCTGATTGCATCGGTGGTGCTTATCGTTCTAATGTGGATTTCCTATACCGTCCACAGGGCTTCCCTATTATCTAAAATTGTGGGAAAGCCCTTCAATGCGGGATCCGCATTTCTTGCGGTGATGGAAGCCCTAGGGAAGATTGCAGGAAAAATTATTTTCTGGCTTCCCGCCCTGGCCATGATAACCCTGATTACGGTGAGTGTGATCACCCTGGGAAGTACTATTTCCAGGGTGGAAGAATCCATGAAGGCGGCCCAAAAAATCAAAGATCTCAGCACCCTGGTAAAAAATCTGGACAGGAATTATAAGGTGGCGGATGTTCATATTTTGTCCGTCGAAAACGGTGCCACAAAAATGCGGCTGGAATTTTATGACCCCTCGAATCCCGGAAATCCTCTGGAGAAAAAAGAACTGGTTGTTCCTGGCCGGGATATTTATTTTGATTCCATGGTTCTCAATTTTGATTATTCCCAAATTTCTGAAGGCCGGAAAATCAATATTGCTATCCCCTACAGGATTTTCAGCGAAAAAATTCCCCAGCGGGAAGGGATCCCCCTGGGAGCCCAGGACATTATGGGAACCCCCTATATATTCAACCGGTCCGATACGGACATCTACGGGCTGGCCCCGGATGTTTACAGACAGCGCCTGGCAGAATTTATGGAACTTATCAGGGATGAAGAAATATCCCGGCGGGAAGGAATTATCCGGTCGGTATACGGCAGTGCGGTCCACAAAAGGGTCAACCCCGGGGATCATCTGGAAATAAGGACTGAACAAACCGGAGGAGTTGTTTTAAGGGATGTGAAACCATTTTGATCCCCATCCGGGATATTATCTCCGGGACAGGTTTGCCCCTGGCACCGCTTATTCCGGATATCATGGAATCCCTTGAAAAGGAAGGGGCAATTATTGTCAGGGCTGATCCGGGGATCGGAAAATCCACATTGATTCCCCTGGCCCTGGCCGGTTTTACCCGGAGGCCCGGAAAGATTATTCTCCTGGAACCAAGAAGGGCAAGCACCATAACCATAGCCCAGCGGCTGGCGGATCTTTTATCGGAACCCCCGGGAAAAACCGTGGGGTATTCCATCAGAGGAGAGAAAAAAGTTTCCCCCGGAACCGTAATTGAGGTACTTACCCTGGGGTTGTTTCTCCGGCGGCTTCAGAATGATCCGGATCTGCTGAATGTAAGCCATATTATTTTTGATGAATTCCATGAACGGTCCGCCGAAGGGGATCTTATCCTGGGGATGATCCTGAATTTAAGAAGCCTGGGATCCCCGGTCAAAATTATCATCATGTCCGCTACCATGGATGCCCGGTCCATAGCGGATTTTTTGAATACCACCGAAGACAGAAAAGTTCCCCCCGGGGTGCCGCTGATTGAATGCAGCGGTACCTGTTTTCCCGTGGATATTGAATATATGCCCCTGCCGCATCTGGAAAAAATTGGAATTGAATGCGCCAGGGCAATTATCAGAATACTGGAATTGGAAAAAACAGTTCACCCGGCTATTTTGGTTTTTCTTCCCGGTAAGGGAGAAATTGAGGATGCCCGGCAGTACCTTCTGCAGCACCATACCGGGGGAACATATAAAATAGAAATTCTCCATGGTGGTATTCCCGCGCATGAACAGAAAAGGATTATTTCCGGAGACCGGGAAAACAATCCCAGGATTATTCTGTCCACCAATATTGCCGAAACCGGTATTACCCTTCCCGGGGTTACCCTGGTGATTGATTCAGGGCTGGTCCGGCTGGAACGGTACCACCTGCCGTCCGCCATGAACCGGCTTTCCCTGGAGGCCGCCAGTAAACACTCCGCAGACCAGAGGGCCGGCAGGGCGGGAAGGCTTATGCCGGGCAGGTGTATCCGCCTGTGGGATAAAAATGATATAAGACCCGTTGAAACCGAACCGGAAATCCGGCGCATCGATTTGTCCAGGCTGGTATTGGAAAGCCTGATCTGGGGAGCAAAAAAGAAAGAGGATCTTCCCTGGCTTGAAATCCCCCGGGATTCTGCCTGGGGAAAGGCTGCGGAAATGCTGACCCTTCTGGGTGCTGCGGATGACATGTTGTCTCCTACGGAAAACGGAAGAATAATTGCCGGCCTGGGAATTGAAGTAAGGCTTGGGGTGCTCTGCCTGGAAGCAAAAAAACAAAACAGGACCTGGATGGGTTGTGTCTCCGCATCGATGCTGTCGGAATCATTCAGATATGGAAAAACCGCTGATCCTGAGGACAGCAGTTTTATCAGCCGCATGGAATGGCTCCGCAGGAATCCCGGATCAAACCAGGGACGGCCGGTGTTTGAACTGGCCGGGGATTTGTACCAAAGGATGGAAGGCCGTTCCGGAGCTCCGGTATGGACCATGGATGATGAAGCGGAACTGCCGGCCATCCTGGCCGCTGCGTTCCCCGACAGAATAGCCGCTCTGCAGCCTGCTACCGGAAAGTACCGTTTTGTCTCCGGCCGGGAAGCCGTGTTACCGGGTTATCCATCCGGGGATCCCTGGATTACAGCCCTGGAGGTTGATGCGGGAGAACGGACCGGAAAAATCCGGCTGGCCGTTCCGGTCAACCGGGAGGATGCTTTCCTGTTTTTAAAACCCTTCATCCAGGAAGAGATAAGCCTTGCGTGGAAAGGACTGGAACCCAGAACCCTGGTCCGGATAACCGCGGGCAGGCTTGTGCTGCGGGAAGAGCAGAGGCAGAGTTTTTCCCGGGAAGTAAAAGCAGAACTGCCATTGCTCCTGGAAAAAACCGGCCTGTCAATTCTTCCCTGGGAGGAAGACGGGGGAAAACCGGGAACCCTATTATCCAGGATCAGGTTTTTTGTTACACATAATACCCGGGGAATTTCCGGTTGGACCGATGATGATCTCATTAAAAGCGCCGGGGAATGGCTGGGACCATTTATATGGGGCGGCGAGGAATCGGGCAAAACTTCCGTTATTTCCGGGAAGGATCTGGCTGATGCCCTGGAAGCCCGGGCGGGCTGGGAAATGATGAAATCATTACATGATACGGTTCCTGAATACTTCGAAGTCCCGGGAAAAAAGAAACGCCGGATTGATTATTCCTCCGGTGAACCCGTGGTAAACATCAGACTGCAGGATGCCCTGGGAATTTCAAAAAATCCGGTAATTATGCATATTCCCGTGGTGTTTCACCTGCTTTCCCCGGCGGACCGGCCTATCCAGGTTACAAAAGATTTGATGGGATTCTGGGCCGGGTCATACCAGGAAGTTAGAAAGGAAATGAAAGGCCGGTATCCGAAACATCACTGGCCGGAAAATCCTCTTTCTTAGTAAAGGCTTTTTCAAAATATCAGATTTTGAAAAAGCAACCTTAGATGTGAGTGCAGAAAGAATGCTATTTTATTTATGGATAAGGAAATAGCATTCTTTCTGCAAAAGCCTTTTTCAAAACTAACCGAGTTTTGAAAAAGGCTCAGTAATACGTATCCATGGCCTGGAATTTTTCCCGGACCTGCTGCAGCAGATTCAGTTCCCGGTTAATCGTTTTTTCGTAATCCAGGTCCCTGGTTTCTATCCGGTATGCCTGATCCTGCCAGTAATGTACCCGGGGAAGGTCAATGAAACGGAACTGTTTCTGCTGGGCCTTCTGGGACCATTCCACCGCATCCTTCCAGTAATAAAGCGCCGCCCGGTAACAGGATTCGGCGGTATCCAGACCTTTTAAAGTCTGTTCTTTCCAGGGGGCATTGTAGAAATAGGCGTTCCGTTTATTCCATTTATTTCCCAGGTAGAGGTACTGTTCAATCAGTTTTAAATTGATGTGCATCATAAAAAGATACCGGTATTTTTCCCATTGGGTTTCATTTTCAATCAATGCCATGGCATAGAGGGGGTTGCAGAAATCCGCAGCCAGAGCTTTTTCAAGATAGTAAATATTTTCCATGGTATCATCGGGATACTGGTTATAGTGAATATGGTAAAGCCGGTAATACTGTTCTTTATAGGTTACCAGATAAGCGTCTGCTGCGGAATTTGAAGAGGATAATATTAAAATACAAATCAGGATTACCCCGGGAATTTTAACGGGAAAAAGACGCAGCTTCATGCTTTCATTATCGGCAGTTTTTGCATGGAACTCCATATATCATCGCTGACCGCTTCAACGGATTTTGATGCATCGATTATCTCGACCTTTACCCCCAGGGCAGCATATTCGGAAATGATCTTTTTGTACCGCCGGTGAACCTCTACCTGGAAATCCAGGTATTCATAACTGTCCCTGGACTGGCGCTTGCCGATCCGTTCCAGGGCAATTTCCGGATCAATATCAAAATAAAACAGCAGCTCCGGTAGGGGAAAGTCCTGGTTTAATTTTGCCGGCAGTGTTTCACCGCATTCTATTCCCTGGTATACCAGGGAAGAAGGTGTATACCGGTCGGAAATAACAATTTCATTATTTTTGCAGTGTTCCAGAATTCCGCCGGCCTGGTATATATGTTCATTCCGGTCAGCCGCAAAAAGCCGGGCCAGGGTCTCCGGTTTTAGGATAAGGTCTTTTTTAAGGGCTGAACGGATAATTTTTCCTATGGGCCCGTCGGTGGGTTCGAAGGTTATGAAACAGGAAAACTTAGGGTTATCCCATTTTTTTTTAATAATTTCACATTGGGTGGAAGTTCCGGTTCCGTCCCCCCCCTCAAAAACAACAAAATTGTGTATAATATCCATATTATGATTGTTATAACATATGATGGAGGGTTTTACAATTATTTGTCCCAATGTCATAGTATTTTACCCCATTTCATGTTAGTTTTAAGGTTGTCAAGAATATATCCGGGACAAATTCCGGACATTTTGGGGCATTTTAAGGAATGATTTGTGGAGAATTCCTCAAAACATAAATCTGGAAATACTAAAAAACTGAAGATTTCCAGGAATGTACATATTATTATTGAAATTCTCATTTTTACTGCCCTGGTTGGTATTACAGCTCTCCTGCTGCAGCCCCTGAGAATGTCCATTCTCCATCAAATGACGGATATGCGGGATTATCTCATTGGAGAAGCCGAGACTTTTTTAGGCAGAAAGATCGAATATGCCTCCATGGGACCATCGGTTTTTGCAACCCTGGATATCCGGGACATCAGGATTCTGAATGATGATGGAAAGGCTATTCTGACCATTGGAAGGTTCCGGCTTTCCTATTCCCTGCTGGCCCTCATAAGAGGAGAAAAACAGAATTCCCTCCGTTCCATCAGGATTGATATGCCGGTGATGAATCTGGATACGGAAAGGGATGCGGATATCCTGTCATTGTTTTCATCATCTTCAAAAAGCCAACAGGGTGATTCCGCATCCCTGGAAAATGAAGCTGACGCAGATGACGGTAAAATCCAGCGACAATGGCAGGGCATCGATTTCCTGCCCGATAAAATCCAGGTCCGGCTCCGGAGCGGCAAGGGAACTTTGACCGTAGGGGATAATGATTTCTCCGTGGAAGGATTGTCCTTCGACGGAAATATCCGGAACAGAAGGGTTATTTTCACCGGACGCTGGAAAGTGGAAACCGCCATATCCGGACTGTTTGACCAGAAGATAAGGGCTGTTATGGCCGGCGGCATCTCCGGTGATTTTGCTACCAGTCTGACCAACGGTAATCTTAACCTGTCCATACCAACCCTTTCGGGGGACCTCTTTACATTCAAGTCCCTGACGGTGAACCTGGCGGTTTCCCCGGAAATTATAGAATTAAGGAAAATCAAGGACCGTTCCCCGTATGATCTTTTTGTAAAATATGAAATTGATACGGGTACCCTGAATGCCGAATTTTATGCGGATAATTTCTCACCCCGGGACATATTGAGTTTCAGCGGTCCCTGGAAACCCTACAATGAATGGCTTTATGTACAGACCTCGGGGTATGCATCATTTCAAAGAACCAGCGATAAAAATTTTCAGTATGATATCAATCTTTCCGGCAAAACACCGCCCCGGCTGCCGGTAAAGGACGCATCCTTTGAAATTAAAAGCAAGGGGGATTCCAACCGGGCGGATTTTTTCCCGGTACGGTTTGACCTGCCCCAGGGATCGGTCCTTTTTAACGGTAATATGCAGTTTAAAACCAAGGCTGTAAACGGAAACCTGGTTGTAAAGGACCTGACATTAACCGGGGAAAATCCCCTGAGCGCCGATTTTTCGATAAATACCTATGGTAATGAGACCAGTATTTTCAGTGAGAATATATCCATCGGTTCTCTTATATTATCCGCATTTGACTCATATATTATAAATCAGCAGGATAGTCTGTCCTTCAGTGTGACCGCATTACGGTTCCGGGACATTGAATCCTACGATAATGTTTCACTCAGCCGGGTGGCCCTGGACGGTTCCTATGATTTTACCCCCCGGCATCTGCAGGCATCCTTTTCCCTGGACTCATTTTCCACGGATGATATGATGGAGGCGGTGCGTCCCTTTGTTAAAATACCCTTTCTTCCGGATGTGGCAAAAAATCAGCTGGACCGGATTTTAGTTACCACCGAATTATTTATCACCACCGATTTTGAACATATTTCCTATAATGCCCCGAGGTTTATTGCCGCATATAATAAGGGCGGTCAGGATGTGCTTACCCTGTTTTCGGTCTCCGGTACTGATAAAAGGTTTGAGCTGAGCAACGGAAGCATCCTGGCGGAGGGAAGCCTGGATTTCTCCGGGGATGCGGATTTTTCCAATGTTAACGACATTTCATTTTCCTTCCGGGCGGTATACAAGGATTTTACCTATTTCATCGACGGCATGTTTATCGATCAAAGATCCCTGAACATTAATGGCTCCTACGGTTTTAATCTGTATCTGGCCATGACTGACCAGGGCAGCTATTCCGGATCGGTTTTTGTCGATTCTGTACCAATTCCTTTTAAAAACAGAACCGCTAAATTCAGCATATCCTCATTTATCCGCTGGACCGATCCTAATTTCTGGTCGGTGGATGTGGAAAGGCTGGAACTGGCGGACCTGCCCATGCCGGGTAATACCCCGGGTCGTTTTTTACTCCAGGGTATTGCGGATGATGCGGGGGCTACTTTCCCGAATATCTTTTTTGATGACGGAAAGGGTGTCCTCACCGGAACAGTCAAAGCCGACTGGTCAAATAAATTCAGTACCGCCAAGGGTACCATTGTTTTAAACGACCGGACCGGGTCCGAACAGTATTTGCTGGAAGGCAATTATGCTGACCGGGTATTTGATTTATCCATTACCGGAACCAGGATGCAGCTGAGCCGGTTTATAGAAAACACTTCCAATATGGTCGCTTCCGCGGATGTGGCCCTGAACTGGTCATCCGCGGAAGCCTTTTCCCTAGGGGTGAATCTCTTGTCGCTTACGGGGACCATCGGTAAAAATGAGATCAATGCCTATGCGCATGTAGATATAGACCAGGATACGGCCTCTATCCATAATACCAGGATGCTCCTGGGGGGTGTCGTTTTGGATCTCCCGTCCCTGGAAATGAACCGGCTGAAATCCGATTTATACGGTTCCCTGAATGTCAGCGGTACCATACTGGGAAGGGATATGGATATTGGCCTGCTGGCAAACGCAAATTATAAGCCCATTGATTCCTGGTTTGATTTTGCTGAAGCGGCCGGATCTTTTCAGGGATCATTAAACGTATATAAAATCAGGGTGAATACCGCCCAAGTCACAGAGCCGTTTCAATTCCATGTAGCCCGGGATGATTCCATGCTGACCCTCACCGGAGGACCCAAGGAAATGATCCGTTTTAATATTTCCGATAAGGGGGATTTTTATGCGGGGCTGTCAAATCCCTCTCCCCTGAGGGGTTCGATTATCGGAAATATTTCCCAGGGGCAGATTGATGCCCAGGCATCAAAACTATATGTGGATCTTGCGGCATTATGGAAAATAATGCCGGACAGGGTAAAGGAGATTATCGATTTACCCGGCGGTTTTGTGGATGTTTCCGTCCATGTGAAGGGCCCCCTGGCGGACCCGGAATTTTTCGGCACCGCCCGGGGAACCAGTGTCCGCTTAAAACTGCCCCAGTATCTTACCGCGGACATAGGACCAACCCCTATAGATGTCAAACTGGAAGGAAACGAAATGACCTTTGGGCCCCTGACCACCCAGGTTGGAAAGGGCAAGGGGCAGGTATCGGGTTATTTCCTGTTTGACCGCTGGATACCCGATACCTTTGCCCTGAATATATTGGTTCCCAAGGAATCCCCCGTACCCTATGGATTTGACCAGGGAGGGGTTAAAGCATCGGGAAATGCCTCGGGAAGACTGACCGTGGACCTGGAGGACCGGGTATTCCGCATTCAGGGTGATTTAACAGCATATAATACTATTTTAACCGTCGGAGATTCGGCGAGGGGAAATTCCGATTCCTCCTCCGGTTCCTACAAGAGGTTGCCCGCAGTGGTGGATATGAAAATCACCACCGGGCCCAGGGTGGAATTCGTATTCCCCAATGAGTCTTATCCCATAGTCAGCGCCTATGCTGATCTTGGGTCCAGTATCCATATCACCGCGGATTCCGAAATCGGTGCATTTTCTGTGGTAGGGGATGTGGCCCTCAGGGGCGGGGATATTTATTATATCAACCGGAGTTTCTATATCCGGGAAGGGGTAGTAAAATTAAATGAAAATGAATCAAAATTTGACCCCCTTATTACCGCCAGGGCGGATATCAATGAAGTTTCCCAGGATGGCCGGGTTACCATTTCCCTGGTACTGGATAATGCCCCGCTGATGTCCTTTGTCCCCCGGTTTGAATCGAATCCGCCCTTGTCACAGCTTGAAATAATGACCCTTTTAGGACAAAATCCAGCTACGGGGTCTTCAAATCCCCTGCTTACCATAAGCGGGGATTTCCTGTCCCAATTTAAGGTAATCCAGGACCTGGAACGGTCCCTGCGTAATTTCTTAAGGCTGGATATGTTTTCCATCAGGACCGCGGCATTGCAGAATGCATTGTTCCTGGTAACCGGATTACAGCAGCCCGTCAGCAGTTTTGGGAATCTTGGTAACTATTTTGATAATACAACTGTTTTTATAGGAAAGCACCTGACCCAGGATATGTTCTTGCAGTCCATGTTCTCATTGCGGTATGATGATATGGTGGATGCCTGGGGTGGATTAAAGCTGGAGGCTGATATAGGATTGGAGCTGAGCAGTCCGCTGGTCAATATAAAGTGGAATTTTGTCCCGCTGCATCCTGAAAATATGTTTATTGATGATCTTTCATTTACTTTAAGCTGGAAATGGTCATTTTAACCGGTTTCCCGGGGGCTTGCTCCGGAACATCCGGTTTTATATGATGTGAAAAGGAGATTTGATGCGCCCACGGTTAATCGTAATTTGTTTATTTATAGGTCTTGCTGGGGTTGCTTTTGCGCAGCAGGGTGACTGGTACCAGGGAAAACCGATAAAAAATATCACCTTTGAAGGTCTTAAGCATGTCAAATTATCGGAACTGGAAAATCTAATATCCGATTTTATCGGCAGACCGTTTAATGATACCGTATTCCTTGAACTGCAGAGCAAAATTTACGCTCTGGAATATTTTGACCTGATATCCCCCAGCGCCGTACCGGCGGATCCCCAGGGCAATGAGGTAATCATAAAATTTACGGTTACCGAAAGGCCCATCATTTCCCAGATATCCTTTGTGGGAAACAACAGTATCAGAAGCCGGGAATTATTGGATGTGGTTTCCCTAAAAGTAAATGACGTATCCAACCAAATGAAAATAAAGATCGATGAACTGGCTATCCAGAACAAATATATGGAAAAGGGGTTCCCGGATATTAAGGTCCGGTCGGAGACAAAGCAAAATAATGATAATACCATTACACTCATTTTTTATATAAATGAAGGTGAAAAAATAAGCATTGAAAGCATTCGGTTTGAGGGAAACACCACATTTTCCGAAAGGGCCCTTAAAAAGCAGATAAGCCTGCAGGAAAGGGGCATTATTAAGGCATTCCAGGACGGGGCCTTCCAGGAAATCAAATTGATCGCCGACCGGAACGCCATAACCCAGTATTACCATGACAAGGGTTATATTGATATGGCGGTGACCGACGTAATCCAGGATGTAAAAAAGAATGATAAGGGTGAAAATATGATGACCCTGACATTCAGGATCTACGAAGGCAGGACCTATAAATTCAGCGGGATTTCCTTTGAGGGAAACAAAATTTTCTCCACCGAACAATTGGATGCTAAGGTTACCTCAAAAACCGGGCAGGTAGTAAATGCCCGGCAGGTTGAAGGTGACCTCCAGCGGGTTGCGGACCTGTATTATGAGAACGGTTATATATTTAATACCATAGCCAGGGAAGAACTCAAAAATAGTGAAGAAGGTACCATCGGGTATAAAATTATTATCGTTGAAAGAAACCGGGCATATATTGAGAACATTATTATTTCGGGTAACCAGAAAACTAAGGATGAGGTAATCCTCCGGGAAATTCCCCTGGAACCCGGGGATGTTTTCTCCAAAACAAAGGTCATGAATGGACTCCGGAACCTCTACAATCTTCAGTTCTTTTCAATGGTTGCTCCGGAAACACCCGAGGGCAGTGCGGACAACCTCATGAACCTGGTGATTAGTGTGGAGGAACAGCCCACCACGGACCTGAGCTTTGGTTTAACCTTTGCGGGAGTTTCCGACCCGGATACATTCCCTATTTCTGCGGTGGTAAAATACAATGACCGGAACTTCCTGGGATACGGGAACAGTTTGGGTGCGGAGTTGAATGTATCCCCGGATACCCAGAGCCTGGCATTAAAGTACACCCAAAGATGGATCTTCGGGCTGCCCCTATCGGGAGGGTTTGACCTTACCACTTCCCACACAAAACGCCAGGCCTCCATGGACAACTATGCTCCGTTTTTTAATGGTGATGAGGAGTATGCTTTCCCCGACGGATTTGAAACCTATGAGGAATATGAAGATTCCAGCAAACTTCCCGCGGACCAGTACCTGATGGATTATAATCAATGGGTGATTAGCCTGGGCTTTTCCACCGGATACAGGTGGTTGTTCCGCCCGGGAATTGTTTCCCTAAGCGGCGGTGTCCGGACGGGTATTGTCAGAAACAACTATGATGCGGATTTATTCCGCCCCTTTGATCCTACCCTGCGGGATAGGAATAATATGTGGACCCCGGACAATTCAACCTGGCTCAGCCTTTCCCTGGATAACCGGGATATTTATTACGATCCGTCCAATGGTTATTATGCTGTTCAAAGATTGGGTTTCTACGGCATTCTTCCCATAGAACGGGAACATTATATGAGGAGCGATACCAAAGCTGAATATTTCTATACATTATTCAGCCTTCCGGTTACTGAAAAATTTACCTTTAAAGGTATATTTGCCCTCCATACGGGCCTGTCATTTATCTTCCCCGAATTCAGTTATCCCCTGGATATTGAATCGGCGAACAGGCTGTCCATTGACGGTATGTTTGTCGGCCGGGGCTGGACTAATGAACGCCTGAACCGGGGTAATGCCCTTTGGGAAAACTGGGCAGAGGTCAGGTTTCCCATTATCCAGAATATTCTTGCATTGGATACATTCTTTGATATGGCGGCGGTTTCAGAAACCCCGGCTCTCTTTTTTACGGATTTTTCTTCGGAACAGCTGCGGTTCTCCTTTGGCCTTGGGCTTCGGTTTGCCATTCCCCAGTTCCCCATCAAGTTAATGCTGGCAAAACGGTTTAAACTGGTTGATGGCCTGGTTGAATGGCAGGACGGCAATCTGTTCCATAACAAAAACAAACCCGGTTCCGGCATCGACTTTGTTCTAGGGTTTACATTGTCTTCGTATTAAGGATGGAAAAATGAAGCGGATTATTCTATTTGCATGCTTATTGGTTGGAGGATTTTTTTCGCTGGGAGCCCAGCAGCTTACCAGATTTGCGGTGGTGGATTTGCCTAAGGTGTATACTTCTTTTTTCAGGGACTCCAAACCTGTCCGGGATTTTGAGGAAAGAAGCGCCAGGGTTCAGTCCGAAATCAACAGGATGAACCAGGAAATACAAACCCTGAAAAGCCAGTTGGTGGATGCCCAGGCCCAGGGTGACAACACCAAGGCCCTCCGGCTGGAAAATGATATTTTTAAAAAATCCGAATTCCTCAAGCAGTACTACCAGACCAAAACCGAAGAACTTGAGATGCAGCGGAAAAAACTGTCAGAATCAAACACCTTTATGCAGCAGGTGTACGATGAAATACGAATCATTGCTGAAAGCGAAGGGTACAGCATGGTGCTGAGCCTGAAGGATAATACGGGAATCCTCTGGTATAGTCCCACGGTGGATATCACCGATAAAATAATTCAAAGCCTTATGAGTAAAGCCAGCAGATAGGGGGAGCATATCAGTTCCTCCGAATCCGGACCCATGATGGAGCAATACCGCCGAATCAAGCGGGACCATCAGGGAGAAGTTTTGTTTTTCCGCCTGGGCGACTTTTATGAAATGTTTGCGGAAGACGCCCTGGAAATATCCGCCCTCCTTAACCTTACATTAACCAGCCGCCAGGGGCTTCCCATGTGCGGTATTCCCTATCATGCAGCCCGCTCCTACATTGCCAGGCTTTTAAAATACGGCAAAAAAGTAGCCATCTGTGAACAGGTTTCCGAACCCACCAAAGGCAGGGGAATTGTTGACCGGAAAGTTATAGAAATAATTACCCCGGGTACAACCATTGATGAGGATTATCTGGAAAAGGGAAATTCCAATTATTTATCCGCCCTTTCCTTATACCGGAATTTCTTTTCCTTTGCTTATATTGATCTTTCCACCGGGGATTTCAAAACCAGTTCTTTTCCTGTTGAAGGAGGCCTGGAGCGGTTCCGGCAGGAATTGGAAAGACTGGATGCAAAGGAAATGATCGTCCAGGAATCCATCCTGGAAGAATATCCCCATATGGCCGAAACAGTTTTCAACAGAAGCGGATTAGTGGTAAACCGCTGGGCCGACTGGCTTTTTGATATCGAAAGAAGCAGGGAGAGACTTTTCAGACAGTTCGGTACATCCAGCTTAAAAGCCTTCGGACTTGAGGATAATTCTCCGGAAATTGTATCCGCCGGGGCCCTCCTGGATTACATTGATGATACCGCCAAAAGCGTGCTGCCCCATATAAGGACTATTTCACTTTACCATGACGACCAGTACGTAAGCATCGATGAATCCTCCCAAAGAAATCTGGAACTTATCCGCAATCTCCGGGACGGGGATATCCGGTATTCCCTTCTGGAAGTAATGGATGAAACAAAAACCGCCATGGGCCGCCGGCTGCTGAAATGGCGTATTTTACATCCCCTGAGAAATACCGGCGCTGTCAGGCAGAGGCTTTCCAATGTGGAAACTATTTACCGGGATCAGACCCGTCTGAATACGCTCCGGGGACTTTTGGGAAAAACACCGGACCTGGAAAGGCTTTGCTCCCGGCTTGCCATGGATAAGGCCCATGGCAAGGATATGATTTCCATAAAAAACAGCCTGGTATCATTTAAGGAAGTATATGAACTTTCTGCCGCACTGGACCTGTATTTTGAAAAGGACCTGGTTTTCAGCGGGGAAGATTATAAAGGACTTATGGATCTGAAGGACCTCCTTGAACAGGGATTGGTTGAGGAACCCTCTATTTTATTAACCGAAGGTAATTTGATCAGGGATGGGTTCAATCCGGAATTGGACAGCCTGAGGATCCTCCGGGATCAGGGCAGGAACCTGCTGGAATCATACCTGGAAGAAGAACGGGAACTCACGGGAATACAGACCTTAAAGATCCGGTATAACCGGCTGATCGGTTATTTTTTTGAAGTAACCAAGGTGAATCTTTCAAAAGTTCCGGCCCACTTTATCCGGCGCCAGGGAGTTGTCGGGGGTGAGCGGTATACCACGGATCGTTTGGCATCATTGGAATCCGATATCAACGGGGCCCATGACAGGGTGGTGGAACTGGAAAAGAAATTATTTCTTGAAATAAGGGAAACCGCAAAAAAACTGGGGATTCAGCTTTCCGCTGCCGCCGGGCGGATGGCCGAACTAGATACAGCCCAGTCGCTGGCCCGGGCTGCTACTATCCATGGGTGGGTCCGTCCGGAACTTTCCGAAGAAAATATCATTTCCATTGAAGAAGGGAGGCATCCGGTGGTGGAAGCCCACCTGGGAAGGGGGGAATTTGTACCTAACCAGGTCTCCCTGGACGGCGCAGATATTTCCTTTGCCCTCATCACCGGTCCCAATATGGCCGGCAAGTCCACGTATCTCCGGCAGGCTGCCTTGATTGTTATCATGGCTCAGATTGGAAGTTTTGTTCCCGCCAAGGAGGCGGTCATAGGAATAGTGGACCGGATTTACTGCAGGGTAGGGGCCTCGGATAACCTGGCCCGGGGGGAATCAACCTTTCTGGTGGAGATGAATGAAACCGCCCATATACTGCATACCGCCACCCACCGGAGCCTGGTGATTATGGACGAAGTAGGCCGGGGGACCGGGACAAACGACGGCCTTTCCATCGCCTGGGCAATCTGTGAAGAACTGCTGGACCACATACAATGCCGGACCCTTTTTGCCACCCACTACCATGAATTGTCCCTGATTAATCACCCAAAACTGGCCAACCGTTCCATGGAAGTCCTGGACCGTAACGGAGAGATTGTTTTTCTCAGAAAACTTGCGGAGGGTGCAGCCGCGGAATCCTACGGTCTTCATGTGGCAAAATTGGCGGGTATACCCGACAGGGTCCTGGAAAAAGCCGAAAGGATCATGACCAGACTCAAGCTGAACGAAAAAAATATCGGTACCGATGAGAATCCCCTATCCGGAGGGTCCCCAGGGGATTTGCCGGTACGGCGGATCAGCCCGGTCTTCCCTACAGAATATGAACATGTAATTGACGACCTTATTGCCCTGGATCCTGACCGGCTGACACCGGTTGAAGCATTAAACAGAATCCATGTCTGGCACAGGGTTGTCAAGGAAGGCAGTACCCCTGTAAAAAAACGGAGCCGGAAACCGGAAGAACCGGAGCATACCCCCTCTTTGTTTGATTAGCATAAAAACGCGATAATTCCTATAATCACCCCGAAACTGATTATAGTATTAAATGAAGCGTGATTTTCATTTAATACTATCTTGTTCCTGAAATCTTCAAAAGAGACGGATAACAAATGAGCCTCCCCGGATATCTTTAGCGATAAACCGTATCCAACTGAGGCTCGTTCGATAGGAAAATTATTAAATCAGACTTCAGAATAAATGATGGAAAGTTTAGGCGAAATTTATATATGCTTATAAATAGGGATCTTTAATAATCCAGCCGAGTTTTTAGGGTTTCCTAATGTTATATCAAAAAAATAGTGTAAAAAGGTAAAATAATTATGTATAAAAAAGTATTTTTTATGTGTTTCATTTTTTATTATGGGAAGTGTTTTTGCGGACGGCATTGATAATAATATCGATGTAACTATAGAAATTACCGGTGTGTTAATTCACGGCGGATTGGTATATGCAGCTGTATTTTCAAATGAAACCGATTTTAAAAATGAACATCCGTTTTCTTCATTTATCATGGAATTGCTTGCCGGTACCTTAAATTATAATTTGAAATTACCCGAGGGGGAATAGGTGGTTTCCATATTTCTGGATGTCAGCGGTAACAAAACATAGGATCTTCATATCTTCATACCTAAAGAACCGGTGGGGCTGACAAATTATGACGGTAAGGGAATCCCCGGTCGTTTTCATAAATTAAAAGTACCCGTAACAAAAGATTCAAAAAAGATAATCGGAAACATAATACCCGTAGAATGATTTTTTTTGCTTTCGTGTTTTTTTATGTACCCCATGGTATTCTTCACTTTTTAATTGTGACCGCTGAATCAGAACAATCCCTGAAACCATCATATTCCTATATGAATATAATACATTTTATCCGGGAACTGATGTTTCCCGGGGGCTGCGGTATTTGCGGAAGTATGCTTATCACAGGCAAAGAAGCATATTTGGGTCTCTGTACGAGGTGTGAACAAAAATTGGAGTATTCCCTGGATGAAAGGTGCGGTACCTGCGGAAGACCCCTGATATCTGAAATAGGTATCTGTATGCACTGCCGTAAAACCGGGGATAATCAGGAAAGGTTTTTAGATTCTATGATGGCCTTATACCCATATACAGGAATTTACCGGCAGCTCCTGGCATCGTATAAATTCGAACAGTATAAACAACTCTCTTTTTTTCTGGCATCAAAACTCATTGATGCCGGCAGGGGGATTGAATCTAAATATGGTTCCAGGCTGACCTGGATTCCTGTCCCTCCGCGGCCGGGTAAAATAAAAAACACCGGCTGGGATCAAATTGATTATCTTGCCGGAAAAATAGAAAGGGGAAACCAAATTCCCGTCAGCAGATGTTTAAAAAGACTCAATTCAATGGCCCAAAAACTTTTGAACCGCAGTGAAAGGCTTGCTAATCTTAAAGGACAGATTATCTGTTCCGGAAAGGCTCCCAGGGATGTGCTCATTTTTGATGATGTGGTCACCACCGGAGCAACCCTGGAGGCTTGTGCGGAATCATTAAAAAAAGCCGGAGCGGAACATGTGTATGGGGTTTGCCTGTTTTATGATTAGAAGCTTTTTTAAACTTCATTTTTTGAAAAAGCTTCATTAAGCAAACTCAAAAAGAATAGCTTGCTCCAATATAAGGCATGATGATCGAATCCTGATTTTTGCCCAGGTTAAGAAAATCCACTTCCGCCCAAAGGGTAACCTTTCCTAAATAGAATTCTGCATTTGGTTTCAGAGCAAAAATGGTAAATGTATGATCCGCATCAAATTCCAATTCCACATAAAACACTTTTTTTCTCATGTAGTTAAGTACAATTTCATAATTCCGCATATCCACGGAGGGGCTAATATTCCAGGTCCCGGTCAATTCAAGGCCAAAACCAAACTTATAGTATCCTGCTTTTAAATAGTTATCCGAAGATAGGGATGGCCCATAATTAATATGAAATCCAATCTTGCCCAGTAAAGCTCCAAAGGAAAAATCCTGGAGATAGGATGCACTGGGCTCTAAAACACCATCGTAACTGTCTCCAATATAAAAATTGTTCTGGTTCTCTAAATTAAAAGTAAGAATTCCCATGGAGAGGACATCAAAATTATAGGCAAATTCCTCTTCCAAATAAAATGTCTGGGCAATTGTCCTGCCAAAGGCTACGAAATATTGTCCTTTAAGATAAACATAATATTGATTAATAGTTTTGCTGAATTCCACCAGGGGCGCAGGTTCAGGGATAACCTCTTCAGTCACATCACCTATATACATTTCCGTGCCCAGAGTTAAACCTATATCATCAGCAATGGAAAAAGATACAACCCCAACGAACAGTAAACAAACAAATAGGATTTTTTTCACGATTTTATTCTCCCTTCAGGCGTAAAACGTATCCATCCATTTCGATACTGTTTTAGAGGCAGTCTATTTATAATTATTGAGGCTTTTTCAAAATATCAAATTTTGAAAAGCCTCTATTATCAAAAACCCCGCGGCAAGCAGCGTGTATATTGGTTCTGTAAGGTAAGGATTATATGCGGGTTCCATACCCCGCAAAACAATTTCTTTGTTGCTTCAAAGAATAGCCCTAAAGTGCCGGGCATGAAACCCGCCGGCGAATCACCTAATTTAATTTTATAAAAATATATGCAATAAATCCAATTAAATTCTGAAGCGGTATATATTTTTACTGCTGGTAATTTAATGATTCAAATAAGTAAATAAAACTGAAATGTATTATAATAGTGTTATTGGGCATTTCCGGTCTTTGCCGGAGATGCATCTTATTCAAAAAGAAGGGACAATAAAATGAAAAAGAGAAAGCTAACCCACGCAAATGGCGCCCCAGTAACGGATAACACCAATTCCCTCACCGCCGGTTCCCGGGGACCAATGATGCTGCAGGATGTATGGTTCCTTGAGAAAATGGCTCATTTTGACAGGGAAGTGAGTCCTGAACGACGGATGCATGCCAAGGGCAGCGGAGCCCATGGCACATTTACCGTAACTGCTGATATTTCAAAGTACACCAAGGCCAAGATTTTTTCAAAAATCGGTAAAAAAACTCCGGTTTTTGTCCGGTTCTCCACCGTGGCCGGCGAACGGGGAGCTGCGGATGCTGAACGGGATATCCGGGGATTCGCAGTCAAATTTTATACAGAAGAAGGCAACTGGGACCTGGTGGGTAATAACACTCCGGTTTTTTTCCTCAGGGATGCCCTCCGTTTTGCCGATTTGAACCATGCAGTAAAAAGGGATCCTAAAACTAATATGAGGTCTGCCCAGAATAACTGGGATTTCTGGACATCCCTTCCGGAGGCATTCCACCAGGTTACCATCACCATGTCGGACCGGGGAATTCCCGCATCCTACCGTAATATGCACGGATTCGGCAGCCACACCTTCAGTTTTTACAACAAGAAAAACCAGCGGTGCTGGGTCAAATTCCACTTTGTCTGCCAGCAGGGTATAAAAAATTTAACCGATGAGGAAGCTGCCAAACTGGTAGGCATGGACCGGGAAAGTCATCAGCGGGACCTGTTCGAAGCCATTGCCAAAGGGGATTTTCCTAAGTGGCAGCTTTGCGTGCAGATTATGACCGAAGAGCAGGCAAAGAAGCACAAGGAAAATCCTTTTGATATAACCAAAGTTTGGAGTCATAAGGATTTTCCTCTCATAGAAGTGGGAATGATGGAACTGAACCGCAATCCGGATAATTATTTTGCGGAGGTGGAGCAGGCAGCGTTTAACCCCGCCCATATAATTCCGGGAATCGGGTTTTCTCCGGATAAGCTTCTCCAGGGAAGATTATTTTCCTATGGGGATGCCCACCGGTACAGACTTGGGGTCAACCATGATCAGATACCCATTAATAAACCCTTGATCCCGGTTCATGCCTACCACCGGGACGGCATGATGAGAGTAGACGGAAACTACGGATCAACCATTGGGTACCAGCCTAACAGTTATGGTGAATGGGAAGAGCAGGCAAATTTCAGGGAACCACCGCTGAATATAGAGGGAGCCATCGATCATTATGAGCCAAAGGATGATAAGACCGATGACTGTTTCCGCCAGGCCGGAGATTTATACCGGCTCATGAAGCCTACCCAAAAACAAGTCCTGGCGGATAATACCATGCGGAATATGTTTAGTGTTACAGAAAACATTAAATACCGCCATGCAGCCCATTGTTTTATGGCTGATCCTGATTATGGAGCAAAGATCTGCAAGGCGCTGAAGCTGGATCAGGCCAAGGCTGAAAAATTATCTAAACTGAAACACCAGGAATTAATGGAGGCCACCAAGGGTAACCCCTTGGATGAATCCTACCGATAAGATGTTGGTTCTATTCCCGGTACAGGATATTTAAGTTACCGGGAATAGAAGCTGCGGGTGGGTATTTCCATCCTGAATAGGGAGCATTGTTTGAACATAAAAAAAATTGTATTGTTTACAGCGGGATGCTTAAGTATTTTTCTTGGGACCCTGGGCGTTTTTCTTCCCGTACTGCCCACCACACCATTTGTAATTCTTGCGGGGATTTGTTTTTCTGCCAGCTCACCGAAGATCTATACGATTATCCGGAAAAGTAAATTCTTTGGGCCTTATATTGAAAATTACCGGGAAAAAACCGGCGTCCCCAGGTCTGTAAAAGCAGTATCTATTTTTTCCCTTTGGCTCCTGCTTTCCTTTTCAGCTTATTTCATGAATAAACCCTGGTCATATATATTATTTTCTGTGATTGGAATTGCTGTAACAGTCCATATTCTTCTGATTAGAACCCGGAAAACGGAAAAGGAAATCATAAACAGTCCCAAGCCCCTGGAACAGGAGCTGCCATAAAAGGATCTATGGAAAACAGGAGATTAATTCCATAATTCCTTGCAGAGTACATTAAAGGGAAATGTTTTTTTTCCGGAATAACTGCGGAATATGTCCTGGCGGTACGTTTCATTATAGGGACTGATTAAATAAGAATGGGAACAATGTCGCAGCCAGTTTTCCTGGAATAATTCGGCGGTTCTCCTGGATTTTGAAAATACCTCGGGTACCGGAATAACCGTCTGATAACCCATAGGAATTTTTCCATGGTACATGTTCTTTAAAAGTTTTTCCATGTCATATGAATTGTCAAAACTGCGCTGTTTTTTTTTATTATATTCGTTATATGAATTGTAAACGGAATAAATCATCTCCTGGGAATATTCCGAATAATTATGGGTACATAAAAAATATTTTTGGTTTCTGATAGTCTGGAATATATCATTTAATGCTTTTACAATGTAGGGAGATAAAATCCGGTCCATACAATATATACGGAAATTGTTTTCATCCCTTTGGGTAACGATAATGCTTTTTTTCAATTCTTCTGAATAACATATCCCGGAGATCATCCGGGTCTCAAAAAGGGTATCAATAATCACTTGGGCTATAGTATATATCAAGTTTTTAAAATCATTAATTTTTTGTTTTACTTTTTTAATTTGTAAAAGGTTTGTCGTTTTTTGTTTATACTCCCTGTTTTGCTGAACCGTAATTTTTTTGAATTTTGAACGGATCCGGCTCATTATTCTTCTGCAGAGAGTTTTATCGGATATTTTTATTGAACTGACACCAATTGAAACCGGAAAAACAAAACATAAAAAAATAAAAGCAACCTCGGTGGCACGGAGGATAAGACTTGAAAGAAAAAGCATTAATGGAATAACAACAAGCAGGTATTTTGAAATTATTATACTCGAAAGATCATTAAATGTATCAATCATGGTTTTTTCAAAATGCAAAATGGGTATTTTATCTTCCTTTTCCAGAAACTCGATATCCAGACAACTGGAAAAGGTGTTGCTGTATTCCCCATGGATATTCCATTTGTTGTAATAATATGACCTGTCGGATGCCCGTTCCAGCATTTCCCGGTTAATATCCAGCCGGTGTTTGAATATTTCCTCCATATCAGAATAGCATAAAAATGGATGAACATGGCCAATACCTTTTTCAATAAGCCCATCGTTGCTTAAACCGTAAAACCGGGTGTACTTCTGCCTGATCCTGTTCAAATCATAAAATCCCTGTTCCGGATCATCCATTATGGAAATAATATCCCAGTTATTGGCCATCTTTAACGGCCGGATTTCATCAAGCCTCAGGGTCCTTCCCCGGATCTGGTTGACAAAGGCGTAGCTTGATACGGAAGTAAGGTCAATCAGGGTATTTAGTCTGATGGCATTCCATCCTTCCCCCAGGAGTGACCGGGTGCTGATAAGACATTGGGTAATGCCCCTTTCAAGCAAATTGGTTACCAGGGGAACCCAAATTCTGGAATTCCATTGGCTGTTTCCGGATATTATTTCAAACCCGCCTTCCACCGGGACTGTATCCAGGGTAAGACAATATTCTTCCTGCTGTAAAAAAACCTCTGCGGAAACAATAAAATCCTTCAGGACCGGTTCACATACCAGGATTTTTTTTCCGGTAACCATGATTGGTTTACAACTGTTGATTTCATTATCCATGGAAATAGTTTTAAATACTTCCCGGGCGCTGCAGACTGAATTATTTTCATCATGATCACAGATAACCAGGCTATTAAAGTCATCCCCCATAAACATTAGTTCCTGGGAAATAACGGGTTTGAGGGCAAGGAGTTTCCCCCGGGAGTTGCTGAGAATATCCTTGATACCATTATTGAGAACAGTAATGCCGTTTTCTGTGACCAGGTAACCTAAACCTTTTACTGCATTTATTAGTTCCTGGAAATAAACCGCCAGATGAGGATTTTTTTTTAGATAATTATTGATATAATCCTCCAGAACCAAAAGGATATCATCAAACCGGGGACTGTCTTCCATGGCACTGGAAAATATTACAGAATAGGGAAGTTCCATCCCGTATTTCAGAACGTACCGGGCAGCGGCAATACAGTAATCAGGACGTTTTTTCATAAGCGTGGTGAAGGGTACAACCAGCCCGTTTTCATCGGTAAAAGAATTCAGACGGTCATACGCCCAGGAATGGGGGCTTTGTATTTCCGGGTCTTCATTCAGTGCCTTCATAATACTGCGGTAGGGTTGGCTCCTTTCATGGATCAATTCCATTTCCGCATCGGTGGGGGAACTTATATATATCAGATCATTGTACGGCGCCAGGTACCCTTCTTTTATAACCGGCGGAAGCAGAACCTCGTAATCCACCGACTCAAACAGCGAGAGGTATGAATCAATTTCCTTCTTATTTGATTCACTGGGATATGTAGCTGTCAGGGCTACAAAATACCGTTCCTTTTTATCCAGGGACTTTGCAACCTTAGCCCAGAATTTTGTCAGGTGATGGCATTCATCAAAGATAATTACAGTCCTTGACTCCAGGGCTTTGATGATTTCTTTTGAATTTTTGTGGAGATCCTCCCCATCCCTTACACTGATTGACTGGTATGTCAGTGAAATAAGATCATCGTTCGAATAGGGATCTCCGGAGATTGTTTGAATATCCGTATGGGTTTTGGCCATCCGTATCCATTGGTCCTGGATTGCCAGGGTGGGGGAGAGTACCAGGGCTTTTCCCCCCAAACGGAGAAATAATTCCAGTCCAATAAGGGTTTTCCCGGAACCCGGGGGAGCAATAATGTGAAATTTCCGGTCCCCCTGACAACGTTTTTCCTCAAAATTCTGGATGATATCTTTTTGGTACTTCCTTAGGTCAATAAATGACAGGGTACTTTTCATGTATTCTCTCAACTTTTATAAAGTAATATGTATGACTCCTGCTACATACAAAATGTATTATTACCTCTATAGGGAGGTTATCGGTATTGCAGACATTGTTATATCCTACATTTTACATCACCATATAAGCCTATGGGAACTTCATAAAACGGTATTTTTGAATTTTTTTACCGGACAATATTCATTTAAAACATATCATCAAATAAAAGATTATCACGGTTTTAAAATTTTTTCCATTTTTAGATGTAAAATATCAGCTATAAGCTGAATTATCTGTTTGCATGCGGGTTTAATATCCTCTGAGGGCTTTCGTATACGGGCATTAGGGCGTCTTCCCTGAATAAAGGTTTTGGTCCGGGGACCAGGTTAGTTTCGAAAAAGGCTTTAGAAACACACTCTAAAACGCTGTTTTTTTCTCTATATTTAAGGTTGCTTATTCAAAAACTGGAATTGTCAAAACCCAAAAGGTAAATGATTTTTATACCAGTATCTGTATATCATGTACACGTATTGACTTTTTTTATTGATCCAGATACATTATATATGTAGACAATCATAGATTCATTAGGTAAAAAAGAGTCGCCCGAACGACTCTTTTTTTGTAGCTATGGATCAACTTTTTTGATTTATTATTCCGGATCAAAAAATTGATATTTCCAGAGGTGTTTTTTAGTGCAATACACTCCTAAAGGAGTCGATCCTTTATATGATTCTATCCTGCCGGTGGTAAAAGGAATGGGGATGTCCCTGGTGGATGTTTCCCAATCCCGGCACAAGGGGAGTGTCCAGGTCCGGATAATTGTTTACAAACCGGGAAACCTGGGGGTGAATGAATGCTCAAAGGTACACCATGCGGTTTTACCCAGATTGGAATTGATGTTTCCCGGACAGGACTTGTATGTGGAGGTTTCCTCGCCGGGAATTGACCGGAATATTAAGGATGCCTCCGAGTTTGTTCATTATCTTGGCCGGGGTATAAAATGTTACCGGACGGATATTTCGGACTGGTCCGCAGGGATCCTTGAGTCTGCAGATGATAACGGGCTGGTATTAAAAAAGGGAGATAAAGAGATGAAATTATCTTATGAAATAATCGCGAAAGCAAAATTAGACTATTTGCAGGAGGTTGAAAGCTGATGGCCACCGATATGTCGGAAGCGATCCGCCAACTTATTCAGGATCGTGGAATGTCAGAGGAATTAGTCCTCAAAACCATAGAAAATACCCTTATTGCAGCATATAAGCGCCGGTTCGGAAATGCGGATAACGCGGTCGTCCGGTTCAGTGATGACAACCGGGAAGTATCTATTTTTGCAAAGAAAAAGGTTGTTGACGGGGTTTATGATCCCGTTTCAGAAATAGATTTGGAAGAAGCAAAGGAATTAAGCGATGATGCGGATATCGGGGACGAACTTTTAATCGAAGTTGATCCCAAGGATTTTGACAGGATTGCTGTACAAAGTGCAAAACAGACGGCGCATCAGTCTATCCGGGAAATTCAGAAGGATAGCCTTTATTCGGAATATAAAGATAAAGCCGGGGAAATAATCATCGGTTATTACCAGCGGGAACGGAACGGGACCATTTATGTGGACCTTGGAAAGGTTGAAGGAATTCTGCCGAAGAAATTCCAGTCCCCCCGGGAAAATTACCATGTAAATGACCGGATTAAGGCCCTGATTGTGGAAGTTAATAAAACTCCCGCCGGGCTCCAGGTAGTCCTTTCCAGGACCCATACGGAATTTGTCAGGGCAATTTTTGAACTTGAAGTACCGGAAATCTATGATAAAACCGTGGAAATCCATAAAATAGTCCGGGAACCGGGATACCGGACCAAACTGGCGGTGTTTTCCAACCGGGAAGACGTGGATCCCGTGGGAGCCTGTGTTGGGCTTAAGGGTGTACGTATCCAGTCGGTCATCCGGGAACTGGAGGGGGAAAAGATCGATATTCTTAAATACGATCCGGATCCCCGGCGGTTTATTAAAAATGCCCTTTCCCCTGCGGAAGTCAGGGATGTGATTATCCTGGATGAAGCCAAACATCAGGCTTTGGCTGTGGTCAGCGAATCCCAGCTTTCCCTGGCTATCGGAAAACAAGGTTTGAACGTCAGGCTGGCCAACCGTCTGGCAGACTGGAATATCGATGTAAAAACGGATGAACAGTTTGAAGAAATGGATATTTCCGCCGAATCCAGAAGGGCCGTATCGGAACTCTTTGGTGATTCCGAGGAATATGAAGAAGAAATCTCCAGAATTTCCGAACTTCCCGGGGTGGATGAAGCCGTCGCAGCGGCGCTTATGGAAAATGATATTGAATTCATTGAGGACTATCTGGCTCTGTCGGATGAGGAGCTGGCTGCCCTGAAGGGAGTAACCCCTGAACAGCTGGAAGTACTGCAAAAGCTGATTGAAGAAAATGTAGAAATTGTTGAAGAAGATACCTGGTCTGAACCGGAAGGGGAAGACTACGGGGATGAACAGGAAGAAGATGAAACACCCGAAGAAGAGGGTGAGGAAGAAGAGTATGAATGCCCCGAATGCGGTGCAAAAATTACATTAGATATGACAAGCTGTCCAAACTGCGGCATAGGATTAAGCTTTGAATACGAAGATGATGAATAAGCAGAAGAAAGGTGGAACATGGCTGAGGAATTTGATAATACCCAAAAACCCAAGGTAGAGCTTATTAAGCATGCCAAAGGTGATTCTGACGGAGCTGATAACTCCGGAGAACGTCGTAAAGTTGTCGTTGTAAAAAAGAAAACCCCCTCCCCCCAGGGGACTCCTCCTCCAGCCCAGGCTAAGAAAGCCCAGCCAAAGGTCGTTGCTGTTTCATCTCCGGCTGCAGACCAGTCCCAGGAAAATACCGAAGCCAAACCTCAGGCCGAATCAGGAGAAAAAAAGCCGCCCAGGAAAGAAGTTCCCGGAGATCAGAGAACCCCGGATCCCAGATCCGGTGATAATAAAATTTCAACTATGCCGAATACCCAGAGGCCTGCCGCTGCTGCCGGCCGGGTAGGCGGAAAACCCGTGGGGCCCCGGCCTGAAGGACAGAACCGCGGTCCCCATAATTATCAATCCCGTCCAGCCGGAGCTGCCGGCCGGGTAGGCGGAAGGCCCGTTGGTCCCAGACCTGGCGGGCTTGAAGGCGGCGGGTATAATAACCGCACCCCCGGAGGCGGCAGACCCTACGGCGGGCCACCTCAGCAGGGTGGTGGAAACAGACCCTATGGCGGCCCGGGGGGCCCACGGCCTGGTGGTTTCGGAGGCGGCAGACCCGGCGGTCCCGGTGCTGGCAGACCAGGAGGTCCCGGCAGACCCGGCGGTCCCGGTGCTGGCAGACCCGGCGGAAGACCCGGAGGAGGAGCTGCCCCATCCGGACCGCCGCCGATTGAGGGAAAAAACTTTGCGAATAAGAAATCCTTCAAGGCGAAAAAACCCGTATATCAGCGCAAAGAAGAGGAAATGGAGGAAAAACTCCTTTCCCAGAAAAAGAAAATAGCCCATATAGCCAATCCCATACCTAAACAGATTGACATTATGGAAGTGATATCCGTATCGGAATTGGCCAGGAAGATGAACCTCAAGGCTTCCGAACTTATCCAGAAACTGATGAGTATGGGCATGATGGTTACCATCAACCAGCAGATTGATGCGGAAACCGCCGCAATCCTGGCGGCGGAATACGGGACCGAAGTAAAGATAGTTAACCTTTACGATGAAACCGTCATCGAAATGGAATCCGATGACGAAGCTTCCATGGCTCCCAGGCCTCCGGTGGTCACCGTCATGGGACACGTTGACCATGGTAAAACCAAACTGCTGGATGCTATCCGCAAGGCGGATACCGCCTCGGACGAATTCGGCGGAATTACCCAGCATATCGGAGCCTATACGGTGGACACCCCCAAGGGAAAAATCACCTTCCTCGATACCCCCGGCCATGAGGCATTCACCAGAATGAGGGCCCGGGGCGCCCAGGTAACCGATATTGTGGTCCTGGTGGTTGCCGCGGATGACGGCGTTATGCCCCAGACCGTGGAAGCCATCAACCATGCCAAGGAAGCCGGGGTTCCTATTATTGTTGCGGTAAACAAAATTGATAAACCCGAGGCTAATCCCGACAAAGTAAAAAGCCAGCTCTCCGAACTGGGACTTATGCCGGAAGACTGGGGCGGACAGACCATGTTTGTGGAAGTATCGGCCCTTAAAAAAGAAGGTATCGATAAGTTAATTGACGCTATCCTGCTGGAAGCCGAAATTCAGGACCTGAAGGCAAACTATAACCGGGCCGCGGAAGGGAAGATCCTGGAATCCCGGATCGACCATGGCCGGGGTATTGTGGCAACCGTAATTGTCGAAGCGGGAACCCTCCATATCGGTGATTCCTTTGTGGCAGGCATATGGCCCGGAAAGGTCAGGGCGCTTTTTAATGACCGGGGGGTTAAGGTTGATGAAGCCACCCCCTCCATGCCTGTGGAAGTTCTTGGCTTTGAGGGTATTCCCAATGCGGGGGACCCCATCCAGGTGGTGGATGATGAACGGACCGCCCGGGGTATCAGCGGTAAACGCCAGGAATTAAAACGGTTTGAAGACTCCAAGCATGTCAAAAAAATCACCCTGGACAATCTTTATGATACCATCAGCGACGGAGAAATCCAGGAGCTTAAGGTTATTATCAAGTCCGACGTTCAGGGTTCCGCGGAGGCCCTTAAATCCAGCCTGGAAAAACTTTCCACCAAGGAAATCCGGCTGAACGCAATCCAGGCCCTGCCTGGAGCCATTAACGAAGGTGACGTGGATCTGGCCATTGCTTCCAATGCGATCATCATAGGCTTTAACGTCAGACCCACCCCAAAGGCAAAGGCTATCGCCGATTCCGAAAAGGTCGATATCCGCAAGTACAATGTCATCTACAAGGCCGTGGAGGAAATCCAGCAGGCCATGGAAGGCATGCTGACCCCGGATACCAAGGAAGAGGTTATTGCCACTGTGGAAGTCAGGGACACCTTTAAGGTACCCAAGATTGGAACCATTGCGGGCTGTTATGTTCTTACCGGAACGGTTAAGCGCAGTGCCAGCGTAAATGTTATCCGGGATGGGATTGTTATTCATACGAGTAAAATCGCGTCCCTCCGGCGTTTCAAGGATGATGCCCGGGAAGTGGCCGCGGGATACGAATGCGGTATTGGCCTTGAAGGTTTCGATTCCATCCAGGTGGGTGACCAGTTTGAGGTCTTCGAGATCGTTGAAGTTGCCAGGAAGTTAAGCCAATAATATATGTCTGATTTCAGATTAGAACGGGTGGGGCGGCTCATCCAGGAAAAAATAGGTTCTTTTATCGTGGAAGGCAAAATAAAGGATCCCCGGGTTGATACATTTCTTTCTGTTACCAGAGTAGAAGTGTCCCGGGATCTGGCCTTTGCGGATGTGTATGTTTCCAGCTACAAAACCGAGGAAGGGCTGAAGAAAGGCGTTGCGGGGCTTCAAAGCGCCGCGGGTTTTATCCAGTCCCAGCTAAATTTACAGATGCATATCCGGCAGATCCCGAAACTCCGGTTTCATGAGGATTCCAGTATAAAAGACGGTTTTGACATGATTAAAAAAATAGAGGGCCTTTCCGGTGAAAACCGAGAATGATACCAACGGATATTTACTGCTGCATAAAAATCCCGGACAAACATCCTTTGATTCTCTTTCAATGGTCAAAAAAGCCCTGGGAACTTCCAGGGTCGGCCATGCGGGAACCCTGGATAAATTTGCCGGGGGACTCCTCATTGTTTTGACAGGCAGATGCACCAAACTTATTCCCTGGTTTCTTAACTGTGATAAAAACTACGAAGGAATTATCAAATTTGGCGTTGAAACGGATACCCTTGATCCGGAAGGACAGGTGGTAAAGGAATGCGCCATTCCTTCCAGGGAAGCCATAGAATCATCCATTCCCAGGTTCATAGGAAAGATTATGCAGAAACCCCCGGTATATTCATCAATCCATATCAACGGGAAACGGGCCCATACCCTGGCCAGGGCAGGGGCGGAGGTGTCCATGCAGGAACGTCCGGTGGAAATCTATTCCCTCGGTTTAGATGCATTTGACCAGGAGGGTAAGGGCACCATCCGGGTAGCCTGCTCCAAGGGAACCTACATCCGGTCCCTGGCCAGGGACTTGGCTTATGATGCCGGATCCTGCGGCCACCTGGTGTATTTAAACAGGTCCGGGATAGCCGGGTTTTCCCTGGACCAGGCGGTTAATCCTTCCGCTGAATCCGACCCGGCGGAGGCGGTCCGGAAGGCCCTGAAACCGGTTAATCAATTGATGTTCCGGGCCCTTCATATTCCCTGTATCACCGTGGATGACCGGGTATCCCTTAAATTTATCCACGGACGTCCAATAGAGGAGTGTATTGATACCTCACAAATTGCCTTAACATGTACAGATAAAGATACAGTTCTTGGTTCCAGTCTGGCAATTTTTAGTCAGAACGGAGATTTTATCGGTATTATCCAGGAATCCAACGGAACCTGGCAGTATGGGTATATCTATGCACGTAATTAGCTGGGATACTTTTATTGCCCGGGATTCCCCTCGCCGGGGGACCGCCATGACCATTGGCGTCTTTGACGGGGTTCATCTGGGCCACCAAACCCTGATCCGCAAAATCGCTGCCATGGAAAAAGACCTTACCCCAACGGTAATCACCTTTTTATCAAACCCAAAGTATGTTTTGTATCCCGAATTATTCCGGGGAAATATTATCAGTTTGAAACAGAAACTGGAGATTCTTGAATCCTTCCATATATCCCAGGCAGTGCTGATTGACTTTTCCGGCAATTTCAGTAAACTGGGGGGAAGAGAATTCATCGATACATTAAGAATTCGGGGAAATCTGCGTTATTTGGTAATTGGAAGCAATTTTCGATGCGGCCACAAGCTGGATACCAATGCTGCTCTGATTAAGGAGATAAATGCCGTGGAGGGCATTCCCACTGAAGTGGTGGAACCCGTTACGGCCGGCAACGAACCTGTCAGTTCCAGCAGGATCCGCACCGCGATTTTGTCCGGAGACCTCGTCGGGGCCCGGGCGCTTCTCGGTCGAAACTTTAAAATTGATGTAAGCAGTATATCCATAACCCCTGGAAACGGCGGAATCTTTTTTAATGTTGCAGCCTCAGGCCAGATTTCGCCGCCAGACGGCCGGTATCCTGTTTTGCTTTTCCCGGTGAATTCGGACGAAGGAATTAAAACGGACGCTGTTATTGATAACGGCATCATATTTATTCCTTCCGATCTCAATACTGACAGTATTGAATTTATATAAAGGGATATCTAATTTTTTTAGAGATTCCCAGGCCACGGAAGGAGTGACAAGTCCATCCGCCTTGCCTTTTATAGAGAAAATGTCCGCAACCCTTTTGGGCATATTCTCTTAAATCCAGGGTTGCTTTTTCAGAATTTCAGTTTTTGGAAAAGCTCTCTTTTTTAAAACAGTTCCCAAGGAGTGTAAAAGATATGGCTTTAGACAAACAAGAAGTATCCGGTATCGTAAATAAATTCGGAAAAAACGAGAAAGATACCGGTGCTACCAAGGTTCAGATTGCTCTTTTAACGGAGCGGATTAACCAGCTCACCGAGCACTGTAAACAATTCAAGAAAGATAAATCCAGCCAGCGTGGTTTGCTTATCCTGGTTGGTCAGCGCCGGAGGATGCTGAAATACATACAACGGACGGACCTTGAAGGTTACCGGTCGTTAATTAAAGAATTAGGACTCCGCAAATAATGGAGAAGCCCGGGACTGGCCTATTGATTTTTTTGCCTGTTCCCGGGTTTTTGCTTTTTTATGCATTTGTAAAGTTCTGTTCGAGGGCGAACCAGGAAAAACATTCGGTGCGCCTATTTTTTTAATTGGAAAGGTTATGATTCAAAGAGTTACATTTCAAATCGCCGGAGAGGAGCTGATCCTTGAAACCGGCAGGATTGCAAAACAGGCCAACGGCTCTGTATTTGCCCAATATGCGGGTTCTGCAGTTATTGCCACTGCGTGTACAAGTTCCAACAGTGTCGAGGGACTCGATTATGTACCCCTGACTGTAGATTATAATGAAAAATATTATGCCGCAGGAAAAATTCCCGGCGGATTTATTAAGCGGGAAAGCCGGCCCAAGGACAAGGAAATTCTGGTTTCCCGTCTTATCGACAGGCCCATGAGACCCCTTTTTGACAAGAGCTTTGGCCGGGAAATCCAGGTGGTGCCCACCACGGTTTCCACGGATATGGTAAATCCCCCGGATATACTTTCAATTATTGCTTCCTCCGCGGCGGTGCATATTTCGGACATTCCCTTTAACGGTCCCATCGCAGGTGTCCGGGTTTGTGCTATCGGGGATGAACTGGTACTGAACCCCACCTACAGCCAGATTGAAAAAGCCCGGCTTGAAATTGTGGTGGCCGGTACCAAAGACGGCATTACCATGGTTGAAGGCGGCGCAGATGAGGTTGATGAGGACCTGATGATTGCCGCCCTGGAAAAAGCCCATCAGTTTATTATTGAACTCTGTAATCTGCAGGACGAATTGCGGAAAATTGCCGGGAAGGAAAAACTTCCCCTGGTGGAAACCGTGTATGTCCTGGAAAATAAGGATACCATCCGGAGCGCCGCGTATCCGAAACTTGAAAAGGCGTGTTTTGTAAAGGGTAAGCAGGAACGGGGTGATGCAATCAAGGCTGTAAAAACCGAATTCGAAACCCAGTACGAAGAACAGTTAAAAGATGAAATGCAGCAAAAACTGTTCTTTGCCCTTTTTGAAGACATGGAATATGAAATACTCCGGTCCTCCATCCTGGATAAGGGACTCCGGGTTGACGGCCGCGGTACCGAGGATATCCGGGACATTACCTGTGAAATAGGTATTCTTGCCCGTACCCATGGATCCGCATTGTTTACCCGGGGAGAAACCCAGGCACTGGCGGTTACCACCCTGGGTACCGTTTTTGACGAACAAATCTATGATGATATCGAAGGTGATAAACGGGAGCATTTCATCCTTCATTATAACTTCCCCCCCTATTCGGTGGGTGAAGTGGGCCGTATGGGAACCGGCCGCCGGGAAATAGGCCATGGAAACCTGGCCCGCCGTTCCCTGGAAGCCATGGTTCCCAGCAAGGATGTATTTCCCTACACCATCCGGGTGGTTTCCGAAATCATGGAATCCAACGGGTCCTCATCCATGGCATCGGTCTGCGGCGGAACCCTCTCCATGCTCCATGCGGGGGTACCCATGAAAAAACCCGTGGCGGGAATTGCCATGGGGCTTATCACCGACGGGGACCGCTTTGCGGTGCTTTCGGACATCCTGGGTGAAGAGGATCACCTGGGTGATATGGACTTTAAGGTTGCCGGAACCGCAGACGGGATCACCGGTTTCCAGATGGATATCAAGATCACCGGGGTTAGCCCCGGGGTCATGCGGAAAGCCCTGGACCAGGCAAAACGGGGAAGGCTCCATATCCTGAATATCATGAACCAGACCATCAGCAAACCCATTGACCATATCAGTGAATTTGCCCCCCGGATTGTTACCATGAAGATTGATACCGACAAGATCGGTGCTCTTATTGGTCCCGGAGGAAAAAATGTAAAGGCCCTTTGTGAACAGTACAGCGTTACCATCAACACGGATAACGATGGAACAGTCACAATTTACGGGAAAAATACCAAGGATGCGGAAGACGCAAAGGCCGCAGTAACCGGCATCGTTTCCGACCCGGAGGTAGGCCGGATTTACCAGGGAACCGTCAAACGGATCATGGATTTCGGCGCTTTCGTGGAGATTCTCCCGGGCAAGGAAGGGCTGGTTCACATTTCAAAACTTTCCCGCACAAGGATTGCCAATGTGGGGGATGTGGTTAAGGAAGGCCAGGAAATCCCTGTCAAGCTCCTGGAGATTGATAAGATGGGCCGGCTGAACCTTTCTTATATCGATGCAATTGATAATCAATAATCATCAGCACCATGGATAAGACCCAAGGGCCCCAAGTTTTATTTGTTAAAACCGATCCCCTGGCGGAACTGCCCCGGTATGAAAGTCCCGGGGCAGCCGGTGCGGATATCCGTGCCCGGATTGACCAGCCTGTTTTATTACATCCCATGCAGACCGTTCTGGTTCCCACGGGATTAAAAATGGAAATCCCCCGGGGATATGAATGCCAGGTACGGCCCAGGTCGGGACTGGCTGCAAAATCCGGGGTAACCGTCCTCAACAGTCCGGGAACCATCGATTCGGATTACCGGGGTGAGGTTAAGGTGATTCTTATAAACCTTGGACCAGCTCCGGTGACCATCCAGAACGGTGACCGGATAGCCCAGCTGGTATTTGCGCCGGCGGTACAGGTACGGATGGATGAAACCCGGGAATTATCCGCCACCAACCGGGGCAGTGGAGGTTTTGGCTCTACAGGTTTATAATTAAACAGATGAAATCAAACCGTACCATATCCCTGACTATTTTCAAATCTATTGTACTGGAAGCTGCTTTTTCCTTCCTGGTTTCATTTCTTTTTTTCTTTTTTATTTTCTTTGTAAATCAATTACTTTTGATGGCCCAGGACATTCTGTCCAAGCGGGTGCCCTTTTACCAGGTGGCATTACTGGTGTTTTATTCCCTTCCCGCGGTGATTGCCATGGCAGCACCCTTTGGAGCCCTGGTGGGAACCTTAATGACCATCGGGAGGCTTTCCTCGGATAACGAAATACTGGTGATGCTCACTTCAGGGTTGTCATACCTCAATATTTTTATCCCCGCCTTTGTGGTGGGCATATCCATTTCCCTTATTTCTTTTTTTGCCAATGATGTGCTTCTTCCTGCGGGAACCATAGAGTTTTCCCGGCTTTACAGGAAGATACTTTTTTCCACCCCCGCACTGGAACTGGAATCCAATTCGGTAAAACGGTTCAATGATACGGTGGTGGTTACCGGAAATGTGACGGGCACATCCATAGACAATGTGGTAATTATGGACAGAACCAGCGAAGGGGAAAGAAGGATTATCCTGGCCAATAATGCGGAACTGAAGGATGCGGGTATCAAGGGATTGGATCTCCATCTTTCGGATGCGTTTATCCAGACATCCCGGGAAATTTCCCGGGAAAATTATGATTATGCATCAACTTCCTTTCTGCAGTACACCGTTCCCCAGGCGGATTTTTTTGAGGACAATTATTCTATCGGTCCCCGGGAAATGAGTTCGAAGGATGTTAAAAAGGATATTAAAAGTACCGAAGCGGGGCTCCAGTCCAATATGGAAAAAAGGCAGGTCCAGTCCATGAATCTGACCATGAAACTTGAGGATGTTTTGCGCCGGGGTCCTGAAAACAGTGCCTGGAATACCCGCAGAACCCTGGCGTCCAATCTTACCCAGGAAAAAGACTACATTTCCAGGATAATGCAGGACCGGGGTCTGCTGATATATAGGCTGGAATATTATAAAAAGTTTTCCATTCCCTTTGGAGCATTTTGTTTTATGTTTCTTGCGGTACCCATCGGGCTGCTGGCCAGAAAAAGCGGCCAGACCGTGGGGTTTATTTTCGGGCTGATCATTTCTTTTGTGTACTGGGCCCTTCTTTTAGGGGGACAAAACATGGGGGTCCGTTTGGGATTTTCCGCATTCTGGTCCATGTGGATGCCGAATATCCTGGCAATCTCCGTAGGTTCGGTATTGGCAATTATTAGGGTACGACAATGATCCTGGACCGGTATGTACTAAAACAATTTTTGCCGGTTTTTCTGGTGGCAATCTTCATGTTTGTATCTCTGCTGCTCCTGGTGGACCTGTTTGCCAATCTCTGGCGTTACCTGAACAGCGAAATAGCTTTTCTGAATATCATGAAAATAAGTTTGTATTATATTCCGAAAAGTGTTTCCTATGCTTTACCCATTTCCCTGCTTTTTGCCACCGCCTATACCCTGGGTGATCTGTATTCCAGGAACGAACTAACCGCGGTTTTTTCATCCGGTATCCCCTACAGAAGATTTGTAGTTCCCTTTATCCTTCTGGGAATTTTGGTATCGTTTTTTTCATTTTTTTTTGATGACCTGGTGGTTATTCCGACCTTCAGGGAAAAAAACTTTCTTTCCAAATCCCTGCTGAACCAGAATTTTTCTGAAAACCGGGCAAATATTGTTTTTAAGACAAATAACGGTCAAACCGTTTATTCGGTTGATTTATATGACGATAAAGCTAAAAGCCTCACTGGTATCAGTATTATAGAACAGACCCCTGAGGGTGAATTCAAGGCCCTGCTCAGGGCTCAGAAGGCCACCTGGGAAGGGGACCATTGGGAATTCCAGAATGCCCTGGTGTATTCCTGGGTGGAGGGTATCCTGAGGGCCCATTCCTACGATGGGGGTACTATCTATAATGAGGAACCGGATGTGTTTAAACGGAATGCGGTGGAGGTGGAAGAGCTTCAGACCAGGGATGCGGTCCTGTTTATCCGGGACCTGAAAGCGGCGGGGCTGCCCTATACTGCGGCGGAAGCGGATTTTCACCACCGTTTTTCCTTTCCCGCGGCCTCGCTGGTGGTGATTCTTCTTTCCGTGGCCATGGGGGGCAGATTCAGGAAAAACATCCTGCTTATGAGCCTGTTGGCCAGTCTGGGGGTTTCTGTGGTATTCTATATCATAGAAATGATCACCATGATGATGGCCAAACTGGATTACATTCCTCCTTTGATGGGGGCCTGGATTCCGGTGGTAACCTTTATAGTAATTGGATTATTTTTATTGCGGAGTACCAAGACATAAATGGCTGAATCAATTTTTTCAATACACCACAGCGATCCGGATTCCCATGCCAGGACAGGCTTATTGTCACTTCCCCATGGGACAGTTAAAACCCCGGTCTTTATGCCCGTGGGAACCAACGGAACCGTAAAAGCCTTAACCAAGGATGATTTAAAGGAAATTGGATTTGAAATTATACTATCCAATACGTATCATTTATATCTTCGCCCCGGGACAGAGGTAATAAAAACCTTTGGTGGGCTCCATGATTTTATGGCCTGGGACGGGAATATCCTTACCGATTCCGGGGGCTTCCAGGTGTTTTCCCTGGCCCAGATGAGAAAAATCACCCCCGAGGGGGTAAAATTCCGTTCCCATATAGACGGATCATACCACGTGCTCAGTCCTGAGCGGGTGGTGGAAATTCAAAGAATTTTAAACAGCGATATCCAGATGCAGCTGGATGTATGTACCAGTTGGGATGTGGAAAAAAAGGAAGCCATCAAAGCGCTGAATACCACGGATCTTTGGCTTGGCCGGGCCCTCTCAGCATGGAAGGAATCCGTTTCCCAGGGATACGAAGGAAAACTTTTTGCCATTGTTCAGGGAAATTTTTTCAAGGATCTCCGGGAACAAAGTGCGGAACTGGCGGTGAAAGCCGATACACCGGGAATTGCCATTGGTGGTTTATCCGTGGGAGAACCCCCTGAGGTATTTGCCGAATACCTGGCTTATACCGCATCCCTCTTACCCCGGGAAAAACCCAGGTATGTTATGGGAATTGGTACCCCGGAATATATTCTGGATGCTATTGAACATGGGATCGATATGTTTGATTGCGTATTTCCCACCAGGACCGGCAGGAACGGCCATGTGTTTTCCCGGAAAGGTCCCTTTGCATTAAAAAAAGCTGAAAATCAATTTGACCATAATCCCATTGACCGGGAATGTTCCTGTAAGGTTTGCCGGGAATACAGCCGGGCTTATTTAAGGCATCTTTTCAAAACCCAGGAGATCCTCTGTTCCATGCTGGCCAGTTACCACAATCTTTATTTTCTGCACGATCTGGTTAAGGAAGCCCGGGAGGCTATCGAAAAGAATTCCTTTTTGGAGTTTAAAAAATCTTTTCTTTCAAATTACAAATCTGCGGAGTAAAAACATGAATAGAATATCCGTTTTGCTGATATGGATGATGATTTCCCTGGCCGGTCTTTTTGCCCAGGAGCAGCCCAAGAATGGTACTTCAAAACAGGTGGATTTGAGCAAGCTTAGCGCCCTGGAAAGAGCCCGTTATGAAACCCTGCGGTATGGCACCGAAAATGAAATTATAGAATTGATAAAGTCACTAAAAAACGAAAAAAATGACTCCATGGATGATGAGCTGATCGATCTCATGAATTCCACAAAAAACGGGACCATCCTGACCGAGGTATTTACTTTTTTCGGGGACCGCAAAAAAAACGGATTGGAACCCAGGGCCCTGGAAGCCCTAAAAAACCGGGATGATGAAGCAAACCAGGCTGTTCTGGCGGCAATCAACTACCTGGGATATGTCAAAGCCCCGGGCGCTGCGGATTCCCTGATGGATGTTCTTAATTCCAACGAGCAGCGTTTTATGGGGGCCGCTTTTAGGGCGCTGGGAAAGTGCGGCGGTGCGGACCCGGCGGATGCCCCAAATGTTGCGGATTATCTTATTCAATACTATGAAAACCACGAAACCAGCGACGAAAACCGGAGGGAAATTATTACTTCCCTGGGTGAGCTGGGAAGTCCGGAAAGCGTGGATTTTCTTATTACTATTGCGGGCAACACCGATGAACGGGTTACCCGGAGGATGGCGGCGGTTACTTCCTTGTCGAAAATTGGTGATCCCCGGGGATTAAAAACCATCATCACCTGTGTCTCTTCCGCCGACCCCAATCTCCGGTCCACCGCTGTGGGAGCCCTGGGGCCATTTTCCGGGGATGATGTGGACAAGGCCATTATTGAAGCCTTCCGGGATTCCTTTTACAAAACCAGAATCGCCGCAGCCCAGGCAGCAAATGAGAGAAAGCTTGTCGCTGCCATTCCTTTTCTGAAATTCCGGGCGGAAAAAGATGAGGTTCCTTCGGTGAAGGATGAAGCCATTAAAGCCCTGGGAAATATCGGTACCGATGAATGTTTTACTATTCTGTCGGACCTCTTTTTTGAACGGAAGAATGCCGACCGGGTCCGGCTTGTTGCCGGGGAAATGCTCATAAACCACAAAGCCAATACATACACCGATAAATTCATCGTTGAACTGGAGGATGCAAAAACCCGGAACCAGACCGCCCTGTACAACGGTTTATGCAGGATCATCGCCGCCGCAGAAACCACGAAGGTGGCCGATCTGGCCTCCAAATTCCTGGATTCCGGCGGGGTGGTGGAGCGGTCCTACGCCATGGACATGATCGTCAAAAACAACCTGAAAAGCCTGGCGGATAAGGTCCAGCCATTTACCGATGAAAAGAAATACGGAGGCCTTTCCAGGAAAGCCAGGACCACCCTGGAAAAACTGGGAGTTCCGGTTAAAGAAGCTGAACCCCAGGCAGCCGGGAACTAAAATGTACCCTCAAATATAAAATGAAGAAGTTTTTATAAACCCAGAGACGGATGAAAATGAGTATAAAGATATGAACTTCACAAACTTCAATTAGTATATAATTACGGAAATGCCCCCGGTGGTTTCGGGAGCCTCAACCACCGGAGCAGATACAACTTATATATTTATGGTTTTGTCCCTGCCGGATCTACCGCTCCCTTATAGAACATTAAGGACGAACGCCGGTATTCCCGCTGGTCCTTTAATGGTACGGATTCACCACTCCAGGAAGGCAATGAGGTCCGGAAGGTTCCTGTTATCCCCTTATTAATCATCAGGGTCATGGTGGGGCCTCCGTTGTACTGCAGTTTAGCCTTTACCACACCGTCAACGGTTTCCAGATGCTGGAATATTACGGAAACAGACCCGGAAAGCAGATTATCCACATCTTTGGCAAAAGCATTTCCTGCAATTTCGCTGATGCCGCCGCCACTTTCAGTTTTGGTATTGCCCACAATAATTGTACCATACACACTGAGGGTACCGGTGCCGCCGCTATATAAACCTCCGCCATTACTGCCTGTATTTCCAGAAAAGGTGCAATTAATAAGGGTAGGGCTGCCATTGTAGTTGTATATACCACCACCGGGACTATTCGCCTTATTACGAGAAAAGGTACAATTGATGAGTATAGGCATACTATTGTCAGTGTTATACATGCCGCCGCCGGGTAGGGTGGCGGCATTTTCTGTAAAAGTACAATTTTCAATCCTGGGATTACTTTTGCTGTTGCGTATGGCTCCGCCATAATGGCCATTATTCTCTGAAAAGGTACAGTTATTGATTTTTAGGTTGCTACCTTCTTCATTGCACATTCCACCACCATCCTTAGTGGTAATGTTTTTAGAAAAAATACAATTGATAAAGCTGGGGCTGCTCGAATAATTGAAGACCCCGCCGCCATATTTGGCTGTATTTCCGGCAAAATTACAGTCAATAATGGTGGGATTACTGAAATAATTGTTCATCCCCCCGCCATTAGATGTGTCTGCTCCGGAGGAAATATTATCTGAAAAAGTACATTTTATAAGTTGAGGGCTGCTATAGGTATTTCCCATACCACCACTCGCGGATGTGGCGGAATTTTTCGAGAACGTACAATTTATAAGGGTGGGGCTGCTGTAATAATTATACATCCCACCGGCTTCATAAGCGTTATTCTCAAGGAACATACAATTTGTAAGCTCAGGGTTGCCGCTGTTCCAGTTGCACATCCCGCCGCCGACTATATATTGAAACACAGGAGCATCAGCATTCCCCCAAGCAATGGTTACATTTTGCAGTTTTGCTGTTTCCGTGAGAGCAAGTCCTTCCGGATGGTAAAATACATGATAGGTGTTATCATCTTTATTACCCCTTATTCCAATATCCCCGGATAAGATCGTTTTCGTTCTATCCCCCTGGGGAACTTTTCCTGTTTCGGTCCCGGAAAATCCTCCGATTACGATCACATTATTCCTCAGGGAAAAATGGTTGTACCGGGTAATACTCAAATTTAAAACTTTAGGCTGTGAAACAGGATAATAGGTTCCCTGCTTAACCAATACATAGGCCTTCCCGGAAGTTTGGAATACCAGATCTATGGCAGCCTGTAGATTACCCATGGCATTATCCCAGGATGAACCGTCAGCGGTACCGCTGCCATCTGGTACAACATAGACCGCAGATTCCGGATCAAATATATCCTCATCATTCTGACTTCCTGAAGGGTTGCTGCAGGAAAATACTACCAATCCCAACAGCATTATCATAAAACACAGCCTTCGCTTCTGGTATATCTGCATAGACATCTCCCCATTGCCAGGAAATAAGTTTGATTCATTAAATAATTATACATAAAATATAAATTAGTCAATATAAATAATTTCAAATCATTTTATAATACCAAGCCTTTTCCAAAATTACGGACCCTGCGGTCCGGCGGATTTTGAAAAAGGCTCTACCAATTATTTGATTGGAAGGCTGTTGGGGTTCATACCCCATGCTTGCATCGGTTGATTTTTTAACGCCCTGGATGAAGGTTGAAACGTTTGTAGCCAAAAACGGGCGTAATCAAAAACCTTCTGCACGCTTTCGCGTGCGAGGCAGAGTGCGCGGGGCAGCGAGGTTTGTTGGTTCTGTAAGGTATGGATTTTATGTGGGTTTGATACCCATACAATTTTGATTTACAAGATTTTTAGAACGCCCCAGAGCCTCCCACGCAGGAGCGTGCAGAGAAGGTATTAAACCCACTTGCGAATAAAGAAAAGTCATAAAGTCATGAGATAATTGAAGCCCATTAAACACACCCAGCTATTGAGCCTGTCGAAGGGAACGACTGAACTGTAAAAAGGAACCAAACCGTCCGGAGAGGTTATATTTCCCCTCTATTCCTGGTCCTTTCCGGCTTTATCATCCGGCGGGCCGGGGAGGCTGATGGAATTCAGCAAACGGTTCAGTTCCAGCAGCGGATCATGGTAACGTTCAATCCTGACGAATAGTTCATAATTTTTATCGGAAACTACCCGGATGACTTTTCCAATACAGTTTGGTACCTGCTGGGAACCAATGTCCGGAAAATACTTTGGTTTTCTGGGTATGAAGGTGCAGTTTTTGCCGTCAAAACGTACCTCCGCGATATGGGGCGGAATGGGTACCAGGAAGATCAGGAAATCGGATTTGCCGCCGCCCACACTGAAGACATGCCCTGATTTAACCGTATGGATATTCCTGCGGCCGATGGCGGTGTTCTGGTCTTCCACAAACAGGGAAAGCATCAACGGGCCGTTGACCGGGATATTACCGCTGTGCCGTCCGCCGTGGCCGTAGGGGCTTTGGGTCCCGCTGCCCCGGCGCTGCCGGGCCGCAAATGTGGCCAGCAGTTCCGCATTTTTATTGGCCGTTTCATCCGGCGGGACATCCTGCAGCACCTTGGCATTGTAATTGCTGGCTTCATAGACAGCCTTGCCGGGTGTCCTGTGAAGGTTTCTGGTCATAAAGAAGATGATTAATCCAATAATCAAGGCAGCAATGAGGATCAGCAGTATAATCATCGGCAGCGGAATATTACTGAAGAATGCGGATATGGAACTGCCCGAATCCTGTCCGGCGGAGGACCGGTCCGGGGTAGTAGTTTGCATAGGCGGAGTATCATTGTCCTGGATACCAGTCGATGCAGGAGGAACCGTACTTGTTCCGGAGCCGCCGGTACCATCGGATGGGATTGTCTGGTCCGGACCGGTAGTAATACCATCGGCAGAACCGGAACCATCAGGGCTTGTTCCCTGGGAAAGAGGCGTACTATCCGGGGTTTGACCGGTTGGGGAGGGCCAGTCCTGGGGTACTGTCGAAGGGGGAACCGTGGTCTGGGAAGACCCGGAGGAAGTTCCCGGCTGTGCCTGCTGGGTTGGGGGAGTCCGGGAGGGTTCGGTGGTTGCGGAAGTACCGGGAGTTACAGGCCCGGAAGGCTGCTGGGTGGAGGTTCCCGGGGACGTTCCTGCGGAAGGACCGGCCGGCTGGGTTGCAGGGGAGGTCCTGGCAGGAGGCATTCCTCCGGGAACATCCCCGGTCAGGGGAACCTTTACATAATAAAAATCAGCTCCCATCCGGGTAAACCGGGATGCAGCCCCGGAAGAAAGAAATCTGGCAATTTCATCATCATTGACATTGGCGTTTTTGCTGCCCGGGATGGCATTATTTTTACCGTCGGTGATAACTATCACTTTTTTTGCCCGGCCGCTGGGCAGGCCGCCCGCATAGGCTTCGGCAAAATCAACGGCTGAAATGATATCTGTATGGCGGATCAGGGGATACATGAGCAGAAGCCGGGCAATGATGGTTTCCACATCGCCCCTTTCGGTTATCCGGCGGGATAATTCAAGTCTTGGCTCTTCGGCAAAGGAAATGAGGTGGAAGGTATCTCCCATCCGGAGAAATTCCCTTAAAAAAGGTCCGATCAGATAATCGGATACCTGTTCATTATAATCGCTCATACTTGAAGAAGTATCCAACACCAGAATCAGATCGATAGGTCCCCTGTTTTGTCCGAAAACAGTGCAAAGGAAAACCGAACTAATCAGAACTGCCAAAAACCATTTTTTCATAGTACCTGTTCCTTTTCGGGGTATTTCCAAAGCGGGCAGCAAAAGCAGCCCGCTTTTTTATCGACCTGGGGCGGTTTTCAAAATGTACCCTATTTTGAAAAGCCCTGCATATAAAAATTATAGCGCAGCCAATATGGATTTTACAGTATAACTTATTTTTTCGTTATTTATACTAAAATCAAACGTTTCTCCCATGGTTTTATTCAGAATAACATTTCCAAAGGGTGACTGATAGGAAATAATCATGTTTTCCGGATCGGATTCCCAGGGACCCAGGATGGTATAGGTTTCTTCCCCGCCTTCGGTCAGGTTTTCCAGTACTACCCTGGTACCAAAGGAAACCTTGTTGGTATTGATAGAGTTGGGGTCAAACAGCTGGGCCCGTTCAATTTCATCCTTGAGTTTGGCCACGGTGGAATTGAGAATTTCCTGTTTTTCCTTGGCTGCTTTATACTCGGCATTTTCCCGGAGATCCCCCAGGGAAAGGGCAAAGGCAATTTCCTTGGAGTTCGCGGGAACTTCCACATCCATAATATTCTGGAGCTGCTTCTGTTTTTCCTCGTACATAGCCATGGTAACGATAAGTCCCCGGCTGGTGACGGTTTTTTCTGCCTCACCGTAAAATTTAAAGTCGGGATGCTTGTCCAGGATCCTGCTGCGGAGGTTCAGTTTTTCCGCGGGGTCCAGATCCTTTACATCCTCAATCAGGGTATAGATCCGGGTAATGGTATCCTGGTCAGCCCGGTCCACCAGGTTATACAGGGCAGTTTCCTTAAATAAAATAGTCTGCACCTGCTTGTTCATTTTCCGGTTTTCCGTGGTATCCCGGCGGTTTTCAATTTCCCGGAAGCTTATATCCAGAATATGGGTCAGGGTGATCAGCTGCTTTTCCTCGGTAAGTCCGGTTTTTTCAAACCAGGGTTCGTTCCGGAGGTTCCGGTAAATCCAGACCACCGCTTCCCGGTATTCCCGGTAATTTTCAAAACAGTTCTGTACCAGGGCGGTCAGTTTCTGTTCGTACCCTTCTTTTTGAAGGTTCACAATAATGGAACTTACCAGTGCATAGGGGAACAGTTTTATGTAGATATCCGCCCATCCGGGAACAAAAAGTTTGATATGGTTAAGCAGGTCTTCCCGGAGTTTTGCATCCTTTATACTCATGTAAAGGCCGGGGACATCCTCCACCTGGTCAAAAATTTCAAGGAAGTTGAGCTGCAGCCCTGTACCAAGATAGGGATAGCGCCGGACCAGGTCCTTTACAAGAAGATAGGACGCTACCACCTGTTCATTCACCTGGTTGTATGACCGGAGGTACCCGGTAAAATAGTTGAACATTTCGGAAAAGTATTCCGAATCCAGTTCAATCTCCTTCTGGGCAATAAAGGTCCTGATGGTCTGGACCCGGTCAAAGAAATTCTTTTCAGCCTTAAACTGGTTAAACAATTTTTCTTCTATGCTGATAGGCCGTTCCCTGACCATATACAGGTCGATATTGTCCGGGCTGACCCCAAAGGAAGGATCCGCCTTCAGGATATCCCTGGCCTTGGTACTCCAGGTGGTCCATTCCCCCTGGGAAAGCACCGACGGCACCAGTTCAGCCTTGATATGCTTCAGGTCACAGGAATTATTAAAACTCCTGATGATGGTTTTCAGTGTCCAGACCGGATCGGATTTCACCTTTTCGTGGAGGGCTTCTTTTTTCTGGGTGGCTTTCAGTACCCAGATATGATTTTTAGGCAGAGTCTGGAGGGCATCCACCGCCATTTTTAATGACATGGAATGGCCACGTTTTTTAGCAAAGTCGATGACAATATCATCCCCCTGGACTTTGGCAATCCTGCCGACACCCCAGGTCCGGTGGAACACAAAATTTCCCTTGTCGAAGGCAATATGCTTTTCAAAATCCATGATGGCTTCATGGACGTTCCGCCAGCTTTGGGAAAGGTTGGATACCTTGATATATTCTTCCAGCTGACTGTGACCGGCGTATTTTTCCCGGAAGCAGTCTACGATTTCCTTCCGGGCGAGGCCGTCCTTTTCATCATATTGAAGGATGATCTTCAGGATATTGATGGCAGTGGTAATGTTTCCCCTTTTCCTGCAGGAGGTATACACATCCTGCAGCAGGATCGCCGCCTTATCTTCGCTGATGGTTTTGGCTACTTTCTTTTGAACATGCAGGAAAAAATCGATGTCCTCAGGGACGAATTCCAGCAGTTTTAACCAGATTTCCCGGACGTTGGTAAACAATTGCTTGTGGATGTAGCGGTGCAGGGCTTTTTTATAATAATCCACGGCTTCTTCAATTTTTCCCTGTTTTTCATAGTATTCACCCAGGGATTTTGACAGGTCGGCTTCCTCATAATCTATCCTGACCAGCCGTTCCCATACACCATAAATGGCTTCTTCGTTATTTTCGTTCTTGTAACATTCCGCCAGCATGTGCAGGGCAAATTTTGATTCACCGTAATCGAGGATTCTTTCACAGAGGTATTTGACAATATTCCATTTGTGGTTATCCACAAAAATATTGACCAGCACCGTCAGAGCCGCATCATCAATGATCTGCCGGGAAAGGGCGATCATCCCCGAAAGGTACAGGGCTATGATACTGTTCTTGGTATGAACCAGGTGTTCATCGCAGGTTTTTTTCAGCTCATCGTACAGTTTTGCCTCACGGGCGTCCTTTAATACGGCATCCAATTCTTTAAATTGATTAGTAGAATAATTACTGAGGGTGGCCCGTGTCCACTTTTCTTCGTTCAGCATTTCTTGAACATTTTTCAGGAGAGCTTCTGACATCTCTAACTCCTCACCTCATGGGTGCTCAAAATTGGTCTAACGGTTAACATGCCGCTTGTCAGGGACACATTTAAAATATGCCCTTCCATTATATCATAACAATCTTTAAAAAATCGATACTTATAACCCGATCCGGTCGGTATATTTTTAAAAATTTTTCCTCCGTAAACCGGAGGTGCGAAAGCTGCTTTTTAAATGGATTTTAAAAGGCGCCGGGGCATCATTTAATTCCTGTACTTTTCATAAATTACAGGATCCACCACCTTGATTTTCAGCATGGTCTCCTCGATTTTTGAGGGATCCTCCCGGGTGTTTTCATAATAGTCGATCAGCCAGAAATAACGGTTGATCAGCCGGGGAATAATCAGGGACCGGTTATCGTTATTGCTCCTCATTTCATTTTCCAGGGAAAATATGGACTGTTTCAGCCGCCCCAGTTCCACCTGTTTTAATTCCCTTTTTACGGAAAATACCCCGTAAAGGGTACCGTAAATAGGTATCCATTCTTCAAGTTCCGGGCTCTTGTAGCCCATATCCTTTACCCTGTTCTGGAGCAGGATGATCAGTTCCGATTCCAGTGACCGCAGGTCAACTCCCTGGGGGTCCATAAAAAAGGCTTCCCGGAAAAGGGCCTTGGCTGCCCGGGATTCCCCAATTAATGCATTTATATCCGCCAGTTCCGACAGGACCGCCCCGTCTTCCCGTTTGAATCTTACCGCCTGTTCCAGGTACTTCAGGGCCTGGTCGTAGTTTCCAACACCCTTGTAACATTTGCCGACCTGGAGCAGCAGATCCGGGTCATGTTCATTGGGACCGTCCCCCAGCACATCCTGGAACGCGGCCAGGGCGGTGGAAAAAACAAACCGCCGTACAGCGTACAAACAGGGCTCACAGTCCGGGCCAATCCGGTCCTGAAAACTATAAAAAGCCTTCCATTGGGAAAGGATAAAACCGCCCCGGTCATAGGCATCCTGAACATTATCAAGTTTTTTCAGCCGTTCATTCCACCAGTTAACACATTTCAGGGCATACACAACTTCAGGATCTTCAAAATCAATCTTCAGCGCTTCTTCCAGCGCAAACATGGCAGAAACTGCATTTGAGGCTTTCAGACTGTCATAGGCTTGCTGAATAAGCCCCTGTATTGATGTATCTTCACCCATGGCTTGAATAGTTTTCAACATTCTGTTACAAATTCACATTTTACATTATATCATCAGCATCCATGAGGGTCAATCAATCATTGGGGACTGAAATTACTATATATAATATTTCTGGTTATATTTTTATTCTGTAATTCTATAAAAATAGTGTATTTATTATAAGGAGGAGCAAAGATGCCATTTGTAAATATCAAATTAGTTAAGGATCAGGTTTCACGGGAAAAGACAGATCAGTTTATTGAAGGTTTAACAGATTTAATTGTAGAAATTATGGGGCGTGAGAAAAAACATACCATAGTAACGGTGGATGAGCTTAATGAAAATCAGTGGGCAATTGGTGGAAAAACCCTAAGTCATCTTAGTGGAGCTAAAAAAGTGGTATTTGTGAATATTAAGGTGTCAAAGGGTACTACCAATCCTGAGGAAATGGATAGGATGTTAAAAGCATCAAGGGAGCTTGCAGAAAAAGTATTAGGTAATAATGAAGAAGCGAATTATTTTATTATTGATGAACTTAATCCTGATGCTTGGGGATTTGATGGCATTACAATGACAGAACGAAACAGAAAAGAACAGTAATTAGAGGCTTTTTCAAAATGTCAAATTTTGAAAAAGCAACCTTAGATGTACGTGCAGAAAGAATACTATTTTATGTATGGGTAAGGAAATAGCATTCTTTCTGCAAAAGCCTTTTTCAAAACTAACCGAGTTTTGAAAAAGGC
>JAVBPH010000054.1:0-13782 GCA_031549725.1 Treponemataceae bacterium
CTCATTGACCTTTTCCAATGAAGACGGGATGCCTACCACCGTGTATCCTTCTGATTTCTTTACATGTTTTTATGCTTCCAATTCAGAACGCGGGGATGGTTCCACGGAGGATACCCCTACAACTATTAAAAAAATACTGGAACAATTGATTTCCGATGGTATTAATCAGGCAACTATTGTTCTTGTTGAAGATATAAAAATACCGGAAACCCTGACTATTCCTGCTTCAAAAACGGTAATCCTTATACCATCAGGAAACAGGATCATTGGTTATCCCGGAAGTAATCCTTTCTTGGGCAGTTTGTTTACCGTAGATCCGGGAGCAACTCTTGGTTTAAAAAAACCAAAACAGAGCGGTGAATCCTTAACATTACAGGGAATAGACAATAACAATAATGCCTTAATATCGGTAACCGGAGATACAGCCAATACCAGTGTTTTCATTATGGAAGATAATATTACCCTCAAGGGAAATACCAATAGAGGAAACGGCGGAGCCGTATTTATCAATTCCTATGGCCGGTTTACAATGCACGGCGGGACAATTAATCTAAACAGGGCAGAAAACGGCGGAGCAGTCTATGCTGAAGGAACCGGAACTAAAGATGGAGAAGGGAATCACATTCGTGGGGTATTTATTATATATAAAGGAACCATTACCGGAAATTCAAGCGGTAATAATGGGGCTGGCGTATATGTGGGACAGGGGTTTTTGGGGATGTATGGCGGATTGATTACAGGCAACACCTGTGATACAAATGGTACTGGTAGAGGTGGCGGGTACTATATTCTTGATGGTGTTGCTGGTGGCGGAGCGGGTTCCGGCGGAACTCCTGAGATGAGAACAGTCGTCAAAGATAATAGTCCTGATAATTCATATTCTCCCCCGGGAATTTAATCCGGAGATGATCCGGCTATTTAGAAATTAAAAAGACTGACTTTTTAAGACAGTCCTTTTATATTACATTGCCCTAAGCGGCATTAAAACAACAACACTGTTTTTTCAGGTTATATGTTCTGATGCCGCCCGGTATTTTGAAAATTGCATTAATTTGTCTGCAGTGTGAACCCAGTGGAAGTACAGTTTTCAACAGAAGAGTTATCGTTTTTTCCCACAATCTTGCCGGCATAAAAAGTCATGGAGGGAGAAGGGACGGCACGTAAAAGTCCTGAAATAGAACAGTTTTTAATGGTTGAATTTTTCGCATATCCGACTATACCCCCTACATATACAGAGCCGGATGGCCAAGACATATAAGTATATTCGTAATATCCTTCAATTGTAACATTTTCTATTAGGGTGTTTTCGGCATGTCCAATAAGAAAACTGAAATAGCCTACGTGGGTTCCCGACAGGCTGAACCCGGGGTGAGATTTTACAGTAATATTCTTGATATGTGCCCCGTCTGTAAACCCGAAGATTCCTGCACTATCTCCTAAAATTGGTACACCGTAAAAAACGCGGCTCAAAGTATAGCCATTACCATCCAACACTCCTGTAAATTTGTTTGTTGCATTTCCGAAAGGATGCAACATTACGTAGTCAACATCTCCGCGAAGCTTGTAGATACCATCCAATGGATATTGGCTGTTCCATAAAGTTTTTGGACTTGAGCCAGGACTATAAGGCAGATACCTGCACCAAACGGCATACATCGTAATATTCCCGGTAACAACTGTTGCAGGGTCATAGGCGGTTTTGCTGTTCCGGACCATTCCCCAGTAGAGGAAATCACTATTAGAAGGCAGCGAACTGTTTCTACTAACTGAAGCAGGAAAAGTAACATCCCCAAGGGTTCCACCCTGAACAATAGGGATGGTGGTTATGAAGTCATCCCCTTCATTCATCAGTGTGATGGTAAATATTGCATTGGTCCTTCCGCTGTACATTTGGTTGACAGCGCCTTCGCCGGCATTGTTGACCGCCATAATCCATACATTATAGGGGGTATCGTCATCAAGATTGCTGATGTTTGAGACTGTCGTACCCGCAGCAACGGTTTCAAAGGGGGTATCCGGGCGGGTGGAGGTTTTGCTGTAGTATATTTTGTAATTATCCGCATTGGGAAGTGTATCCCATGTTATCTTTAACCCTCCGATTCCTACAGCGGATACCTGGATATTGGGCGGAACAGGAAGCCGGGTTCTGGCATTTACGGACTGACTGGGACCGCTGTCGCCGGTGCCGCTGGTGACAACTACCCATATATTATATAACGTATCACTTGCAAGATTACTGATGATGGTACTGGTTCCGGAAATTCCCGTTTTATCCGTCGAACCAGGGAGGGTCTGGGAGGTACTGTAATATACTTTATATGAAAGCGCATTAGGCACCGCATCCCAGCGTACCGTCAATTGATTAAGGCCCTCGGCGGTTACTGTTATATTGTCAGGAATGGATAATACAGTACGGGCACCGACGGGCTCGCTCACCTGACTGTCACCTATACTGTTAACTGCCTTTACCCACACATAATACAGGGTGTTGTCATTAAGGCCGCTGAGGGCAGTGCCGGGTAAAAGTACCCCCGGTTTCGGCGGGTGCACCGGGCAGCACCGCGGTGGTACTGCAATATACATTGTAACTGATTGCGCCGGAAACCGCATTCCATGTCACTGCCAATTTTTCGGGATCTGTGGCTTTCACTTCTGTAATCACCGGCCTGTCGGGGACCGCCAGGGCCGCAGCCGGAATTCCGGTGACCGGGCTGCTTACGTTACCTGGACCATGTTGATTATGAGCCCGGATCCAGACATTGTAGGTTACGTCGTTGGTTAAACCGGAAATCAATATACTGTTTTCGGTTACATTTTCCTGCTTTTCCGCAGCCGTATGTTCCGTTCCCTGGCTGTAATACACGGTGTAATTTTCTGCAGCGGAAACTGCATTCCATGTTATGGTCAGCTGCTGGTGCGCTTCAAATACACTTATAGCTAAAGGCGCAGCAGGAGGATACCCGGTATCAGCCCCGCCGCTGCTGTCCGCAGGGTTGGAACAGCCGGTCATACTAAATACTCCCATAAAGAATAGAACAGTGATTATTAACTTAAGTAAATTATTCCTTATCATATTACCCTCTTTTCCTGTTGTTATTATTTCAGCGCACGGAACTCCCTATCTGCTTTAATATGATGAGGGTAATGATAAATAAAAATGCAAGTAAATTCCGGACTGATATGGTTATCAGGCATTACCGTACAATATAGCACAGGCTTATTATTTTTTCGTATTGCAGGCTGGAATACAAGGCATCTTCGGCATATCATTCGGGTATTTTCATTTATTAATATTATCTAATTGCCCGGCGGACTCTCCGTCAGGGCATTCCCAATGGCCTCAAGAATTGTCCTGCTGCTCGTGGTCGCCGATGCAATAACATCCGCATCCATTGATGACTGTCCTTGGTTATCCGGCTGGGATGCTTTATTGCCGGTACAGGTTTCCCATTATAACAATTATTAGTAAGACTAGAACGGACATAACTCTTTTTGTTCCCATGAAAAAGACCTCCATAAAAACCAATGAAATGGGATTACAATAGTTATTTTTTCCCTTCCACTTGGGCTGATGATACCGGACAAGAAATAACATATCAAACTATCTTCCGGTATTTTTTGAATGCCGGCCATATCACGTATCGTGTTACGTATACTGGATTCCTTATTTCCCGGACACCATTTCCCGGGAATGAAGCGGATTCGGCCCATCGGCATTTATACCATGTTCTTTGAAATAACCGGAATACTTTTTATCCGTCCCGGCGATATGATGCAGAATCCATTTTTTAAGAAAGGCCGTTAATGTTTCCATGGCCAGAGATTTGTTATTATTGAAGTCCTTTACCAGATCAACGACCTTCAGGACAAAATTCTCATGCTCACTTTTATGTTCATCATAACCCTGGAAATCGGTTTGCAGCATCAGTTCCTCTTCGGTGATAAAATGAACTTTTACATAATCGAGCAGTTCCTTTATTACACTTTTGGAATAAAGCCGCTCGTTTTCCATATCTGCTTCTGTGTGGGATGCAAGATCGTTCATAAGCTTTACCAGTATCTTATGCTGGTCATCAATAAATCCTATACCCACTGATAATTCCGGTGACCACGTAATAAACTTACCCTCTAATTTGTTATTTCTTTCCATAAATATTACCTTCATTTTTAAATTATACAGCCATGAAAACAATAAAGATTGTTCGGAAAATTCAGTTCCAAACAATCTTTGTCAATGAATACAACAGATTCCAAAGCTAGCTATTCTTCTCTATATTTTAATATATCCTCTTTTGTTTGTAAACCTTATAAATTTTTCTCATCCGGTTTTTATATTGATCTTCTTAGACCTGTCCAATTGAAGCCTGATGGATGATAATAGTATTATAAGATTGAGCCATTTTCAAAACTCGGTTAGTTTTGAAAAAGGCTTTTGCAGAAAGAATGCTATTTCCTTACCCATAAATAAAATAGTATTCTTTCTGCACTTACATCTAAGGTTGCTTTTTCAAAATTTGACATTTTGAAAAAGCCTCGATTAATTACAAAGGCTCAGGATGAACAGAAGTATTATACACGTAGACATGGATGCTTTTTATGCGGCGGTTGAAATCAGGGACAACCCGGACTTGGCGGGGAAACCCCTGATTATTGGCGCCTTACCCCATGAGCGGGGTGTTGTATCAACCTGCAGTTATGAAGCCAGAAAGTACGGGGTTCATTCCGCCATGAGCATAAAAGAGGCATACCGCCGCTGTCCCCGGGGAATCTATATGCACCCAAACATGTATAAATACAAGGAAGCCTCGGACCAAATCCATAAGATATGGAATACCTATACGGATTTGGTAGAATACATCTCCCTTGATGAGGGTTATCTGGATGTAACCGGCTCGGCGCATCTGTTTGGCGGCGCCGGGCATATTGGACAGGAGATCAAGCGTCTTACAAAGGAAGAGACCGGGCTTACCTGTTCGGTTGGTCTTGGTTATACCATGATGTCTGCAAAACTTGCCAGCGAGGAAAAGAAACCCGACGGATATTTCGAGATCGGAAATCCCGAAACATTAAAAGAACTGATCATTGACCGGAATGTGAGAATCCTTTTTGGTGTAGGCGAAAAAACCGCGGCGGTTCTTCACAAGGCGGGGATTTACACGGTCCGGGATATATACCAGAACAGTCAAAGAGTAATCGACCTGCTGGGAAATCATGGCAGGGAAATTCTGGCGTTCGCCGATGGAAAAGACGGCCGGGGGGTAACGCCATTTGCGGAACCAAAGTCCATAGGAAAGGAACACACTTTCCAGAAGGATATTACGGATTTTGATTATCTGAAGGATGCCCTCCGTCTTACCGCAAAGGAACTGAGTTTTGAAATTCACCAGAAGCACATCTATTGCAGTACCATCACGCTCAAGATTACATACGGCAACATGCAGGCCATTACCCGGTCAAAAACCGGGACCGCCACCAACCGGGCAAATGAAATATTTGAGGTTGCGGAATCGCTGCTGGATACCATTGAGAAACGGCCGGTGAGGCTGATTGGTATCAGCCTCACCGGGCTTACCCAAACCGGCACCCGCCAAATATCCCTTATGGATTCAAATACCGAAGAACGGAAAAAGAAGATGGATACGGTTACATTCCACCTTCAGCAGAAATTCGGGAAAAATGCCATTGAAACAGGAAACGAACTGAATGCGAAAAAACGTTTTAATAAACCCGGGGACTGAAAGTCCGGGGAATCAAAAACCTTCTGCATGCTTTTGCGTGCGAGGCAGAGCGCGCGGGGGCGGCGAGGTTTGTTGGTTCTGTAAGGTATGGATGCTATGCGGGTTTAATACCCATACAATTTTCATTTACAAGATTTTGAGAACGCCCCAAAGCCTAGCACGCGGGAGCAAGCAGAAGGTATTACACCCACTTGCGAATAAACTGAAGTACGGAAAATTACCGAAACAGAACTGAACCCTTAGGATCTCTCATTGCGGGATATCAGCAAGTTTAAACAATTTAAGTGCATCCGCCTTCCCGCTAAAAAATAAACGGCGACGGATCAAACCATCGCCGCCATTTATAAGACTAGGGGTTTACCGAAGGATCCATTGCTCCCAGGTAGAACCCTGTGGAAGTACGGGTGTACCCCCGCTGGTCCTTGGCGGGCACGGTTACACCGGGCCAGGATGGTTTGGAAGATAAACAGATATCTGTATTTCCGGTTAGAATCTTCACTGTCTTGGTAGAGCCTCCATAATTATCCAGAACAGCCTTACCCCCCTGGATGTTGCTGAATACAGCGTTTACCGTTCCGGAAAGCAGGTTGTCGACGTCCGCTCCCAGAGCGTCCCCTGCATATTCAGAAGGGGAATTGCCTATCATAATAGTTCCATATACTTTGGGATAGCTGGAAGATTCATTAAATAAGGCTCCACCCGCATTACTAGCACTATTACCAGAGAAGGTACAGTTAATGATTATAGGTTCACACTGGCCGTAATTATACATACCGCCGCCGCCGTAGAATCCGGCAGAATTGTCTACTATTGTACAATTAGTAAGGATGGGGTTACTTCTGTAATCATTGTACATGGCTCCGCCGGATTGGTCCACGGAATTCCCATTGAATGTACAATTAGTTATTATGGGGCTGCTCCCTAAATTATATGTACCACCACCGGAAGAATTGTACATTCCCCCGCCGGCATAGGCAGTATTTCCTGAGAATGTACAATCGCTTATGGTTGGATCACTGCTCAAGTTGTATATTGCGCCGCCGCCGTCAGCAGTGCTATTTCCGGAAAAAGTACATCGGCTTATGGTTGGATTACTATTTTGATTGGATATAGCTCCACCATAGCCGGCCGCATAATTTCCAGAGAATATACAATTAATTATGGTGGGATTGCTGTCATTGTTGTACATACCGCCGCCGGATTTATGAATATTGTCCCAATCCCCATTGGCATTCCCTCCGGAAATTGTAACGTTTTGTAAGACCGCGGTATTATTCAAACCGCTGGGATGGTAAAACACATGGTACACATCATTATTATCGAAACTTTTATTATCATTCAGGTCTCCCGAAAGGATTGTTTTTGTTTGATCCCCCGAGGGAATAATTCCTGCTTCGTTTCCATCAAAGCCGCCAATAACCGTCACATTATTTTTAAGGGCAAAATGTTTGAACCGGCCCGAACCCCCGTAGTTGGGACTGGAAGTTGGATGGTAAGTACCTTCCATAACAAGCACATAGTTTTTTCCCCCTGACCGGACAGCCTCATTTATGGCTTCCTGAACATCCCCCAGGGCATTCTCCCAGGAAACGCCTTTATTTAAGCCGGATCCACCGGGAACCACATAAAAATAAACTGGCTCAATGTCCATAGTTTTTCCGTTGTTATCGGAGGAACCGCCCCCACTAGGGTTGCTGCAGGAAATCGCTATAATTAAAGAACAAAGGATTATGAGACAATACAAAACCCGGGGCTCACATCTTTTCATAAAAACTCCTTGTATGATTCATAAATATAGTTCGAATTATATCTATATTATCTGTATATATAACAATTATATAGACAAATTTATCACCATTATGGACAAAAACAATATTTTTTAGGAAAAGTAACAACCATAAAAAACACCCCAACAGCCGCAGCCGTTGGGGTGAAATTCTGCATTCCCGGAAGTGCCAGGATTATGCGGCTGTTCTTTTTGACAGGCTGCTGCATCCGGACGGGTAATTCCTGTTAAGAATTATTCTATCAAACTTATTTGATAAGCTCATACTTCCCTATCACCGGAAGAGGACTGCATTTACCCTGAACGGCATTCACGATGCCTACTATAGCAAATGCCAGAGGAACAAGACAGATCAATCCCCCCGCTGCAAATACGATGGTGCTGATAATCCAGAAACCAGGGATAAATGCCAGGGCGGTAAAGATGGCCGTTAAAATCCCATAGACAATTCCCCAAATTGCGGCTGCAACAAACAGAACTGTTCCCTGGTTGGTATGGTATTTAACAAAAGGAGAAGTTTTATATGTGCCGGCTATAAGGGGGATAAAAAACAGTATGTATGCCAATACGGCCATTACTTTATTTTCCTGGGAATCCTGGGCACTGGTATTCTGGGATCCGTTGGCCTGGGACTGCTGATTAGACTGATCCTGATCCACCGCCTTTCCGCAGGAAGGGCAGAACTTTGCTCCATCATTAATCTGGGCTCCGCAATTTTCACAAAATGCCATATCATATACCTCCATATAATTTTTGTAGGATCCATAAAACTTGAAACCATAGATCCTTATGAAACTCAAAAATCCGGAAGAATTTTGAGATTGGGGCACTTCTAAAAACTTCAGTTTTTAGAAGTGCCCATTAGTTATTTTTTATATAATATTCCAGGATTTTTTATTTGTATAGATAGGACCATAATACGATGATTTCTCCAATGGAACTGATCATCCCGGAAAATATTTTTAAATTATACCCCCGCCGGGGGAAAAACCATAACCTGGTTCCGGCCATTGTCTTTGGCCATATAAAGTGCACTATCCGCCTTCCGGATATCTCCATTCAGGGTATCCTGTTTGTCCGGAATGGAAGATACCATACCGATACTTACGGTAAAACTAAACCCCGGATAATCCGGAAAACGGATATCCCTGACGGATTCCAATATCCTTTCTGCGGTTGCCAGCCCAACCGGTGTATCGCAGTTGCAGCAGAGCAGTATAAACTCTTCACCGCCGTACCGGCAGCACACATCCGCCGCCCGGGTTTCCTGCCTGATCACCGAGGCAAAGGCCTTTAAAACCTCATCCCCAAAGGGATGTCCGTACTTATCATTGATCATTTTAAAATGATCAAGATCAAAAAACAGGAGAGTCAGCGGGGAACGATCTTCCTTGCAGGCAGCATAAATCGCGGATGCTTTGAATAAAAACCCGTTACGGTTGGTCAGACCGGTAAGTGAATCCGTGGCGGCTTTTTCTTCCGCTTCCTGAAGGTCCTCGGAAATCCGGTTTTGTATGATTGCTGAAGCAATCAGCATCCCGCCGGAACGGAGGATCTCCCCCGCATCACCCGGCAGATGGTAATGTTCCGTTTTATATGCCAACGCTACAAAACCCCAGGAGGAATCATGCAGGACAAGGGGGATAAAGAAAAGCGAACCATTGTGCAGGAGCGCATCCGGACGGCGCAGAAATGCACTGCCGTCCAGTATCATACTGCCGTGGTATTCCTTTGATTTTGCCGGACCATCCCACCCGGGAAGAAGCTGGTCAAGGTCAATGATGGACTCGGCGGTCAAATACTGACCGGGTTCTCCGGCAACCCATGCGGCTAAACGCCGGCCGTAAACCTTTCCGTCCGGATAGGTGATGTTCTGCCAAATCGATATAGCCTCTGCCCCTGCGCTTTCCCCCAGAATATGGATGGACTGATACAGAACATCCTGGAACTGCTGATGTTCCACATTCATAATTATTTCCGCCACATGGTTTGCTGCAATCAGCATTTCATTCAGATGATTCAGGTGACGGTTCTTATCTTTCAGTTCTTTTGCATTGTTTTTCAGTTTTTTGATAAGGTCGTCAATTCTTTCGACCATAACCTTAAAGGCATTTGACAAAATACCAATCTCTTTACTGTTTTGAATCAGCGGAACCTCCACATCCAGCACGCCCTCCCCCAATTGCTTTGCCGTGTTTGCCAGGGTCAGTATGGGGCTGGTAATGTTCTTTGAAATCAGGTAAATGACAAAGGCAATCACCCCCACCGAAATAAAACACACGATGAGGATGTAGTTGCGTATATTGTTGGAAACCTTCAACACCTCGGACATAGGGATACTTACGGCAACCGACCAGGGTTTTGTTTCTTCACTGAATTGAATAGGCATATACACGGTGTAATAATCGGGGTCACTGGAGATGTACATTTCGCCAAGTTCAATAGCCTTTGATACTTTTTGTACATATTTCAGCCGGTCCGGATCGGATTCAAGGATCTTGTCCGCCAGGGCAGGAGTAAGCAGTGTCAAATCCAGGCTGACACTGTCCGGACTGGCCTCGTAGGACCGGAGGTTATCAATAAAACTGATCATCCGGATGTATTCTTTCAGCTGTACTTCATCCGAAGAATCGTTTACCGGATTGCCTTCCATATATAATTGTGCATACTGGACCGCGGTTTTGATTTTTTCAGGGTGAGACATCAGCATATCATAAAGAAGGGTCTCGGCAATTGTTTTGCCCAGGTATTGTTTATCCGGATGGGCTACCACCGCTCCGGAATTGGAAAAGATTTCCGTATATTCTCCCATGCCCCGGGTATCCACCTCGGCTACCATTTCCTGGAGCTTGTCGAGGACAATGTCGGAGGCGATAATACCAATGAAATTATCCTCATGAATAATCGGGAAAATAAAACTGGCCAGCATGACATCCTTTCCCTGGACATGGAAAGGATAGGGGTTGGTTATGTATTCCTTTTTTGTTTCTTTAGGGACGATATACCAGTCCTGTACATCAATATCAAGCAGGGGTTCCACCGCAATGCTTTCACCGAGCTTATTCCAATAGGGCGCAAATCTTCCTGTTTCATCGTACATCGGTCCCTGTCCGGCATACTCCGCATCCCTGTGATCCAGCATGTCAGGATCATAGGCTACACAAAAGGCGGTGATATACTCCTTCTGTTCAAGGGCATTCTGCAGCATACCGTTCATCATGTCCCGGTCGGTGATCCCGTGATCCTTCAAAGTTTCAAATACCGCTTTAAGCGTTTCCGATGTTACCCGGGCTCCCTGAAGTTCCACCATGATTTCGTTTTTATATTTTTCAGCTATCTCCTCGGTAAGGCTGAAGGCATCCTGCTTGGCTATATCGATGCTCCGGTTTGAAACAAGCAGGGAAACCGCCAGAAAAGATATCACCACCACCAGGGCGACAAAGGCGAATAATTTTATTCTCAAGCTCACATTTTTGAACATAACTCACCTGCCTTTAGGATGCCGTATTCTGTTATTGGGCAGCACCGGATAATTTCCGGTAATGTCCACCCAGCATGAAGTCACAGGGTTTTGACAGGCCATCCCTCATCCGCCGGTTCATAAATTCGCCCGGTGTTTTAGCTTACAATGACAAAACCTGATTGGCTGCGCCGGTTCACCTGACAGCCCGGGTTGAGTTTTTCTGATATGGCGGTACCTTCTTTTCTGTCCAGTCAAGGATACACGCCTGATTATTTAATTGTGCGTATTTTAAATATACTAAATGACAATACAAATGAGTAAATAAATAATAGTTTCTTCTACTGGCTAAAAGCCTCCGGCAGGGTGAATATGTGTAATGCATAATATATAATTGAAGAAACCTTGGCAAATGATACGGTTTTTAAATTCATCCAACAGGAATACCAATCCATCATCCAAGAATATATTTTGACCGGAGAAAAAAGGAGATATCTTTTTTAAGAGTTTGAAGATGAATATATCCATCCTGGAACCAGAAAATCAGTCCATCGGGTATACAGTGCCGGTATTACCGGCGGGACCTGAATGTCCGGCCTTTTTTGGAATTTATTTGAAAAGTGTAATCCGGCCAATCAGCGGAAGGGGCTTGCACTTGCCCTGAACAGCGTTGACAATACCGTATATGAAAAATATTACCGGAACAATCCAGTAAATATCTTCAACTATGGATAGGGGAAACTTTAAGAACCAGAGGCCAGGCACAATTCCCATCAGAACAGCAAAAATGGCCGATATCTTTCCAAAAAGAATTCCCCATACTATTGCTGCAATAAATAGAATAGTTCCCTGGTTGGTATGGTATTTAACGAAAGGAGACGTTTTATATGTTCCGGCAATAAGCGGAACAAAAAACAAAATATATGCCAGTACGGCCATTACCCTATCTTTCTGGTTTTCCTGGGATTGACCATCCTGGACCTGCTGTATGATCTGGGACTGTTCCGGGCCAGTCCCCTGGGCTTTTCCGCAGGAACGGCAGAATTTTGCCTTGTCACTAATCCGGGTTCCGCAGTTGATACAAAATGCCATAAAATATTTCCTTCGATATCTTTTTTAAAAAATCCATAAAACATCAATCGTATCATAGATCCTTATTAAAACTCAAAAGCCCGGAGGGGCTCAAAAAAGTTGTTATATAATATTCCAGGATTTTTTATTTGTATAGATACGACGGGAAAAATGGCGGGTTATCCCGGGAACCTGCAGCAGCACCGGTCCTCCGGAGTACAAAGATCATTCAAGGATTTTTGAAGTATGGGTTAATTGGAAACCTCCGAAATTTTTCGGAGGTTTCCTTACTTAGGACATGTTCAACCGCAAATAATATATGTATTAATTGAACCAGAACCGGAAACCCAGTTCGGCGCCAATGTCAAAATCGGGAAAATGAACATCCGGAGTAATCTCCAACCCAAGGCTTGGTATCAGCCCAAGATATAACTCAAAGGGATCTGCAATATGCCAGGATAAACCAATGGGCACCCGGGCTCCTAAAGAAAGATGGAAATCATCATAAAATCCCATATTCACGTATGCCCCGGCACCTAAATACCAGTCAAGATTGAAGTTGCCCTCGGTTACTAAATCGCGGTCAATAAAATAATAATCACCGGTAACACCAAATCCTAAACCGTCACCGCTGAACCGCAGCTTTGCACTCCAGAATATCGGCAGACTGGGGAATTTAAACGTAGCACCCACGGTACCGCCGGCACCTCCTGTCCCGCCGCCGCCGCTGATAACAGGACCAATGGCAAAGCCATTACCGTGATCCGCAAAAAGCCCTGCGCTGCCAACGGTCAGCCCGATCAAACAAATCAGAATAAACCTTTTCATGTTTCCCTCCGAATATTTATTTTTAGCTTTTCTCAAAGCTATTTTTACATTGAAACACTATAGGGTTTCAATGGGCATTTCATTTGTCCTTTCCTTCATAATCAACTTGGTCATAATCCGTATCTGTTCATCTATTACTTTTTCAGGAATCGGCACCGCAATGGATGACAGTATCAGCCCTTCCCATAAAAAAAAGATGGACCGGGCGATTGCCGGGGCATTAACGGATTTAAAAATTCCCTTTTGCTGGCCATATTCGATAAGCATGGAAAATGTCCTTTCCGCCGTATTAAACTGTTCCAAAAGCAGCGGGTATTGATCCGGTTCTAGGACGGTGAACTCATACAAAGCCGCATTAAGCTTTGCACCTCCTTCCATGATCACTTTTTTCTGACGGTGGAATGCACTTTTTAATAACCTCCCGGGATCTTTCTCCTGGGCAATAGCCTGATCGAGGTTCCGCTGGTCTTTCAGGATTTCCTGTTTCAGGATTTCTATGACAATTTCCTTTGTGGAAGAAAAATGCCGGTAAAGCCCTCCCCGGCTTAAACCGCATTTCCCGCAAATATCCTGCATGGTAAGTGCGGAATAACTTTTTTGCTTAAGCATTTCCGCCGCAGAATCAATTATAAATTGCCTTGTTCTACCGCCTTTACTAATCGAAAGAGGCTTCTTGGGAAAAGCGACATCCATGTCTCAAATATAATTTCAGCATATTTAATTGTCAATAAAAACCTGCGGAAAAATTATACATTCTCAAGAGGCTTTTTCAAAATGTCAAATTTTGAAAAAGCAACCTTAGATGTAAGTGCAGAAAGAATACTATTTTATTTATGGGTAAGGAAATAGCATTCTTTCTGCAAAAGCCTTTTTCAAAACTAACCGAGTTTTGAAAAAGG
>JAVBPH010000061.1:0-24680 GCA_031549725.1 Treponemataceae bacterium
CCTTTTTCAAAACTCGGTTAGTTTTGAAAAAGGCTTTTGCAGAAAGAATGCTATTTCCTTACCCATAAATAAAATAGTATTCTTTCTGCACTTACATCTAAGGTTGCTTTTTCAAAATTTGACATTTTGAAAAAGCCTCTAGTTTTATACATGCCAAGAAAAAGCCTGTTTGATATAGATGCTTTCTGCAAGGCAAATCAATCCAATGAACCTACGGGACGTCCGGTGGAGATAATACAATTTTTAAGAAGCTGTTTATCTCCACCGTTGTGTCATTTAAAAATCCTGATCCTGTCCTTTGGAATGGTAAGCTGCACATCCTGGCCGGAATAATCCCTGTCGCAGTCGGCAAAGATAGTCTGTCCATTGAATGTAATAATATTTTTGTATTCGGATCCGATAAACATGCTGCTCTCAGCATGGGCATCCAGGCGAAGGACCTCGTCGGATTTTGGTATTTGTTCATTTTTTCCAAGAACATTAAGGTCCGCCGCACGCATGACAATGTTGATGTTGTCCCCGGGCTGAATCTTTCCTTCATTGTCCGCATGAATAGGAATACCGGTGATAATGCTCCCCGCCAGTTCGGGTTTTCCCCCGGTATTTATGATTCCATGGAGGATAGTGCTGTCCCCGATAAATTCGGCAACAAACAAGTTGGAAGGATTTGAATATATTTCCTGGGGAGTCCCGATCTGCATAATTTTTCCGCGGTTCATAACAACGATGATATCCGCAATGGAAAGGGCTTCCTCCTGGTCGTGGGTTACATACAATGCTGTGATGCCGACTTTCTGCTGAATCTCCCGGATGTATACCCGCAGCCGGGACCTGACCTTGGCATCCAGGTTTGACAGGGGTTCATCCAGCAGCAGCAGGGACGGTTCAATTACCAGAGCCCTGGCGAGGGCGACCCGCTGCTGCTGCCCCCCGGAAAGCTGGGTGGGTTTGCGGCCCTTCTCCAGGGCGTCGCTGTCCAGGCCAACCAGTTCCACTATTTTGCGGACCGCAGAATCAATCCTGTCTTTGGGAAATTTCTTCAGCTTCAGCCCATAGGCCACATTCTCATATACCGACATATGCGGCCACAGGGCATAGTTCTGGAAGACCAGGGCTGCGCCCCGGTCCTGGGGAGGCAGTTTTGTAACCTCCGTATTGCCAAAGAAAATCTGCCCGCCGTCCACTTCCAGGAATCCCCCCAGGGCGCGGAGTAATGTGGTTTTGCCGCATCCCGAAGGTCCCAGCACCGCGGTTAATGTACCCGGTTCAAGGTTAAGGGACAGACCATTCAAAGCTTGAAGTTTTCCATAACTCTTCTGTAAATTTTCAATTCTCACCTTTGTCATCTGATCTCTCCTCCAGCCTACAGTCTTCCGAAGGAGGATAAATATTCCGCCCTCATGAAACGTTCAAAACATAATAATAAAATTATCCCGGGGATGGTAATAATAAGGCTCGTGACCGATGCAATCTGCATCTCATAACCCATGGACGCCAGGTACATCTGGACCGGCAATGTTTTTACAAAGGGCGATCCAATAAGGAGGGTACCGGTAAATTCATCCAGGGAATACAGGAATACCAGGAGACTGGACGCTGCAATTCCCGGAACAGCCAGGGGCAGTGCAACATCAAAGAAGGTCCTTATCCTTCTTGCCCCAAGGGAATTTGCCGCATCCTCCAGCACAATTGGAATGGATTGAAAAACAGACACCAGCGTCCAGATTGAATAAATAAAGGCTGCACCCACGTGTACAAGAATAACCCCGGATCTGTTTCCGGCAACTCCCCACTGATAAAACAATTTAGACAGGTTAGCAAAGATAGGCAGTGAAGGGAAGGCCTGGGGCAGAAGAAATAACACCAGGATGATCCGCTTTGCGGGAATTCTGTACCGGGCAAGCAAATAGGCCAGGGGAACCGACAGCAGCACCACGATAATTGTTACGATTATGGCAATGCTTAATCCGTTCATAAATGAAGTGAGCAGTTCGCCCTGGAATGCTTTCTGCCAATAGTACAAACCCCACTCGGATGGCAGGAGATGGGGCCAGTACCATTTAATGGCAAAGCTCCAAATTACCAGCCCCGACAGGGGGCCAAAGATAACAAAAATTGTTAACGCATAGGCCAACAGTTTTAATGTCAATTTTAAAGGGGAGGTCATGGGTTTTTTCAAAACCGGATTTAATGTATTATCTGACATCTTTTTTCAGCCCCTGTCTTAAATAGATCACCGCAGCGCCCAGCGCAAGCAGGTAGGAAATAACGCCCAGGGCATTAGCCAGGGGCATATCATTCAAATAATTAATTGCATGGAAAATATCAACCATGATGTGTTTTGCCCCTCCGGAATTTCCCATCATCATTACCACGGAAAAATTCTGGATAAAGGATGTAACGATCAGGATAGCCGCCACACCCAGGCTGCTCTTGCAAAGGGGCAGGAGGAAGTCGGTTATCTGCCGGAACGTGGAGGTGCCGAAATTTCTGGCGGCTTCGAGATAACTCTCGTCCACGGAACGGAAGGCCGCCATAACCAGGAGAAGGGCAAAGGCCATCTGTTTCCAGGTAAGGGATATGACAATCCCCGCAGCGCCGTAAATAAAGCTGGGAGGATCATCCAGGTTAATCAAACCTATCATGCTTAACATTGAATTGAGCAGTCCCTTTGGGGCAAGGAAAGTCCTCATGGCATGTCCGACTACTACAAAAGGAATAAATAAAGGAATCTTAAAAAGAAATTCTATAACCTTGTTGGACTTGATGGTCAGGTATCCTCCCAGGAAAATGGAAATCAGCATGACACAGATCAGTGACAGGAAGGAAACATAAATTGTAAAAAGTATATCTATCCCGTATACCCTTAAGGCATAGGCATAATTTCCCAGCGAATATCCGCCCTCAAATTCAAAGCTTGAAAGAAACGAAAGCAGAAACGGGTAGACATATTCAACAAGAATTATTGTTATCGGAGGCAATAAAATGATGCATCCCAGGATCCTGTATAAAATCTTGCCTCTCTGGTATTTGTGCAGTGTTACTTCAAAATCATTCATCGCATCTATCCGTCCTATTTAAAAGGCAATCCTTGAAACTTCAGGTTCAGAAGTTCCGCCGGAACAGCCTATGGAACGGGTTCCATAGGCTGTCAAGAAAACAAAAAGCTATCTTATCTCGGCATACATTTTCTGCATGTCCTTCATGTAATCCGACAGGGGCAGCGAGAGACCTTTTTTGGCAATTTCCTCGGCGGTAACTTCGCTGAACAGCAGTCTCTTTGATTCTTCACTGCACTTCTCGAATACTGCAACCGAATCCACCCCGGGATACCAGGTGTATTTTCCTACCACGTATTCTGCCTGGATTGCGGGATCGGCGATAAAGTCACACCAGAGCCGGGCGGCTTCCGCATTCTTGGCATTCTGGGCGACCACCAGATACATGGGCTGGCCGGGCATACCCGGATCAGGCAGCAGCATCCGGATGTTGGGATTCATCCGTCCATCGGATTTCCAGAGCAGGAGCATATCCACCCATACCGGACCAATATCAATTTCGCCGCGGTTGAGCATATCCAGTGTGCCCGCATTTCCCTGGGTGTAAACCACAGGAAGGGCCTTCAGTGATTTGATGATGTCGGGCCATTTTTGGGTGTACTTCGCATCATAGGGACCGTTCGCCATGATTTCGTATTCCCCGGTTTTTGCGTACAGCCATGCCGCGGTGAATCCCACACCGCTCATCCCGCCAACCACACCGTTGTAGCCGAATTTTCTCGGGTTTGCCTTAATCCATGCTTCCAGCTCATTAAAATTTTTGGGCGGATTTTTTACCTTGTCGGGATTATACGCCAGCACAATCTGGGATTTGAACATGGGAACCACATAACCTTTAACGTTGGTACCCAGGCAGAATTCGGACGCGGGGGTATTCACGTATTTCGCATTGCTGATTCCGGGAACATACTGGGCAATAACTTTGTTTGCAATCATATCCCTCATGATGGATTCGTTCACACAGGCCGCATCAATATCCCAATCGGTTCTTTTTGCATCCGCCTGGGCTTTCCATTTGGTGTAGATATTTCTTGAACCATCATCACCGGGACCCGTCCCCACCACATTGATTTTAATGTTAGGATATTTTGCGGTGAATGCGGTACCAATATAATTCTGGAAAAATTCCAGCATGTTGGTGTCCCCCGCGGTAGCAAAATTAAGGGTTACTGTTTCCGCTGCCTTCCGGGAGTCTCCATTTTTTGAACACCCGGCGAAGCTGATTACCAGCAGAACAGCACAAATGACGCTTAGGCTTTTCCTCATACTTTCTCTCCTTACAACAAAAGTCAGGGTTATAAAACCGGTTTATACACCAACCGGCCTTCCGGAAAACGGACTGTCTCGGGAGCCGGCTGCTTCTTCCCCAGTCCCGTATCTGCTCCCGTTTTCTGAGACGGTATGCAAAATACTGCATTAAAAACTGTCCGCCGGTAAAAACCCAGCCGGGTCACAAGTCCTTTGGACAGATTCTTCCCTTGCTTTGCTGTTAAAGAAGCCGTATCAAAAAATCACAATTTCGAAACAGCTTCCTTAACTAATTTTCCTTTTTTAATTCCCGTGGACTCCCGTTTTATCAAAGATGTATCCAGGGTAATAACCCGTTTCCCCGGCGGCTTGCCGTTTATCTGGGCGAGCAGTTTGTCCACGGCATGTTTCCCCAATTCACCCGGGTGGGCATCAATAGAAGTAATGGGAGGTTCGCAGGCATAACAGAGCTCACTGTTGTCATATCCGGTGATTGATATATCGTCCGGTATTTTAAGGCCCAGGGATAAGGCTGCCTTCATGGTTCCCACGGCAACCGCATCGTTGGTGCAGATAAGAGCCGAGGGCTTTTTTTTTAATTTAAGAAAAGGGATAACCGTTTTATATGCCGAAGGAATATCCGGATCTGTGGTAATCATGAATTCCTTCCGGGGTGTAAGACGGTTTTTCTGCATACCTTCCAGGAAAGCGTTAAGCCTTCTGTTGAAAATGAACGGCGAGAACCGCCCTGATACAAGTCCGATTTCCCTGTGGCCTAAAGAAACAAGGTGATCGACCAGGCTGTGTATGCCGCCGGCATCATCCGATAAAATACAGAATGCCCCTTTAAGGTTGAGCAGGGCATTAATAAGAACGATGGGAATGTTTTTCTTTATAAAAGTTTCCGCTATTTCCCTTTCAGTCTGGGATACCAGGATTAGCCCATCCACCTGTTTCTGTAAAAAGATTTCCCCGGAATCATTTTTTAAATCCCGGTCGGAGGATATAAAAAGACTGTAGGATTCTTTCTTGGTGAGTTCGATAATACTTTCCAGGATAGGACCATAAAAAGGATTGTTCACGATAGGCTTTTGGGAGGAATAAAAGATGAACCCAATGTTGCCGGTTTTTTTTGTTATCATTGCTCTGGCGAGCGCGTTGGGAGTGTAGTGAAGGGATGCGGCTGCTTCCATTACCTTCTGCATTGTCTCCGGATGGACGGAACCAGGATTGTTAAAGACCCTGGAAACCGTCGATTTCGAGACACCCGCAATTTCAGCAATGTCCAGAATGGTTGCCATTATTTCTCCCCTATTAATGGGAACGTTCCCATAATGCAGAAAAACATTAAAGCACTTATTAGTTAAGATAACACCTAAATTTTTGGATGTCAAATTTTATTTTTCCGGTAGACATAATTTTATGTTACTTGCTAATATCTAAAAAAGCATTATTTATCGGAAAGGAGTGAAGTGATGTACAAAAAAATGGTTGTTCTTACGTTGATACCTGTTCTTATGGTTCTAAGCTGTGAGAATTATTATAAAGATTTTTTAAAGGAAATTCTTAACCAGGAAAGTGTTTTTGTAGAGACCCGTTACGATCCTAATTTTTTGTGTGCAGAAGAATTAAACAAAGTAATATTGAATTATTTTAGCAGGTATGACATTAAGGCTGTAATTGGTACTCCAAAAGATGATCAATATTTTATTTCTATTGATATGGATTTGCAATTTGATTACGCCATGGTCCGACAAATGCAGGAAGAATATTGTATTTTAGAAAGTGTTATTTCCCTTAAAAACGGGGTCAAGACGAAAAAAAAGGAAAAAATAAATTTTAAAATGAAGTTTATAGATTACCAATATAATGCACAGGTAAATGAGTTTAATAGCCTTCGGTCAATGGTAAACCCCTTAGATACTAATTCTTTCTTTAGAACACCGGAGTATCAGGAGAACGTTCACAGGAAATTTTCCCGTGAAATAGTTGATTCCGGCGATTGGTTTAAGAAATTGGATACCCTTCTCCATAATACCCGGAAACCATTTTATGATGAAAATCAAATCAGTATCTCCGGAAGTATATATATCCCTGAAGTTTACAATCCGCAAAGTGAATTACTGGAAAAGGGTAAAAACGGGATAAAATATCTTGAGTGGTCCAAGGATGGGCGGTGCGCTATTATATATGAATCATTAGATTTTGACTTAGAGCGAAAAATAATATTTAGAATTTATGAAAATAATATTTCGGATTGGATGTTCTATAATACAGAATATGAGTTTGACAAAAATATTAATTCAATAAATATGAGGCTTAATGAGAACGGGTTTACTAAGAAAATCGAAAGTTGGAATACCTTAAAAGAAGTCGAACTATCTCCGTTTCCTATTTTATATCAGGGACATGAATATACGGCAGAATTTGAAAGATTTACAGCATATAATAAAAAAACCGATTCTTTTGATTATAGGGATATGGAGTATTTAATTAAAGATGGCAGTACAATAGCAAAGACAGTATATGAGAATTATGGAAGTATCAGTGCCATGCATACAAATATGAACGAATCTAAAAGTTTTTTAAACAATGGTATTATTATTGCTGGCTATAGTATGAGCCCCACGGGTGACGTTTTTGTATATATGCGAAAAAGGTGTATATTCTCAGAGGCGGATAATGGCGCAGTAAAGACATCCTTAACTCCTTTTTTCTGTGTATTTGATTTTTAAAAGATTAACGGAAAGTGATCTATAAATATATCTGCAGGATGATTCATCTGTGTCCCTGTGAGTTGGTACCGGGCAATAAAACCGGTTTTTGATAGATGAGGTCCTTCCTGAATGCGGCAGGATAACCGTGAAAGCCTCTCTATACATGAAAATAATGCAAATAAGTTTTGTTTTGCTGGGCCTGCAGGAAGAGATAACCAGCAAAAAAGGTTTATAAAGTATTTAGAGAAGAGAAAGAGACTTTTTGGTATTGTTTTATTCGCAAGTGGGTTCAATACTTTCTGCACGCTCCCGCGTGCGAGGCTCTGGGGCGTTCTAAAAATCTTGTAAATCAAAATTGTATGGGTATTAAACCCACATAAAATCCATACCTTACAGAACCAACAAACCTCGCCGCCCCGCCTCGCACGCGAAAGCGTGCAGAAGGTTTTTGATTTACTTGATATTTTGAAAAAAATGGGCATTAGAATCAAATATATAGGAAAAAGCGGAAAAGTGACACACCAGAGCGAATTACCTCCCGGGGAAGATAATAACTGGTTTCCCGGCGGAAGACCATATTGATTATTCCTATATTTTGGGCAGCTCTAAAAAATCGGTTGGATTTTTAGAGCTGCCCCCGGAGAAATTTTTATTTCTTTACCTTATAACGAAATAAAAAAGTTTCTCTATCTTACATCTAAGGAAAACTTCTAAAAACAGAAGTTTTTAGAAGTTCCCTTTTATATTTTTTGATTAGAATGAGGCAGAACTCTTGCGGCGGGTTATGTTTATTGATCAATAATAATGAAATATTTTTAAAGTGTGATATAGTGTTTTTATATCAGACTTATCATAAATTAATTAAGGAATAAAGTTATATGAATAATTCAAAGGTATTTTCAGGGCTAATTTTGTGTTTAATCATATTGGGTATCTGCAGCTGCTCAAGCCCGGTTGCTCCCTCAACTTCAACTGGCGGCGTATCGGTAGTAAGTTATTCCGTTTATTATCACGCCAATGGCGGAAGTGGTGCAGCCCCTGCAACGGAAACAAAAAATGAAGGCCAGGAAGTTACTATTAAGGACCAGGGGTCCCTGGCAAAAGCAGAATGGAATTTTCTGCACTGGAATACCCGGGATGATGATCTGGGCACAAGCTACCAGTTTGGCCAGAAATTCAATATCAGTGCAAACCTTAACCTGTATGCTATCTGGACTCAGAATATCGTGGTTCAGTACTACAATAACGAGGCCTTTGCCGATACGGCGGTCAGTGGGGTGGTGCCCGCAGCCGAAGCCTATCCCGAAGGTTCGTCGGTAACGATTGCGGGAAACACAGGAAACCTGGCACGGCCCGAATATACCTTTGAAGGGTGGAATACCCAGGCTGACGGTTTAGGGGACAATATTGATCCTGATGTTTCTTTAATTGTGAATGCCTCAACCTATCCTGCAGGACGACTGTCTTTATATGCAAAATGGGCGCCAAAACCTGATCATGCTTTTTCTTATGACGGAAACAATAAAACCTCCGGTACGGTTCCAGCCGGCGGAGGGCGGTACCGGGAAGATGCAGTAATAACTGTTTTGGGAAATACCGGGAGTTTGACAAGGACCGGTTATTTGTTTAACAACTGGAATACAAAAGCCGATGGAACCGGAACAAATTATGTTCAGGGCAACAAAATAACCATGGCAACATCGGACATTACACTGTATGCAGAATGGAAAAAACTCTACAGTTTAACCTATGACAAAAATGGTGCAACCAGCGGGACCGCTCCAGGTACCGTTGAATCACTGGTAGGAGCAAAAATTACCATACCCTCCATTGGCAACCTAGTGAAAACCGATCATTATTTTAAAGGATGGAATACAAAAGCCGATGGAACCGGAACTTTTTATTATCCTGGCGATGAATATACCGTCACTGCTAATAATATTGTTCTCTATGCTATATGGATTGAAGGCCGTTTTTTCAATGCCAGAACAGCAACAAATAATACCTGGTATGTTGTGGCTGCAAAAAAACTTGCTACTGGTGCAAATTGTATTATCTATGCAGATGAAACCATCAACTTTTCATCAACCGATGCATTGGAAATCCGTGATGAATATGAATCGAAAATACATCAGAAGATGATCGACAGCTTCGGAACTTTTAAAGATGTAGACAACAACGGAAAAGTCATCATATTGCTTCTTGATATTATCGATGGTTATAGCGGCGGCAGTTATGTTGCAGGATATTTTGATCCCACCCATATGTTTTCAACAGGTACATATGCCAAATCAAATCAAGCGGATATGCTTTTTGTGGATATAAATCCAGGCTGGACCGAGAAGGATCTGCTTTATACCACCATTGCCCATGAGTTCCAGCATCTCATCAGTTTCTCCAAAAGCCTGGAAAGAAGTCCTCCAAATGTAACTGAACAGGATATTTGGATAAATGAGGGGCTTTCATCAGCCGCAGAATTTATCTATGGAGATTTCCAGCAGGGCCGCCTGGATAGCTTCAATTATTCTACTTCTATCATATTGGGAAATAACTTCTTTGTATGGGATGGATTTTGGGAGAATCCAAATCAGCTTCTGGCTGTTGATGAAATATCCAATTATTCTACCGTATATCTTTTCTTCCAATGGCTCCGGGTACACTCAACCAACGGCACTCAGATTTATAAAGACATTATAAATTCAAGTTATACTAATTATCGGGCGGTGACCGCCGCAGCTGCAGCAAGGATTGACAGCCAATTCAGTAATTGGACCACCCTCCTCAGCACATGGATGCTGGCAAACATTCAGGTAAATGATTCCGGTTATGAAGGATACAATGGCGATCCTGATTTAAAACCAGAATGGATGCCGATCAATTATTTCTTTACTTATTATGTTCGGAGCGCCTCCCCGGTGAGAAATGAATTTGCACCGGGTGAAGGGATTCTATCCATCAGAAATTCCCAAACATTCAACCGTCCTTATGATACGTATATAAAATATTATAATAGTACAAACAGGCCTAATTTTTATAAGAGCGGAACCTATGAAGCATGGCTGACGGTAAACGTTGATACGAATTGGGAGGCTGAAATTTTCAGATTCGGGAACCTGGCAACCAGCGTTGAAAACAGCCCGTCCTTCAGCAATAATATCCGGACCCCCATTCAGAATTTTCAGCAGCAATTTGCAGCCGCGGGACCATATCCTGTCAGTTTTGAGGAGAAGTTAAAGGAAAATGAGATGGGAACGGAAAATAAAAAATCACCGAACCTGGACAATCTGAAGGGGAAAGGAGAAATTCTCAAAAAATGAAGAGAAAAATAAAGCATGTCCTTACGGTTCTTCTGTTCGCCGCCGCGGTAACCCTCCTCGTTGCGGGGGCGAAAAAGGATGCCGCGGCAAACAAGCAGGAACAGAATGCGGCGCCGGTATATGACAGCGGGTTTTACAGCAGTACGGTGAGCGGACAGGTCGTTGTCATCACCGGTACTGTCCGCCTTGTCGGCAGCGACCCCTTTCCCCGCTATGTGATAACCGAGGCGGGGAAATACGACTGGTACATTCCCGACCCGGAGGATAGGAAGGTTATATCCGGTTTGGAACAGCAGATTGTAACCATCCAGGGAACGGTTGTTCTCAGGGAACTTGTCCTTGCCAACGGTGAACACCTGGGGACCGAGAGGGAGCTGACATCCATCAGTCTTATAAAGAAATAGTTCTTTGAGTGATAAGGCTTGGCTTCAATGGATATATTCATTGAAAAATGCAGATAATATGGAGGCTTTTTCAAAATGTCAAATTTTGAAAAAGCAACCTTAGATGTAAGTGCAGAAAGAATACTATTTTATGTATGGGTAAGGAAATAGCATTCTTTCTGCAAAAGCCTTTTTCAAAACTAACCGATTTTTGAAAAAGGCTCTATGAATTAGTTGCTGATATATTCAGGGCAACTGGCGGTTCATTTTACTATAGAACCAAGCGGTGTATCAGAACCTGCAATGCAGCAAAAAGGCGGACACGACACACGGGAGGTTTCCGTCTTCTTTGCTGATGGCCCGGTTTTATCGGGTCAGCCTGATCACCGGACCAGGCTGACGGTATATTCCTAAGTAATTAATGCATGAACCCAGACCAGCATTTCCCCGGGTGTCCTGTTGCCCCAGGACCCATAGGGCAGGGCGGTTAATTCCATGTCCCGGGCTGCCGGCGGATTATCGAAACTGAAAGATTCGGCAAGCCCCGGGGAAACGAGTTTTTTTCCTTTGCACCGGATCAGTATGGTTCCACCCAGGAGGTCCCCCTTCCATTCTTCCTTCAATTCAGATGATGGGTTAAGGAACAAGGCGGCCAAATCGTTTCCGTTATCGGTTTCTTCAAAACAGTAGACTTCCGGTCCCCGGAGGACGGCGATTTTTCCGCAGTTAGCCCGTACCAGGGGATTCGCATGGGCGATCTGCGGCTTGATGGTAAATGAAATTTCCACCTTATCCTTATTCCAGCTCCGCCGGATTTTCATATACCCGTTCTGTATTTCTCCGGCTGCGGGCGAGCCGTTTATGCTGATTTGGAAATCCTTGGCAAAGGACGGTACCCGGACAAACAGTGAAAATGGAATGTTTTCGGCCTCAATGTCCAGGATGATATTCCCGCTCCGGGGATAATCGGTCCGCAGGGATAGGTTTACTTCTTCCTTGCCCAGGTGGACCTTGGCCTTATTCTGCACAAAAAGATTTACATACAGTTCGTCTTCACCGGCGGAATACATGTACTGTCCCAGGGAAGTGAACGTCCGGGCTATATTGGTCGGACAGCACGCCACATCAAACCATTTTTGCCGTACCGGTTTTACATGGCCCCGGGAAGTGTTACCCATACAGCTGTCGGGCCATACCTCCAGGGGATTCACATAAAAATACCGGTTTCCCTTCATGGAGATACCCCCCCGGATATTGTTGTAGAGAGCCCGTTCCACCGTATCAATATAGGATGCATCCCTGGTAATCCGGGACATCCGCAGTCCAAACTGGGCAAGCCCGATGGAAGCACAGGTTTCCGAATAATTGGTATCGTTGGGAAGATCATAGTCGGTGGTAAAGCGTTCCCAGAAACCGGAGGATCCGATGCTCCCGGTGATATACATCCGTTTGCTGACCATGTTGTTCCAGAGAATTTTACACTGCCCCAGCAGCTGGTCATCATGATAAAGCCGGGCAATATCCGCCATGGCGCTGTAAAGGTAGACGGCTCTTACCGCATGGCCTTCGGCGGTTTCCTGGGAACGCACCGGAATGTGGGATTGGGAATAAATGGGTTCATAGGTTTTGAATTCAGGAAATAAAAGATGATACCCGGGCTGTTTCATTTCTTCAAGAAAATAATTCGGGCTGCCTCCCCGGGTATCAATAAAGTACTTTGCCGTATCAAGATACGCCTGTTTTCCCGTGGCATGGTACAATTTGACCAGCGCCAGTTCCACTTCGGGGTGTCCCGGATATCCGTGGATCTGCTTTTCTCCGGGGCCGAATACGCTGCAGATCAGGTCGGAAAAACGGCAGAGTATATCCATCAGCGCTTTTTTGCCGGTGGCTTCGTAATATGCCACCGCTGCTTCAATAAAATGTCCCGCACAGTACAATTCATGTCCTTCGGTCAGATTGCTCCACCGGCCTTCGGGTTCCACCAGGGTATAGTAGGTATTCAGATATCCGTCTTCGCACTGCGCCCGGCCGATCAGGGCAATTACTTCATCCGCGGTTTGTTCCAGTTTGGGGTCGGGACGCATCATGAGGCTGTAGGCCACGGCTTCCAGCCATTTTGCCGCATCCGAGTCCAGGAATACGGTTCCCTTTCTGGTTCCCTGGGATTCCCCCGCGGCAATCCGGAAATTCTGAAGGCAGTAACTGGGGGCGGCGTCGGGAACCCGGTCGTTGAGGATTTCCCACTGATAAGGTATCACCACATCCGCAATCAAATTGGTATACCGGTTCCAATAAACATCATCAATTTGGATATCTGACAGAGTCAAAGAGTGCAGACCGTCCCGTTTCATAAGTTTCCTCACTTTATTCGCAAGTGGGTTTAATACCCCGCCGCTCTGCGGCGTTCTAAAAATCTTGTAAATCAAAATTGTATGGGTATTAAACCCACATAAAATCCATACCTTACAGAACCAACATACCCCGCTGCTTGCGGCGGGGTTGTTGATTTTAATTAAACGATTAACCTATTTTCCCTGTTACTATATGTCAGTTTCAGGTAAATATCAAGCAAAATAATGTGTATATCTTTAAATATATGCGATTTATAGTGTATACTGAACGTATAATGATTGATCAGCAAAATCGTTTAGGCTATATATTAGTTATAATATGTATAAATTTAGGTATCTCCGTAAAACCCGCGGGTTTTGGGCTTCCTATTATTTTTAATCATTCCCGAGGGGCTGCACATGGCCACGATTAAGGAAATTGCCCAAATTACCAAGGTATCCACCGCTACCGTGTCAAATGTACTGAACGGAAAACCCGGTGCGGCCAGCGAAGAAAAGGCGAAGGAAATCATAGAAACCGCCCGGATGCTGGATTATACCCCCAATTCCCTGGCAAAAGGCCTGAAACACCGGAAAACAAACAGTATTGCCATCATTACTGAAGATTTAACCGTATTTAATACCCCGGAAATTGTGGATGGTATCGATGCGTTCTGTGAAGACCATGATTATGAGATTATCCTGGGCAATATGCGCTTATTTAAGCGGTACAATAACGATTTTACGGATACCCCCAAACATCACCAACTGCTGGACGATATGGTCCGGAATATGATGTCCAAACAGGTGGAAGGGATCATATACGTGGGATACCATTGCCGGGAGATTACCTATCTGCCCTCAAAGGTGACTGTCCCCTTTGTGTATGCCTATTGTTTTCCCAGGGAGCGCAGGTTTCCCTCGGTAATGTTTGATGATGAAAAGGCCGCTTACCAGGTTATGCACCGGCTGATTGATAAGGGACATAAGAATATTGGTATAATCTGCGGTCCCTTGAGCAGTCTCCATACCCAAGACCGCCTCCGGGGAGTCCAGCAGGCGCTTTTTGATCATAATGTCCTTTATAATGCTAAAAATGTCCTGTTTGGCGACTGGGAACGGGCTTCCGGGTACCAGTTGGCGGAGCCGCTGCTGGATGCGGGGGTTACGGCCATCTTCGCTTTTAACGATATCATGGCCAGCGGTGTGTATGAACGCTGTATTGAGCGGGGTTTTGTGATTGGGGAGGATATTTCCCTGTTCGGTTTTGATAACCGGGAAATCAGCCTGGGGTATACCCCCCAGATTGCCACGGTGGAGCCTCCGCTCAATGAAATTGGACGGAAATCCGCGGAGATTATCCTGGACCAGATAAACCAGATTAAAACGGAACCCATGACGGTTTACCTGGAATGCAGTATTCTGGAACGGAAATCCCTGGGAATGAACAGAAATAATTTAGGCTAATCGTTTTACTATTTTTTATTAATTTTTACATTTTTTGCTTTCATTTTAAAAAGTGTTGTGGTATAATTCTCAACAACCGGGGCGGAAAAGCATGGTTTTATCCCAAAAAACGGGGCTTTTCCGGCATATAAATCAACTTACATTAGGTTTTCCGAGGAATTTTACAAAAACTAGGTTTTTGTTTTATTTTTCCCTAGATACCTAATCGATAAGGTTGAAGATTGTAAGACCAATAATGGTATTGCTGGGCAGGCCGGGCAGAACCGGATATTTGCTTTGACAATAAATAAAGTAAAAGAAAGATAAATTTAGGAGGATTAGAGCATGAATAAAATGAAAAGGTTTCCGGTATTATTCGCCGCGGTTTTGATCCTGGCGGTCGTCCTTGGGGGATGCGGAAAATCCAAGACGAATTCCGGCAAAATCGAAATTACCTATATGAACTGGGCTAATGAAACCGAACAGGTAGCAACCCAGGCAACCCTGGATGCATATAATGCTTCCCAGGACAAGGTATTTGTCAAACAGCTTTCGGTACCCAACGATCAGTTTGTCACCAAATTGAACACCATGGCATCTTCCAACTCCCTGCCTGACTGCGCCATCATGATGGAATCGGTGGTACTGAAATGGGCCGAAAACGATATGCTGCTGGATATTTCTTCCATGTACGGTGCGGGCGAAAGCAAGCCCCTGGATTCCCTGGCCTTTACCTATAAGGGTAAACCCGTGGCCTATTCCAGCGCCAACGAAGTTCTGGGGATCTACTATAACCGGGATATTTTTGACAAAGCGGGTATTCCCTATCCTCCTGCCAAGGCTGAAAATGCCTGGACCTGGGACGAGTTTGTGGAGGTCGCCAAAAAACTTACCAAGGACAATAAAGGCCGGACTCCCAACGATCCCGGTTTTGATAAAAACAACATTGTCACCTACGGCGCCTGGGTGGATACCCTTGCCTGGATGTGGCCGGTTTTTGCCATCTCCAACGGCGGCGGTCTGGTCAGCGCCGACGGAAAGGAACTTCTTATCAACAGGCCTGAAACCATTGCAGCAGCCCAGGCCATTGCTGATCTTTATACCAAACACCACGTGGCTCCTGCTCCGGCGGTAACCAAAACCATGGCCACCCTGGACGTGACCCTGCTCAGCGGCCAGATTGCCATGGCCACCGGCGGTCAGTGGAACATCGGTACCTCGCTTATTAATTCCCTGGACGATGGTCTCCATTATGGCGTGGGGGTTCTGCCGAAATTCAAGAAGGCGGTTACCCTTAACACCGGCGGGCCCAATGTAGTATTCAAGACCACCAAATATCCCCAGGAAACCATGGACTTCCTGAAGTTCTTCTATAAAGAAGAAAACAACATGGCCCTGATCCAGTCCGGCGTCTGGATGCCTATTCTTAAAAAGTGGTATACTGAAGAACCCCTGATCAAAACCTGGGCAGACAATCCGGTCCATCCTCCTTTGGAAGAATACCGGACTGCGGTTATCCAGTATGCGCTGAACAATGCGGAACAGGTTCCGTGGTACTATCTGCCATGTTACAGCCGGCTTGAGGAAGTCCTTTCCCCCGGCATGGACCCGGTGTGGATGGGAGATAAAACTGCCAAGCAGGCAATTGATGCAATGTATCCGGCATTAAAAAATATCTTTGATGATGGATCTGCAAAATAAACTGCCGGGAACCTTGGAAAATCCAGCCGGGTTTTTCACGGTTCCCCTTGTTTTGAAGGCAGTATCCGGTATGGGGCGGCGGGTTCCCTTCGTCCCGTACGTATAAAAAATAGCCGGAAACCTGTAAAACCATGGGGCTTAGGGGAATCCGGCAACCGGACATGGGATATGAAAATGGGTATACAGAAAAAATTATTAAAACATTCGGAAGCCATAACGGCCTACCTGTGTCTGACCCCGGCAATTATCGGATTGCTGGTCCTTACTATCCTGCCCCTCTTTGGGGTCATCCTCATAGGTTTCACCGAATGGTCCGGACTCCGTCCTCCTTCCTTTGTGGGATTGCAGAATTATGTAAATTTATTTACCAAGGATTTGTTTTTTACCAAATCCATTGTGGTCACCCTGTATTATGCCCTTGGGGCGGTGGTGGGTGGAATCCTTTACTCCTTTATACTTGCAATGATGCTGAACCGGAAAATGCCCCTCCGCGGTTTTTGGCGGGCGGTTTTTTATCTGCCCTACATTGTACCTGCCATGGCGGTGAACATCCTCTGGGCTTGGATGTACGATGCAAATTTCGGTTTATTTAATTATATCCTCAATTCGCTGGGTCTGCAGAAATCCATGTGGTTGTACAGCGAAAGAACTTCGGTTCCCTCCCTGGTGCTGATGGCTGTTTGGACCAGCGGAAACCTGGTGGTTATTTTTCTTGCGGGACTGCAGAATGTGCCCCGGGTATACCACGAAGCAGCGGAAATTGACGGGGCAAATCCTGTCCAGCGGTTTATCCATATCACGGTCCCCATGATGACCCCGATTATTTTTTATAATTTCCTTATCAGTGTTATTACTGCGATGCAGGTTTTTGTCCCTGCCTTTTCCCTTACCAACGGGGGCCCGAATAATTCCACCCTGTTTATGGTATACCTGATTTACCGGGAGGGGTTCATGCGGAATAACTTCGGTTATGCCAGTTCCATCTCGTTCATTTTCTTTATTTTCATTGCCCTCATCACAGGGCTTATATTCGGGTCATCCAACAAGTGGATGTTTTACGAGGGAAAGTAAAAAGCTATGCAGGAAAAGAAACGTAAAAATTATTATGTGGGAATGGAACAGCGGAAACGTTGGACCGATAATACCATCGGGTTACTGGTGGTAATTCTGGGATGTATGTGTCTGGTGCCTATTTTCTGGATGGTCCGGACATCTCTGATGAGTAATGCGGCCATTGCAAAATATCCCCCCAGGATTATTCCGGAAAAAATCCTTTTTTCCAACTATCCCGAGACATTAAAAATATTCCCCTTTCTGCTTTACCTGAGAAATACCATGAGTATTATTATCCCTGCCCTTATTGGTACGGTGGCGACCTCATGCATATCAGCCTATGCCCTGGCACGGCTTAAGTTTAAGGGCCGGTCATTTATTTTTGCCCTGGTTATCGGCAGCATGCTTATGCCCTCGGCGGTTACCCTGATTCCTATATTTATCGGGTGGAGTAATCTGGGGTTTTACGATACCTATATTCCCCTGATCGTTCCGGCGTTCCTTGGGGGGGGTGCGTTCAATATATTCCTGATCCGCCAGTTTATGCTTACGATTCCCAGGGATTTGGATGAGGCTGCCCTTATCGACGGGGCCAGCCGGATGCGTACCCTCTGGAGCATCATTGTTCCCATGATAAAACCTGCCCTTATTGTGGTGGCGCTGATGACCTTCATCATCTACTGGAATGATATCCTTGGTCCGGTGGTATACCTGGGTTCGCCGGAAAAATATACCATATCCTACGGTCTAAATACCTTCCGGGGGTCGTTCGGAACCAACTGGAGATCCATCATGGCTGCTTCAACCCTGACCGTAATTCCCGCTTTTTTAATGTACCTGTTCGGACAGAAATATTTTATCGAAGGAATTGTTTTAACGGGAATTAAGGGATAGATTATGTATTATGAAACACGTAATCTTTTTATCGATTGTCATGGGTATACTGGTACTTTCATGTGAAAGTACCTCGCCGGCTGCAACGCAGGAAAATGTCACCGATTATTCATACCCGGTACAGGAACAGCGGGTAATTGAGCATGGGAATGTTCATTACATAAGAAACGGGTTTTTCAAGAAAAAAGCCCAATATCCCCGGAATAACCAGGAAATTATATGCCAGGGAAAGGTAAAAGAGACCGGAACTTCAACGGTGGCTAATATTTTTCTCCCTGATATGGCTTCCAATGTGGTCAATGAATATAACTGGGTTGGGGATATCCGCTACGGGACCCAGGAGGATAAGAATGTAAAAATTCATTTTATTATCTTCCAGGATGATTTTATCCAATATTTCCCTTATGTTGGCGGCGATCCCGCGGCGGGAAATTCCCCGTACATTTTCAAAATAAACCAGGAACTATGCAATGATCCGGTAAGCAGCAGCGGCAAAGACTTTATCTATCCCTATAAAGTTGCGGAATACCAGGCCGGAAATAATTCCTATGCGGTGTATGCCGTGTATGAATACCTCATCAATCAATGGGCCATGTACGATAGTTCTTATTTGAATTCGGTGGTACGGCTGATGCAGAAGGGGCAAAAATTCCAGATTGTCGGAAATGACGGTGTTGTGGCAGCTGAGTTAATTGACGGTTTCTATTTTATATATGACAATGTTCCACCGGAACATTTTGATAACCTCCGGCGGTGCATCGGCATTGTTCATGCCATGGTGCTGATGCGATCATAACCCGCAGCGTTTTTCAGATCAGGGGTGATTCCCTTTAAGGCTGATCCGCAGGACATTCCAGGAAGCCTTTGGCAGCATAACCGTGAGTTCGCCGTTGCTGACCGTTCCCGGGCCGGCCTTTGAGGGAAATACCCTTTCACCTTCCCCAGTGTTTACAGCCTTCAAATCTTCATGCTGAAGAACAATGTGTTCCAGTATCGAACTTGGTCCAAAACTTTTTAGACCGCATATCAGTTCCATGGGTTCCGTCAGGTCCCGGTTAACCGCAAAAATAGTAATTTCCTGCTTTTCTTCATTATATACTGCAGCACTTTCAAGATAGGGTACACCGGTAAAGTTATGACTGTCGTATTTTTCAGAAACCGTCATAGTTTTCAGCGCGGTTCCTCTTCCAAAGAGGGATGCGTGCATAAAAGGATAATAGATGGTCTGCCGCCAGGCATTCCCCCCGGATACGGTCATAACCGGGGCTATCACATTTACCAGTTGGGCGAGGCATGCCACTTTGACCCGGTCCGCATGGTTTAACAGGGTAATCAGAAGGCAGCCCACCACCAGGGCGTCTTCAAAGTTGTAGATGTCTTCCAGCAGGGGAGGGGCTATTCCCCAGGGGTGGTTTTTCATAATATCCGCATCGGTCTCATTGGAATGGAACCACACGTTCCATTCATCAAAGCTTAAATTCATGGTTTTTTTGGAACGTTTTTTTGCTTTTATAAAATCACAGACCGAGGTGACGGTTTTGATAAAGTGGTCCATCTCCAGGGACTGGGCAAGATAATCCGCGGAATCATTTATCCGGTTGCCGTAATACTGGTGCAGGGAAATAAAGTCCACATCATCGTAAGTATGGGTAAGGGTTTCCGCTTCCCAGTCCGGGAAGGTGGGCATATTGGAATGGGAACTACCGCAGGAAACCAGTTCGATATCCGGATCCACCTGCCGCATTGCCCGGGCGGTTTCGCAGGCCAGCCGGCCGTACTCCTCGGCTGTCTTGTGACCCACCTGCCATGGTCCATCCATTTCATTTCCCAGGCACCAGGTTTTTATGTTGTGGGGATCCTTTACTCCGTGGTGGTTTCTTAAATCACTGTAATAACTGCCGGAAGGAATATTGCAGTATTCCAGAAGATTGCATGCATCCTGAATACCCCGGGTTCCGAGATTTACCGCCATCATCATTTGGGAATCCACCTGTTTGCACCAGCGGGCAAATTCATTAACCCCAATTTCATTCGTTTCCAAAGTACGCCAGGCCAGGTCCAGCTTCCGGGGCCGCCGGCTCACCGGGCCGGTACCGTCTTCCCAGCAATATCCCGAAACAAAATTACCCCCGGGATAACGGATAATGGGAACCTTCAAAGCTGTAACCAGATCAATCACATCTTTTCTGAATCCGTTTTCATCGGCCGAGGGATGACCTGGTTCATAAATACCCTGATATACCGCCCGTCCTAAATGTTCGATAAAAGAACCGTATAATCTGTCATCTATTTTCCCAATAACAAAATCTTTCTCAAGAGCGATCTTTGCTTTTTTAAAACCCATGATTTTCCCACCCCGCTGAGCTATTTTACCGTTATTGTAATTGGCCCGTTATAGTAATATATTATCATTGAAATGTATTTATGGGAACTTAAAAAATGCAATATGGCTCTTTTTGCCGCATAAAAATAATGTTCCTTGCTACATAATTTGCTGTTTTATGACACGCATGTTTTCCGGTTTTTTATTCCCAGGCGGCTTAATACCTTCTGTACGCTTTCGCGTGCGAGCTTTAGGGCGATTCTTTGAACAACAAAGAAATTATTTTGCGTGTATGAAAACCGCATATAATCCTTCACTTACAGAACCAACATACTCCGCTGCAAGACCCGGGGTATGTTGGTTTTTTACCACATTAACCGGACTGCGGCTCGTGGTATACAATTTTAAAATTCCGAAAATCTACTTCTTCAATTGGTGTATCGCCGGAAATATAGATTCTTCTAAGGTTTTCACAATCGCTGAATGCGGACAGATTGATAAACAGCAGGCTCTCTGGAAGGTATAATTCTTCAAGGCTGGCGCAGCCGGAAAGGGCGGAATTGCTTATTATTTCTACGCCCTCCGAAATTGTCAGGGATTTCAATGCCTTGCATCCGAAAAATACGGAACCATTGATACTCTTGGCGCTTCCGGGATAAATAATTTCCTCAATGGAAGTACAATTTGAGAATGCACCCATTCCAATCGCTGTAGTACCGGAGGGAATATTAATATTCTTAAGACTGCCGCAGGACGAAAATGCATTCTCTCCTATGGTGGTTATGCTATCTGGAAGGATAATGTTTTCCATTTTGGTACAATTTCTGAATGCATAGCTGCCTATTTCAACTACTCCTTCAGGAATTATTATTTCCATAAGCTTTTTGCAATCATAAAAAGCCCAGGAACCTATTCTGGAAATGCCGGGGTGAATGGTAACAGAAGTTAATTCTCTGCACGCGTAAAAACATTGATTCCCGATTTCCCTGACCCCTTTAGGTATTTCAATGGTTTTAAGGCCATAACAAAATTCAAAGGCATAATCACCGATATGGGTTACACTTTCAGGAATGGTAATAGATTCAAGGAGTCTGCATTCTGCGAAACTACTATCTCCTATCGTTGTTACCCCTTCGGGAATACTGACCACTCTGAGGTCACTGCAATGATAAAAAAGATCCTCCGCAATAACGCTGACTTTTGGAGGTATATCAAATTCGGTGATTCTGCAGCTTCTGAACGCTGCCTTTCCTATTGCAGTGACTGTTTCAGGAAGATCAATGCTATTAAGATTAATACAACCATAAAATGCATATTCGCCAATGGAAGTAATTCCATCGGGAAAAACAATGCTTTCTAAATTTTCATTCTTATAAAAAGCTCCGTCACCAATAACGGAAACATGATCGGGGACAACAAAGATTCTGTCCTTTGCGGAGGGTGAATGCCAGACTAAAATATTTCCGTCTCTGGAAAATAAAATCCCGTCGATTGAGGTATAATGTCGATTGTTTTCAGAAACCGCTATTTCAGAAAGCTTGCTGCACCGGGAAAAAGCCATGGCGGTAATGCCCGACACATTATCGGGCAGAACTATCCGTCTCAGGCTGCTGCACTCGTTAAAAGTATTATTGCTGATTTGGGTTAATCTGTTCGGTAATTGAATATCCGCAAGATTATAGCATTCCCCAAATGCGAATTCCTCAATAGATGTCACACTGTCGGGGATCACTATTTTTGTGATAGACGTACAATTAGAAAATGCATATTTCCCTATCCTGGTTAACTTTTCGGGAAGTATAATTTCCTGAAGATTCCTGCATCCGGAAAAAATGGAATCCGGCAGTTCGCGCAAATTCTTTGAAAGGTTTGCCTTTCTCAATTCGGGACAATAATCAAAGGCTGCTTTGCCAATACTGACAACATTATCGGGAATGGTGATTTCGGTCAGTTTGCTGCAAAAATAGAAGGCAAAATCGCCTATAGCGGTAAGAGTTTCAGGGAATTTGACCGCGGAAAGATCAGGGCAGGATGAAAATGCGTAGGGTTCAATGGTTTTAACACCCCGGGGTATTTCAAAATGTCCTGCAAAACCCGGAAGGCAAAGGATCAATGATGTTTTATCTTTGTTGTATAATGCGTTACCGTCGAATGAATATTTTGTACCGGATGAAGATACGGATATATTGGAAAGCTTACGGCTGTACCTAACCAAACCATTCCCCAGGTCAATGATACTGTCCGGGATATTTATGCTGGTTAAGTTACTACAGTCGAAAAATGCCCCCTCCCCGATGCGTTCAACCTTCTGCGGAATGTAAATATTGGTAAAACTGCGACAGCCTGCGAATGCATATTCCCCTATGACCATAACATCCGCGGGTATATCGATGTTTCTAAGATCTATACAGGAATCAAATGCCCTATCCCCAATGGTACCAAGGGTATCGGGCAGTGTAATATCAGTCAAGTAATAACAACTGGCAAATGCATAATTGCCGATCCATTTTATTCCCCAGGGCAGGACAATGGATTTAATCTTTGTGTGGCTGAAAGCTCCTTCCCCTATACCTGTTATACCCATATCCCCGGGAATAACCGGATCTTCATCATTCCCCAGATAACTTACCAGTACGTTATTCCTGATCACAAACCCGCGTTCGACCCGAAGGGTGTCATCCTGGGGTTCGATCGTAAAATCAGTAACCAGTTCCGTTACGGGCAAAGCCGAAGCGGTTGTTTCATTTTCCGCGGCGGACGGTATTTTTTCGGGAGTACTATTTTGTTTTTCGTTAGAACAGGATACAAACAGCGGACAAGTGATCATCCCGGTTATAAGCGTAAGAAATAAAAGCATCCATAATTTTTTTCTCAACTTTTTCTCCTTCTGGGTTGTATGAAAATATATTTCCACCTCAATAAAACAATATGGCATTCGGCAGGTACCGCTCCCGGTCACCTCCGGAAGGCGTATTTATCAGTTCCCCCGAATATACCATGGAAGATGAGGACCCCCCGTCGAGACCGAAGGCGTTTATAGCTCCGTTTGCGTAGAGTACGGTTTGCATGTCCTGAAAAGTCGCCCCGATACTTGAAACCTGTCTTCCATCAAGAACAAGCAGCAGAATATGCCCTTCCGCGGTTTGGCCTATTGCTGTCCTTGGGGAGAGTCCTCCGGAGAAATTGGTCAATGCTGTTTTCATGCCATTAACAATCAGCAGCGGACCGAATTCCACAGCCCAGAGATAATCCTGTTCTCTCATTTCTCTCTCTGATAAAGCCCCAACTACCAGGGAGTAATTGCGGTTAAGCCCGCATACCACATGTGTATCATTTTTGCCGCCAGCCGATACGGTTTGGCCGTCAATTATGGTAAGCCCCCAGGGACCTCCCCTGGCTTTGGCGTCGGCATATCCGCCGGCATTTATTCCACCCATGGCACCGGATTCCCTCACCATATCTTCCAGAAGTTTTCCGTTTTTATTTCCCGCGGCTGCCAAATTAATCCGCCGGGGGTCTGCAACCTTTATCAGGTATCCCCGGTAGGTATTGCCCTTAACCTCGGCAAACAGGATATCATCACCGTAATTATAAGTATCACCGGTTGTTTCCGTTTTGCCCTGGTAAGCCCCTTCATTTTTCTTCAATACCGATTCCACGTAGGAAGATGGGTACAGCGCTGTTGCCAAAAACTTAAAACGGCTTGAATATACAGCCGTATTAATCCAAAGAAGCCTGAACTGCTCAATGGGACCATAAAATAAAAAAAGCGCCGTCAGAATTATGATGCAAAAAACGGCCGCAATTATTTTTCCTTTTTTTCTTTGCATATCAATAATACCCTTTGAAGGATACTACACTTTCTCCGGTCTTGGGAATCAGTGGTTCGACTGTTTTTCTCCTGGGTGAACCTTAAAAACAAAATTGTCCCGGCGTTCCTTCAATCAGGACCGGGTCTCCGTAAAGTCCTTTGCGGTTCAGAAATAATCATAATAAAATTTTACTATACAATGAGTTAGAATCTACTGATATCAAATATGGCTCTAAATTTAATTTTTATAACATGAGAGGCTTTTTCAAAATGTCAAATTTTGAAAAAGCAACCTTAGATGTAAGTGCAGAAAGAATACTATTTTATTTATGGGTAAGGAAATAGCATTCTTTCTGCAAAAGCCTTTTTCAAAACTAACCGAGTTTTGAAAAAGG
>JAVBPH010000076.1:0-2828 GCA_031549725.1 Treponemataceae bacterium
GAGATTGTGGAAGGAACGGTACTTTTCCAGGATCATTGAAACGGTAAGGCAATTTGTGGCGACATTTGAGTATATCGTGAAGAATCCCCAGAAGGCAAATCTGGTTACCTATGCCCGGGATTACCGGTATAGTGGGTTATATCATTATCTGCACAAGAGGGCTGATATCATAGATTGTCGGGGACGGTTGGTGACAGCTCTATATGAGAGCTGTAAGTCCTTCTGACCGCTGATAGGTAAGTAATAAAAGCAAAATTTTTCTCAATATAAAATAAAACTATGCTCCTAATATGTCCTCAATTGGGAATAGGAGTTCTAATATATTTGGATAGTATTGAAAATAGCTAATTTATAATGAAATAATCCATAATAGAATGCTTTATAAATGTTCTTTTCAAAGAAAAATCGTAAAAAATGAACCATGGTGAATATTATTCATAAACGAGATAAAAACTTTATCCTCTGTGCTGTAATTTATTTCCTCTGTGTTAACAAAATCCCGGAAGACAAACAATATTACTTCCGGGAATTATAAAATATCTGTTAAATAGAAAGAGACACCAGATAATCGTCATAAGCCTTTTGGGTGGCTTGAACGTTCTGTCTTGCGGTGACGGCCTGTTTTTCAAGGTTATCCAGCTCTGTGTCGATGGCGGTCATCCGTTTTAAGTATTCCTGTCCCTGGGAGCTTTGTGGTCCTACGGCTTCAAGATTTTTCCGAATCCGGTCCTGCTCTGAGATTTTCCTTGTTTTTTCGGCTTCAATATTTGTCTGGACGGTTTTCGCTTCATCAGCTTTTTGCTTTAGATCGATGGCCTTCTGCAAAACGGTTTTCACATTGGCCGGGATTTCTCCGGAAGAAATGTATGCTAAGAGCGTTTCTGATCTGGTCTGATTAAGAACAATCCGTTCACTGATGGGGCTTTCTTCTTTTACCGTAAAAGTATAAGTTCCGGTTTTGGGGAGTTTTGTTACGAAGCGATAGAGCATATCGGTCCGTTCATCAAATTTTGCGGGTTGGATCAGGGTTGTTCCGCCTATAGGATGCTCGATAACCAGGCGTTTTTCTTCTCCGGAATTGTTCACAAAGGTATAGGTTTTTTCCTGGATTTGTTTTCTTGAGATAGTCATAATTCCTTTGCTGATGGTGACCGTATCAAAGTTTCTGTAGGAAGACGATGCCATGGTGCCCGTGACTGATAAATCATCTCCATAGGTAATATACCGTTTTGCTCCGTCGGGGAAAAATTCTATGAGGGCATCCCCGGCATAATTGCCTGCATCATAAACCGTTATGGGGCCTGCGGGGAGTTTCATGCCGGTATTGTTGGTAAGTTCCGCGGCAATACTGGGATTGATGCTTCTCCCGGAAGCTGCCTTGCTGCCCGAAAAAAGGAGGGATTTAACCGCACTAATGGTGGTATCCACCAGGGGGACCATGGTGCTTTGCTGGCGTTCCAGGTTCACCGGTTTTGTGATGGTATAGGCAAAATGGTCTCCTGCTGTCTGGGCCTGGGCTGCATCCACGGTACCGCTGCTGGTACTTGCCCTGGGAGCTGCCGGCTCAGCTATTTTTACAGCGGACATATCATAAGACTGTTTCATAAGATAATCCGCGGATATCTCTTCATCGGCCATCATCTCCATGGCTTCAGTTCTTGCTCCCCAGCCTGAATCGTGGGTTTCGGCCTGGGCATAACCTGCAATTGCCAATGGAAGGGTAGGCCGGTAGAGGTGGTATGGTTGATAAAGGTTCTGGATAAATGATACGGGTCTGCCGGTTACCAGGGTCAGCTCCACATCCTTCCAGTCCCGGTCGCCGTCATTATCGATAATTGCCCAGCCCTGGATAACAGGTTTGTCCGGAAACATATCCAGCCGGTAGGAAACCTTCCAGATCGGGCTGGGGATCACATAGCTGATAATGGTTTCCCGGTTTCCGCTGCCCGGAAGAAGGACCTGCAGATTCCGGGAATTGGAGTCCCTGGACCGGAGAATTAAATCCAGGGCACGGTTAAGATCTTCATTGATTTTGGGATCGGTGAATGATAAAGAGCTGATATCTTTAATAGCAATCGTGCGGATGATAGTTCCGGTAAGCAATGAAAGATAAGTTTCGTTCCTGTTTTCTATGCCGGGTTTTGCGGAAACCACCAAACTGGGCCTTTCCTCAACGCCGATGATTTTCCCGGTGATTTCATTGGGGGCAAAAACCTTTATTTCGGTTCCCCGGAGACTCCCCAGTATCTGGGCAATACTGGGATTTCCGGAAAGGTCTATTTTTAAACTGTTCATGGTTTTGGAAAGAGTCTGCTCAGAAGGGTATTGGACCGAAGGAAATTTGGAAACCGGATCATTTATGGTTATTGATTTTAACGCATCATTTATCTCCGCCAGGGAAAAGGGGAAAATAACCTCCGCATTTCCACCGACGTTTCCTCTGTGTTCAAAATAGGCTACTCCTGAAGAAAAAAGCGTAACCCGTTTCAGAGGGAGGTTCTGTTCCTCAAATGACTGGGCAAAGAGCTGGGCTGTGAAAAGGCCTCCTAGCAATAAAAACAAATTCCTATTCATTCTACATCTCCTTACAAATATAAATTTTTGTTATTTCAATAAATAACCGGAAAAAAAACCGTATATTTAAAACATACTTTATTGTAGAATGAAATTCTGGAAATGGGAATAGTTAGAGGCTTTTTCAAAATGTCAAATTTTGAAAAAGCAACCTTAGATGTAAGTGCAGAAAGAATACTATTTTATTTATGGGTAAGGAAATAGCATTCTTTCTGCAAAAGCCTTTTTCAAAACTAACCGAGTTTTGAAAAAGG
>JAVBPH010000025.1:0-23386 GCA_031549725.1 Treponemataceae bacterium
AAAAGAAAATATATGAGGCTTTTTCAAAATGTCAAATTTTGAAAAAGCAACCTTAGATGTAGGTGCAGAAAGAATACTATTTTATTTATGGGTAAGGAAATAGCATTCTTTCTGCAAAAGCCTTTTTCAAAACTAACCGAGTTTTGAAAAAGGCTCATTTATATAAAATAGCATTAAAACTAATTTGAATTTATCGAAGGAAAATGTGGAAAAGCTCCGGATTTGATGGTATGATACGAATATATTCTCCTGTTATTATAATGACAGGAATTCCGGTATGAATGATTACCGACTAGTCCATATTTATTCTATGCCTGACAATCATTATTTTTTCAGAAAGGGGAAATCCATGAACCATCGCTCTGGTATTTTACAAAAGTATGTATTTGTTCTGATACTAGTCACAGCAGTTTTGATAAGCAGCTGTAAAAACGGACACGTCTTTAAACGGCCCAATCCCCAGCAGGTTTTGGCTGTCACCAGCGGTATTATAGAAAGGTCCAATCCGGTAAAGGTCCTTTTTACGGAGCAGCAGGATACTTCCATTCCGCTACCGGCGGATACCTTTACACTGTCACCTAGAACTGAAGGATCCCTTTCCTGGGAAAATGAATGGACCCTGGTTTTTACCCCGAAAAATCCCCTGTCGCCGGGGAAAAAATATCAGGCATCGGTAAACCCGGCATTATTTGCCGGCGATATCCGGCCCTTCTCTTTTTCGTTTAAAACAAAGGAACCCTTCCTTGAAGTTTCATTTAATTCCCTGAAGGTGGATGATTCCGGGGAAGTCCAAATTACCGGAACCGTGGAAGCGGAAAAGGCAGTAAATATTTCCAAACTGGAAACGGTTTTTAAGGGATCCGACCTGGGCAGCCCCGAATGGACCCACGAAAACGGCAAACACAGCTTTGCCTTTAAACCGGTAATCCGGGAAGAACATCCCCGGACCCTGGCAGTCAACTGGGACGGACGGGCCCTGGGCGCCAAGGAAAAGGGCTTTACCACTTTCCATATTCCCGAAGCCCAGCGTTTTGAGGTGCTGGATATCCGGCCCATCGACAAGGGAATTCTGGAAGTTTCATTTTCATCTCCGGTAAAACAAAACCAGGATCTCCGGGGTTTTGTTTCGTTCTCGGGCAATACCAATGTCCGTTATTCTATTGACGGAAACATTGCCCATATTTTCGGGGCCGATGAACTTCCCGCTGAATCGGAGCTGATCATCCAGGACCTGCTGGATATTAATGATACCCCCTTATACCAGCCGGTTCAGTACCGGGTGGATGCCAATTGGGAGCTGCCTGAAGTCCGCTACCCCGAGACCAGGAATATCCTTCCCACCAGCCAGGGGGCGAGCCTGGTAATTGAAACCAGGAATGTTTCGGGAATACTCGTGGAGGCTTTCGAAATCTACGGAAACAATATTGTCCAGTTCCTCCAGGTAAATGATTTTGACGGAACCAATGAACTGTACCGGGTGGGGGAACCCGTCTGGGTAAAGGCCTTTGATTTTCCCTGGAAGGATACGGATCAGAATACCTGGGTCCGCCGGGGACTGGACCTGTCGGAACTGGCCCGGAAAAAACCGGACAGCATGTTCCATATCAGGATAAGCTTCAGGAAGCGGCATATAAAATACCAGTGTCCATCGAATCATTCAAATTTCTCAAACCTGGATTTCCCGGATGATACCTTTCCGGCTTTTGCCGAGACAAAAGAGTCCGAATCCAGTTACTGGGACTACTACGACGACAGCGGCCGGGGCAGTTACGACTGGCGCCGGAACAGGTTTGATCCCTGCCATCCCGCTTTCTATGAACCCTATGACGATCACGAAATCACCAAAGGCTTAAATGTGCTGGTCTCGGATCTGGGGCTGATGGTTAAAAGAACCGTCAACGGCGAATGGTTCGTTACCGCCACGGATCTTAAAACCGCCAAGCCTATCGCTAATGCGGATATCCAGCTGCTGACCTTCCAGGGCCGGGTCCTGGAAAACGGTAAAACCGGCATGGACGGAATGCTTATCATGAAGCCCCAGGATAAAGCGGCTTTTCTTTCCGCCAGGAATGCGGGCAGCCGGGCCTACATCAAACTGAACGATTCCTTCTCCCTGGCTACCAGCCATTTTGATATCTCCGGGGAAAGTCCCGAATCCGGGATCAACGGCCTTATCTTCGGTGAACGGGGTGTTTGGCGCCCCGGGGATGCCATGTATCTGACATTCCTCCTGTCGGATCCCAGGAATACCCTTCCTAAAAACCACCCGGTACTGTTTGAATTGTACGATCCCCAGGGCAGGGTGGTGGACTCCCAGACCTTTACTTCTTCGGTAAACGGGTTTTATGCAATCCGGACCGCCACCAGGGATGATGCCCCCACCGGGGACTACTATGCCAAAATAAACATCGGCGGCAGTTCCTTCAACAAAAACCTGAAGGTGGAAACGGTGATGCCCAACCGCCTGAAGATGGTCCTGGACGCAGGGAACAGAACCTACCTGGATAATTCCAGGATTCCCTTTACCCTGACAGCCTCCTGGCTGCACGGCGCCCCGGCCCCGAATCTTAAGGCGGATGTTTCCGTCATATTTGCGGAGCAGGAAACCCGGTTTAATACTTTCAGCGATTATGTGTTCAAGGATCCTTCCAGGAGTATTTCCGATTCGAGGCAAATGCTGTACGACGGAACCCTGGATAAGGACGGTAAGTCTTCGTTCAATGTACAGCTTTCTCCGGGACAGTCGGTTCCCGGAAAATTATACGCCCGGTTCCTGACCAGGGTTTTTGAACCCTCGGGACTGTTCTCATCGGAACAGATAACCATGGATTATTCCCCCTACGGCAAATATGTGGGGCTTAAAATGCCCAAGGGAGACGAAGCCCGCAACATGCTCCTCACCGACACGGACCATTCCGCGGACATAGTGGTGGTGGACCCCACAGGAAAACTGGCAACCGATAAAACAGACTTAAGGTGTTATCTGTACAAGATGAACTGGAGATGGTGGTGGGAAAAGGGTACCGAAAGCACCGCCGAATTCGCCAGGACCGTATCAAGAAGCCCCGTGATGAGCGGGTCCGTCACAGCCAATAATGGCAGGGCAACCTGGAAATTCCGGGTGAATTATCCCGACTGGGGCCGGTACCTTCTGGTGGTCCGGGATGCCCAGGGAGGCCACAGCACAGCCAGTATTGTTTACATCGACTGGCCGGGATGGGCAGGAAGGGCCCAGAGCGGAACCCAGGGTTCAGCAGCCATGCTGTCCATGACCGCATCAAAACAAAAATATGCCCCCGGGGAAGCCGTGTCGGTCACCTTCCCTTCAAATAAAAATGCCATGGCCCTGGTCATCCTGGAAAAGGCCGGACAGATCATGCGGAAGGAATGGGTCAACTGCGCTGAAGGTTCCACCAAGTACGAATTCCTGGCGGACGCTTCCATGTCGCCCAATATCTATGTCCATGTTACCCTGCTGCAGCAGCACCTGCAGACCATGAACGACCTTCCCATCAGGCTCTATGGTATTCTGCCTATCACCGTGGATGACCCGTCCACAAAACTGACCCCGGTGATTACCGCCAGTGATAACTGGGAACCCTCTTCCAGAGCTTCCTTTACCGTGAAGGAATCCTCCGGGCGGCCCATGAGCTACATGGCCGTGGTGGTGGATGAGGGACTTCTGGGTTTGACCCGCTACAGAATGCCCGATCCCCGGTCATCGTTCTACCGAAAGGAAGCATCCATCCTGAAATCCTGGGACCTGTTCTCCAGCATCATGGGCGCCTATTCGGGACGGCTGGAAACATTGCTGGCCATTGGTGGTGATGATGATGTCTTTGATGATACAACTAAAAAGACCGACCGCTTCAAGCCGGTGGTCCGGTACTTTGGGCCCTACTCTTTAAAGGCAAATGAGTCCAAAACCGAAACCTTTGATCTGCCCGAATACGTCGGGGCTGTCAGAATTATGGTGGTGGCCGCATCCGACCAGGCGGCGGTTCCCGCCAGGGGTCCCGCGGCAGGCCGGGCTTACGGTACCACGGAAAAATCGGTTACCGTGTCCAGCGACCTCATGGTCCTGGGGACAGTCCCCCGGGTTCTGTCCCCGCAGGATGAGGTGGTAATTCCCGTGAGTGTGTTCTCCTACCGGGAGGGCAGCCGGGCGGTTACCGTAACGTTTGCCATTGAGGGCACCGGTGCAGCCTACGCGGATTCAAACCGTTCCCGGACCATCAATTTCACCAAGCCTGGAGATTCTATTGTAGAATTCCGGGTGAAGGCCGCGGACATACCCGGCAGTGCGAAATTCAAAATTACCGCCACATCGCCGGGATTAAAAACCGCTGTCCATGAAACCAATATCCAGGTCAGGTCCACCGCTGTGCCGGTAACCAAGGTGGTGACCAAACTGATCGAGCCCAACGAAACCTGGACAGAAAGCCTGTCCCTGCCCGGACGGCGGGGCACCAATACGGCAATCCTGGAATTATCCAAAATGCCGCCGCTGAACCTGGAAAAAAGAATCGGGTTCCTGGTGCAGTATCCCCATGGCTGCGTGGAACAGACCACCAGCAGTGTCTTCCCCCAGCTGTACCTGGATAAACTGATGACCCTGGATAACGACAAGCTCGGTGAGATCCGGAAAAATATCAACGCCGGCATAGACCGGCTGACCGGTTTCCAGACCTCCAGCGGCGGACTTTCGTACTGGCCCGGGGAAGAGAGGCCAAACCAATGGGGAACCAACTATGCGGGCCACTTCCTGGTGGAGGCAAAACGTGCCGGGTATGTGGTCCCTGCCCAGTTCCTGGATAAATGGATCCAGTACCAGAAAGGCATGGCCGCATCCTGGATGGCCTATAAGGACAATACGGAAGAAGCCATGACCCAGGCATACCGGCTCTACACATTAGCCCTGGCGGGTTCCCCCGACATAGGTTCCATGAACCGGCTTAAGGAAGTGTCCAACCTGCCCGTTCAGGCTTCCTGGCGCCTGGCCCTGGCCTACTGGTATGCGGGGCAAAGGGATACCGCCCGGACCATGGTCAACAGCCTGAACACCCGTCTTCCGGATTACCGGGAACTGAGCGGAACCTTCGGTTCCACCATGCGGGATAAATCCATGATCCTGGAAGCCATGAACACCATCGGCATACAAAGCCGGGGCAAAGAACTGATGGACGATATCAGCAGGGCCCTGGCCAGCGACAACTGGCTTTCGACCCAGGAAACCGCCTATGCGTTTATCGCTGTAACCCCCTATCTCCAGGGAACCACCGCGGGTGATACGGTCACCCTGGAATATACCCTCCAGGGAACCACTAAAAACATCAGCTTTGCCACGCCGGTACAGCAGATTGAACTCGGTTCCCTGCAGGATACCACCGCCAGTATGAGTATCAGAAACCGGTCGGGGAACAGGATCTATGCCCGGATCATCACAAAGGGATTACCCCCGGAAGGGACCGAACCGTCCCTGGCAAACGGCCTGTCCCTAAGCGTGGAGTACCGTAATATGAACCGCTCGGTCATCGATCCCAATTCCCTGCCCGTGGGGGAGGATATGGAAATTTCCGTCCGGGTACGGAATATCGATACCAAGGATATTCCGGAGGTCGCTTTGGTTCACATCATTCCGGCGTCCTGGGAGATCATCAATACCCGGCTGGGAGACAACAATTACAGCGGGGGATCATCGTCCTTTAAATACCAGGATATCCGGGATGACCGGGTTATGACCTATTTCAACCTGTCCCGGGGAAGTGAAAAGACCGTAACCTTCAGGGTTAACAGAACATACCAGGGAAATTATTTCAGGCCGGCGATCCATGCATACGCTATGTACGATGAATCAATCCAGGCCATGATTCCGGGAGTAAAATACAGCGAAAAATGATGTTTGTTTTCCGGAAGAAAAAAGGGAACCTGTCCTCCGGCAAAACCGGAGAACAGGTTCTTGATCCCGGGACTCACCCGGGGCTGGGGCTTCAGCCTGGGTCTGCCACGGCCAGGATCTTTGGTTTTGCCGTTCGGTTTCTCACTAAGCTGAAACTAACCCTGTCCTCCCCGAGGACAGGGTTTTGGAAATTCCTCACAACAAAAAAAGGCCGGAGGATCCTTTACCTCCTGGGGGCAGCTACCCTGCTTCTCATGTTTATCATCTCCATCCCGGATCCCCTGATCACCCATTATTATTCCCCGGTCCTTTACAGCCGGGAGGGTGAACTCCTGGGGGCCATGGTTGCCCTGGACGGCCAGTGGCGGTTCCCACCAAAGGGCAAGCTGAATGAAAAATTTGCCTACGCTATTATTGAATACGAGGACAGCCGCTTCCGTTACCACCCCGGGGTTGATCCCGCTGCTATTGGAAGGGCTGTTATAGATAACATCAGCTCAGGGAAAATTGTCTCCGGAGGGTCCACCATCACCATGCAGACCATCCGGCTCATCCGGTCGAACCGGAAAAGGACCTTCCTGGAAAAAGGGATCGAGGCGGTTCTGGCTATCCGCCTGGAAATCGGCAGATCCAAGGATGAGATACTTTCTCTCTATGCGGCCAACGCACCCTTTGGCGGAAATGTGGTGGGCCTGGAAGCGGCGGCATGGCGCTGGTTCGGCAGATCCGCGGAGGAACTGTCCTGGGCCGAAGCGGCCACCCTGGCGGTGCTTCCCAACAGCCCCAGCCTGGTTCATCCCGGAAAAAACCGGGATGTATTAAAACAGAAAAGGGATGAACTGCTGGAAAAACTGTGCCAGAAAAAATACTTTGATCCCGAGACCTTGTATCTGGCAAAAATGGAGCCCCTTCCTTTGGAACCCCGGCCCCTGCCCCGGCTGGCGCCGCACCTGTTAACCCGGATAATCCGGGAACGGGGAGGCATCGCTTCATTTTACGGACAGCTGGGAGCCCTGGAAAAAGGGGAGGTCCTGTCAAATTATGCATCCCATATTGAAACAACCATAGACAAGGGACTCCAGGAACGGATGACCGCCATCATCAACCGCCGGGCGGATCAGTTTTCAAAAAACGGTATAGTAAATGCGGCGTGTCTTATCATGGATACAAAAACAGGAGAAATCCTGGCCTACGTGGGAAACGGCAGCAATCCCATGGCCAGGGATGTGGATATCATCGGTTCCGCCAGGAGTTCCGGAAGCACCCTGAAACCATTTCTCTATGCTGCCATGCTTGATTCCGGGGATACCCTCCCCGCTTCCCTGATCAGCGATATCCCTACCCGTATAGGAAGCTACGGTCCGGAAAATATGTCCCAGACCTACCTGGGGGCAATTCCCGCAAACCAGGCCCTGGCCAGGTCCCTCAATGTGCCCGCGGTACGTTCCCTGCGGGTTTACGGTGTGGCCCGGTTTGCCCGGCTTCTCCGCACCATGGGGATCACCACCCTTTTCCGGGAGGACGATGATTATGGGCTTCCCCTCATCCTTGGCGGGGCGGAGGTTACTCTTTGGGATCTTTCAGGTATGTATGCGGGTCTGGCCAGGACCGCCATGTATCCGTTCAAGAAGAACAGCCAGTTTTTTGCCCCCAGCTATTACGTCCGGGATCTTCCGGAGAAAAAGGAACCCTCCCCTGTATCCGCAGGTGCGGCCTATATCACCCTGGATACCCTCTGTTTTATAAACCGCCCCGGGGAAGAATCCCTTTGGCAGGAATATGCCAGTTCCAGAAGGATTGCCTGGAAGACCGGGACCAGCTTTGGTTTCCGGGACGCCTGGGCCATAGGAACCACCCCGGAATGGACCATCGGTGTATGGATAGGAAACGCCACCGGGGAAGGCCGGGCGGAACTGAATAGTTCCAGAACATCCGCCACGGTGCTTTTCGAAATTTTCTCGACCCTGAAATATGATGCATGGTTTGCCGAACCCATGGGAGCCCTGAAATCCATAGAAGTCTGTGCTAAATCCGGTTTTCAGATGGGGCCGGACTGTGAAAAGAGCACCACCGTAACCATTCCCTGGGATGCCCTTCCCCAGAAACCCTGTCCCTATTGCAAGGTGGTTACCCTTAATCAAAGGGGAGACCGGCAGGTATCGCTCACCGGAAGTTCAAATCAGATTGTCCAGCAGCAGAAGTGGTTTATCCTTCCCCCCGCGGAGGAATGGTACTACCGCCGGTGGAACCTGGATTATCAGCCATTGCCGTCCATGGAAGGTGCCGTAATATCGTCTTCGCCGATAGCATTGTTCAATCCCGAATACGGCGCCCAGATTTATGTGCCCATAGAACTGGACGGCAGCCCGGGACGGACCGTGTTTAAGGCGGCCCACCGGGACAGCAACGGTATCATCCATTGGCATCTGGACAACACGTACCTGGGGGCCACCGAATATTTTCATGAGATAGAAACCAGACCTTCTATTGGAAAGCACACAATCACCCTGGTGGATGATAAGGGAAACAGGATATCCCGTATTTTTGAAGTACTAAGTGAAGCGGATTAGTGTAAATGCAATCATTTATTGAATTGGGGACTTTTAAAAATCCTGATTAGATTTTTAGAAGTTCCCGGATTATTATTTTCCCGTAAAATATTTTTTCAATGGGGAAAAAATTAAAAGAAAAAACGTATTCCAAAAATATGTTCCAGTAGGATTTTAACCCCGATCAGGATCAGCACAGCGCCGCCGGTAATCTGCGCCCATTTTTCAAAAACCAGGCCGATGCGTTTTCCAAACTCAAACCCAAGCAGGCAAACCACCAGGGTTATTCCTCCAATAATGACGGCCGGAAGCCAGATGGATTGGTCAATCATGCTATAGGATAATCCGATTGCCAGGGCATCAATACTGGTGGCCACCGCCAGGGTGAACAGGGTCCAGGGATTTCTTATATCGGTTTTGATGGAACCGTTTTTTCCGTTTTTCCCCGGAACACTATCATCACCGCAGGGAGGACAGGGAGCCTCCTTTTCGCCCCGGGCTTCGATGATCATTTTAAAACCAATAATCACAAGCAGGCCAAAGGCAATCCAATGGTCAAATCCTTCAATGTAGGAACGGAAACTGTCACCCAAATACCATCCAATAACCGGCATGAGGAACTGAAAAAGGCCAAAGGCAACCGAAGCCCGGAATATATGGAAGGGCCGGAGGTTCCGTATGCAGACACCGGAACTGACCGAAACCGCAAAGGCGTCCAGGGAAAGACTCAACGAAATAAGCAAAGTAGAAATCATGGGTACGGCTCCATGGGTTGTGGTTTATCCGAAGAACCAAATCTTACAGCTTTCCCGGGAAACTTTACAATCCCTTCAATATCTTTGAAGTTTCGGGAACTGGAAATCCCCGGCGGTTAAGGAAGTTTTCAGCCTTGTTAACCACCGGAAAAAATCTATTATAGTGACCTCTGAAAACCCAACCGGGGTTTTCGGAGGTCACTTGGAGAATATCGCCAATACATTATAACGTAAAAACTTACGGAATTGCGCTTTTCTCCAGGCTGATTAAAAATCAGCAGGGTACGAAAACTTCTAAAAACTGAAGTTTTTAGAAGTTCCCTTATTTATTAATAAACGTAATGATATCCTCGGCCGACTGGGCATTCATAATCTGATCCCGCCGTTCCTCGTCTTTTAAAATGGCGCTGATCGATGCCAGGAACTGGATATGGGGCCCCTGGGTTTTCTTGGGGGATACCACCATTATGAAGAGTTTTGATTTTTCTCCATCGATTGAATCAAAATCAATACCTTCTTTTTTAATACCCAGGGCAACGCACATGTCCTTGACCCCGTCGGTCTTGGCATGGGGAAGAGCAATACCATGCTGCATCCCGGTGCTCATGGTTTTTTCCCGGAGGAAAACATCCTTAAGTACCTCATCCCGGTTAAGGAGTTTGCCGTTTTTATCCAGAAGATCCACCAGCTCGGTGATGATTTCATCCTTCGTTTCACCCTTCAGATTGATGGAAATACTTTCGGTCTGGATAAGCGGAAGCAGAGCCTTTTCATGGCGGCCATCCATGTTTGAAATTTCCCGGCGCATTGCCTCAGGATCCGAGGATGATTTCAGTTTTTCAATGGAATTACCCAGTTCCAAAAGGACCTCATACACCGCGGTTTTTACAAAGGGCATATCAACCCTGGCGGTTTCTATGGTTACCGTATTTTCTTCTTCCGTAATGGATAAGGATATATCATCCTTCCTGGCCTGGGACAGTCCATCATCAATATTCATCATCTGCACATAGAAACCTTCCGCCTTCAGGTTCTTAAGCAGGGTGTCCACCACCAGGTCCGCAATTTCTTCGGAATTGAAGTCCCACAACACGGAGGCAACATCATCACTCTTGACCGGTTTGCGGGTTCCCGGGCCGGGGATTTTAAGGGATGCACTCAGTAAAGGAGGGGCCAACAGGGTGGTAATCAGGGTCATAAGGATAACCACCCCAAAGATCTGGTTATCCAGAACGCCCGCGGCCAGCCCGATTCCGGCAATAATAAGCGCCACTTCACCCCTGGGCACCATACCGACCCCAATCCGCAGGGATCCTTTTCCGTTGAAACCCATGGCCAATGCGGGGATTCCGCAGCCTACCACCTTTGCGGCGATAGCGGAAAGGGTATACACGGCCCCGAAAATCAGAACCGGAACGGAAATGATTTCCTTGACGTTAACCATCATACCCATGACGGCAAAAAATACGGGAACAAAAAATTCATATAATCCATGGATCCGTTCCTGGATTACCGCAGCGATATCGGTCTTTGAAAGGGAAAGCCCCGTAACATAGGCTCCGATAATCATGGCCAATCCCTGTTTTTCAAACACCCCCGCCAGAAGAAGGGCGATACCCAGAGCGAGAATAGAGAAATCGTAGGAATGCTTGAACAGTTTTAAAAATTTGGCAATTTTCTTTGAAAAGATCAAACCCAGGGCGGTAAATCCAAGCCAGATTCCGAAGGCCTTCCCGGCAATAGCCAGAATAGTTGAAGCATGAAGGCTTCCCTCGCCCCCGTTGATGACCGCCACAATTCCCAGCACTATGGCCAGCATGATAATACCCAGCACATCGTCAAAAACCGCCGCCGCCAGGATGGTCACCCCTTCGGGGGAATCCATCTTTTTCTGGTCCGACAAAATCCGGGCGGTAATCCCTACCGATGTGGCGGTGGAAAGAATTCCCAGGAAAAGACAGCGGGGATCCATAAAATGGGATTGCAGCAGGATAACCCCCACCATGTCACCAAAAACGAAGGAGAAAAGAACACCCCCAATACCTACCAGGCCGCCGGCCACAGAGTATTTGAGGAAAAGTCCCAGGTCGGTTTCCAGACCCGAGGCAAACAACAGGATAATTGAAGCTACCATAGCAAACGAATAGAGTTCTATGCTTACCGCCATGGTTCCTTCGCCCAAAGGAAACATTCCCTGGGGAAAACCCGGGAACGCAATACCCCCCAGTGCATAGGGGCCAATAATCACGCCGGCCAGGAGTTCACCCAGTACCGGCGGAATTCCTATCTTTTTTACCAGAGCACTTCCAGCCCGGACAGCAAAAAGAATAACCCCTAACTGCAGTACTAATTCGGCCATCAATTCGGTCACCGATTTAGATTCCTCGGCATATACCGTCGAGCCAATGGCAAGCAAAACAAGAATTGCAATAACAATTTTCCCGCTCTTACTCATGATATAGCTCCTTCATTTACAGGAAACATTACGAAAAACATAGAAAAGTGTTACATATATTAGAAATTGTTTCAAGGGAAATTAAGTACGGACGATAATAGTTTTGTTTTGGGTATAATTATTTGATCTTTAAGGCAACTCATCGTCACCGGTCCCTTCGAAAGCCCCAGGGACCGGGGATTCCCGGTGGTTGAGGTTCTCGAAACCACCTGTTAGGGTTAGCTTTTTTTCCGCAGGTCCCTTCGAAGGCCTCAGGAACCGGGGATTCCCGGTGGTTGAGGTTCTCGAAACCACCTGTGAGATAAGAGCTTCTTCATCACGGGGCCCTTCGAGAGCCTCAGGGACCGGAGGGCCTCCGGAATTACACCACCCGGTATATACCGCATTTAAGGTAAAGTGATTCCGGATATCCTATAAGGATTGGGTGATCCTCCGCCTGGTATCTGAAATCCATCTGGATTAATCTCCGGCCTGCATCCAGGGCTGCCTGGGCTGCCATGGTTTTAAACTTTGATTCATCCACCGCATGGCTGCAGGAACAGGTTACCAGGATACCGTTTCTGGACAAAAGCCGCATTGCCCGGAGGTTTATTTCCTTATAGCCCCGGAGAGCCCCCGCCAGGACTGAACGGCTTTTTGCAAAGGCCGGAGGATCCAGGATTATCATGTCGAATTCCTGCTTTTTCTTTTCAAATACCTTTAAAATTTCAAACAAATCGGCTTCCCGGGTTTGGATTATGTTACTAAGATCATTCAATGCGGCATTTTTCTTAACCATATCCAGGGCAGAATGTGATACATCCACCGCAATAACCGAGGCGGCGCCGGCCCTTCCTGCGTGAATGGAAAAACCACCGGTGTTGGAACAGACATCCAGAACCCTCAGGTTCCCGGCGAGCGATGCAGCCCTTAGCCGGTTCTCCTTCTGGTCCAGGTAATGTCCTGTTTTCTGACCTTCTTCAAGATGCACCAAAAAAGGATAACCGTTTTCAAATATAACAATACCTTCAGGGGGAAAACTCCCGGAAATAATTCCTGATTCCGGGATAAGTCCTTCCAGTTCCCGGACCTTTGCATCGGACCGTTCAATGATTCCCCGGGGAAGATCTTCCCCTTCCCGGCCGCCGCAGACTTCCATAAGGGCATCAATAATTTCCTGTTTACGGCACTCCACACCGAATGCAAGAAATTGAATGGAAAACCAGGACTGGGCCCGCCCAAGCTTTTCCTTTACCTGTTCAAACCCGAGGGGTCTCTCCCGGACAGCCTGTTCAATATCCGAAACGGGCCACCCGACAAAACGGTCAATAATAAGCCCCGGCAGAAAATCGGCCTCCCCAAAAACAATCCGGGCGGATTCCCGCTGCAGATCGTAGAGGGGTAAACGGCGGTCCAGGGCTTCCCGGATCCGCCTTTTAAAAAAGCCCTTATCCATCCCTTCCTTTGAGGGAGAATAAAGGCGGACCAGGATTTTTGAATGGGGATTGGCAAACCCCCGGCCCAGATATTCCTTTCTGGAACTTTCCACATCCACAATTTCCCCGGGATTCAATACCGCGGGTTTATCATGTTCTATGATTGATGCAACTTCATTGTCAAAAACCCAGGGGTGACCTTCCTTTATCCGGAGATCTTCCCGGGGACTGAGAATTACACGTTTCATGCTACATTTTTTCCTGCATGGGAGGGGTTCTGCGGACAATAAATTCCTGTTTGGGAGCCCAGCTGTTTCCCGTCATTTCTTTTACCTTTTGATAAAAATATCCCTGGGCAGTGAATGGGTCTTCCCCCCTCCCGGGTTTCCGGTGGGTCCAGGTACCGTCCCTGTGGAGAACCCTGGCCTGGCTGTTATCCTTAAAATAACATTCCAGAATATGGGATACCTGGGCTATTACATCTTCATGAAGCACCGGGAACATAAGTTCCACCCGGCGTTCCAGGTTCCTGGTCATCCAGTCTGCACTGGACAAGTAATATTCACCGGCTCCGCCGTTGGAGAAATAAAAAATCCGGGAATGTTCAAGATAGTGATCAACGATACTGATAACCTGAATATTTTCCGAAAGCCCCGGCACCCCCGGGACCAGCATGCAGATGCCCCGGACATTCAGGGATATTTTTACACCCGCCTGGGAAGCCCTGTAGAGAGCCTTGATCACATCCGTATCACCCAGGGAATTCATCTTGGCAATGATCTTTCCCGGATTTTCCCTGGTGGCCCGCCAGGCCTCCCGGTCTATCAGGGAGATCAGTTTGGATTTCATAGCCATGGGGGCTATGACCAGTTTTTTCGTATCGTTGATTACTGAATACCCCGTAATCATATTGAAAAGAAGGCTTACATCCGAGGCTATATCAGGCTGGGTGGTAAAGATACATATATCTCCGTATGTCTTGGCGGTCTTATCGTTGTAATTTCCCGTTGAAAGATGAACATACCGTTTTACCCCGCTGCTTTCCCGGCGGATAATCAGGGCGACCTTCGCGTGAACCTTAAGCCTGGCCAGGCCGTAGACCACAATAACCCCGGCCCGTTCAAGCCGGTTCGCCCAGGAAATATTCCGGCCTTCATCAAACCGGGCTTTCAGTTCCACCATGGCGGTTACCTGTTTACCGCTGAGCGCCGCCCGTTCCAGGGCTTTTACAATAGGGGAATCGCCGCTGGTCCTGTAAAGGGCGGCTTTTATTGAAACCACCTGGGGGTCCGCGGCGGCATCCTGGAAAAACCGTACCACCGGATCAAACGAATGGTAGGGAAAATGAAGCATCAGATCAGCCTGGCTGATCCTGTTCCAGAGAGGCTCATCTCCGGCTACATCCAGGGGCAGAAAATTTTTCCGGGATTTTTCCTTTAACTCATCAAAGCCCCGGACACTCACCAATTCCGCCAGGGTCCTCACATCAATGGGGCCCTTTACCTCGTACAAATCTTCTTTTGAAAGATTCATCCGGGCAGACAGTATTTCCGTAACCCGGTTCCCCCGGGAATTATATACCATCCTGACTACCCTGGAATGTTCCCGGTCAATCAGAACTTCTTCCATGGCTTCAATAAAATCTTCATCCCGTTTTTCATCCACCGAAAAATCCGCATCCCTGGTGATTTTGAAAATCATCCTTTCCTGTACGGAATAACCGGAAAAAAGCATGTCCCCGAAGGTATGGACCACGTCATCCAGGAAGGTCCAGCGGGCCTTACCGTCCTGTTCATCCGGAAGCCATACAATCCGGTCTATCGAAGTGGGAACCTGTACAATGGAAATGCAGGGCTCTTCGTCCCTGGGGGCGTCTTCTTTCTTCAATAAAAAAGCCACGTAAATTTTTAAATTTCCTATGGAAGGCATGGGGCCCTCCGGTTCAAATCTGAGGGGTGTCAGGGCAGGAAAGATTTCCTGGAGAAACAGGTTCTCCAGATATTTTTTCTGGAACACATTATAGGAACCGGGATGGACAAGTTCCAATCCTGCATCCGCCAATGCGGGAAATACCTCTTGGTTCAGGCAATCATGCTGCCGTTCAATAATATTTCTTACTTTTGAGGAAATCTCCTGGAGCTGTTTTTCCGGATTTAACCCCGCCGGATCCTGGGGCAGTCCCCGTTTCGCCGCCTGTTTTATGGCAGCAACCCGGACCATAAAAAACTCATCGAAATTGGATGATACTATAGTGAGGAATTTCAGCCTTTCCAGGACCGGCAGATCCCTGCGCAGGGCCTCTTCAAGAACCCGGGCATTAAAATCCAGCCAGGAAAGATCTCTGTTAAAAAAGACAGGTTCTGCAGTTTTCATACGATTACCCTGCGTGGGTTAAAAGAATTTTATACCCGAATACGTCCTGAAACATATCCGACTTTTCTTCCAGGCCAAGCCTTTCCATACTTAAATCGTAACCGCCTTCGGCATAAATTATAACCGTATCGGCTTTCTTTTCAACGGTAATTTTTTTTATCTGCTGGGAATGGCCCCGGTCCAGGGCATCCGCCACCCTCAGGATGGAAGTCATTTTAAGGACCTGTATCCGTTCCTCCCGCTGCAGGGCCATGTATTCAAAATCCGTTGACTGGGGCGGTTCTCCCCGGTGGTAACGGATAATATTTGCAATGATCGCCAGTTCATCCCTGTGAAGCCCGAATACTTCCGAGTTGGATACAATATACTGACCGTGCCGGTGGTGCCCGGACCCGCGGATAAACATTCCCACATCGTGGAGGGTAGCCGCCACTTCCATAATCATCCGTTCCCGCCGTTCCATGCCATGTTCATTGATGAGGGCATCAAAAATATCCAGGGAAAGTTTTGCCACATGACGGTTGTGGGCTTCATCGTAGTGGAACTTCCTGCCCAGGTTCATGGCGGATGCGATAACCTGGGAGAAGAATTCATCCTGAAGTTCCGACCCCACCTGGGAAGCCAGGTTGATCAGCAGCCCCTCCCGGATTGAAACATTGGGAACCACAATCTTCGACGCCACGGTTTTTTCCAGGAACAGCTTGTATATCAGAATAGCTACTATAAAACCCTCCGCATCGGCGTAGGGCATCTGGAGCTTCTGCACGCATTCTTCCGCGGTATAATTCTGGATGCGGTCATAAAATTTGATGAATTCCACCCGTTCAATAATCCATGAATTCTGGTTGAACTCTTTTCCGATATGGGCAGCCACTATCCGGGCATCGCCGCCGACCGCCACAAAGGACCTGACGTAACTTAAATCCATTTCCGATTTTAAGGTTTCCGAGGTATTCCTTACATTTTCCTGGATGTACCGTTCCTGGAAAACCGGGCTTCCCATGGCAAGCCTGGACTGCTGGTCCACCAGGATGGTTCCCAGCCGGACACTGTGGGCCGCTGCAACCTTTCCCCGGCGGAGAAGCATGATTTCCGTGGAACCACCGCCCACTTCGATAATACAGGAATTGGTTTTCCAAAACAGGGACAGGTCATTTTTTAATGCATACCGGACCGCCAGATACATAAGGCGGTTTTCTTCTATTCCTTCAACAATGGTCACGTGAAATCCGGTTTCCTGGTGGATCCGGTCAACAATCATATCCCGGTTTTTTGCCACCCTGATGGCACTGGTGGCTATGACATGAATATCGCTGTCCTCCACTCCCCAGCCCTGGATGAGTTCGCTGAAATGCTGAAGCACCATGAGGCATTCCAAAAATGATTCCCTGGATATCCTGCCGGAGGTAAACACATCCCTTCCCAGGGAAATAGGTTTACTGGCCCGGTCCACAATGTGCCAGTCATCGTTTCCGGTGATTTCCGCCACCAAAAGCCTGATTCCGGTTGAGCCTATTTCCAGAACAGCAACTACCTTATTTTTATTTTCCATAAGTCCGATAAAATCTTTATCCAATACAAAAGTATATTGGGCCTTCCTTAAAGTTATTTTGAAGTATGATGCTAAATACGGATTATTTCAATGGGATAATTTTTTTATACTTGACCAGATATAAGGGATTGCCTTTCCATGGTTCCGGTTTGCCTTTAAGGCTTTTCATATCCATCCCTCCTCTTCGGATTTCTCTTTAACTATTTTATAATTCGGTTATCCTATCAATATACTGGATACTGGACATACCTCTGCTGGGGGGTTACTATCGGAATAAGGAGCGAATTTATGGGACAGACCGTTGCAGAAAAAATCATTGGGACCCACCTGGTGGAAGGTAATATGAATCCCGGCGAAACCATCGCCATTCGTATCGATCAAACCCTCACACAGGATGCTACCGGGACTATGGCTTACCTGCAATTTGAAACCATGGGCCTGGACCGGGTCAAAACCGAAGTGTCCGTGTCCTATGTGGACCATAATACCCTCCAGGAAGACTGGAAAAATATGGATGACCACCGGTATCTGCAGTCGGTTGCTGCCAGGTACGGCATTTGGTTTTCCCGGCCCGGAAACGGGATCTGCCACCAGGTTCACCTGGAACGGTTCGGTCTTCCCGGAAAAACCCTGCTGGGATCGGATTCCCACACTCCCACAGGCGGCGGTCTTGGCATGCTGGCCATTGGTGCCGGCGGCCTGGATGTGGCGGTGGCCATGGGCGGCGGAGCCTTCTACCTGATGATGCCAAGGATTATCGGGGTCAGGTTAACCGGGTCCCTGAAAAACGGTGTTTCCGCCAAGGACATTGTTCTGGAAGTCCTGAGACAGGAAACCGTAAAAGGCGGCGTTGGTGCCGTATATGAATATTTTGGTCCCGGGGTTGATACCCTGGGCATTCCCCAGCGGGCGACCATCACCAACATGGGTGCGGAACTGGGGGCCACCTCATCGGTGTTTCCTTCGGATGAACAAACCCGGGCATACCTGACTGACCGGGGCCGGGGAGACCATTGGGTTCCCCTTAGGGCTGATCCGGATGCCCATTACGATCATACCATCGATATTGATCTTTCAAATCTGGTTCCCCTGGCTGCCCAGCCCCATTCCCCGGACAATATCAGTCCCATCTCAAGGATTGCGGGGATCCCCGTGGACCAGGTGGCCATAGGATCCTGTACCAATTCATCCATAGATGATCTGGCTGCGGTGGCTGAAATGATGAAAGGAAAAACCGTCCATCCCAATGTTTCCGCAGGAATATCCCCGGGAAGCCGGGCGACCCTGCTGGCTGCGGACAAAGCGGGCATCCTGGGAGAACTGATCCGGGCGGGATTCAGGATTCTGGAAAGCGCCTGCGGACCGTGTATCGGTATGGGATTCGCCCCCAAATCCGAAGGGGTAAGCCTGCGGACCTTTAACCGCAACTTCAAAGGCCGGTCGGGTACGGAAAGCGCCAGGGTTTACCTGGTTTCCCCCGAAACAGCCGCAGCAGCAGCCATCACGGGCATGATCACCGACCCCACAACTATTTCCTTCACGAAACCGGATACCCGGGCATTTATGCTGGAAGGCATAAGGATTGCCCAGGATGATATGTTTATTCCTCCCCTGCCTTTGGAAGAAGCCTTAAAAATTACCATTGAACGGGGGCCCAATATTAAACCCTGTCCCATCCCGGTTCCCATAAACGATACCGTGGAACTTCCGGTGGTCCTTAAAACCGGGGATAATATCACCACCGATGATATCGCCCCCGCGGGAGCAAAGGTTCTTCCCCTGCGGTCGAATATCCCGGAAATCTCAAAGTTTGTGTTTTCTCCCCTGGATCCCCAATTCTGGAAACGTGCCCAGGAAATGGGTTCCAGTATCATAGTAGGAGGGAACAACTACGGCCAGGGTTCTTCCAGGGAACATGCCGCATTGGCGCCCATGTACCTGGGAATTAAGGTGGTACTGACCAAATCATTCGCCCGGATTCATAAGGCAAACCTGATTAACTACGGCATCCTGCCCCTTATTTTCAAGAATGCCGGGGATTATGACCGGATCAGCCAGGATGATATCCTGGCAATAAAAGGGATCCATACGTTCCTTTCCGGAAAGGATGATGGCATCGAAATTCATAATAAGACAAAGGGTGAATCCTACCAGGCTGTCCTTCAGGCAGAAAAACGGGACCGGGCTATCTTAAGAGCCGGCGGTCTTATTCCTTATACGGGTTCCCGGAAATAACATGAAAGAAGGTATCCGCAGTGCCCTTTATGACGGGTTTTCAGAACCTATCCGGGATGTCCTCTGGGGGCACATTTACCTGACCCCGGGGCTGGAGGCCCTGACCAGATCCGCCCCGTTCATGAGGCTCACCAGGATTATGCAGCTGGGACCCACCTTCTTCACCTATCCCGGTGCAACCCATACCAGGGCGGCCCACTCCATTGGGGTGTACCACCTGGCCAGGCGTATCCTGGCCCACCTGGCCGGGGAAGGTGCCGATGATTGGATCAGCCCATCCGGAACCCGTTCGTTCCTCTGTGCAGCCTTGCTCCATGATCTGGGACATTTTCCCTACACCCACTCCCTGAAGGAACTGCCCCTGACCACCCATGAGGAACTGACAGGACAGATTATCCTGAAAGAACCTATGAAAAGCCTGGTGGGAGAAACCGGCGCGGACCCGTACCTGACCGCTGCCATTGTAGATCCGGGACTGCCCTATTCCGGGGAAGCGGAGATATCATTTTATCGCCGCCTTCTTTCGGGGGTCCTTGATCCGGATAAACTGGATTACCTCAACCGGGACGCCCGGTACTGCGGGGTTCCCTACGGCGCCCAGGATGTGGATTTTATCATTGGAAGACTTCACCCGGACATTGTAAGGGGCGTGGATATCGATTCCCGGGGGATCCCCAGCGTGGAATCCATCCTTTTTGCCAAGTACCTCATGTACCGGACCGTTTATTGGCATAAGGGAGTAAGAGCCGCCACGGCAATGATAAAAAAAGCCCTTATAGCCGGGCTGGACAGCGGAAAAATCAGCAAAGAAGACCTTTACAATCTGGATGATCAAGGGTTGTTTTATCTTCTGGAAACCCGGGATCATCCGCTTTTCCACCTGGCCCGTAAAGTAAAGGAAGGCCAGCTTTATTCGGTCCTTATGGAAATACCTTTTAATGGAAAAAAGCACCAGGATTTCCTGAATATTGATGGACGTACCGGAATCGAAATTACCCTGGCAGAAACATTATCCCGGGCGGCCCGGGTAAAAGTCCTGCCGGAGGACATTGTGGTGGATCTTCCGGAACATTTTTCCCTGGAAACGGATCTTTTTGTAAAGGATGAGGATACCACCTTTTCCAGCAGTTCCAGTGCATTTAACAAATCCACCGTGGAAGGTCTGGAAAATGCATTACGAATTATCAGGATTTTTGTAAATTCCGGATATGAAAAACAGTTAAAAAACGATCCCAATGTAAAGGATGTATTGCAAATTTGGACCAATTGATTACATTTAAGGGGGGAGGTATAATTTAAGCATGGAAATTCACAATACTACAGAAGACAAAGTCCTGGAATTAATAAACGAAATTTGTGATTCTATTGACCAGGAGGGTAATCCTGACAAAATTTGTACCTGTGCCCAGTGCAGGCTGGATACGGCCTGTTATGTCCTGAACCGGGCGGTTCCTCATTATGTGGTTTCCCATAGGGGAGCAGCCAGGGCAAAAATAGAGATTTTCGAATATCAGCAGGAATCCGCGGATTTGGCCACCCTGGTCCATGAGGGGCTTAAACGGGTAAGCCAGATTCAAAGGCCATACGCTGATCACAGCCATCAATATAATAGAGAAGAAATTATTTCCCATGCTCCGGTATTTAACATCCCCACCATCATTGGCCGGGTATTTAATGGACTCGATTTTTCACCCATGGCGGATACGATCATAGAACTCCGGAGGGATGGAAAAACCGTTTCCATGAAGGATCTCAACTGGCAGAATCCCTATAAACTGGTTTCCAACACCGCAGGAACCTTTACATTCTGGCCCGGCCCGATTAAAGCAAAATTCCCGGACCAGCGTGAAGAATTTGAATACTCGGTAAGATTAACCGCTCCGGGATATGATGAACTGAACCACTTTTTCAAAATTCCAGTGGTCAGCGAACTCCAGGTGGTGGGTTCCTTCTCCATGAATAGGACCTTCAAACTTCCGGATCTGTACCTTTTCCCCGAGGGAGATGAGGACGAGCAGGATCTTTAATCCTGCGGCAGCCTGATTCCCCCGGATTTACTTAAGCGGCAGTATTTTTTTTCTCATGGGTTTTAAATCTTTCTTATATTAACAAAGCAGGATAAATCCAGGTTTTTTCTTTGGATAGATTCCGGAATATCCTGCCCACTAGCTTTAAGTGACTGTTTTTGTTAATATTTAACCATACGGGATGTTGCCTAGTGGCTAAGGCGCTTGCTTTGGGAGCAAGACATCGGAGGTTCGAGTCCTCTCGTCCCGAATTTGTACTTGTCTATTGTATAATGAAATAACCTGCCTGAAAACGGGCGGTGTAACACAACTACAGACCGTCTGATACGAAAAACTGATACTTTTTCAAATGGATTTGGATGGATCATACAGCTTCATGCCTATTTTACTTTGATTTCCAGATTTATAAATATATAAAACTTTTCCAAGAAAATTATTAAGCGGCATTTCACCAAAAAATCTGCTGCTTGCCCTATAAGATGCGATAAAAATACACACCCATTAAATATTAAACAAAACTTCGAATATTTTATTTATCTTTTCTATCTTTTAAATGACAAAAAGATTCAACCACTTCTTTCCACGATTTATGATTAAACTGTTTGCTATGCTCTTCATAAAAATCATTCTTGTCTAATATTGTAAGTACCCCAAATATTGAAGAAAGAGGTTCCGTATTAGCCTCTGAAGATAATGTTTTTTCAGTTGCTGTATTGATTATTTCTATCAAAAACAAATGGCCTAGTTCATGGGCTAAGCAGACTCTCAACTGCTTGTCATCCATTGCAGGATGGTAAAAAATCGTAAAGTATCTCTTGGGAAAATACTGAGCACACCCTACATTTAAATTAGGTGATTCCTTTGGCAATGGAAAACAGTTTATTTGAAACATAGGATTATTTGTATTTTCCCGAATGTAATGTTCCATTGATCGAATTATATGGGCAAGATATTGCCTTTTTAACCCTGTATAAATCCCATTAAAAATATTATTTATCAACTTAACAGTATCTTGCCTTACTCCAAATTGAGCAGCAATATATTCTATCTTTTCATCATCCACTTTAAATTTGGACGCCATTCTAACATCCTATGCCCATTCGTTCATATAATTCATTCATTTTCCATGACATAGTTAAAAACATTTGTATTGTTAGTTCATATTTATTTTCAATAGATACATCATCTCCAGAGGAATAAAAAGTTTGTGGATTTCCCATACATTCATTTAACATTTCTGTTCGTTCGTTCAGCGCAGAAACATCAAAACGAATAAAAGTATCTTCAATAAGTTCCTTTGTCGTGCAAGCCTTGAGAGCGCTAATAATACGATCTTTTACTTCCATCTCAATACCCTCTTGCCTTTGGCTTTTGATCTGTCATCGGTATCACCACGCTAATACTTACCAATGTATAGACCAAAGGCGACTTAGCATAAAACCATTTGATTATAAAATGGTTTCCCTTCAATGATTCTATTAGCAGAAACATTGAGCCTTATATTAATAAGGCTGTTATTAAACATATAAATCACCTTAAAGCATATTTCTATACTATAAATTATATAGTGATAAAACAATTTTGTCATTAAAAGCAAACAAAAATACAGCCTTTTTTCTGCTCCATTATTTCCCTTTTCTGGCTCAATATTGAATAACGGAATTATTTTGTCCCTTTCCTGCTAACAAAAAAATCAACTAAATATTACACACTTTACCGTGACAATATTCTATATCCCCGGTTATTAAAAATAATCAACAACCCCGCCGTAAGCAGCGAGGTATGTTGGTTCTGTAAGGTATGGATTTTATGTGAGTTTAATACCCATACAATTTTTCATTTACAAGATTTTTACAACGCCCCAGAGCCTCCCACGCGGGAGCGTGCAGAGGGTATTCGCACGTCGCATGAGCGGCGATTCAATCTATTCCTTACAGAACGCGGACGGAGACCGCATTAAACCCACTTGCGAATAAGGTTGATTAACGAGGCTTTTTCAAAATGTCAAATTTTGAAAAAGCAACCTTAGATGTAAGTGCAGAAAGAATACTATTTTATTTATGGGTAAGGAAATAGCATTCTTTCTGCAAAAGCCTTTTTCAAAACTAACCGAGTTTTGAAAAAGG
>JAVBPH010000028.1:0-96502 GCA_031549725.1 Treponemataceae bacterium
CCTTTTTCAAAACTCGGTTAGTTTTGAAAAAGGCTTTTGCAGAAAGAATGCTATTTCCTTACCCATAAATAAAATAGTATTCTTTCTGCACTTACATCTAAGGTTGCTTTTTCAAAATTTGACATTTTGAAAAAGCCTCGTCTTTATAGATAAATGTATCTCAATTAATTCATCTTTCAAGAATTTTATCCATGATTTTCTGATTTTTTTTAGAATTCCATTAATTCCCGGATCTGATTTTCCAGGTTTTTGGTCTTGGCAAGAAGCGCAAGCGCCTCTTTGGCGGGTTCAAATTTAGGCTGTATTCTTAATGTCTCTTCCCAGTTGTACTGGGCTTCTTCATAGTTGCCTTCAGCATAGGCCTCAAGTCCGGTAAAATACAGTTCATCCGCCTTGTCGGATGCCGCCTGGCGGCCCTGGTCCCCAAAGTCAAAACGGGCGCCCAGACTTATCCGGTTAAGCGGTTCCGCCTGGGTTAAAAGATCCAGTGAATAGTTGACATCCAGGGCTACATTTTTCAGTTTTATCTCGCTGCCCAGGGTTATCCGGGCATTTCCGGTTTTTGAAAGCAATCCCACCCTCATGGCAAGGAAATTGGTCACCGCTGCGTTTACGCCAAATGCCCAATAGGGTTTTTCCGACAGGCCGGGATCAACCATATTCAGGGGAACCGAAAAATCAAAGGAAAACTGAACCGGCCGGACGGGTTTATACGCCAGCCCCAGGGCAAACACCGTGGGAAGCGGATCTCCCTGGGCCGGAAGCCCGAGATTCCGGATTACTATCCCGGCGGAAGTGTTTTTCTCCCGGGAACTGTAAAATTTGAAGAGGTTGAACCGGGTGAGAGCCCCCAAATCGGCCATAATGGTTGCGGTCGACTGGGAGCGGCCTGACCCGTCTATAACAGTATCGCTGCCGTTGGCAAAGTCCGGCACAAACCGGAACGCTCCCTTCAGGTTTAATCCCAGGGAAACCCCGGTAAAATAGTAGCCTGAAAAGAAGTTATACGAGATATTTAGTGTCCCGACGACTTCCGAATAGTATCCCTTGGAAACCCGGTCTCCAAACATATTGTATTCGGTAAAAGGCACATAAAGCCATTTTCCAGCGGCGGCCAGGCCTAAATCCTTAACCCGGAACGTATAAACAATACTTTCCACATTGGTGTCCGCTATCCAGTTATTGTGGAAAAAGCCCAGTTCTGTTTTGGCCAGCATGGAAGACCCCGCGGGGTTCCATTCAATAAAGGTAAGATCATCCGCCACCGCGGTAAAGGAAGTCCCCATACCTTCGGATTTTCCCCCCATGGGAACGTTAAGCACCGGAAACGCGGTTAACCCCGCATTATCGTCGACGCCGTATACATCCAGCAGGAAATCCGTGATGGAACCATAACCGTCTTCATTGAAATCCAGGGCTCCCGCCGGAAGGGCAGCAAAAAAGAGAAGCATAATAACGATAATAAAATATTTCTTTTTTTGTTCCATCTGTATATAAATATACATCGGTTTATTTAATATTTCTATGATATATATTATCATATAGCGAAAAACATCTAATTCCGATACTTTATAGAGTAGGGGAGTAGGGTAAATCAGGAGATGATGGATAAAACCCATTTAAAATGGCATGTATGGCGCATAATGGCGATTGGACTGACTCTTGGGTTTATCGCTGCTTCCGGGGTTTTTGCCCAGTCGGGGAAGGTCTCTCTGTCCCAGGTGGACCAGCTCATAGCTGAACATAGGAACAATGCGGCCCTTAAGGTCCTGCTCGAGTATCATAATCAATACTCCCAGGACCAGGATAATTTCGATAAAAGAATTAAGATAATTACGAAAGCCCAGAACGATTTCATTGTTCTGGGACAAAAACTGTTGAATGCCGATAAAGATGACCCTGATTACTACGAATTAGCCTTATCAATTATCCGACAAATGGAGAACATCGAAGTTGAACCCAATCAAACTCAGAGTGATTTTCTCCGGAGGACAAAAGAATTCGCCGTTTTTAACTATAATAACGCCCAGCTGGCAAAAATTCTTAATGAAGGCCGCAATTTCCTTAACCGGAATGAATATAGTTCAGCCCTGTCCACATATTTAACCGGTACCAATCTTTACAGAGACGAATTTTATGAAGCCCAATACGGGGATTTGGTTTATGCTAAGGTAGAGGAAGATCTGCGGACCATAAACCAGAGCATCGCCGAATTTAATGCCCTCCAAAACAGGGTACTCAGCACTCTTTCGGAATTTGAAAGGATTGCCCAGCAGACCAACGGATATGCCGGACTTAACAACCTCACCCGGGTATATAATAATTTGGAAGCCGTTACCGGTGATTTAATGACCGTGAGGAATAAACTTTCCAACGCCGGGGCTTCCCTTCAAAACCAGTCAAATCTTCTAAAGCAGACTGATGATACCTGGGGAGATGCGTCCCACCTGCCGTTCCTGCTGCGGCTGATTAGAGGCCGGGATTCGGAAACCCTGCCCGAGGGGATGCTGGGAACCATGGACAGCCTCTGGCTGAGGGTCCGGGACAGTGCCCTGTCGTACCTGACGGACATTACCAATAGTGATTACGAAAATGCCCTTAGTTTGGGGAAACAAAACCTGTTTTCCAGGTCGGAACAGGAATTCAATGGGGTGATGGGTTTTAATGCCATGGTTTTAAAGACTATCCTCTGGGAGGACCGGAAGGATGGTCTTATTATCCCGATTTATATTGTAATTGACGGGGAAGCCGTAGCGGAAAACCAGGTATCCCGGTATTATCAATTCTATTCTATGTCCAAGTCCGTACCCCATATCGTCGCAGCCCAGAACAGTACCGGCACCTTGAACGCCATGATGGCTCCGGGATTCAATTCGGTATGGATGTGGCGGGATGGGGCCATAACTCCGGCAAATGCCATGCAGCAGGAACGGGACATCCTGGCCCGGTTTGACAATTTTGAAGCTGAGGTCCGCAACAGGCTGGCCGTGCTGGAGGAAACCGGGAATGAGCTGAATACCATCAGAACCGATACCTCCGCCGGGTTTAATTACAACATCTACCTGGATGAAGCCAGGTCATACTATAATTCTTTGCTTGGTTCCATTGCGGAACAACAGAGAGCTGCGGTGGAGCGCCGTTATACCATTGCCAACGGCGAACTGGATAAAAGGCGTGCCCAAAGACAGGCCCAATACGATGAAGCCCTCGGGATGATCAACGGAACGGCCAGGGAAAGCTCGGTTGTTTTGGTCAAATATCCGGCGGAAGCGAATGTTATCCTTACCAGCCTGCTCCAGACTATTGTTGGGGATATCCAAAGCGGCAATGAACTGGTTCAGCAGTATTCCGGGGAGCGTCCGGCCATCGGGAATTCCCAGGAAATGGTATCCCTGCTTGCCCAGGCCAGGGGCATCCTTTCGAACCTGGAATCCCTCCGGAATTCCGCCCAGGCAGCATCCAGCCAGGCTCAGACCATGGTGGCCCAGGCAAACAGCTTAAAACTTGACGGGGACAGGCTCCTCCGGGAAGCTCAGGCGGCGATGAACCAGAACAACTTTGACATGGCCCGGGAACGGGTTAAAAGGGCAGAAAACCAGTACGATGAATCATTGAAAATCCAGGAATCCGCATCCCTCAGGACATTCCGGGACGGGCAGTTGTTAAATATCGATGCTGAAATAAACAGCCGGGAAAATGCGATAAACCTGGTCCAGGTCCGACGGCTGGTGGACAAGGCAAAAAATGATTTTAATGCCCAGAACTTTGAAAGCGCCGACGATGCCCTTTCGGAGGCAAAAAACCTTCACCAGAAAACCAACGTGGAACCCAACGCGGAAATTTTATACTGGCAGGGTATTGTAAGAAATGCCCTGTCCCTGCGTTCCGGGACCACCATTCCTTCCACGGCCCCGCTTTATTCGGAGATGAGCCAGCTCCTGCGGGATGCATACCAGGCCTATGAAACCGGGGCCAACCTGTTCAGCCAGAACAGGAGAACCGAAGGGACCGCAAGACTCAACGAAGCCCAGAAAAAGCTCCAGGAAGTAAGGCTGGTGTTCCCCCTGAATGAGGAAGCGGGAATCCTCAGTCTGCGGATTGACCAGTTAATAGATCCAAATTTTGTACAGAAATTCCAGAACCTGGTTGAAGCGGCATACCAGTCGGTGATGAGTGATAAATCCGTAGAGGCCTATACCACGTTAAAAAACCTTTCGGTCATCAATCCGAATTATCCGGGAATAAAAAATCTGTTGTACCAGGCGGGTGTTCAGATTGGAGAAATTATTCCGCCTCCCAGCGCAGCCGCGGTTGCCCGGTCCGATCAGCTCACCGCTTCCGCCAGGATTATTGTTGATGGAAATGTCCAGTCCCAGTATCCCGCGGCGCTGGAAATGTTAAACGAGGCAATCCGGTTGAATCCGGCGAACAATGCTGCGGCTCAGCTTATCGACAGGCTTAATACCCGCATGGGCGGAACTAATTCGATTATGACCAGCGCTGCCAAGGCAAAATATGACATAGCCGTTAGAGAATTCCAGAATAGAAATATACTTGTGGCCCAAAGACTTGTCGAGGAGCTCCTGGCGGATCCCCGGAATAGAAATTCCTCGGATATTATTGAGCTTAAGCAGCGGATTGAGGCTTCCCTATGATGCAAAAGTTCCGGATATTACGCTGTTTTTTATTTTTTCTTGTACTGCTCTGCCCTGCGGGTATGGTTTTTGGGGTATCTACTTTCTATTGGGAAGATCCGGTTTCCTATTCCCCCGGAACGGGCAGCTTTCCCGTTTCCGCGTATAACGGCGATATTTCGGTGGTGGCCTGGCAGGAAACGGAAGTTTTTACTAGCGGCAGGGACGGTATCAGTGCCGGCCAGATCCGGATCTCCGCGGCGGTAAAAAATGGCCAGGGCAATTGGACCATAAAACGGTCCATCGGGGGACCCTACCAATTTTCGGGCTCGGAACCTTCAGTATTAAGTGCCGCCGTGGACAACCAGGGCAGGATATTTATAGCCGCCGCGGCTTCAGCTTCCTATATAGAAATTCTTAAATCGGAGAATGGGGGGGATAGTTTTACGGTCCACCGAATCCAGGGGAATTCCGGCAGTACCCTGGCCCCGAAAATATTTACCCGGGCCGACGGGGGGTACCTTCTGTTCACCACCCAGGGAACCGGGGATGCCCTGTCGCTGTATTTTTCCCGTTCCAGCGACGGGATCAACTGGGAACCCTTCGCCCCTTTTGTCAAAAACGTAAATATGAGTTTGAACTTCCTCCCGGACCATGTGGTTTTTGAGGGAAGGGATTACGTGGTTTTTCAGTCCTTTGCGGGGGATGAAAATTTCACCTTCCAGCTTTATCTTACGTCCAGCAGGGATGGGGGAATCACCTGGGATACACCCCTGCGGATAACCAGTTTTTATGATCCCTATATGAATACCACCTCCGATCCCGGGCGGTTTGATAACCAGCGGCCCCAGATTTCAGTCCAGCAGGGCCGGCTCTTTCTGGTATGGGAACGGCGGTATACCACGGGGAATCCCTTAATTTACGGGGTGTATCTGAATGCCAACGGAATCATCCAGAGCAGTCCCCAGCGGTTGTCCCAGCCGGGAACCTACTGTAATAATCCTATTGCCTTTGATTATCAGGGGGAAACCACGGTGGTGTGGTTTGACAACCGGTGGGGCCAGAACAGGGCATTCCTGGCCCAGTATACCGGTGTGGACTGGCAAAGCCGGGATATGTCAGGAGCCACCGGGGCATCATCCTTTGTCCGGCCTATTATTAATAACGGGGACCTCTACCTCTTCTGGCAGTCCACCCAGAATAACCGGAACAGGATTTTTACCCTCTGGCCAGACAGAACCGTAAACACTCCCAGGCTGGTCCCGGTTAATTTCCAGGCGGGCAGGCGTACCCAGGGAGACACCGCCAGGATTTCCTGGCAGAATCCCTATGACTCATCGGGAATTAAGGGGTATTCGACCAGTTGGTCCGCCTCTCCTGATGCGGTACCTGAAAAAAATATCACAATTTATTTGGGCGCTTCAAATCAGGCTGAAGAAAAAGCCCCGGAAGACGGATCATGGTATTTTTCCGTTATTGCCCAGGACTTTGCGGGCAACTGGTCCGCGCCGGCCCGGATAGAGTTTATCCGGGACACCACTCCGCCCCCGGCGGCAGCTATTATTCCCCCGGACCTGGATGCCAACGGATACCTGGTATCAAATACCTTCACCATGCAATGGAACCATCCGCCCGCATCGGATGTTGCGGGTTATACATGGAATCTCCAGTATCAGGGTCCGCTGGCCCAGTATGTCCGGATGAACAGTGAAGATTTTGACCAGGCCATGGAAAGTATTCCGGTTTCAGGAATACGTATGAGTCCCAGGATTATGGGAACCGGAACAAGCGTTTCCTATACCAACGAGGATAATGGGGTCTGGAGGTTTTCCGTAGCAGCCATCGATGAAGCCGGGAACATCGGTCCCGCATCGAATCTGTATTTCAGGACCAACAAGTATGTTCCCTATACTTACGTTACCTATGTTAATTCCCGGCAGGATGAACAGGGAATTGTCAGCCTGGAAATAATCGGCCGGGGCTTTTCCGAAGGCGGCAACGTCAGCAGGATATTCCTGGACCGGGACGGCCGGGCTCCCTATGACAGGGAATTCTTCCTTAGCCGGGGAGATTTCAGGGTTCTTTCGGACCGGGAAATCGGCGGAATCCGGGTGGATGACCTGGACCAGGGGATATACCGGATTGGTCTGGAACATCCCGTCCGGGGACTTACCATGACCGCCCCCATAGTAACCGTGGATGAAATGGGAACGGTTAAATTCGGGGATTTCTCGGCGGAATGGAAACCCTCATGGGCCGTGCGTCCCGACAGGAAGTTTATTATTGATACCTCCCTGCTAATCGTTGCGGGAATCATGGTATTTGCATTTATTGGAATTATCGTTTCGGCCAGGGGAATTGGAAATGTTGTTGCCGAAGAAGCGGCCATCCGGATGGAAGCCGCGGCCCTCATCACAGGAGATCTTATGCCATCAGAAAAGAAAAAAAGCATAAAGAAAATCAAACGCCGGGGAGCAGGCCTCCGGCTGAAACTTGCATCATTTACAATAATTCTTGTCACACTGGTGGTTGGAATTGTTTCAGGTCCCTTGTATATATCTATGACCAGGACCCAGGAAGAAACATTGCTCACCGGCCTCTGGGACCGTTCCAAGGTTCTTCTTGAAGGGCTTGCTTCCAGCGCCAGGGTATATATGCCATCCCAGAACCTGCTGGAATTGGGATTCCTCCCTGCCCAGACTGCGGCTATTCCCGAGGCGGAATATGTGACCATCACCGGGTTTGGATCAACTCCGAGTATATACAATGATTATGTCTGGGCGACCAATGACCCGGCGATTCATTCCAAGATCAATACCTCCGCTTTCCAGGCCGGGGTTTCCCGGTTAACCGACGAACTGAGCCCCAGAATGCCGGAAATATCCGAAGAACTGAACACCCGGGCCAGGGACCAGGTCGGAAAAATCACCGAAAGTATTGCCGCGCTTACCGCCGAAGGCAGATCCCTTGCCTTGAGGACCGATACGGCCAGCGCAAACCGGTTTAATGAAATCCAGTCTTCCCTCCGGGGCCTGGAAAACCAGATGACCGAAGACCTGAATACCATCGGCAGCGAGATTGGATCGGAACCGGCATTCTCCAGGGAACGCCTGGCAGACAATAAGGCCAGGAACTATATCTTCTTTAAACCGGTCATGTACCGCCAGGGATCGGAGGATGTATATTTCCGGGGTATGATCCGGCTGGAAGTATCAATTGATTCAATCGCCGATAGGATTGCCGAAGGCCAGCGGGACCTGCTGCGGGTTATATTAATTGTAGCCCTGTCCGCAATAGGTATCGGGATTTTTGGGGCCCTCATCATGTCCACCATTATCATCCGGCCCCTGAGGAAGCTGGTTTCCCATGTGGAGATTATCCGGGATACCGAGGATAAGGCAAAACTTGACGGTCTGGACATCAAAATTAAAACCAGGGATGAAATTGCGGTTCTGGGGAAAACCATCAACGATATGACCCACGGTCTGGTCAAGGCTGCCCAGGCGTCCCAGGACCTGACTATTGGTAAGGAAGTTCAGAAGAAATTTATTCCCCTGGAAGTGGACAAGGAGGGCAACAAGCTTTCCTTCGGGGCCAAGGATACAAAATATGCTAACTTCTTCGGTTACTATGAGGGAGCCAAGGGTGTATCCGGGGACTACTTCGATTATGAAGATCTGGACGGACGTTACTACGCGGTGATTAAGTGCGACGTTGCCGGAAAGGGTATTCCCGCGGCACTTATCATGATCCAGGTGGCCACCATGTTCCTCAACTATTTCAAGAACTGGAAGCCCACCGCCAAGGGCATGCAGATCCAGGATGTGGTTTACCAGATAAACGACTTTATTGAAACCCTGGCATTCAAGGGCCGGTTTGCCGCATTCACCCTTTGCCTTTTCGATTCGGAAACAGGTACCGTCCGGTTCTGCAATGCGGGGGATAATATTGTACACCTGTACGATGCATCGGAACGGAGAATGAAGGTTATCACCCTGCCGGAATCGCCGGCCACGGGGGTTCTGCCCAACTTCATGGTGGAAAGCAGCGGAGGCTACAATGTTCAGACCCTTACTATTGATAAGGGTGATATCCTCTTCCTCTACACTGACGGTATTGAAGAAGCCAAACGGAAATTCCGGGATGCCAAATTCAGGGAAGTACTCTGCGAAGAAGGAGGCGCCCCGGTGGATACACCCCATGCAACCCATTCGGTTGGCCAGGGGGATGAAGAGATGGGTCCGGAACGGGTGGAAGGAATTATCAATGCGGTGATGAACAAGGAAGTGTACAGCCTTTATAAATACCACAACCCCGAGGGAGAGCAGACCCTCCGGTTTGATTTTACCACCTGCGAAGGCACCGAGGAGGAGTGTATCATGGCCATGGTGGCGGTGGAAAAAATGTTCCGGGCCTACAAGGACCCCAACGCCGCTGAAGAAAACCGGGTATTGGTTGATAAAAAGGTTGATGCGTTCCTCAAGGAACATTTCCTCCAATACCGGACGTATTGTTCGTTTACCAAGGAATATCTTGACAGTGATAACTATATTTATTACACCCACCTTAAGGAAGATGAGCAGTACGATGACCTGACCATTCTGGGGATTAAGAGGAAATAGGGTTATCCCTGCGGGAATCTTTTTGAAGATTCAATATCGTAAATCCCTGTGGTTGAGGCTCCCGAAACCACCCGCCGGGAGGGATCCCCTGTTTTGGAGGTCCCTTCGACACTTTGAGAGCCTCAGGGACTGGGGATCATTTTTTAATAAGTTTTGCCCTGAGTTTGTCAAAGATTGGATGCAACCGGTCAGAAATATCTATTTACCCTTAGAGAAGGCTTTGCCCCTTATTACTTATTCTCCGGAAAACCACATTTTTCCACTATAGCTTCCGCCAGGGCTTCCTTTATAAACTCGGTCAATTCAAGCTTTTCATATAATTCATTGGCCTCTTTTACATCGCCCCGGATAACCGGATGGGGAGGGCTGAAAAGAACACAGCAGTCCTCATAGGGCAGGATTGATGTTTCGTAAGTACCAATCCGTACGGCAGTCCTGGTGATTTCATCCTTGTCCATTCCTATCAAAGGCCGGAGAACCGGCAGGGTAATCCGGCTTTCGGTACAGGAGATGTTCTCTATGGTCTGGCTGGCTACTTGGCTGAGGCTTTCCCCGGTGATCAGGCATTTTATTTTCCGCATCCGGGCCAGGCGTTCGGAACATTCCATCATGGCCATGCGAAGCAATACCGTGGTCCATGCCTGGGGGGCCCGTTCCCTTATGCGCATCTGCAGTTTGGTAAAGCCGATCACGTAAAGCCGGATTCCCATGGAATAGAGTCCCACCATACCGGCCAGGTCCACTACTTTTTGGCGGGCCTCATCGCCGGTATAGGGATAGGCGTGGAAGTAGACCGCATCGATATGCATGCCCCGGGATGCCATCATATAACCTGCAACAGGAGAGTCGATCCCTCCGGACAGGAGCAGCAGCCCCCGTCCCGCGGTTCCCACCGGCAGCCCCCGGTGTCCCTTTTGGGACATGCCGTATATGTAAGCCCTTTCACGGATTTCCACATGCACCACCGCCTGGGGATTCTGTACATCCACCTTCAGTTCCGGGACAGCCTCAAGGATTGCTGCGCCGGCTTCCTTCCGGATACCATAGGAATCCAGGGGAAAACTTTTATCGGTCCGCCGGGCCTCTACTTTAAAGGACTGGATACCCTTTTCTACCAGGGACCGGGCCTCTTCAACACAGGCTTGAAAAACTTCTCCGGTGGTTTTACCGGTTTTTTTTGTCTTTGCCCAGCCGGAAATTCCCAGGAGATGGTCCAGGATGATTTCAACTTCGTTTTCTTTGTCTTCGGTACAGGAAACATAAAAACGTCCTGCGGTGGTGTCCACCTTTGCATGGGTTCCCCGGAGCCGGGAAACCAGGTTGCGTTTCAGCACCTGCTCGAATTCCCGGCGGTTTCCCCCTTTAAGGGTTAATTCCCCCAGGCGCAATAAATAATAACTCATGGTTTCCTCACTCAAACCGGCGCTTTTAAACCATAGGTTTTAAAAGTACCGGCGGTTGCTAAAGGGTTTTTAAAATGGTATATACCGCATCGATTAATTTTTCGATATCTTCCATGCTGGTGGAATAACCCTGGGATATACGGATTCCCTCCAGGGCTTGCTGTTCCGGCACACCCATGGCCGCCAGGACGGGTCTTTTCTGTGAAGATGATGAGCAGGCCGATCCTGTGGATACGGCGAACCCCGCATCGTCCAGGGCTCTCACCATAACTTCCCCGGGGATCCCCCTGAAGGAGGTTTGTAAAATATACGGCGAAAAGGCGGGATCATTTTTTTTCCGGTTATGGGGAATCAATTCCGCCCGGCGGGTTTCTTCCAAAGCCCGGATCAGTACTTCCCACCGTCTTGATGCGGTCAGGAAATGCTCTTCCACCGCGTCCGGGTGGGCATATTTTTTCATTGCCCCGGCCATGTTCAGAATCCCTTCCAGGTTTTCCGTTCCGGGTCTTACCGAACGTTCCTGGCCTCCCCCGATATTTAAAATCCTCGGTTTTTGTCTGAGGTAGAGAAGCCCGGTTCCGCGTTTGGCCCGGATTTTATGGCCGCTCATTGATGCCGAATCCAGGTCCCAGGTTCCCAGGCTGATGGGCAGTTTACCCAGCCCCTGGACTATATCACAGTGAATATGGATAGGCGCCCCGGGACGGTCCCGGATTACCCGAATAAGCTCGGGCATGTGGTTTACTGCACCGGTTTCATTGTTTACCCACATGATGGAAACCATCCTGCATTCGGGGAATTTATCCAGGGCTTTCCGGAGGTTTTCCGGAGTAATATGGCCGCCGGCATCCGGGTTTACCCAATCAACGGATTTACCCATCCGTTTCAGAATAATCCCCTGCTCCCGGATAGAAGGATGCTCTATAGAAGAAACCATCAGGCCCGGATTTCCGGGCCGCAGAAGCAGGGAATTCAAAATGATACTGTTCGATTCGGTTCCGCCGGAGGTAAAAAACAGGTGCTCCGGCGGAATATCCAGAAGGGCCGCACAGGCAGCCCTGGCTTCTTCCAGGGCTTTCCGGGCAGCCCTGCCTTCCATATGGAGCGATGAGGGATTTCCAAAAGGAACATCATTATTGATAGTAAAATCAGGCAGAGCCGTGGCGGCCCAGTCGAAATATGAACGGTCCATGTTTCTGCATGATAAACGAGGCCATTTTAAAAGTCTATGGGTTTGTTTGCTGTTGATTCCGTATGAAATGGGGTCACTTCGCCCCTTCGGGAACCTAAGGAACTGGAAACTTTCGGTGGTTGAGGCTCCCGAAACCACCCGGGGGAAAATTTTCCCATTACCCTTCCAAGAATTCAACCTGTTTTTATTTAAAGATTCCCTTGACTCAATTTCGTCCTTTGTGATAAATTACTGCCAGTCACAATAGAGGGCGCTTAGCTCAGCTGGTTCAGAGCATCTGGTTTACACCCAGAGGGTCGGGGGTTCGAATCCCTCAGCGCCCAACTTTAATTTGTTTTAATATAAAGAGATACGTTTTTCTATTGTTTTAGTTTTATCTCAATGAGAATAAAATGAGAATAGGAGAGCGTAAAAATGGCTGTATATAACCTTTTCCAAAATAAAATTCTTAACAAGAATGGGAAGTTTGTTAAACGATGGTATTATTGGTTTTATAATGAATCCGGAAGGCAGATAAAAAAGGCTTGTAAAGGATGTAAAACTAAGGCAGAGGCAGACTCGTACATAAATCAATTACCCCCACTGAATAATCAAAATCGACAAAACAAATCCCATGTTCTCCTTCGCGATATAGCTGCAGATATGTATCTTCCCGGAAGTGAACACGTTGAGCGCCGTCGACAGATGGGAAAATCTGTAAAATTAGATTTATTATCTGAATCAAGAACCTATATTAAACAAATTATTGAAGTTTTTGGTGATGCTGATTTATTTACATTGGATAGTGCAGATATTCTTAGACATCTTTTTACTGTCAAACACTCTGGATCCTGGAAAAATCGTTATATTCAAATTTTGAGAGAAGTATACCGGCAGGCTGCATGGAAAAAATATAGAATCTCTATGCCGATATTTGAAGAATTTTCTAGAAATTCAAAAAAACCTGATGTTTTAACAACTAATGATATCAAATCTCTTTTTATTCGAGAAAATTTTTCTCACGATAAATATTATTATATGTTCCTTTTGGCATTATCGGCCGGTCTTCGGTTAGGTGAAGTTAGAGCTGCTCGACCAGTTCAATTATTAATTGAATATCAATCTATTATAGTAGATGGTTTTATTTCCCGTAAAGGAGAGCGGATGAAGTACAACAAGACCGGATCGGAGGAACATCCACGGTTCCGGGTGGCGCTGCTGCCTGTGGTCGCCATGGAGGAAATCCTTTACTATGCCCAGTCGCAGAATATTGGTATAGATTCTTATATATTTTCGGAAAACGGTAAGCCAATTGATCAAAGTGTTGCCGGCAGACAGTTCAAAAAAGCGGTTATACATTCGGGCATTCCTGTAAAGGGACGAAAAATAACCCCTCATTCATTGCGATACACCTATGTAACCCGTACCCGCCGCTTGCTCGATGCTCATACGGTACAGATAATGGCTGGTCACTCGTCGGCCGTAATGAGCGAAGCGTATAATCGGCCTGAATTATTGGAAAACGCAAAAGTGCTTGCACCACGCTCTAATGAAATAAATCGCTTTTTTGAATAGAAAGTAAAAAAAATATTCTGTTATGAAAAATATAGTTTTTTCTCATCTTTTTTATTTTTGATTAACTAATTAATTTATGTAATCTTTATATCTCTTTTTATAATAAGTAAATATGTTATTTTATTTCCTAATATTAGGTAAAGGAAATTCCTTTACCTAAAGGAATAAAAACATAAGAAAAAATTTGTAAATGTATTAAATTAAAATATAAATATTTTCATAAGATAAAAATCCGGTAAAATCGCAAAATATCCTTTACCGCTTTACCGCGGTAAGACGAATTTATACATTACGGGTCCTGTCAGACCCCCCACCCCCTATGCAATTATTCGGCGGCGAGTCCTTAGTTTTAATCGCCCGCCATTTTTCATTAGGTCCTAAATATTTCCTAAAAGTTAGTAGCTGGACTACTTTTAGCCTTGTATCCTTTAGGTATGGAAATAAGCCAGGCCGAATTTGCCCGTATGGCTCATGTATCCTCGGCGACGATCTGCGAGATGGTTAAAGGCGGTCGGCTCGTCAAAAACTCTGCAGGAAAGCTCGACACGGAGAATCAGATAAACCGGGCATACTTGGATAAGCGCCATCGGAAATTTCAGGATGAGTGTACCGCCCGCCAAGCATTGGGTATGACCTTGGGCGAAGAAAAAGCTAAGACTATACCTCTTCCAGACCTCGGGAACAATGCCGGGTCGGCAACAGCTCCTATTGATACGCAGAGTACTGGTAACGGTAAAGGATTTCCTTTCTCGGCAACGGAATTGTCGGGGTTGCCGGAATATATGCTCGGTCTCACTATTCGGGAACTAGTTATTAGGTATAACGGTATTGTAAATCTCCAGGGGTATGTAAAAACACTCAAAGAGTTGATGATTGCCGCAGAAAAGGATCAGCGGATCAAGGAACGACAGCAGGCAAAGATTGATAAGGATTTTGTTCAGTCAAAGTTGTTTGGTTATGTGGATAACATTATGAACCAGCTGCTTGATTATCCTCTAGGGGCGGTTGATCAGATTATTGCACTTGTAAAATCGTTGGGGGAAGACGAATCCTTGAAGGCTAAGCTGTCGGCATTTATGCAGGATGGGATTGAAAGTATTATCTGCGGATCAAAAGACGCAATTATGAAGGAACTTAATGCACTAAAAGGAAAATACAGTGAAGCGGATATTTTGGTTGATATCCGGGACCAGCTTGAAGAAACGGCGGTATGAGCGAACTTGCAGTCCTTGATCGGTCCCGGGCGGCTGATTATTTAATTGGTGATATTGATTTTTTAATCGAGCAATTCTCTAAACTTACTGATTCAAAAAAGTTTGAAAAAATATCCGAGTTTACTGAGCGTGTGCGGCATCTGCCTCCGGAGTTGACTCCATTTCCGGGAAAATTTTCCTATGACCGTTTTCCTTACTTCAGAAAAATTGTAGATATGATGGGCCCTGATGATCCGACCGAGGAAGTGGTGTTTCTCAAGGGGGCCCAGGAAGGATTTAGTACTGGTGTTTTGGAACCGGTTATTCTCTACCGGATCATGTGCAGGCCAGCGCCGCAGGCGTTTATTACCGCCAGTACGGGACTGTTAAAGGCTTCGGTTCAAACAAAAATTGAACGGATGATTGATATGGCCGGAGCACGGCATCTCATTTTTTCCCAGAGTAAAAAAAACGTACGGAGTCGGGAATCGGGGGATACGGGTATTTCAAAGGAATACCCGGGCGGATATCTTCATATGTTCGGAGGAAAAGCTCCTGACCGGTTTAGGGGAATGGCCTATCCAAATGTCAATTGTGATGAGGCTGATGCATATCCTAAAAATATCAAAGGTGAAGGTTCTGTTTTTGATCTTATAAGGAACCGGACAAATTCCTTTCCCGGAAAGCGAAAAGTTCTTGTGGGATCCACTCCTCTGGAGGAACAAAATTCCTTGACGTATCAGCGTTTCCTTATGGGAGACCAGCAGAAATATTATGTGCCATGTAAGCATTGCGGCCACATGCAGGAGTTGGTTTGGCACGGGAAGCGTGAAGACGGATCTGAATATGGAATTGTATTTAAGTGGGATGGTGAGTTTAATCCAATTATTGAATCCGTTGGATATGAATGCATTCATTGCCGCAGGATTATGAAAAACTACGATAAGGCTGCAATTATGTCCCTGGGGGAATGGCGGCCTACGGCAAAAAGCAAACTACCGAATATGCATTCCTTTCACCATTCGCCGTTGTATAACCCGCCGGGGATGTTCAGCTGGGAAGACGCGGTTCTCCGTTGGTGTGAGTGCTGGGATCTGGAACATAACCGGGTGAAGGATAAGGAAAAATACCGGGTTTTCAGAAATACGGTACAGGGACTTCCCTTCCGGAATACGGGTGAACAGGTTCGGTTTGAGAAAGCCATGCTACACCGACGTTTTGGTTTTGCCAAGGGTATGGTCCCTAATAAAATGGCGGTTAAAGATACGGGAAGTCCGATTTTGATTATTGATGCCACGGTGGACGTACAAAAACATAATCTGTTTGTTGATGTAAAAGGGTATTGTGAAAATGGTTCAACCTGGACACTCGATTTTTTTCCTATCGATGGAGATACGGAAGATTTTGGCGGTCCATGGAATGAGCTGGGAAAATATTTTGAGGAAAAAATATTTTACGGGGATGACGGAAAATGTTACCGGATAGCCATTATGCTGATAGATTCGGGGCGGTATACGGATTATGTATATGCTTTTTGTCAACGGTATTCTGCGGGTGTTTGGGCCTGTAAAGGTTCTGCATATCTCGCCGGTGGTGAGACCTATAAACTTTTTAATAAATCAACGCTGGACCGGATAAACCTGCCGCTGGCGTATCATATCAATACTACAAAACTTAAAGACCGGATTGCCAGGAGTCTCAATTTTCTTCAGTGGAACGAAGGGGAATATCAGCCAAGCTGGTATCCGAATTTTCCCGAGGACTTCCGGGATGATTATTTCAAGATGTTTGAAGCGGAAAACCGGGTTGATATTTATGATAAGGCAACCGAAAAATATATCCGGACTGAGTGGCGGCAGCAGCATAATGCGCCGAACCATGCCTTTGATACGTATGTGTATAATTTGGCGGCACTGGAAATATTTGCAGATGATATTTGCCGGAATAATCTAGAGATTCCCGGACTGGACTGGACCGCTTTTTGGCGGTTTGCAAAGGCGGGGAATTTTTATTTTTCACAAGAAAAATAGCATGTTTTTCTTGACGAGTAGTACTATATATGATACTATTGTAATTAAGGGGATATGATGGGAAGTGTAGACAAGATAGTCCAGAAGATGAAAAACCAGCCTCATGGCATACGGCTTGCCGAGGCTGAACGGGTACTGGCTGCATATGGATATCACTTCAAGCGTCAGAAAGGTTCCCATCGGCATTACCTTAATGGCCAGGGTGATTTGATTACTCTGAAAGATCCGCTGAAAGCGGCTTATGTCAATGAATTGCTGGAAAGAATCGGCGAGAAATAGCCGGGAGGAATTATGGATATCAAGGAATATATGAAACTGCCATATACTATTATTTTAAGGCATATTACCGATGAAAGCGGAGAATACTATTTTGCCACGGTTCAGGAATTTGAGGGGTGTATGAGTGATGGGGCAACACCTGAAGAGGCGTATAGAAATATACAGGAAGCAATGGAAGGATGGATTGAAACAAAACTTGAACATGGTTTTCCTATTCCCCTTCCGGTGGATCCGGAGAAATTCAGCGGGAAATTTGTTGTTCGCGTTCCGAAGACGTTACATGCTCATTTGGTGTTTGAGGCGGAAAAAGAAGGGGTATCCCTTAATCAATACGCTTTGTATAAATTAAGTCAGTAGCTATTTTTGCTTATCCAAAAGGATCCATTATGAAAGATACACAATTAATACTAATAATAAATGACAATATTTCACCTGAAATAATCAAATCAATTAAAACTCTTCGAAATATAACAAGAGTCTCAAAAGATCAACAGAAGAAAATAGATAAACAAAAAGATCAGTGCAGGATAAAAAAATAAAATTTCAAAAAGTTAGTAGCTGAAAAACGTGGATGGCCATACCGTATTTGGTATGGCGTTAATTGATCCTGATTCTCCGGCAGCCAAAGAAAACTCATACCAGTTCTGGTATAACGAATATATCAATACTAAAACCTTGCTGCTGGAAATTGAAAAAGCTATTCTCAAACTAACTCAAAAACAAATTAACGAATACACCATTGACACCGGACAGACCCGGCAGACGGTTAAATACAATGATCTGCCTGCGCTCAGGTCTTGGCAAAATCAATTGCTTACAACTATTGCAACCCTTGAAGCCCGTCTAAAAATCGGCGGGTCCAGGGCGGTGCAGGTGGTTCCATTATGGCCGTAATGGAAGCCGCTCCCGTGGGTACTTACATAAGTACTAAAACCGAAAAAGACACATACCTCGCCTTTGTCAAAGATATTTATAATGACATATTTGACGGTGACAAATTTCCGGGAAGTTTTGGTCCGACCAGGGATTACCGTTTTGTCGATTACTGGACGCTGCGTCACCGTTCCATGGAGTTGTTCCGGCGTAATCCCTACGCTATTGGTGTGATGCGCCGTTTAGTCCGGAATGAAATATTTACTGGGCTGGTGCCCGAAGCCTCGCCAATTGCCTCAATAATCTGGCCGGATGCAGACCCTTCGGAACGGGAACGGTGGGCTGTCGAGTTTGGAGAATCACTGACAAATAATTTTAATCTCTATGCAAATGACCCGATGTTATTTGATTATCGGAAAAAGCAGAGCTTCGGTGAATTCCAGGCGACGATTCGGCAGGAATCACTATGGTGCGGTGATGGTATTGTGATATCCCGGATTAATCCAAAAACAGGACTGCCATACTGGGACTGGATCAACGGAAATCATATCCGGACGCCGGAGCGGTATAATCCACGAAACGGAAATATGATAAAGCACGGGATTGAGCTTGACAGCCATGGCCGCCATGTGGCGTATCATGTGCGACATTTGACCGGTGATGATTATGTATCCGAACGGATCCCCTGTTTCGGCGAAAAGTCAGGCCGCAGGATAAGCTGGATGATATACGGATCAGAAAAATTGCTGGACGATGTCCGGGGGGTGCCAATCCTTGCCTGTATGCTTTACATGATTAAAGAGGTCGACCGCTACCGGGATGCGGAGGCCCGCTCGGCGTTAATTAACGCGATGATTCCCCTGATTGTGACCCGGACCGCCAGTTCGGGAATTGGGACGAGACCGGCCGGGAATCTTGAGCGCTTGCAGAATCCTGATCTCCGGCAGGCTGGCATTGAAACCGGTCCGGGGAGTGAAATTGATAAGTCGAATCATCCTTCACGGGTAAATATGGAACCGGGGACCATCTTTGATGATCTTGCGCCGGGGGAAAAGATTGAATCCTTTGTTACGAACAGACCAAATGTTAATTACCGGGCATTTGAGGATGGGATTATCAACGTCCTTTGCTGGGTTTTGGAAATGCCCCCGGAGATAGGGAAGCTTGTTTTTACATCCAGCTATTCCGCTGCACGGCAGGCGAACGGTGAATTTGAAATTTATATAAAATACCGGACCTTCAAAAATGTTAAAGACTTCTGCCAGTTTATTTACGATGAGACTATTACTCAAATGATTTTAACCGGGATGGTTCATATTCCCGGTTTTGTAGATGCCATCATTACTTCCGCTAAATGGCAAATCAGGAACGCCTGGCTGGCCGCCAGCTGGATGGGATTATCCCGTCCATCGATTGATCTGTTAAAAGATGTAAATGCGGCGGAGAAATCAATTAATTTGGGGATTGCCAATTTTGATTATCACGCCAGGAGAATATTCGGCCAGAGCTTCAACAATGTCCAACAGAAGCTGCAGCGGGAACGGGAAATGATGCGGAACCATGGTTTTGTCTCATCGATAGATGAGGACCAGAATGGACGGCCCGCGTATCAGCAGCAGATTGATGAACAGGCGCTTGAAGAAATGGTTGAGGCATGTCTTGAACGGATGAATATAGGAGTGAATAACTGATATGGACCTTCCGGTTTACGTGTGGATTATCATTGCGGTCATAGCTTTTTGTGGCGGCGGATTTATTGTGTTTATGCTGGCCAGACATGGCGGAGTCATTTCGTGGAAAGATGTGAGCCTTGCGTTTGGCTCAAAAACTGAAACGGATTACCGGATAAAGGAAATTTCGGATTATATGGCGGATAAAATGTGTTTAATCCGGCAGATGATTTTTGCTGATTATTTACGGCTCCTAAAAACCGAAGGGTGTTCCGAAGATATTCTGGTCGAGAATGAGGATTCAAAATATGTCGATCAAATGCTAGGAAATATTGTTTTTTCAGGGAATGGCATTACCTCAATAAAAAGTATTTTTGAAAAATATATTCTGAATAAATCTATTTTCAAGATGGATTATCCGGTACTTATTGCGTCGCTGCAAAATCAGTGCCGGGTAAATACGCAAAAATATATTAATAATCACTATCATACGAATGTCAAACTTACCAACGGAACATACCGGGAGCGGGTCGTATCGAACACGGAATGGTCCGATTCGCTGCCGGGCTTGATGAGCCAGCTTAATCTGGTTATCGAGGATATTGTCCGATATGCCAGATCTTTATATCAGGAGAAAAAACCATGAAAACCGAATTATTTGACGGGGTACAGTCGTTTCTGCTGGAGGCGGGAGAAGCCGCATGTTATGCACTTTGTCTTGTTAAGGTTGCGGAAATAGCAACCGGAAAAAAGATGAGTGTCATAGAGTCCTTTTGTTTAGCCATTGATCGGGGCTTTATTTATTTCAATAAAACCGATTCCAATGATAATGATAACTTCTATGTTAAAGATCCGGCGGCTTTTCTTGTCCAGATGACCGGTCTGCGGTGGTCAGTACGAAAGGAAGGTCATAATTATATCGTTACGGATTCCAATGAATACGAAATTGAGCGTTGGGAGCGAACCTTGACCGGAAAAACGCTGGCCCATTTTAAGCTGCCTGACTGGGATAGTATACAGGGCGGGGCTAATACGGTTCGATTCGGTGCGCTGGCATCGAAGCGTATATTACGGGTATTAAAATAAGGAGAAAAGGAATGGAAATGGAAAAGAGTTTTTTTATGATGATTGGCCTGGCCGCAATGACAACGGTCGGAACCATTGAGGTGCTTAAAAATTTTCTGATTTTAGAAAATAAAAAAATATGGACAATTGTGATGATTGTCCTGGCGCCTATCTATTGTGCAATATACTTTTATCTTCCGCTCTGGGTGATTGGCTGCATCCTGGCGATCTGTCTTTGCCAGATTGGGTATGACTCAATTGTTAAAACATACCACAGCCTGGTTGATAAAATCGGAAATAAGACATGAGCGCAAATGCAATAGGGTTAATTGTTGTTCTCTGTCTGACCATTGCCGCCTTTATTGGCGGCTTTGTGGCGGGCAAAAAAAGTGAACGGCTTAAAGATCTTCAAAAGCAGGAAGATATTGAAAAGGCGAAGGAAAAAGACGCAATCAGTAAAAAATCAATTGCTGAGGAGATTAAACATGACGCACAAAAGAAAAAAGATGAAATGCATGGTCATGATTCTGGCCGTGACCGTTTCGATGATTCTCTTGGCAAGTTGTAAATCCAGCCCTGAATATATTGTTGTATATGATTTTCCGGTTCTTGAATTCCCCGCTTTCCCAAAACCGGTTGGAATTGAGTACGATGATGAACATGACAGGGTTTCCATGCCGTTGGAGTACTGGCTTAGTATTGTTGATTATAAAATCGACATGGATGCGGTAAAAAAAATCTATGAAGAATATAAAAAATAATTTTTTTTAAAAGTTAGTAGCTGAATGAGGTTTACCGCTTTATAACAGATAATAATGGCAAAGCAAATATTACTTGACAATGTAATTTCCAAATATGATTTATCTGCGCGGATTATACGGGAGAAGCTTGCGGAGGTATCAAAAGATGAAGATGTGGAATTCGCGTTTGCGACTCCGGGCGGATCGGTTTATGACGGGATTGAAATTTATAATGTAATTCATGATTTTTGCATGACCCATTCGGGAAAAATAACATTCCGGATTGTATCCATTGCCGCGAGTATGGGGTCGTATGTATATCTTGCGGGAAAAGCCATTGATAAAAATATAGAATTGGTTGTTGAAGAAAATTCAATTTATATGATTCATAACCCCTGGGGATTTGCCATTGGCGATTACCGGGAAATGGCAAATTTTTCGGTATGGCTTGAAAGGCTTGCGGGGTTAATGGGTTTAAAATATGCATCTGCGTCTGGCCGCCCGGAAAAAGATGTTCGCGAAGAAATGGATGCCGAATCATATTTTATTGGTCAGGAAATAGTTGATGCTGGGTTTGCCGACCGGCTCGTAGAATCAAAAAAAGAAAAAATCGATGATCCTGATGCCATTATGACCGATAGAAATGCCCTCATTGTTAAAGCAAAAATTTCAATTGATAAAGCGAAAGCCATTGCTGAAAAGGAATGTCGGGAAGCCATGGCGGAGCATAAAAACATTTTTGAACAGGCTGTCGCGCTTATACATCCCTCAGAAAATTTACAGGGGATAAAAGCGGAAAAAAATACAAATACCGCCTCGGCGGGTATGGAGAGATCTATGACTTTAGATGAGTTAAAGGCGAAGGACTCCGCTTGTTACGAAGCGGCAATCAGCGCTGGGGTTCAGCAGGAACGGAAGAGGGTCTCCGCCCATCTCAAAATGGGAGAATCCTCTGGAGATTTGGCGATTTCGGCAAAGTTTATCAGGGAAGGAAATTCCCTGCTCGAAGAAGATGTGGTTGCTGAATATCATTCGGCATCGATGAAGAAGCATCTTGCTAAGGTCAGAGAGGAGGATAACCCAAAAGGATTTACTCCCGGTACTTCTGGCAGCGCTGATGATGGAACCGAAGAAGCTCTTGCCGCCTTCGATAAAGAACTTGGTTTTGATAAGGAGGATGAGAAATGAGTGATTCCGAAAATATGGTTATAACCAATCATGATAACGAAGCCTTCCTCCTTGGAAATAATTGGCATGAACCAAACACACTGGTTATTCCGGCGGGGAAAACGGTCAAGATCGGTGCAATGCTCCGCCGCGGCAGTGGTGAAAAATTGGTACCGGTGACCGCTTCCGATACTGACGTTTCCGGCGTGTGCCTTTCCCCTAACAGCTTTATTAATACTGGAACGGCGGACATGGAGGTCCAACTGCGGACGACCATAAGCGGGGAAGTTAATGCATTTATGGTAAATGTGGACGGTGTTGCGGCAACCAAGACGCAACTTGATATGATCCGATCTTATGGGATGGTCCCGGTTTATTCCCGGGAAATGAACCATCTGGATAATCAGTAGGAAAAATATTCTTCGGAGGAAAATATATGGGTGAGTTTCTGAAACGAATGTTAAAAATATTCCGCAGCGAACCGGATATGACAAAGATGGGATTTCTGTCTTCGTTTTTTACAACCGGACCGGAAGATATTGTTGATTCGGAATATGTATCAATTGATATTGTCCGGACCGATGAGGATGTTGCTCCGGTCCTCCGGGACTATAAAACCGGCGCGGTTGCGATTGCTGAGGATATTTATACCAATAAGCAAATTAAGCCGCCGATTTATTCCCTTGAACGGCCGGTGAATATTTTTGAGCTTATGAAGCGTCAGCCGGGAGAAACGGAATATGCCAAGGTTGGGACATGGTTTGCCCGGCTTGTAAAGGTACTCGCTCCGGCATTTGTGAAAATGACGAATATGATTAAACGGTCAATTGAGGTACAGGCGGCCCAGGTGCTTCAGACGGGAAAACTTGATCTGCCGGACGAAAACGGGGTGGTTGCTTACCAGCTTGATTACCGTCCGAAGGCAACCCATTTTCCAAGTGTAACAATTCCCTGGTCTGATCCTTCGGCAAAACCGTTGGATGATCTTGAAGCCTTTGCAGATGTTATCAGGGATAATGGACTTAGGGACCCTGAAAATGCAATATTTTCCGCTACTTCCTGGCGGGATTTTATTTCCCATGAATCAGTTAAGGATGTACTGAAAAAGGACAGTATTGGCCTTGGTGTATTAAGTCCGAGGATGGTTAATAACGGCGGAAAATATCAGGGTTACATAAATATTGGCTCGTACCGGATTAACCTTTTCACCTATAACGGCAGGTATATCAACTTCGGCGATACGGTGAAAAACAAATTCATTATGGATAACAATGTCATCATGACGGCTTCGATGGAGGATCTTGATTTCCGGCTGGTATATGGCGGTATCCCTTCTATCGGTATGGATGACCCGTTTAATGATATCGTGCCCGAACGGGTTTCCGTCGATGAGGTGTATGATTTTCGTCCCAGGGTGTACAAGGATCAGCGGGCGGATGTGTTTTTCGGTGAAGTGAAGAGCCGTCCGATTTGTATCCCTGTCAGTATCGACCGGTTTGGCTGTCTGAAGACGGTTGCCGATTAAGGAGGAATTATATGGCAAACAAAAAATATGTGGTAGCGCCGGGATATTCCTTTGTGAACAGTCATAAGGTATATGGGCCTGGCGATGAAATTACTGCCAAGGTTTTTGGTGAGAACGGAGAAGATCTTTATAAGCGGAAAATTGCAGGCGGAGCAATAATCGAATCAAAATCCGATGCCGCCGCCGAAAAAGCCGCAGCGGATGCCAAGGCTGCAGCTGATAAGGCAGAGGCAGAAAAGAAAGCCGCTGAAGAAAAGGCTGCCGCCGAAAAAGCTGCAGCGGATGCCAAGGCTGCGGCTGATAAAGCTGCGGCGGAGAAAAAATAATCCATGAGTCTGATGAGTATAGCCGAGGCAGATCTAGCGGTCACTCTGGAAGACGCTGCGAACGGCGGTGCGACTATGTATACCCTTTATTCTCCTGACGGTGAAGGGTACCCGGTTGCGGGGGTGGTTGGGGATATCGGCTATCTCATCGATTCCGATGGAAGTCCAGTTGAAGGCAGGAGCATTGTTGTTACCTGCCGGATCAGTACCTTAAATGGGTATGCGGTGAATGAATTGAAATCTATGTATCCATCCAGGGGCTGGTGGGCCGAGTGTCCTGATGTAAACGGGAAACAGTGGAAACTATTTGTGATCCGCAATGAGCCGGACCGGACCTTGGGGATATACCGGATGGTGATGTCCCTAAGCCTTCAAGATACTGCTGAAAATACCGAGGCATGAATGGCGGTAATTAATACGCTTATATGCGATCAGGATAAGGTCGAGCTTGTCCGTGATCAGGTTGCAGCGATTTTGGCTTTAGAATTGGAAAATCAATATAGTCTTGCGGTGGAAGCAGCACTTGAAAATGCGCGGGATTATAAGGTCAGACTGTTTATTGAGAATGAACGGCCTTATGACGCGGCGGGGGAAAAAAATAATTTTCCCTTTGTAAATGTGATGCTTGAGGCGGCGACACCTTCGGCAAAAAACAGCAGGGTCGATTACCAGGAAACCACCGCTGTGTATGGTATCTACTGCTATGCTGTCGGAAATTTTTACGGCGGTGTTTCGGATGACAGGCTTGCCGGAATAAAAGCGTGGATGCTGGCCCGGCTGGTACGGAATATTTTAATGGCCGGGGAATATACCTACCTAGGGCTGAGGAAGACGGTTTTCTCCCGGAATATTACCAAGATTGAATCCGGAAAGGATGCGGGGATGCCGGATGCGGCTATGGCGGTTTCGGTAATCAGGATCACCTTGGAAGTGGTGGTCAATGAACGAAGTCCCCAGGCTGCGGGAGTTGAAATGGAACCAATTTCATTCACCTGTACAAGTGATACAGGTGAAATTTTGATTGATATATAAGGAGAAAAAGATGGCCTTGTCTGCATCGGCGGTGAGCCGGGTTACTGGTGTTGAATCAATATACCGTAATTTTAATACGGGAAGCGGGGCTTTCCTTCCCCAGCGGCTTGCGGTTATTGGAGTGGGGAATTCCGATATTGAGTATAGCGAAGATAAGTACGAGATTACCGGAAGCGCTTCCGATGTGGGATCCCGCTTTGGGTACGGAAGCCCTCTTCATCTTGCGGTTCGTCAGCTTCTTCCTGATGTAGGGGCCGGGGCTGCCTTTCCTATTACATTATATCCCCTGGCTCATGCAGAAAATGCTGTAGCGGCACATGGGGCGATTGGCTGTTCCGGAACCGCCTCATCCGGCGGAAGCGGAGCTGTTTATATTGGCGGAATTGTGGCTGAATTTGCTGTACAGAAAGGAGCCTCCGCTGCGGATATCCTTGCGTCAATTAAAGCGGCGATTGCCGGAAAACTTGAGATGCCGGTTATCGCCGGAACTATAAGCGGCGAGACTTCGCTTCCGTTTACTTCAAAATGGGCGGGAGAAACAGGAAATGAAATATCAATAGAACTTGATATTTCCATCGAAGGTATCACCTTTACCATTACCGAAATGAGCGAAGGGGCTATTGATCCGGATGTTTCACCAGCGCTACAGAAGATTGGACCTGTTTGGGAGACCTTTGTACTCTCCTGTTTTTCCTGGGAGAAAACTGCGAGGCTTGATATATACCAGGCTTATGGTGAAGACCGCTGGGGTGTTCTGGAAAAGAAACCGCTTTTGGTCGCCCATGGCTGTACCGATGATTACACGAGCAGGACGGAAATAAGCGACCTGCGGAAAAATGATTACATCAATTTTCTGATTCAGTCCACGGGAAGCCGGGAACTTTCCTTTGTCATCGCGGCAAAGGGGCTGGTGAATGACATTGTGACCACGGCTAATGCCAATCCGCCCTGTGGTTATCATGGATTGCTGACAGCCCTCCATGCTGGAAAGGATGAGGTCCAGGAAAATTACGCAACCAGGAACAATTCTTTTATTAAGGGCGCAAGCACTAATATTAAAAACGGTTCGGTGGCAGAGCTGAATGATATTATCACCTTCTTTCATCCGGATGGCGAATCGATTCCTTCAAAACGTTATGTGGTTGACCTGGTCAAGCTTATGAATGTTACCTTCAATGTCCGGGCAATCATGGAATCGGATGAACTAAAGGGGGCTCCGTTGGTGAGCGATGCTACGCCGACGGTAAATCCCCGGGCGGTTCAGCCGAAGACAATCCGCACGGCGATGATGAATCTTGCGGATTCCCTGGCCAGGCAGGCAATTATTCAGGAACCGGAATTTACCAAGAAAAACCTGCAAGTGGGCATTGACAGCCAGAATCCCAAGCGGATCAACGTGGTGTTCCCGATTAAGCTTTCAGGAAATCTTGAAGTTTCTGATACAACTGTTTATTTCGGCTTTTATCTTGAAGCCGCAGCGGCGTAATAAGCCGGTTTATAATGGAGGTTTTACATGGCAGCATCAGGGCCTATTGAATCGATAACACTGAGAGGACGCCGTTTCCCCGTCGATGGGGAGGACGCGGGAAATGTGTCGTTACCGGGAACCTCAAATGAGGTGAAGCCAAACGGAGATGGATCACTGCGGCTTGTAAAAGGCCGGGTAGCGGGGATGATTGAAAATCTCAATGCGCAGATAGATCATGAACGGCAGGACTTGGAATATCTGCACGAACTCCGGGATGGCGGAGATTTCTTTGATGTATCCCTTACCTACTGCGACGGGACTGTCTATGCCGGTTCAATGCAGCTTACGGATGACATCAAAGAAGATACCAAGGAGGGAACCGCCGGTATTACCCTTACGGGTAATCTTGAGATGCAGGGATAAAGGGGTATGGTATGAATGATGAGAAAGAACAAAAAGAACTCCCCCTTGAGGAAAGGGAATTTATAGATTATTGCGAAGCGAATGATCTTGATTGTAACGAAGACAATATGGATGAGGAAACCCTTGAGGATTTTCTTAAGATAAAAAAGCCCTTTATAAGAATGATAAAAAAAGGGCGTCTCGTTGTCGACGGAACATTACTCCGGTACAAGTTTTCGCAGTTTTCTCCTCCGGGTATTGCGGGATTGGAAGTTGAAATTAAACGTCCCTGGGGAAAATCAATGATGGCCATGGATGGAAATAAGGATACCCAGCAAATAAAAAAATTACAGTCCATTGTTTCAACTATGATAGGTAAAGAGGTTTCGTTTATTTCCACCCTTGATATTGAAGATTGGAAATTTTTGAGGGGTGTGGCAACACTTTTTTTAGCCGATTGATTTCCGAGGTTGCTTATGAGGGAAAGCGAACCAAAAAGTTAGGAATAGAATGGGTTTCATATCAGATGAGACAAATATATATGGATTATAATTTGCCAATTAATCCTTCGGAAATTACCCTGGATGAGGTTCGATTTTTTTATCTGCCGCTTATTGAAAATTTATGCAAGATCCAAAAGGAAATGAAAAAGGGTGGGTAGTAGATACGCAATTGAGACAATATTTAGCCTCATCGACAATATTACGAAGCCGCTTGATAATATTGGACTTAAATCAGAAACGGTAAGCAGCGCACTTAAAGACGATTTTGTAAAAACTCAAAGACAGGTTAAAGATTTCGGTGCATCCGTAAAAAAATGGGGCGGACGGATGCTTGCCGCAGGGATTGTTGCCCTTGGGGTCGGCCTTGGAATTGCTGCCCATCAATTCATTGAATATGAGGCTGCGGTTACGGCAGCTACCGCGAAATTTAAGGACGTGGATGTTACATCCGCCGAATATGTTACTACCCTGGAGGCGATAGGGAAAACCGCCAGAGAAGTGGCGGCGATAACTGAGTTTACCGCTGTTGATACTGCCGGAGCCCTGGACAAGATGGCCATGGCGGGTTTAAGGAGCGACCAGGCTATGGCGCTTCTTATGGGTACTACCAATCTTGCCACGGCAACCACTACCGATTTAACTACCGCCGTTGATATTGTCACCGATTCTCTTGGTGCATTCGGACTTATGTCCGAGGATACGGAAATTCTAACCGGGAATATGGACCGGCTTTCCGATGTTATCGCCAAAACCACTAATATGTTCAACACGGATATTGGCGGTTTTTTTGAATCGGCTACGAAAGGAGCAGCTACCTTTACCGCTGCTGGTCAATCGCTGGAGGATTTCTCTGCGATGGTCGGTGTCCTGGCCTCCAGTGGTATCAAGGGATCCGAAGCTGGAACACAGCTTCGTAATATGATTCTGTCCCTTTCTGCACCATCAAGCACCGCCCAAGCAGCTCTTGATAGGCTTGGTATAAGTGTTTCAGATTCTTCAGGAAATTTCTTAAATATTATTGATATCATTGAACAATTTGAAGATGCCTTTGGCGGTGCTGATGTAGCAAAGAAGTTTGCTGAACAGGTTGCCGGATTGGAAGATATTGAAGGCTTCAGTGTTGAAGAACAGATGGATCAAATATTTTCCGGCATGATGGGTACCAGCCAAAAAATGCAGGAATTAAATGATGTGTTTGGCAAGCGTACTGTTACGGGGATGCTGCTTCTTTTGGCTGAAGGTACAGATAAGCTTCGTGGTTTTTCAGGGGAATTGCAAAATGCCGCCGGGTCCGCCGAAGCGATTGCGGGAGCTATCCGGGGATCAATAAAAAATCAGATTGAAGTATTAAAGTCTGGATTGACCGAGCTTGGGTTTAAGTTTGTTGAGGCGTTCCAGACACGGGGAAGCGCAGGTATTGTAATGCTTACCGAGGCAGTGGCTAATTTTGATCCGACGGCGCTTATTTCATTTATGATTTCCGCCTTCGACAATATAGTCAGTCTTGTTTCCATGCTTTGGAAAATGAGGGATGTAATTCTTGCCTTGGTTATTGCCTGGGGGATTTACAAAGCTGTGATGATTGCTGCTGTGGTAATTGCTCCCATTATCGGAATGATTAAGGCTGTGCAGGCTCTAATGGTAGCCCAGCAAGGAATGAATGTAGTCCAGGCGATTTTCAACGTGCTTCTAAATGCGAACCCCATAGGGCTTATTATAACCGCATTGGGTGTTTTAATTCTGATAATTATTCAGGTTGTTAAACACTGGGATGAAATAAACGCGGTATTGAGTGAGCACACTGAAAAAGTTCTTGGTATCTTAACTATTATCACCGGCCCTCTGGGATTTCTTATATCAATGATAGTTGAGCTAAAAGAGAATTGGGGACTAGTTACGGAAGCCTTTAAGAGTGAAGGAATCCTTGGCGGTTTAAAACGGCTGGGAGGTGTGTTGCTTTCGGGAATATTGATGCCTATTCAGGGGATACTTGAGGTTATTGCAAAAATTCCTGGGGTGGGAAAGTTTGCTGCAGCGGGTGTTGAAAAAATTGAGGGACTGCGAAATTCTCTGAAGGGACTTGATACTGTTACCATCGGAAACGATTCTTCGGAGGTTGAATCAGAGAATCCAAGTACTCTTTCTCCGGTTACACCGGAGGAGCGGATGATGTACAGCCGGTCGGAATCGATTGACCGGACCGATGTATATCTACACACGGAAAAAGGTGTTTCCGCCCGATGGGGTGACAGCGGGCCGGGTCGGAATATGCAGCTTATCGAAACGGGGGCTAACTGATGACCTGGCAGGATAGGATAAAGGATGCAGTATATACCGCCCCCAGCGGGAGGTCCTTTACTTTCCTATATGAGGATATATCAAAGGATACGGACTTAAAAACAAGTACCTTTGTCTTTTCCGGAAAAAGCGGTGCTTACATCCAGTCCCATGGAAGAGCGGGGAGGCGCTTTCCGTTTACCTGTATTTTCTCGGGGGAGGACTGCATGGATGAGGCCGATGCCTTTGAGGATGCACTGGCTGAAAAGGGTTATGGAGAGCTGCAGCATCCGGTTTATGGGGTATTTAAGGTTGTTCCTACGGGTACTATAAAACGGCGGGATAATCTGGTTACCGGATTAAATGAATCCATTGTGGAGACAGAGTTTTCCGAGACGATTACGGATGTGGATCTACCGGAATCGGAAGTGGCTGTTGATAGTGTTATCCAGGAAAATCTTGATACCTTTGAAGAGGTCTCCGCCCAGGAATTTGCGGACAATTTCTTTTTTGAAACCGCCGGGGAGGCGATTCAGGGACAAAATGTGGTGAATGCCCAAGTCTATTTGACATCGCAGTCACTGGTGGAAATCGCAAAGCAGGAGCCATCGGCGTATTCAAAATTTCAAACTATTCTGAAATCTTTGGAAAACACGATTGATAACATTTTTCTGGAAAAGCTGAATGCCGGGCGGCAGATCCTCAATCTTCTTAAAACGCCATCAAGGATCCTTGTGTCGGCTATGGTTAAAATTGACGGTTATCAACAATTAATCAACCAGCTAATTGGTCAATATTCGCGGGATCCGGTGGGGGTAAACAATATGCGTAATCAGTTCGCCTCAACCCGGCTTAATTTGTTTGGGGCTTTGGCTGATCTTGCATCGGGAATTGCTCTGGCTTCGCTGTCTTCTTCCAGGGGCCGCCCGGCGGTTTTTTCATCCAGGGAAGAAGCAATCCTAGCTGCGGAAACCCTGGAATTGCTCCTGGAGCAGGCAAAGGAATTCCAGGATTCAAAAATATCCAAGGATATTTTTGTCGATACCGACGGCGGTTACTCGGAGCTGCTTTCAATTGTATACGGGTCGGTTCAAATTATTATCAATGCTTCATTTTCGCTTCCTACAAGGAAAATTATTGTACTTGACCGGGACCGGCAGTTGATAGAATTGACTGCCGAGCTGTACGGTGATCTTGATAAAATAGATGATGTAATTTTGCAGAATAATCTGAATGCCGACGAGATTGAAATTCTTTCTATGGGAACGGAGATCACCTATTATGTCTAGATCTCATACTGTCCAGCAGGGTGACACTTTAAGTGCGATTGCCTCGCGGTATTATGGTATTCCCGCAAAATGGACGGACATCCGGGACGGGAACCCGCAGCTGCTGGGAAGAAAAACGGCTATTGATGGATCCCCGCTTATTTATCCCGGGGATGTGTTAATCATACCGGAAGAAAGTGAGCTTGCGCCGGAATTAAATACAAAAACGCCGATTCGATTATGTGATGATGTTCCGGATGACTTTTCCATCATGATTGATGGAAAAACTTTTTCTGCTTTTACCAATATTGAACTTTCGGAATCGATTGATTCATTTGATACCTTTACTTTAGGAGCGCCTTTCGATAATTCGGTACAGGACCAGCGGGATGCTTTTTCTCCTTACACCTACAAGGGATGCGCTGTTTATTATGACCGGCATCTTGTTTTCAATGGTCAGCTTCTAACGCCAAATCCATCGATAAACCCGGAATCAAGAAGCATCGCCCTTCAGGGGTATCCCTTGTGTGGGGTGCTTAATGATTGTGCCCTTCCGGACACGAAATATCCGCCGGAATATAATGGCAAGCGGCTGACCCAAATTGCGCAGGATATGGCGGGACCCTTTGGCGTTAAAGTTGTTCTGGATGGTGATGAGGGGGCACCTTTCGATGAGGTATCCTATGAACCGGGAAACCAGATCCTTTCTTTCCTGTCAGAACTGGCTAAACAGCGGGGCTTACTTATAACCAATAATGAACAGGGGAACCTTCTTTTTTGGAACGCTAAGGACAGCAAGCCATCTGCGGTATTTCATGAGGAGGATATTTCGTTTATTTCCTGTGAGCCATCTTTTGACCCCCAGAAGTTTTACAGTCACATTACGGGATATTCAAAGACGGACAAAAATAGTAAGCATGAAAAATATACCTATGAAAATAAGTATTTGACCGGACGGGGCGTACTGCGCCCCCATTCTTTTGTAGTGCAGGATGGGGATGGGGCCGATTTGGAAAAAGCAGTTTTATCCTATACGGGGCGGATGTTTGGTTCTTCAGTATCATACAAGCTTACAATTGCAGGGCATCGTGATGTTGATGGATTACTTTATAAGAAAAACACCTCTGTTTCCGTTTTATCCCCGGGAGCGATGATTTACCGGGAAACAAAACTTCTAATTAAAAGGATTACCAGAAAAAGCGAAGGCGGATCCGGGGATGTTACAGTTTTTGATTTGGTCCTTCCCGGATCATACAGCGGGGAACTTCCGGGGGTTATGCCATGGGAAGAATAGGTATTATGTTGAGCATGGCTGCGGAGAAGTTCATCAGTTTAATTGTGGAGACCTATCTTGCAAATAATCAGACGGTGGATTTTTTTTCCGGGTCCGGAGATGATTCGCCGCCGCTTAAGGATGACCGCATTTTACTGGTCAGGGTTGACGGAACCGGCCGCTTTGCGGCCTGCTCGGTACTGAATGTGTCCCAGGGGGCGAAGCCTGGGGAGAAGATTCTTTTTGCCCGTGATAAGAATGGAAATGTTGTTTCTATTTTGAAGATGCTCAATAATGGGAACATTTCGCTGGATGCGGATGAAAAAATAAAGTTCCAGGGAGGAGGAAAAGCGGCCGCCAGAAAAGGGGATAAGATGACAAGCGGAATGATTGATGATCCTGTTTTCTGGACATGGATCAGCGCTGCGGGAGGTGTTTTATCGAGTCTGGGGGTTGCCGTTCCGATACCGACATCATTGACCGGAAAAATTACCGAAGGTTCCGGAAGCATTGAGCTGGGGGATTAAGATGCTGGGTATTGATGTTTTTGAAGGTGACGTACTTTTAATTTCTACCCCGGACGGCGGGGATATTCAAATTTCGGATGGACTGGTTCTTGCAGATAGAAAGTTTTCCACGGCGGTATATTTATCCCTTTTTGGCGGAAATAAGGATGATGATGGAAAGGTAAAAAACAAGCGGACCTGGTGGGGTAATCTCATTGAAGGAACAAAGGAAAGCGAGAAGATGGTTTCCCGGTTTCAGAATATTATCACCGGGCTTCCCCTATCGACAAAGAATATCCGCCTCGCGGAACAGGCCGCTGTCCTTGATCTTGAGTGGATGAAAAACGAAGGAATCTGTGATGAAATTATTATCACGTCAAATATGCAGAATAAAAATATTTTTATGGTTTCCATTCAGCTGCTGAAAGATAAAGCATTGATTTCTGAAACAGCTTTTCAGGCACAATGGGGGGACTTGTAATATGGAATATGAAAATAAATCTATCAGTGAGATATACGGCCTTATTGTTGCGGGGCTGGAGCAGTCATTTAATACACGGTTTCGCTTACTTCCAAAAGCATTTATAACTGTGCTGGCAAAGGTTTTATCCGGCGTATTCATCATTCTATACAAACTCAATGGATGGTTTTTCCTACAGATATTTGTTAATTATGCTTATTTCGGGAATGTCACTGTACAGGGAAAATCAATAAATCCCCTGGTGGAATGGGGCCGGTTGGTCGGTGTCGGGGATCCAGGTGAGGCAACGCAATGGCAGGGAGCGGCCGAGGTTGAGGTTGTTTCCGGGGGAACCTCATTGCTTTCCGGGACGCAGCTTCGGAGCAGTGTAACCGGAAAAATATATTTGATTGAAAATACGGTACTTCTTTCCGGAGTAACCGTATCTGTCCAGCTTCTGTGTACCGAAGCGGGGACGGCGGGAAATCTTGAAATAGGTGATGAATTACAATTTGTTAATCCTATTGGTACGGTTGGGAGAACCGCTATTGTAACATCGTTAGTGACTAAGGCTACCGATGCTGAAACGGAAGTGACATACCGGGAGCGGGTGAAAGCACGATTTAAGTCGCAGCCCCAGGGAGGCGCTCTTGCGGATTACCGGCGATGGGCAAGTGAAGTTCCTGGGGTTTATCAGACCTATATTTATACGGATGATGAAAGTCCTGCGGGGGTTATTATTTATGTTGCTGGAGATCCTGATGTATATCCTGATCGGATTGTGCCTTCATCTGTTTTAAAAAAGGTAGGTGAGACATGTACCTATAATCCTGAAACAGGTATACAGGACAGGAAACCCATGGGGGCGGTATTGGATCCGGATTTTAATGAATCCTACAAGAATATTAGGGCTGTGGAAGTTTCGGACTTTGATGTTTATGTTATAGGACTGATCGGTGTTGATTTAGCTGATTTTACTTCCCAGGCAAGGGCGAATGTGAAACTCTATTTCATGGACCGGGAGCCATATATCAGGGGGCTTTCAACGGACAATGATAAAAAAAATGTTATCACCAAGGTTAATGTGATCGGTATTCTGAATGAAGTTGCTATCGGACTAAAAAGCAGTTTTACTTCAGTGGACATAAAAAAAGATGGAGTTTTAATAGAAGATGCCGGATATACCCTCGGGAAAGGAGAATTGAGCGAACTTAACCACTTTTATATTAATGGAGTAGAAGTTTGAGCAATCGATATTCTTTTTTGATGAGACTATTATTTCCTGTTGCCCATGGGTTTAGGCTGTTTATTATTACCCTGGTTCGGAAATTGATTGATGGTTTATCGCCTCTTCCGGAGGATGTCAGAAAGGATACTGAACTTGTTTATCTTGATTTGTTTCCTGATACGACAAGATCGGTTGATTTATGGAAAGAACAATTTGGCATTACATTTTATGATTCGTTTTTAAGAACATCGGTGGTCTCGGTTTTGAAATCATTGTGGATTGGTACAACCGGGGGGCAATCAATTTCTTATTTGGACCAGATACTTAAACAAATAAACTCAAAAATAAATATTGTTGAAAATATTCCTTTGAAAAATCCGAGGGACAGTAATTCAGCGGTTCAGTCGGTTTGCGGCCATAGAACGATGGTATGCGGAAATAGAGAGGCGGTCTGTTCATACAGGATTGGGGATATCAGTTTTACTCCCACGGTTATTATAAATGATTCCGAGCAATTATATGATATTCCAAATGATCCTAAATTCTGGAGTACCTGTGTATATATTTGCGGAAATGTAACTAGAAACAGCCGACGGGAAATATTATATATATCCAAGGTTTTGGTTGATAAATCATGGAAGGATTACATTGAATACATTATGCTAAAAATTAAACCGGCTCATATAACCATGGTGTTATATATCGAATATGTTTGAGGTTTTGTATGATTAAAATTGATGAAAGTTATACCGATTATTTTGATGATACTGATGATGCATATCCTGGTGGAAAAGCAGTAGATGCTCCATCGGATGAGAGTATTGAAGGTACTCCTTTAAAGGCTAATTTTTTTAATGATGTGATTGGTTTTTTTCAGGCGTTAATTGTCAGGGCAAATGGAGATTTTTCCGTATCAGGGAGGCCGGATAAGGTCGGAGCATCTGATTTATTGAATGCAATATTGAGTCTTGTTGGGGAAGAGTCCGATGCAAGAAATGATGCAATTATTGAGGAAGCTGATGCAAGAATGGCTGCTGATTCGGAACATGCAGCGCTTACAAGTCCTCACAGTGCAACCTCTAGTGCTATAGCTGGTCGTATTATTGTACGGGATAAAAATGGCCGTGCGAAGGTTGCGGCGCCGGTGGAAGAGGATGATATAGCCCGTAAGGCGGATGTGGATGCGGCGTTAAGGGTTGTTATGCCAATAGGCACTAAGTATGTATTGTTACCAGGAGAAAAATCCCCAGAAGAGTTATGGCCTTTTTGTAACTGGGAAAATGTATCGGGCAATTGGGCAGGCGACTTTTTCCGGGTTGAAGGTGGCAATGCTTTACCTTTCGGGGATGAGGAGCAGGAGGATACTATAAGGAATATAACAGGTAAAACGGGAGGGTCTTCTCTTATGGCGACGAGTAACGCAACAGGCGGCATCGGTGCTATTTATCTTGTCGATGGGGGATCATCGCCCTCTGCCGGATCTGGTAGCATGTCTTATCATAATGTTGGATTTGATGCATCCTTGGCAGTACCTACATCAAACGAAAACCGTCCAATAAACCGAACAATTCAAATTTGGCAAATAACCTCATACAAATAAGGAGTAATGCAAGGAGTAACATATGGAATATATAAAAATTGAAAATGATATTGTAAAAGGTCATTACATGGGAAATATGCCAACAGAGCAAACAGAGGGTGTCGAGTATCGCCCAGTAAAAGGATACGCCGGAGGCAGAGGTGTAAATTTAGGCATGCTCGACGAACACTTACGTCTGAAACCAATGGAAATATTGGTAAAAGAGGGATGGGTCAAAATTCCGAAAGGTAAAAAATACGATTCTGATAAAGGATATTTTGTCGATTTGAATGACCGGGAAAAAGTAGAAACAGGAATCAGGGAATTAAAGCCGGAGGAAAAAATTGACGGAGATTATATAGTCCAAAAATCGATTGATGAATTGTATAAGGATAAACTGATATCCTCTGATCAATACAACGAATACATCGATCAGCAACGAGAAGCTGCGTATCGTTTTGAGGCTGACCCTCTGGGAATGCAGGTGATGCGGGGAGAATTGGAAAAAGAGGATTGGCTCAAAGTAATTAAATCTATAAAAGACCGGTATCCAAAAGTAAAATAATTACAGAATATGTAATAAAGACCAACCATGCAAAAAAACTTTATCGAAGACCGAGGTGCTTACCGAAAAATATCTTATTGGAGCGGATGGGTGTGGATATCTCAATTTGTTTTGATTCCGTTTATGTTTTTCTTGCCGCTTTATCCATGGCCTTGTTGAAAATGCTCTGTCCGTCGGCAGCGGGTTTTTCCGCTGATGGCTGAAGCCAGGGCGAAGGTTTTGTCATGGTGCTGGAAAACTTAAAGCTGTATATCTGCTTGAGCCGGAAGGAAACGGATCCACCGGCAGAGAAACTAATAACTTTATGGAGATTTCCGCCATATTGGATGAGTTTTCCTGTTTTATGGGCTACGGCCGCCCGGGCCACCTGACTGGATTTTTTTGACAATTTGGCAAGACGATTCTTGATTGGGCCCTCTGTTTTTTGACCTCTTAAATTACTTAGACGGTACATATTTGAAACGGGATTTTTGATACTTCCGCTTCGAGCGGTATCGGTGGGAATGCTTAATCTTCCTGATGGTGAGGTATGCGATCCCCCCTCTTCCTGGCGGCGGAGATAATCGGCCCGTGCGGTGGCACCCACGGATGACTGGACGTTCTGCAGGGTGTGAACCTGTCCGTGTTTCATTGGGGTAAACTGAATTTGCCTGGTGGTAAAATTATTCCGGATAATGAAGTTTTTCTGGACTTTTTGGATTGCGTTTTTCCGGGTGAGAGCCGCCTGGATGTTGACGGTATTTACTGCGGCGGTGATAATCTGTTTTTTCATGGCCGTGGTTAAAAGATCCATTTTTGAAGGGTCATTGATGACCATAACGGTGATTTCGCTCATGGCGGGACTCCTTATGATAGTTTATATTCTGATAAAGCCATTTCACTCAATGCCTCGGCAAGCCCTACCGGAACGGCGTTTCCGATCTGTTTGGTCTGTTCAGCCATGTTTCCGAGTATCTGGTAGTGCGATGAAAACCCCTGACCACGTTTCAATTCATTTGGTTTTAGCATCCGGAGGGTAATGTCCAGGCCGTACCTGTTATCACCGGATACCAGGGCAAAGCGGTCTTTTGTGGTGATGGTTCCCAGGGGGAGATTTATCTGTGATACATTTTCTCCGGTGCCGTAATATTTGATCAGGAAGGGCTCCACAAGGCCATATCGGTTTGATGTGTCGATAACCGGGATGGGCTCATTCAGAGAATGGTTCCGTTTCTCACTTCCATCACCACCATGGAAACGTGTGATGAATGGTTCTATGAGGGCGTAATGGGCTCCGGAGCAGGTAACGGTGGGAAGCGGTTCATTGATTGAGCGGGAGGTGCTTGTTCCCCGAAGGATGATGAGGAAAGGTTCTGCAGCGGATCCCCAGAACCGTTTTATTCCATGTTCAATGCGGCGCATGGTGGCATCGGCTAGGGGCTTATTCCGGTTGAAGATAGATTGTCCGGGAATGGTCCAGTCAATTATTTCCTTGGCCGATTTCCATTGTTTACATCCGGAATGATTTAGCGGGTTCTCCATGTGAGTCGGATTCGGCCACATGATTTTCTTTCCGCCTTTAACGGCCTGGATAAAGAGCCTCCGCCGGATAGTAGGATCTCCATAATTGGCAGCATTGAGAATATCCCAATCAACGGTATATCCCAAACTCCGGATGGAAAGAATAAACGCCTGGAAGGTTTTTCCTTTCTCTGATTTTATAGGTATGCCGTTTTCATCCAAGGGGCCCCAGGTAGTGAACTCAGGGACGTTCTCAATGATGATCCTCCGTACCTGCAGCTTGCTTATCCAGTCGAGGATGATCCATGCAGATGCCCTGGACTGATCAGATCTCGGCCGCCCACCTCTGGCCACGCTATGGTGTGTGCATTCCGGGGAGGCCCAGAGTAGATCGACTTTCTGACCGGGGACTATTTTGAACGGATCCAGCTTTTCCACGGATTCGCATAGATGGATTGCGGAAGGATGATTCTTTGCGTGGGTCTCGACTGCCCGTTCCCAGTGATTTATGGCGGTGAGGTTTATATTAAAGCCCAGTCTTTGGGCTGCCTGATATATGCCGGTACTTTCTCCCCCAGCCCCGGCGAACATATCAACGATAGTGAGAGATTTTTTCATTTTTGTAAGAACTCCCATACTATTGATGCTATGAAGATGAGAAGTTTTGTGAAATAGATGCTGCAGAAATAAAATAAAGCCATAAAAAGGATGTTCAAAAATAATATTCCTACAAAAAATTTGATAATTTTCATTAGACTTTCTCCAAATATTTAACTATTTTTCCGGTACTTTGTGCATATTCAATTTCGTTTCTGGTTGATTCGCCAATATATCCTCCGACATTCAACACAAAGATTTCATCGCTTAAATCAATTTTGCTCTTATGAATGTCATCCAGCATTTCTTTAATGCCGATTTTATATACTTCAGAATCTCCAGAATGGCCAAATAGTCCAACGCTGATAACAATATTTCCATCAAGAGTGAGGCGTTTCTGTGCCCGAATAAAATATTCCTTAAATTTTGTGCTTCCGCAGAGGGTTATGATTTTGCATCCGTTAATCATCTTTATACCCCTCATTACTGAATATCAATAGCCGATCAATCTCTGCGGCAATAAGGGCCCCGGCCTTCTCAAGTTCGCGGATACGGTTTTTAGGAGTAGGTCTCCACCATCTATTCTCAAAAGGCCATAAATGTTCCTGTAATGTTCGCCCGTCCGGGAGAACTCGATCTCTTATATTTACCGGCAAAGCATAACAGGCAGCCGCGCCTGCAAGTTGTTCAAGGTCATAATATCTATCATTTTCCGCGGTGAAACCCTCTTCTTCAATTTGCCGTTTTCGTTCTGCAGCAATTCGTTCTGCTCCAATGTCGTGATTTTCATTTTCATTTGCAAATGATCTTATACAATTACAAATGCCGTCCATTAGTATCCGGGTATATGCTTCCATAAAAACTTCAAGCACTATAGGAAATTCTTGGTCTCCCCAGGTCATGCCCATTTCATCCGCTAAAGGTGTATTTTCTGTACCTTTCATGAATATACCTAAGTTCTTGCAGGTGTCATGAAAATATTCATCAACGATTTCATCAAAATCGTAACCGTTCTTGCCTTCAAAATAATCCAGCAATTCAAAATAATTATTCATACTTCCTCCTTTATTCAAAAAACTCCAATTGTGAATATGATATGATGGTGAAATCTGAAAACGCTTTTTTTGCTTTTTGGTCGGTTCCGCAGATTGTCCGCAGTTCGTTCCTGGCGGCACGTTTGGCGTCAAGAGCTCTATCATAGGTTTTGTCCAAAATTGAAGCTGTATGGGATTTGATGATTTTTGAAATTCTTATCGTGTATCCATAAAAGAACATCCCATTGTCATTAAACAGGGAAATATTGATAAATCCCCTGTTGATTCTTTCGGTGATAGAATCAAATATCGGATCCATGCAATTCCCCCAGAAATTATACCAAAGCAGGCGTTTCCTATAGGGAATGTCTTTTATGATATCCCAATATTTCACTGCTATTTCTGGCAGGAAGTAGGGCATTGTTTCCCGGCCGCAGTTTTCGCAGTGTATTGAGATGAGCTGCAGGCCATTATCCATATTCTTCCGGATAAAACTTTCTGATCCGCATCCGCATGGCGGGATAGAGATATTACTCAAAAGGGTTTTCGTCTGGCTCGGGTTCATCTTTTCTTGTCTCCTTTTTAGGCTGATTGCCCGACGGCTGGGCGGTTGCGTCAGTATTCTTGAGGCGCATATTTCCAAATACTAGCACCGGGTATCCATCTATTTTCTTTTGTTTGTGGTCAATTTCGTTGTAATCACTTTTTAGGTAGCGGGTGAATTTGTTTTGGGATAATGCTTCGGAGTTTCCCGATTCAAATCCATAATAAGAAAGATACCGTTCATAAACTATTTTTACCTGTTCGTAAACATCGCCAGTCATGTCAAACTCAATGCAGTCGGACACAAATTTATCAAGGTCCGTTGCCATGTTTTTGATATAACTGGCCTTATAGTTTGCGCATTCTTCAGATAGGGGAATTTTCTCGCTGTGATCGGTTTTGAGACTGATATATTTTTCAGCAAAAAAACGGACGATGGCTGGAGCCTCCGGCTTAATCAATTTAATAATTGAGGAAAGTGACTTTGTTCCTTTTGCCCCTTTGGGGTGCTGTACCGAAAAAGGGATAATAATCATACGGTCGATGGTTGCATCATCATGAGCATCGAAGCGCGGGCTGTAGTTTGTAGAAAGAATTACCTGGGCCGTGGGTATAAAGTCATGGGGGTCTTTATACAGTCCTCTGGCGGTTTGTGTGTCTCCACCGGTGAGTTCCTTCCAGAGCGCATTATTGAGGTAGCCGTTTCGTTCAGTTTCTTGGACGATGGCAGCTCCTTTTCCTTCGAGTCTGGCGAGATATGGGGTGGCTTCATTTCCGGAAAGGCGCTTTTTCACTTTTGATACCAGTACATCTGCAGGAAGCCGCTCCATCATGTTTGGGTAAATTTCTTTGAAAAGTTCCAGAGTTGTTGTTTTTCCTGTGTGAGTTTTTCCGACGAAAATCCCGCCGTATTTGTATTGAGTGTTTCTTGATGGAATAAGTGATAAATAATAGAATAAACTTTCCAGGGTTTGGTCATTTTTAAAGTTTGATTGCATAAACTCAAGAAATTTCTTTGGATTTCCGGAGTTTTTTATCTCATCAATTTTATAAGGCAGTGATTCCCTGCGGTATTCTTCAGGAGTTGATTTTCGGAAAATAATTTTATTTGTGGAAAAATCCATAACCCCATCGGCAAGAGTGAGAGATTCGCGAACGGATGGACCGTCAAACATTACGGATTCTTTGAAAATTTCCGGAGCGTTGGAAAAGTCTTGGGTCGCCTCTACGCGAAACCGCCGTCCCTCTATTTTATGAAGAGCCTCCCGGTACATGCCTTTCTGTTTTTTCTGCTTTTGCAGGAAGTGAATGAGGATGCTGGCAAGGATATTATAGATAATACCTGGCATATCTGGCTCCCGCTGCCAAGTGTGACCGTTGAAAAAATAATGTTTTTTTTCGTTTTCTACATAAATCATCCGGGCGGAAAGAATGTCCACTACCAAGTCGGCGGCGGATTTAACGCCTTTTGTCTCAATGAATTTCCGAACAAAGTTGTTGTCCTCAAGGGCATCAAAATCAAGATCAACAATAGTGGTTTTTATCTTCATCCGTTTGAGAAGTTCTGATGCGGGAATGAGAGCGTTTTCTATCTCTTTCTTGATGTATTTTGATACGCCGTATTTTTCGCAGGCTTCAATAAGAAAGTAAGGTGTGATCCCCTCGTCCTTTTTTACCTGTTCGGTTGACGCTCCCCATTTTACTAATTCCTGGCTGGTCTCCTGGTGGGTGCAAGCTTTGACGCAGGCGGTAATAAAGGGCTGAATATCCTCATCATCCATATCCGAATGAGTAATTTTTTTTAGAAGGCTTTTGAGCCGTTTAATAGTGATTGTTTCAAAGGATTCCCATGCGGATTCTGATTTTACTTTTTCGACCGGCTGTTCGGCCTTTACCTGGTCATAGGGTTTTGACTCGGCGATGACTTTTTTTATGAGATCGATTTTACCTGCCCGGACAATATCGTCGGGGTCCTTGTAAGGGTCCGGAATAAGAGCAATTTTTATGGAACCGGGGAACCCTGATTCTATCAGCCGCTCGGGAAGATTAGTTTTTGTTTTATCCTTTGTATCTAATGGCAGTATTCCGGCCTTCTTTTTTCCACTTTCATCATTATCAAACAGGATTATAATTTCCGGGACATCCAGGAGGTGTTTTTTTATTTTGGGACCGGTCATTGCGTTGGTACCGCCGGTGGCATAAGCGTTCCCAATGCCTGAAGCTCTAAGGGAAAGTTCGTCCATTTCCCCTTCGACTAGGATGATTATTCCATCCAGCGAAGTAATGGGATGGATAGGGAAGGTCTGACAACACTTGGTTCCCCGTTTTTCACAACTTCCGCTTTCATAGTAATGGAGTTTATATCCGGATCCTAGTTTTATTATAACTCCGGAGTGGTCCCAGGATGAGCGTCCGGTTTTTGGGTTGACGCCGGGAACGCCGCTGGCCAATAGAACATGATGGTCAAGGCTTTGCCTGGCGATATCGATGCCGGGCCAGTAGAGAAAATACTTTACCAGTTGCTCAAATACTTCCGGAGGATATGCTCCTTTGGTATTGCGTTCCCGGAGTTTCAGAAACTGGCGGATGGCTTTTTCGGAAGACGGGTTTGATTTGAGATAACTTTCCAGCAAGGTACATGATGCCGTATCGGGAATAAATGCGTCTTTGGGGGCCGACTGGGGCGGCGAGTAAGATGATGATCCCCCCAGGGTTTTTTCAACCTCCGCGAACTGATCTTTTCTATCGGTGAGATTTTCGAGGATGCCGGCAGCATCGTAAATATCACCATCGATGCCACATTTTCCGGAATGACAATGAAAATGATCGTCGGAAATCTGGCACGCTGGTGTCCTGGTATTATTATGGTCCGGGTTGAAACAGAAAATTACCCCTTCATGGGCATCAATGTCTTTCTTCTGGAGGTATTCGATTAGCCGGTGTTTATATTTTTCAAAATCAAGCATTTATGTCCTCAAAAGTGTTGAATAGGTACTGGGGGGGGGCATAGTTCATCCATATGCATTCTGTCCGGAGGTTTTGCTTTTCGTCCCGGACTTTTTTTGAAGCTTTATTCCAGTTTGAAAGATGTCTATTATAGAGGTCATGATCGTATCCTGATATGATGATTTTTGCCTTTGATTCCTTGATGGTGTTAAGCAGTTCTTCATGGTCGGCGTCTTCCATTTCATGAAAATAGATTTTTCTGTTTTTCCGGGTGGATAGGAGATAGGGCGGATCCAGGTAGATAAGGACATTATCTCGGTTGTATTTTTTTATGAGTTTTGCAGCGTCAAGATTTTCTATCTGAACTATTCTTCCGCTGGTGCTTTTGAGCCGGGAGGATATCTCCACAATTTTTTCTGGAAGTTTTGTGTGAAAACTGGTGAGGTTTCCATTGTTTCCGGCAATATTATTCCTGAACCCATTTTTGTCCCTGGGTCTTGCCCCAATGGAAAACCACATGCGGACGATAAAACGCCGTGCCTTTTCTTCTGGGTTTCCAGATGATTTTGTGGAAAGAATATATTCATCCCGACTCCATGGGGTATTATGGATAAGAAATGCAAGGCGCTCTGGGTTTTCCCGGATCTGCAGGAAGAGGTTGAACACGTTTCCATCAATATCATTTATGGTTTCTACTACGGACCGGTTTTTCCGGAAAAATACCTGACCACTGCCAAAGAACGGTTCAAGATAAGTATAATTCTGATAATTGTCGGGAAAATGAGAAATAATCCAGTCGGCGCATTGCTGTTTTGAGCCAGGGTACTTCAATATGGTCATGTTGTTTAGAGAATTAAAATAGAAATAATAAGACCGATAATGACAATCCCCTCAATGATAGTCACCAAACCAAGGATATCCCGTTTGCGGGCGTAACGAAAACAAGCGGTGCGGAGGGCTTTATTATCCCGGAGGTACTTTGCCTTTTTGTTGAATTTCTTAATTTGTTTCAGGTCTTTCTTGTTCATCTTCCCCTCCGTTGTCGATATGAATAGTGATGCTAATTTTTTCTGATCCTTCTGGAGATTGTTTTATGATTATTTGATCTCCAAATTTCCAGTGATTCAGTACTGTATAGTAAAACTCAATGGCTCGTTCAAAAAATGTCGAGCTCTCCAGTCCTTTTAACCGGCAAAGGTATAGTATTTCCCGGTACTCCTTCGCGCTTATTTTGGCGGTCACCGTTACCGGCTCCAGGTCGGCTTTCTGTTTGTTCTCCTTTATCGTTTCCTTTGACATCGATCAGTTCTCCTTTGAATACTTTTTTTACCAGGTGAAGCCCTAGATCAATTTCTGTGACAGACTTACTTTTCATGAGCTCTATCTCGTTGGGGCTGTATTTACAGCCGTCTTCGGTATATATCCATCCGCTTCCGTCCTTGATGGCTATTTCCTGGCCCAGGATTTCACTGTATATGTAGGTCCATCCGGGTTTGCGTTTCTTTTCATCCATTTGACTTGTTTTCTATTAATTTAAAAATGGATAACTTTAATTCTTCTGTGGCTTCGATTTTTGCTTTGAGCGATACGCCCATATAATTAGTGGCCGCTTCCGTCAACTGGTCATTACATTTTTGAATGTAGTTTTCAAAAATAGGAATTATTTCTTCGGAGATAATCTTTTTTTTATATTGCTCAAGGGTTTGGAAAAGAGCGGGAAAATTTTCTTTATGAATGGTGAGTGGTTTTGCTTCTTTTGAATTTTGTTTTTTCTGTTGAACCGTTCTCTTATATTTTCGCATAACCCCGGTGGCTGCTTTTACCGTTCCTCCCTGGTCCTTTGTTTCTGCCACTGCTGCGGGCTGTTGTTCTGCAGGAATGGCCCGGAGCTGGCTTGCCGCCTTGGGAGTGATCCCGGTGGTGTTGATGCCTGCCGCTTCAGCAGTTTCAAGGACTTCGATACCGGCACATACATCGGAAACCCATTGTTTTGATTTATTGAGTTCCCGGCCTATTTCAACCTGGGGCATTCCCCGGCCAAGCATCTTTTTTATTCCGGCCCGGAGTTCTTCCTGGTCAAGATCGTTCCTCTGAATGTTTTCTACCAATTGGAGAATTTCCCGGTCGCCGGATTTTATCTTTGCTTCGATCATAGAGAAATCTTCCCCCTGGTCCCGGAGCAGTTTGATTGCATGAAAACGGCGGTATCCGGCGATGAGTTCAAAGGATGGGAGTCCGTCGGTGTCATTTCCGAGGGGGCGGACTAGAACTGCCTGGAGCTGGCCTTTTGTTTTGATGGACTCGGCCAATTCTTCTATGTTTTGATAGTTTTTTCGGATATTATCCGCAAGGACTATCTGGTCGATACTAATTTTTACGGTGGTCTCGGTATTGTTCATGAGTTTAGCCATGGAAGTGTCCTCCGGTGATGAAATCAACGTATTTTTCAAGCCGTTTTTTTACACTGGGATGAATCGTATAGTTAATGTCGGCGGTGAGACGTTTGAGGGATTGGATGTAAGGAATAGGCTCGGGGACAATGAATTTCGGAAAGCTTGTGTTATAACTTAGTTGGGCGTTTTCATCACGGTTTTTTTTACTGAAGGCATTTATGACGATGAAAATTTCAATATCAAGATAACATTGTCCCAGGGTCTGCATATACAGTTCGGTGGCGGCAAAATCGAGCTTTGAACAGGATCCGGGAATGACCACGGTATCGGCGGCAAAAACGGCGTTCCGGGTATGGGATCCCCAATAGCCAGGAGGGTCTATGATGATGAAATCGTATTTTTCGTGGAGACCATGCTTGCGGATCTGGGCACGGAGCTGGGTATCCATGACATTGCTAAGCTGGACAATGTTGAGGTGGGACGGGATAATATCGATGTTTTCATTCACCTTGGCGATGCCCGGTTCGCCTCCCTGCAGGAAGTCCATGGTGGTTTTATACTGGAATAGCCGATCATAAACCATGCTGATGGAACAGTTTGAGTCCAAATCTATAATTAGGATTTTATACCCCCGACCGGCGAGGAGGTTGACCAGCAATATGTTGAGGGTGGTTTTTCCGGTACCACCTTTCCATGATGATGTGGTAATAATCATAATTGATCCTTCTTTGGGGAAATGGAAAAAAGGCTTTTGTGAAATTGCTTGATTTGTCTGTCTGTTTTTTTCTGTTGATCTTTTGAGGCTCTGCTTATATTTTGTAATGTTTTAAGTGATTTGATTATTTCAGAAGAAATATTGTCTTTTATTGTGAGTATTATTTGTATATTTTTCATGATGGATCCTTTTGTGCCGATGATTCCGGGAAATCAAGAAAACTGTATGGCTGGTCTTTTTTCAGTTGCTGAAACTTTTTTATAAAGGCATCATATTCTTCCCGTGTACATTTAATACAAACATTTTCTCCATTTGCTTTTGATACCCGCATATATGTAGGAATCCATTCAATGAACGTGATTGAAGAAATGTCTTCATCTCGTATGTAGCTGCCATTAAAAAACATTTTTTCTCCTCTTAAAATGAAACATCATCTGCTGGCGGTTCCTGGTCAGGCTGCTGTTCTTTCTGTCCGCGCGGATCCCGGAGCAGGTTGATATGTTCAACAACGATGCGAATCCGGGCGTTAGTATTTCCTGCCGAATCGATCCAGCGTTCCTGGTGTAGCCGTCCGGAGATGCCAACTTCTTTTCCTTTGGTGAGGTGTTTTTGCATAGATTCTCCATATTTACCCCAGATAATGCAATCAAAGAAATTGGCGTAGGAATCCCATTGATCATCCTTCTTCCGGCTTTCGTTGTTGGCCAAAGAAAAGGACGTTACTGCCGTTCCGCCATTGGTGTATTTCAAAAAGGCGTTCGAAGTAAGCCGTCCAATCATGTTTACGGAATTGAGATCGTTCATAGATGCCTTCCTTATAGATTTTTCCAGCCCTTTCGTTGTGCATACATATTAAGGTCTGTTTGAGCCTCATCAAATTGCTTTCTTTCTGGAAGTGCTTTTGTTTTAACCCTATGGATCCCATTCCAAACAGTTTTTTTCCTAACGGTGAACCAGGTTTTATTATCTGATGCTATACCGTTTGAAATAAAAACGGGAAAATTGTTTTCATCAATAAAAGTCAAAACAAAATCACAAATAGTTTCCTTTTTATTTTGCGGTCCGCCTGACGGGCAAATTTGATTTGAAGGATTATTAATATTTGGACACATACAGCATCTTACTGTTCTCATGCGGCTATCTCCTTGAATTTTTCGGGTATGCTTGCCTTGTATTTCTGGGCGTATTCCCAGAGCTTTTCATCGGTGATAAAAAGCCATTCTAGTATTTTGTCCCGGTGCCAGCATTTCCTGCCATGGACATATTTATAATTAAGACCGCAGCAGGGCTGGTAATAATAGCGGGTTTTTATCGTATCCAGGGATCCTCCCCCTTTAAGGGATGCGGCTAAATCAATATTGATCCATTCGGGGAGTTCTTTGAGGAGTTTTTGGCGCTCATCATCAATTTCCCTTTGTGATATTTGCTGGTTGAGCAGGGATAGTTCCAGTTTTATTCCCTGGATTATTGTTTTCTCTTCTGCATTCATAGGTTCTCCAAATATTCCGGATGTTTGGAAATCCATGTTTCGAGGACAACATGATGCTTTTTAATTATGCAGGGTGCCCCGGTTAATATTTTCATGCGTTTCCAAAAATGAACGTGGCTGATTCCTGCATTAGTCGCAGCTGAAAACATAGATTCATAGCGATTCCCATCAACATAAACCGGCATTCCTTTGTAAATACTCTTTTGCTTTCTGGGAGTTCCATTGATATAATCTTCCTTTATTTTTTCTTTGATTTTTACTTCATCGATCATACTTAGCCTTCTTCGACTTGTTCTGTTATGGAATTATTTAAAGTACTTTTTATACTGACAATAATTTCCATTTCGGTATGGGAGATATGGGCTTCGGTTATTTCAATGATGGCTGACTTGGTATTGAAGATATTTTTGTTGTTTTCAACAATGCTGCAGAAGTGTTTCATTAATTCCTGGTTTTTGTTAAATCCATTCATTTTGACGCTCCTTTTGCGGAATCTTTTATATTGATGGTTACTTCCAGACCGACATGGGTCATGTTTGCTTTTGATATTTCTATAGCGGCCGAATGTGCGGCAAGACTATTTTTGCTGTTTCCAATGACCTTACAAAGGCCATTGAGCATTTTTACACTTTCTTGTATTTCACCCATGGCTGGTTCCTTGCTGAATATGGCGGTTATAATTCCTGCAGGCAGGGCATAGAATATACGTTGATGGTATCGGTATGGTTCCGCAGCGGGGGCAGAAGCCGTTCTGTTTTCTGCGACGGTATTGCTGTTTTCGGTTCCGGTTTATTTCTTCCTGGTGGGCATAATAAAACCGGCGCTGGCGGATCCGGGCGGATTCCCTGATGTATTCGCTATTCATGGATTTCTTCCGCGTTTTCTTGAGGAAAAAAAAGACTGGCTTCCAATCATTACAGGAAGATATTCCTCTGTGGCTAAAATTTTTATTGCAGCTTTGATCGATTCCATTTCTTTTTCAGCTGATGTAATCAGCGTATTAAGATTTTCTTTTGTTTTTTCAAGATCTATTGGATTATCAAAGACAGTAATAACCTCATCTAATAAGCAGCTTTCATACATGGTTTTTTGTTTTTCGCATCTTCTATATTCAGATTCAAGAAGGCAAATAGGTTTAAATAAACTAGTTTGCTGCATGTCTAGCCTGCGACTTTTGTTGATCCGTTAAAAAGTGGTGCATCGAGTCCAACTAATCCGTAATCCTCTTTCAGGGCTTCTTGGGCACGGAGCATGGCTTCAGCCTGGGCTATAAGCATTTCCCGGCATTTGGGACTTTCCAGCTTCCGGGCCGCTGTCAGGAGCCGTTTGTCTTCATCGGTTATTTTCATATGTCCTCCCTTGATATTCATAATTCATATATTATTATTCAATATTCATATTGTCAAGTAGAAATTATGAATAATTCATAAAATTATCTTGCGTTTATTCATAAATCAAGGTATTGTAAAATGTATGGAAATACACAAAAGAATAATTGAAGTTCGCAAGCATTCTGGACTTAATCAGGCTGATTTTGCAAAAAAATTGAATTTAACACAGTCTTTGATATCCCGATTGGAATCTGGGAAAACTCCCATTATTGAGCAAAATATTAAACTTATTAGCCTAACCTTTGGAGTACGGGAAGAATGGCTTCGATCCGGAGAAGGGGAGATGGAGAATAATGAGGCTCTGCTATCTGATTATGAAAAGAGGCTTCTCGGGTTATTCGGAGCATTATCCCCCAGGGCCAGAAAAATGCTTATCGAATATGCCGAAAAGCTAGGAGCGGACGAAGCGGCCCTGCGAGGGGAAGTAGAAGATGAAAAAGGGGAACCGAATACGGGTCGGAATATAGAGGTAGGCTGACCCAGGAAGGGGTTATTTATGTTCCCACTTGGGTATGGCAAGAATAAATGTATGATTTTTATCATTTTCGGATTTTTTTGATTGTTATTAAGTCCCAGTCGCCAAATTTGGTGAATCAAAATTGAAAAGGAGTGTTTTGTGAATAAGTTAGTTGAATTAAGAAGACAAATTGAATCTATCATTCAATCCCAAGAACACTTTTCTATTGATTTTGATAATGCCTGGGAATGGATAGGGTATTCAACAAAGCAGAAAGGTTTTGAAGCATTAAAAAGTAATTTTGAAGAAAATTATGATTTTTGCTTAACTAAAAGGTTAAGCAAAACAGGCAAGGGCGGCCACAATATCAAAAAGTATTTTCTCACCACCGACTGTTTTAAAGCTTTCTGTATGATGGCAGGAACAAAAAAAGGCAAAGAAATACGATTATATTTTCTTAAAGTAGAAGAAGCCTGGAATAATCCGGAAGCGGTTAAAATCCGGGCCAGACAGATGGGTATTATTCCGCCCCAGGCTATGGTTCCACAGATTGAAGGAGGTATGAATAAGGCGACAATTACCGGAAATCACAGTTTAATGGACGCTCTGTGGTTTTACTCTATTGGAATGATTAGCCGGGCGGATTTAATACGCTTCCGGTTTGGGGCCGCAGTGGATCCTTCTGCAGAGGAACTGGAAATAGACCCCCTTTCCTTATCATGGACTATGCAAATAAGCGCCATGCGGGAGCTTTACGCTATGAAAGATGACAAATTTCCTCTTTCAAGGGCAAAACTGGAAGCGCTCATCCGCGGTAAGCCCTCTTCCGGTATGCTTATCCGGCGTTGTTCTTATGAGACTCCATATGAAGCGGATTCATTATATTCCCGGGAAGCAGTCTTAATCTTGGCAAAACGGTATTTTGAAATCTACGAATCGGAATTTGAAAAGCAAGAATTTGAGCGATTTCCACCAGTAAAAGCGGCTTATGAACAGTTAAAATCTAATTATCAGTATAATAAGCCTGGAAATACAACACCAATTTACCTTTGGACAAATAAATCCCATGAGCAGATAGCTGAATTGCGTTATCTGTTTGAGACAGGGGTTTATAATAGGGATAGAATAAAGGAGGAATTGTTTGAAAACGTTTCTGCCCAGAATTTAAGTTTGAGTATCAGTGGAGAAAATTGTATTTTGCATGATAAATAAAAATGTAAGTTGATAATCTCAGAAAATATATCGTATAATCGAAGGGATGAAGCAATTTCATCCCTTTTTTATTGCCAAATTAATAGGTGGTTTTGATGGATATTGATGTGTTTTTGGGAAAAATTGAAGTGTTAGGTATAAAAGCAGGCTTTTTGAATAAAGCAAATTTCAATGGATTGGCCAATCTTATTTCTGACAGGGAAGAAGTATTGGGCGCCAGTGAGTGTATGGGTAAAATGGGCGGTGGAGCCGTTATTGTTACCAATAAGGCGTTTTATGCATCGGTGTTTAATAAAATGCTTGGGGCGGATCAATATTCTATCCCCTTGGGGAAAATAGGAAGCTATTCCACATCCGGACTTGGAGGTTTAAAATTGGTTATTACCGAGGGTACAACCCAGCATGTTTTCAACACAGTTTCCAAGTCGCAGGATATAATGATTGCCATCAAAAAGGGTATTGAAGGACAAAATCAGGAGAATACGGTTCCGATACAAGCTTCTTCCGCAGCTGATGAAATCAGAAAATATAAAACCCTTATGGATGATGGTATTATTACCGAGGAACAATTTGAAAAGAAAAAGGCCGAGTTATTGGGGTAATACGCCCGGCCAGGAAAATGACTAATTTTGTAGGCATTTATTGAGGAGAGAAATGATGAGTAATTCTGAAATAATTAAAGATAAAGTATGTGGTTTTTGTGGAAGTCATAATATAAAGCTTGCTTTTCTTATTGCGGATGGACAACAACCTGCTGTAATGAACAGGGATTCAACAGGAATAACATCAATGGGAATACACTGTCTTTCATGTAATAAAATGGATCCATATATTTTTGATCGAAAAATCATTGAAGCCGAATGGAATAAATAATCCAACCAAATACCAGGGCGTTCCGGTACTTGGTTGGAAATACAAAAAATGCTTAAAAATACTAATATTATCCTTACAACTCTATTTATTAAAATGAGAATAGAAATGAGAATAAAAATATAAATGAATATCAAAGATTGACAAAAATGCTTGATTTACTATATATGTATATCAAGCAATATCTAAACGTATCAAAAACATATTTTCTGGTTTACACCCAGAGGGTCGGGGGTTCGAATCCCTCAGCGCCCAAAGTAAGTTTTTGTGTTGTAAGGATTTATAACAATCCTATTGATGGCGTTTTTATTAATGTCAATACAATGTCAAGAGGAAAACCTTCGGTTCTGGGTTGCTGCCTGACGTTGCCTTTAGTGTAATCCTTTGCTTTACCAAGGTTAATAGTATAGCTCCCAATGAATTGTTTTTTCCAGTTTATGGCAAACCAATTGATCTAAGAGTAGCAGAGATGGAATTTAAAAAGGCTGTAAACCGATAGAAGGCAGAAAAATAACCTCGCATTCACTACGCTATACTTATGTAACCAGGACTCGGCGTTTACTTGATGCAAATATTGTACAACTAATGGCTGACCATTCATCAATGGAAATGAATTAAGAATATAACCGTCCGGAGTTGATCGAAAATGCAAAAGTACTGGCTCCAAATAGAAGTCAAATGAATAAATTCTTTTAGCAAATAATAGAGGACAAAAAATGAAAAAAAATTGTTTGAATTGTCATTTTATGAATATTAAAGGGATAACCAGGGACAAAGAACCATTTACCGAATCCGTACCAGAAGAAAGAAGAAAAATTGAGATTTTTTTAAACGAAAGGAATTTAATAATTGAAAATAGGCCATGGCACTTTGTCTGTTCAAAAGGAAGGTGGGCGTATAATTCTTATAAAACAGATGAAGAAATGAAAAATGATATTTCAAAGACTAAGAGAAAAAAGTGTGTTTTCTTCTTGCCCTCTGCTAGTGGTGCAAATAATGATTCAGTTACTGAATCACAAAAAATGATAAATGAGCATAATGATAGGCGTTTTACAAAAGTAACCGCCATTATTGCAATAATGGCATTTCAAAAATAAAAATCTTGGATTAAATAGTTAATACTTCAGTTTCAAATATCTTTTCAATTTTTTTCAGAGTTTTGAGGGTTGGGTTTGCAGTTTCAGGGTTTTCAAGTTTTTGATATACCTGATACTTTACGCCGAGTTTGTCCGCAACCTCCGTCTGCGTCATTCCTTTTGACTTCCGCTCTGCCCTAAGCCAAATAGCAAAAGACAAGCTTGGAGAAAGTTCAATGCCATACCAATCCTTCCTGGCAGGAACTTTGAACGCGGGGATTTCTTTGTCATCATCAAGGTAACTTTCCAAAAGCCCGGTTAATGCTTCCGAGGCCATTTCTTTAGCATGTTCAAGGGTATCTCCGTATGTTAAAATATCAGAATAAACATCCGGGGCTTCTACATACCAGCACTTATCTTTCCGGGAATAGGTTATTTTACAGGGAATAATTGTTTTCATTTCAATCCTGCCTTTTTAAAAATAGTATTAAGAATACCAGGTTTTAAATCAGTATTCCCATGAACCGGCACCACAATAGTCTCACTTCCTTTTTTTAGGATATGGTGGGAACCATTTATCCGTATCAATTTCCAGTTACTTTTTTCAAGCAATTTTAATACTTCTTTGCCGTTCATGAAAATAATATACACCTTATATGGTGTATTGTCTAGTTATCGGTTTTATAGGACAAATAGGAATAAAAATGAGAATAAAATCAGTAAACTAAGGCAATATTTAGTTTGCACCCAGGGGGTCGGGAGTCCGAATCCCTCAGCATCCAGGGTGGTTTTTTGTATAATACCCTTCTTGGCTTCGCCTCGGGCAAACCTGGCCCGGAGCGGCGGCTAATACCATTTTGCTACTTATATTTTCTGCCAATATAAAAAACATATCCATAATACTGTTTATATTTTGAATATAGTTCCACTTCGTATTTATCACCTTCGATATAATCCACTACGGATTTATTTCCTGGATATTTTTTCAAAAGTGTTTTTTCCGATGCTTCCCGGGGCATAAAATAATTTTCCGTCCAGCATTTTTCGGGCAATACAAATGAAGCAGCAAAATTATAACCGGCTTTTTGCATTATTGAAATATTATGCCCTATTGTATCTAATCCGCTGCCGGCATCAGTCCAGAACTTTTCAATTTCGGCAGGGTGTTCATCGGTAAGCCATGAGGGGCACGTTACGGCAATATAACCATTTTTTTTGAGAAAGCCGTTCCAATAGGTTAATCCCTTTTCAAAACCGATATTGTCTATCGCCCCTTCTGACCAAATAAGGTCAAATTCCTCTTTTTGAAAAGAAAGATTTTCCATTGATCCGACAAAACCTTTTACTCTATCCTGGAGGCCTGATTTTTTTGCGTTACCGTTAAAAACATCTATAAAATCAGGGCAAAGATCTACGCCGGTAATATTTCCGGTGATATGTTGTGCAAGGATCATTGTCTGCCCGCCGGTTCCGCAAGCTAAATCTGCTGCCCGGGAAATTTTATTTGGATTATCTATAAAACTTAATGCCTTAATAGTCATTTCCGGGCTGCCGGGCCCCTGCCGTTCCAATCCAACATGGGCTTCAACAATTAAATCAAGCATTGATAGTTGTTCATCCGTCATCATCTTACTCCTTATTTTATTCGCAGGCGGGTTTAATTCCCCGCGGAGGCTCATTTGCTTTGTTGATTTTTTTATATCATTGTTACATTATACTTCGTTCATTTTATAAGAGCTACCTAAAAAATAATTCAGAAATAAAAAAGCGACATGGCAGAATTGCCGTGTCGCTCCCGCTTTAGCATTGATTTTTCATATCAGCCAATATTTTATATATTGTTTTGGGTGACAAGCAGTTACGGCTTGCAATGTCCTCAACCGAAATGCCGCCTTGATACTGGGAAAAAATTCTCTCATTACGCTCTTGAACATATTGCCGGCTATTCTTGACTTCTCCCCACTGTTTTTTATTCTCTAATTTTCGGGGGATATAAATATATTCACCGTCAATATACCTTTGTATTGCTTCCAGTAAGTCAGCAGGCAATACGCTAATTGCATTTTTGTAGCCCATGGTGCTCTCCTAAAATTATTGTTTCAGGATTGAGCAAAGGCTATCTCACAGCATGTTTGTTATGCGACAGCCCTTGCTCCGCATAGCACCGATTCCAAATGGTATAAACCCATAGTCCATTCTCCTTTAATATAATTTGCTCTATAAAAGTTTTATCACATATATGTGAATGCATCAAGGAATTATACAAAGGCGAAGTATAAACGAATTGATTCCCCCGAAACCGGAAAAAAATGGCCCGGCATATTACAAATAAACCCCCGAATCAGCCATTCATTTCCGGCAGCCTCATGCTTGGATACACTTCCTCCATGAAATTATCCGGATAGTGTTCGTCCAGGAATATCTCAACCTTGTTTTTGGGCGGAATGTTCATCAGGCGTTCACTCCACCGGTATACGGCTGCCCCGGAAATTCCCATATCAAAAATGATCAGCGCAAAAAATACCCAGGTCAGGAACACCCCCTGTTTTTTAAGCATCCGGTCAATAAAACTGATAATCCTGGGCAGGATAAATTTTATCAGCAGCACCCCCAGGATTCCCCAGAAAAGCATAAACATCAGGCTGGTCCGTCCCTGGGGGCCAATGGAAAAATTCTGTTCATCGTACTGCCATGAAACGGTTTTAAATACCTTTTCCTGGATAAAGCTGCAGAACCACTCAAAGGCTCCACCCACAATGGCGCTGCCTAAAAAGATAACGCTGTCCCGCTTGTTTGCCAGGGGTAGCAGCGTCAGGACCATCAGCACCGCACCGAATCCGTATACCTGGTTGAAGGGGCCGTATATTACTCCCTGGCGGCTTTCCAGAACCCCCCGGGTTACCAGGGCAAAAATCGTTTCCAGGACATATCCTATAACCCCTGAAAAAAGAAAGATCCAGAATATTTTATAAAAGTTCAGTTTTACTGTGATAGCCGGGGTTTCTTTTTTTTCTGATTTGAAAAAGCCCCGGAACGCGGCCACCGCCTGGGCCCATCTCCGGGAACCCGGGTGCTGCCGGTCTAGGGAGACCAGGTCCCGGAGGACCGATGCATCTTTTTTTGTATCCGCCCTGCGGAGAGTGGGAAATGATTTCAGCAGCCGGTAACCGCTGTGTTCAAACTTCGCGGTGATTCCCATTTTATCGAGCAGTTCCCGGGGTATCTCCGGTGGTTTATTCTTTGTCCGGGACTCAATGGCATTCTGAAGGATTGCTTTTTCTTCTTCGGTCAGCCGGGGATATATTTTTTCCCACTGTTCATACCGGATCTGGAAATCTGAAAGGAGCTGTATGGAGTAATACTGATCCACCGCCATAAGAATGATAATTCCCGATGCGATTAACCGGGAAATGGCATGGGGCACATCCCCCAGCAGCAGGTGTATCCAGTCTCCGCCGTAGTATACAAAAAGGGTAAAAATTACCGCATAAAAAAAGACCTTGGGCAGATATACCCGGCCGCGGATCTGGAGTTTTCTGTCCCGGTAATCCCACCACTGGAAATTGGTGATTTTTTCCAGCAGCAGATTTCCCGCATAATCGTAAATAATGAAAAATGCTATGGCAATGATAAGAAACACCGGCAGAGGAATGGATATGCCGCTTTTAAGCAGGATAAGTAACACCCCGGCGATGCCGTACATTGGTTTGTAAGGACCGTAAAGGAATCCCGTATTTGCCAGTTTTCTGTAACGGAGAAGATGTACCAGGGTATCCCAGGCCCATCCGACAAAACTAAAGAAAAGGAAATAAAACACCATATCGGAAAAAGCGGTGATAACCATGCACATCTCCTTTGTTGTATTAATCCCGGACTGATATGAATAAAATGAGGTTTTGAGTCCTCTGTACAGGACTAATCCATTTCCGTCCGGGGGTTAATCCGGGTTCAATTCCCGGGGGTATTATCTTTTGTTCATCTGAATCAGGGTTGCCTGAATCCATTCAGCGGCTTCTTCTTCGTAGCTGTTTTGGACTAAAAGGAATTCAAAAAGCGCTTCCCTTGGGGCCGCGGTAAAATAGTAACTCTGGCCCAGGTAGAACCTGGCCCTGGCCTCTGCCTGAACCGTCCTGGGGATGGATAAATATTGAATAAGCTCTTCCTTGGCTTTCTGCCAATCCCTTTTAGTAAATGAACCCTGGACAATAGCTTTCAGGGAATAATCTTCACCCCCGGACCCGGTTTCCAGATCCTGGGCGAATGCCCTGGGTTGTTTCTGGAGAGGAGTTTGATTTTTAGGATGAAAATTGCGGGTAATATCCGCTACGGCTTTAGCAGCTTCAGGGCTTAACGGAGCAGGAACAGCCAATTCCGGCAGATTATCTATACCCGACACAAGGTTATTTATGGATATGGTGGGCAGGGGCATGGACCGGAGACCATCCCCCATACCGTTCCAGCTTGAATCCAGAGGGATTTCCACCGGCCTTTGGGTCGCATTTACCCCCGGCTGAATCTGGATATTTCCCCGGGAAATATCTTCTTCATATATGATGGAATAATAATAGGAAATACCCGGAACAGGATAATCGGTAAAGGGTGATTTTACCCCGGACTGCACAATAACAGCCCTCAGAAGATCCTGGGTGTTCTTTATTTCATGGACGCTCCGGTACAAGACCGGCGTTTTGGCGCTGCCATCGGTCCTGAAGGTGATGGAAACCGCATCCCCCTGGACCGAAGCAGAGATGGATTGAATTCCCATAACCTGGGAAACCGGCGGCCTCCTGTCTTCCGTGACCGCCAACTGGCCCGTAATACCCTGCTGGACCACCACGCTGATGGTATTCCCCATGGGGATGGCTATTTCATATTTTTGACCGCTGATATCGCTGGAAGCAATAAAATAATGCCAGGTACCGGGCTCCTCAATTTCATCGATATAAGAACCTACCCCGTAGGGAACTTCCACAGGTTCCGCCAGCAGGGATGGATGGGAGGAGTCAAAGGGTCTCTGGGAACGGTACACATATACCGGTCCTTTAACATCAGCCGAATCTTTCCAGGTCAGACGGATAAGATTGTTTTTTGCTTCAATTGTAAGCCTTGAGACAAAAGGTGCAAAGACAGCTTCCTGGGCAAAGAGGAGAACCGAAGACATAATCAAGGCGCATAAAAGTATCCTTTTGTTCTTCATATTACTATAATATTCGGTAAAATTTCATCTCGTCCAGAGTGGTTTGACATAATTATGGCTTTTACGTAATCTATATGTATGTTTGTTTCAATAGCGGTAGACCCGGGATCGGAAGAACGGGCCAGGGAATTGGCCAGTCTTTTGACCCAATACGGGTTTGAGAAGATCCAGCGTGGGTTATGGGAATCGGCTTTTATTTCTCCTGAAACTCTCAACCGGGTTAAGAAAGATCTTGACAGGACCTGTGATGCCTTTGACAGACTGCGCCTCTTCCAGTTTCCTGTTGACGGAACCCTGGTGTTAACCACCCTCAGGGATAAAAAATGGAGACGCCTTGTGGCCAGGGGAGGAAACGAAAAGCCCGTTTCGGTCCAGCCAAAGGTTATAAAGAAAAAACCCACGAGGCCATAGGGGGCTTTCCCGGAACCCGCCGGTTTTGGAAAAGCCCCGTACCCAAGGAGTTAGTATGCTTTTAAGTGAATTAAACGGACCTGTCCGGGAATTGAAGTCCCAAATCCATGAAACCCGGAGGCGTCTTTGACGATGCTTCTTTTGACAGGAAAATTGCAGATCTAGAGGCAATGGCCGGATCTGAAGGTTTTTGGAATGACAGTTCCAAGGCTGAAAAACATATGGCCGAACTGAAAGCATTGAAGTCCCGGTATGAACCCTGGAAGGATTTATCCGCGGAAATTGATGATCTGGAGGTTCTTCTGGAACTGGCGGAAGAAGTCAACGATGAATCCCAGGCGGCGGAAATAGAATCCAGCCTTGGGGATATCCAGGCCAGATATGATAAACAGAATATCTATGAGCTCATGCCCGGCGAGGTTGACCGGAACGGCTGCTTCCTTACGATCCACGCGGGGGCAGGCGGGACCGAAGCCTGCGACTGGGCATCCATGCTGTACCGGATGTATATCCGCTGGGCGGAGCGCAGGGAATTTTCCGTGGAAGAAGTTGATATGCTTGAGGCCGAAGGGGGCATTAAGTCAGCTACGGTACAGATTAATGGTGATTATGCCTACGGTTACCTGAAGGGCGAGTCCGGGGTGCACCGGCTGGTCCGGATTTCCCCCTTTGATTCCAACGCCCGGAGACATACTTCGTTTGCATCGGTATATGTATTCCCGGTTATTGATGATTCCATTGAAGTGGATATCCGTCCGGAGGATCTCCGGGTGGATACCTACCGTTCCGGCGGCGCGGGCGGTCAGCATGTGAATAAAACCGACAGTGCGGTCCGGATGACCCACCTGCCCACGGGACTTGTGGTGGCCTGCCAGAATGAACGGAGCCAGATAAAGAACCGGGCTACAGCCATGAGCATGCTTAAAGCCCGGCTGTATGAATATTACCGTCAGGAAAAAGAAAAAGAAAATGAACGTTTTGCCCAGGAGAAGAAAGATATATCCTGGGGAAACCAGATCAGGTCCTATGTCTTCCAGCCTTATACTATGGTAAAGGATTACCGGACCAAGGCTGAAATGGGGAATATCCAGGCTGTTATGGACGGGGATATCGATCCATTTATAGAGGAGTATTTGCGTTTTGCGTGGAAGAACAACAGCTAATAAGATACTATCCGGAAAAAAAAATGTTCTTCCCCTGGTGACCGTAACCGGGAAAATTCTGATTTTGGCGGGGTTATGTTTTTTTATTTTCTGCCGGCCCCTGTATGCCCGGGCTTCATTGGAAATGACCGAAGATGTACCTCTTTATACCACCTGGACCCTTTGCATTACCAGCTTTGACACCTCCGGTCTTTCCCCGGCAAAACGTATTATGGGAAATCTTATAACCCGGAATATGGTGGATGAACTTTCATCCCTGGATGCCCGGGTCCGTTCCCCGGAAGAAACCATGTACTACACCGAGTATGCCTGGAACCAGGCCAGGCTGGAAGCCGGACAGGCTTTAAAAAAGAAAAGAGATGAAAGGGACGCACTTTTCTTTAGTGGTGATACGGAATGGAATTATAAAAACAAAGTAAAAAAAATTGATAATGAAATAAAAACCCTGGAAGCAAAATACGAGCTCCAGGAATCCGGGTTTCCCCTGGTTGCGGGGAACCCTAATTTCGCCCTGGCCCAGCAGAATCTTTCAGGAACCTTTCCCCCAGTCCCAATGGACGGGATGGAATATTCCTTCTGTAAGGAACAAAAAATTGATGGTTTCCTGACAGGAACCATTTCGGAATATTACGGCAGGGTTTATGCGGCCATCAGGTTGTATACCCTTTACAGCCGGTCCTATGTTTACGAGGATTTTATTCTGTTTTCCGTTGAGGACCAGCAGCTGGCCGTTTCCGGACTTGCCAGCCGCCTGAAGGCGGTGCTTTCCGGTATTGAGCCTTCGGCAATAATTGTAAAGGCCGAACCGGAGGATGCCCTGATCCTCCTGAACAACACCTATGCGGGCCGGGGAAATTCCGGGGAAAGGGACCACAGTCCCGGGACGGTGGATGTGGAAGTGTTTGCAGACGACCACAGGAATAAAAAATTCCAGGTTGACCTGGTCAGCGGGGAATTGGCCGAGGTCTTTATCAATCTGCAGCCCATTATGTATGAAGCCTTTGATCTGGATACCGCCGGCGGACTTGCCGCTTCGGTGTACCTGGGTTCAACCTTTATGGGAAAAACACCGATCACCCTGAACATCGTACCGGACCAGCATGAATATATTACCATGGAAAATGAAAGGGGCGAGACCATCTCGTTTGTGTATAATGGCAGCACCCCCTCGGCAACCATCGCCCTGGTTCCTCCCAAAGATAATGGTAAAACCCTTGAAGATTACAGAAAAAGCTTTTATGGGGCTTATGGAAGATTTTGGATTACCCTTCCCCTGGCGGTCATTATCAATGGAGTAGCTACCGCATCGGTGGATGCATATAATTACTCCGGTAATGCCGATACCTATGACAGCGCAGTCACGGCCCGGAATGTTGCCATTGGTTCCATAGTGGTGGCCGGGGGGTTCCTGGTGGAAACCCTGATAAGAATGGGAATCTATTTATATAAATCAAATTCGGAAGATGTAACTACAATTAAATGAGGAATGGTATGGGATCGGTAAGTTTTGCAGAACGGATTAAAAAATTTTTCGGTGTCCGGAACACCATTTCCGAAGATGTTTTTGATGACCTGGCGGATCTTTTAATTGAAGGTGATTTTGGGGCGGCTGAAGCTTTTAATACGGTGGAAGAATTACAGGGTATCAGCAAAAAAAATAAATTAAATGACGGGGAAGCGGTCCGGCTTGCCCTGGCGGAACTGCTTGAACAGAAACTTGTTTCCAGGGATCCTCCCGTACTGGACCGGGAAAAACTCACGGTAGTTCTCCTTCTGGGGGTCAACGGCGTGGGGAAAACCACCTCCGTGGCAAAGCTGGCAAATATGTATAAAGCCGGCGGCGCCCAGGTCGTCCTGGCTGCGGCGGATACCTTCAGGGCGGCTGCCATAGACCAGCTGCGCATCCACGGGGACCGCCTGGGTATCAGGGTGGTGGCCCACAAACAGGGGGGCGATCCCGCGGCGGTTATATACGACGCGTTGGAAGCAGCCAAAGCCGGAGGGAACAATGTTATTATTGCGGATACCGCAGGAAGGATGCATACAAAAAATGCCCTGGTGGAGGAACTGAAAAAAATCGACCGGGTCCTGGAATCCAGGGCAGCCCATGCGGATTATTATAAATTCCTGGTCCTGGACAGTACCACCGGCAGGAACGCCCTGGCCCAGGCGGAGATTTTCCATGATGCGGTAAACCTGGATGGGGTCATCCTGACTAAGTACGATTCCAGCGCCCGGGGGGGAATTGTGTTTTCCCTGTCCGGAGGATTAAAACTGCCGGTTATTTATGTGTGTGATGGAGAAAAATACGAAAACATCCGGGCCTTTAATCCCCATGCTTATACAAGAGAATTTCTCGGCCTTGAATAACCATTGTCTCAAACCATTTATTCTGGTGATTCTCCTTTTTCTGGCATCCATGGCGTATCCCGAGGAATGGTATATTTCAAATGCCGCGGGGATGGCCCTGGAAAAAGCCTATTCCCGGGCGGCTCTCCGGGAAAAATATGCCCTTAAAATTGAAGAGTATGGGCCGAATAAGATTCCCCCGGAAATTTCAGAATATATTGATACATCCGTTAGTATTCCTCCATCATTTACTGTGGAACTGTATACCCTTTATGAAAATAGCCAGGAAAAAGGCCATCGCTGGGTCCTCCGGTATTTCCGGGGCACCCCCTGGATTGTCCTATCCGTCAGGGAAGACGCTTCCCGGGGATTTGCCGAATACTACGATGAATCGGATTTTTTAATCCAGGAAGATACTTTCCTAAAGGAAAGTATTATTTCGACCCGGCATATATACAAAAACAGAATTCTCCTGCATTCTGAGACATGGCAAAACCCCAGGGAACAGACTGAAACTGTTTCCGTTCCGGGGAAAGACGAAACCGAAGTCCAGAAACCGGATGCGGGGGATAAACCCTCCGGGGCTGCGCTTCACCTCTGGACCGATACTTACCGGTACACCCGGGCGGGCGCGTTACGTTCCATGGAACGGATATTCCATTCGGACATGGAAAAAAGCGATATTACCCTTACTTATTTTACACCCCTGGGGCCGGGATATGAAAACAAAACTTTTACAGATCCCGGCCCTGCGGTGAGCTCCGATTTTATTTCTGATATAATAAACCGGGCCGATACCAGGATTGAATATATTACCGATAGTCATGGTAGAGTGGTAACTGAAATACATAAAGATGCGGAAGGTAAAAAAACAGGAGAATTAACCAACATTTGGTCCGGGGACAGGCTTGTATCAATTACCTGGAATGGGGAAAATGATACAAGACGAATCGAGTATGAATATGATAGTAATGGTGATAGAATAATTGAACGGAATTTCCGGAACGGTATATTGGAACGCCTGGTCAGGATTGAAAAGGATTATGAAGTGGAAGAATTGTATTTGCAGGGACAACTGGTTTTAAAAGCTGTCTGGAAAGACGGACAAAAGATTTCGGAAGAACAGATCAGACAAATCCCGGGAAGAAGGCCCTGATGGGTTCTTTTAAATGGATTGGGTTTACTGCAGCCCGTTATATACGTTCCAGAAAAAGGGATAAATCTACACCAACCTCAATTCTTGCTGTTCTGGGGATCGGGATTGGGGTTTTGGCTTTGACGGTTATTCTCGGGGTAATGAATGGATTCCAGTTGGGATTCATCGAGAGCATCCTGGAAATTTCATCCTACCACATACGGATAGAGTCCTTTCCGGAAGGGGCCAGGGGTGAAGCAATAAAACAGGAAATACTTTCCATACCCCAGGTCCGTTCGGCGGTGGAATTCGAGGAAATCCAGGGTCTCATCCGGGGAAAGAGAAGCAGCCAGCAGGTTTGTATTATCCGGGGAGTCTCCGGGGATGTGCTGGCCCAGGACCAGGGAATGGCGGATAAACTTACGTTTGAATCCGGTTCATTTGATTTATCCAAGGATACTTCAATTCTCCTGGGTGCTGAATTGGCCCGGCGTATTTCTGTTGGCCTGGGTGATGAGATCAATCTGCTTTCCATTTCCGGTTTGACCTCCGAGGAAGCCGGAACTGCCCAGACAAATTATATCATCACGGGGATCTTCCGGACGGGTTTTTATGAATATGATTTAGGCTGGGGTTTTATCAATATTGATAAAGCCGAAGAAATTATTGGAACGAACCAGGGGGCATCCCTGGGGATAAAACTGCATAACCGCTGGCAGGATGAACATACCCTGAGGGTAATCAGAAACATTCCGGGTTTGGAAAATGCAAAGATAACCTCCTGGCGGGATTATAACCGGGCTTTCTTCGGTGCCCTGAGAACGGAAAAGCTCCTCATGTTTGTCCTGGTGGGTCTCATATTTATCGTGGTGGGCCTTAACATTTTCCAGTCCCAGCGCAGGACTGTTATGGAACGCCGGGAAGATATCGGCCTGCTCCGGGCTGTAGGTGCCAGTGACATTGGAGTCCGGCTTGTTTTCGCCTATGACGGCCTGATCATCGGATTCCTGGGGGCCGGTATTGGCATGGCCCTGGGTCTGCTTATCGCATTTAATATTTCATCATTTTTTTCCCTCCTGGAAGCAATTGTTAATGGGGCAGTCCATCTATTGAATATAATTGTTAATCCTTTTACGGGTGGTGCCGGGGTGGGGGAAGAAAATTTCGCCATTTTCTCGCCGGCGGTATTTTATATAAAAGAAATACCCTGCCGGATTATTCCCCATGAGGCACTGATTATTTATCTTTTCGGTCTTTGTTCTGCTGCCATAGCATCATGGCTTGCTTCCGGCAGGGTTTCACGGATCAAACCGGCGGAGGTTTTACGGTATGAATAATGATGTTTTAATAAGAGCGGAAAATGTGGTTAAAACCTATACGTCGGGTACGGAGCGTCTGGAAATTCTCCGGGGTTTGAATTTCACAATTCCCCGGTCCAGCAGTGTTTCCATCACCGGCCAGAGCGGCAGCGGTAAAAGTACCCTGCTGAATATTCTGGGCGGCCTGGACTACTGCGATTCAGGATCGATCCGGGTGAATGGTTCTGAAATATTCGGGTTGTCCGAATCGGCTTTAACCCATTACCGGAGCAAACAGGTGGGATTTATTTTCCAGTTCCACTATTTGCTGAAGGATTTTACCGCCTGGGAAAACGTTATGCTCCCGGCTTTTGTTGCGGGGATGCACAAAAAGGATGCCCTGGAAAAGGCAAGAAGCCTTCTTCTGGATGTCCGTCTTGAGGACCGGCTTCATCATTTTCCTTCCCAGCTTTCCGGCGGTGAAAGGCAAAGAGTTGCTGTAGCACGTTCTATTGTAAATAACCCTGAACTGATCCTGGCGGATGAACCCACGGGAAACCTGGATCAGGGGAACAGCAGTCTGGTGGCGGAACTGCTGTTTTCATTTGCAGAAAAACACCACAAGACCCTGGTGGTGGTGACCCACGATGAAAAGGTCGCCCAAAGGGCTGAACTCCGGTTTGTCCTGGAATCGGGACTGCTGGAATCCCAGGGCAGGGGCGCAGAGTGAAATTCCGGTCGAGTTTTTTTATCGCCCTCCGTTATTTATTGGGAAGGGCCAAGGAGGGAGGCCGGTATCTCCGGGGAGCCACCGCCGGAATCGCCCTGAGCTTAATTCCTATTGTGGTGACCCTCATTGTGGCGGACGGCATGATCCGGGGTATCACCGACCGGTATATCGAAATGGGTACCGGCCATCTCCAGGCGTACAACTTCGGCGATTCCCAGGATTTGGACAGCATAATTGGGGCTGTTCAGCATGTTGACGGAATCCGGGGTTACTGGAAGGAGCGGCAGGGTTTGGGGGTGTTGGTGGGAAAAACCGGGAAAACCGGAGTTACCATCCGGGCTACGGATCCCGGGTTCTGGCAGGATGAAGAAAGCGGCAAGTATCTTCAGGTTATTGAAGGTTCATCAGTTTTGGAGGATGACCGGGATGTTCTCCTGGGGGATGCCCTGGCGGAGAGTCTGGGAATCAGTGCGGGAAATTCGGTACACCTGATGACCATCCGGGTTACTTCCGACGGCAAGAATATTCCCAGGATTACCCAGCTGAACGTTAAGGGTATTGTTTCTTCCGGGTACCGTGAGTTGGATGCTACGTGGTGTCTTATGTCATATACCATGGGAACCCAAATCCTGGCGGGGGAACTGTCATACAATTATCTTATTCTTAAAGTTGATGATCCCTATACGGATGCCGACAGAATTTCCCGGGAGCTGTTTTTATCGCTGGGGCCCCGGAATGGGGTGTATACCTGGAAGGAACTCCAGCGATCCCAGTATAGTTCCTACGAATCTACCCGGCAGATCCTCATTTTTATTATGGCCCTGATCGTTATGGTGGCGGCGGTTAACGTTTCTTCCGCCACGTCCATGCTGGTCCTGGAACGGCAGCGGGATATCGCTGTCCTGAAAGCCTTTGGGGCTAGTCCGGCGGGTACATCCAGAATTTTCCTTAGTGCCTCCTTTTTGACCGGCCTTTTTGGATCTATTATAGGAATTTCCCTGGGGCTTGTCATTGGGAGTTTTATAAATCAGATTGTCCATGGATTGGAATGGTTTTTAGGGATATTTTCCTCTCTTTTTGGCGGCGGGGAGGTCAAAATCCTCGATCCGGGATATTATCTTGAAGAAATACCGATTATTATTGACTGGAAAGCCGTTGCTGCCATAGGTTTTTTCACTATTCTGTGCTCAATTATTGCTTCCTGGCTTCCTTCAAAAAGGGCCGGAAAAATACCTCCGGTGGAACTTTTGAGAAAAAATTAACTATAAGAGGCTTTTTCAAAATGTCAAATTTTGAAAAAGCAACCTTAGATGTAAGTGCAGAAAGAATACTATTTTATTTATGGGTAAGGAAATAGCATTCTTTCTGCAAATGCCTTTTTCAAAACTTTAGTCTTTGAATATGGGTTTATTCGCAGACGGGTTTAATACCCCGCTCTTTAGAGCGATTCTTCGAATCAACCAAGAAATTGTTTTGCGGGGTATTAAACCCGCATATAATCCATACCTTACAGAACCAACATACCCCCGCCGCTTGCGGCGGGGTTGCTGATTAGCATTTTCCGGCCAGTAAATTCTGAAAATGACCGGAAAATTGTTGAAATAACCTGCTAATGGTATTAAGGTGATAACAAGAGGTCTATTTTGTTTAAAGGATTAACCCAGCGGGCACAAAAAATCCTGACTGTTGACGCCCAGAATGAAGCAAGAAGATTAAATTCGGATCAGCTTCTTCCGGAGCATATTATCATGTCCATTCTCAAGGAAGGGGAGGGGATAGCCTGTAAGGCCCTGCTTTTTCTGAGGATTGATAAAGAAGAATTTTACTATATCCTGGAAAGGGAAATTCCCCGGAAAATGGGGGTTCTGATTTTTGGGGATGTTCCCTGTTCAAAGCGTGGCCGTACGTTGCTTGATACAGCGGTGGAAGAAGCCAAGTATATGGGCAACGATTTGATCGGGACGGAACATCTGCTGCTGGCTGCTCTTATGGAGCAGGGTTCCCCGGTTCAGATATACCTGAACCAGCGGGCGGTTACATCGGATACCCTCAGGGTAATTTTACAGACCACCTTCAGCAAACAGCAGAACAATTCCACCCCAAATGCGGGGGAATTCTATTCCTTTGAAGATTACAACGCATATATTTATAGTCTCCAAAAAGACATGAACCGGGAAAAAATGTACTCCGGGGAAAAAATATACCGGTCCCGTCCGGGGGAAAAAACTTCCGCCACCCCTACACTGGACGAGTTTACCAGGGATCTAAGCGAACTGGCAAAACAGGGAAGACTGGATCCGGTGATCGGCAGAACCAGGGAAATCAACAGGGCCATCAGGATTTTGGCCAGGAGAACAAAAAACAATCCCCTTCTCGTTGGGGATCCCGGAGTGGGAAAAACCGCTATTGTGGAGGGGCTTTCCTACATCCTTTCCGGTGATGATGCGCCTTCCGTATTAGCTGGCCGCCGGATTCTGTCCCTGGACCTGGGGCTGGTGGTGGCAGGTACAAAATACCGCGGGGAATTTGAAGAACGCCTTAAGAAGATCATGAAGGAAATAGTCCAGGCGGGAAACATCATTTTATTTATTGATGAGATCCACACCCTTATCGGAGCCGGCGGAGCTGAAGGAACCATTGATGCATCGAACATGCTGAAACCTGCTTTGTCCCGGGGGGATGTCCAGTGTATAGGAGCGACCACCCTGCGGGAATACCGCAAGCATTTTGAAAAGGATTCCGCCCTGGACCGGCGGTTCCAGACTATCATGATCAACGAACCGGACTTTGATGAGACCATCGCCATCCTCAAGGGAATCCAAAGCCGGTATGAGGAACACCACGGAGTCAGATATACCGATGAGGCGATTATCACCGCGGCACGGCTGGCGGAACGGTATGTGAACGAACGGGCCATGCCGGACAAGGTTATTGATATCCTGGATGAAGCCGGCGCCATGGAAAAGCTGGATCACCGGAAAGCCCCCTCTGAAATAACCGAACTGGAAGAGAAAATAAAACAGCTTTCCGTAGAAAAAGAAAATCTGGTGCTGGAACGGAATTATGAAGGCGCTTCCCATCTGAGGGATAAGGTGCTTTCATTGCGGATACAAATTGAAGCTCTCCGGGATTCCCTGGAAAGTTCTGCGGGGGAACCATATATTCCCGTTACCGAAGATGATATCCGGAAGGTGGTTTCCGAAACAACCGGCATCCCGGTGATGCGCCTGCAGGAACAGGAATCCAAACGTTTAATCCAGATTGAGAATGAGCTGCATAAAACCATCGTCGGCCAGGATGAAGCCATCAACAGGATTGCCTCTTCGGTGAGACGTTCCCGGTCCGGCATATCATCCCCGGAACGGCCTTTGGGTTCCTTCATTTTCCTGGGTCCCACCGGTGTGGGAAAAACCCTTCTGGCAAAAGCCCTGGCGGAATATTTGTTCGGTACCAGGGACGCTTTGGTCAGGATAGACATGTCGGACTTTATGGAAAAGCATAATGTCTCCCGCCTGGTGGGGGCGCCCCCGGGATATGTGGGATATGAGGAAGGGGGAATCCTGACCGAGCAAATCCGGCGGAATCCCTACAGGGTAGTGCTGTTTGACGAGATCGAGAAAGCCCACAAGGATGTGTTCAACCTTCTGCTTCAGGTACTGGAAGAGGGAGAGTTGAAGGACAACCTGGGGCATACGGTAAGTTTCAGGAATACGGTTATTATTATGACCAGCAACGCCGGGGCCAGGGAAATAACCATGGATGCCAGGATTGGCTTTAAAACAGGCAGCGGGATCATGGCCATGGATGAAATCCGGACCGCCGCCCTGGCGGAACTGAAAAAACTTTTTAACCCCGAATTCATCAACCGGGTGGATGATGTGGTGGTTTTCCATGCCCTGGACCAGAAACAAATTGAGGCAATTCTTGATCTGCAGCTGGAGGATCTCTATAAACGGGTTGCCGGCCAGGGATATGTACTGAAGGTTGCCCCTTCGGCTAAACGGGTACTAATGGAGAACGGGTGGGATCAGAAATATGGTGCCAGGCCCATGAGAAGGACCGTCCAGAAGGAATTGGAAGATCCCCTGTCGGTTCTTCTCCTGGGCGGGGTCTACCCCGGGGGCAGCACATTTACCGCTGACGGACGGAACGGAAAAATTCATATCCGGTATAAACCGGACAGGACCGCTCCTGGGGAATCCGAATTAAAGGATACCCCGGAACCCCGGGAAAATCCCCGGAGCCTCATTGAAGTTTGATCTCAACAAAGGAATTAATAAATGATTGTATTACCTCTGGCCGGAACTTCCGAAAAAGTTACCATAGCGCCGTCAAAAATAATCGCGGTGGGGCTGAACTATTCCGAACACGTTAAGGAAAGTCCCACCTTCAACCATAAGGAACTTGATTTACCGGAGAACCCGGTCCTGTTTGCCAAAACTCCCAATGTATTAATAGGTCCCGGGGAACCCATCATGATTCCTAAAATTATTAAAGAAAGTGGAATTTCCGACCCCAGGACAGATATTGAAGCCGAACTGGCCGTCATCATCGGCAAGCGGGGAAAACAAATTCCCCTGGAAAAGGCTCTGGAATATGTTCTTGGCTACACCTGTTTCAATGATGTGAGCCAGCGGAATTTCCAGAAAACCGATGTTTCGGGCTGGTTCCGGGGAAAATCCTTTGATACCTTTGGCCCCATCGGTCCTGTGGTGGTTCCCCCGGAACGTATGGGAGATCCCCATACACTGAATATTTTTTCCCGGGTCAACGGTGAAGTAAAGCAGAAAGGTTTTACCGGCGGCATGATTTTTACGGTGGCTTTCCTGATCTCCTATATTTCAAAAAATATGACCCTGGAAGCCGGGGACATAATTTCCACCGGAACCCCCAGCGGGGTATCCCGTATCCATCCCGGGGATACGGTGGAAATTGAGATTGAAGGTATAGGAATCCTCCGGAACCCGGTGGAAGCAGAAAAATAAACAAAATGAAGAACCCCGAGGCAGAGCCTCGGAGTTCTTCGTTGTAGAGGAAATTATTATACAGGCTGAGGGTTCATACCACATACAAAGGGTTCAACCTTCATCCAGGTCGTTAAAAAATCAACCGATGCAAGCATCGTGTATGAACCCCAACAGCCTTCCAATCAAAAACCTTCTGCACGCTTTCGCATGCGAGGCAGAGCAGCAAGGTTTGTTGGTTCTGTAAGGTATGGATGTTATGCGGGTTTAATACCCATAGAATGTTCATTTACAGGATTTTAAGAACGCTTCGGAGCCCCGCACACGGGAGAGTGCAGATGGTATTAAACCCGCTTGCGAATAAAAAAGGCCGGAATGTTCCGGCCTTTTTGTTATCTATATAATCATTATATGACAGTACCGGGATACAGCACCGCATTTTTGGGGATCACAATAATTCCGTCAACTATATAGTAATGCCCGTAGTTGCCGTCGCTGCGGTTAAGATCATCTATTCCAATCCTGCACCCTTCGCCGATGCAGGCATTCTTGTCAATGATAGCCCCTTTAACAATAGCGCCCTTGCCAATCCCGATATTGGGGACCCGGTTTTCAGCGTTCTGTTTTTTCTGGGCTTCCGTTTCGTAATAGTCAGCACCCATACATACCACACCGTTTAAGCTTGCCCCGGATTCAATAATGGTCCGGACACCCACAATGGAATTTGAAATGGATGCATTCGTAATAATACAGCCCTCCGCTGCAATGGATTGGTTCATGTTGCTGAAGTTCATTTTGGAAGGAGGCAGGTTCCTCATATGGGTGTAAATGGGCATGGTTTCAAAATAAAAATCAAACTTAGGGGTCAGGGTGGTAAGATCCAGGTTAGCTTCATAGAAATTTTTTATGGTTCCGATATCTTCCCAATACCCGTTGAATATATAGGAATTCACCTTCCGGTGTTTGATGGAATCAGGGATAATTTCCTTACCGAAGTCGGTGTAATCATTGGCCAGGCTTTCCTCCATGGCGGCGGCATTAAATACATAAATTCCCATGGAAGCCAGGTATTCATCCTTGCCGTTTTTATCGGACTTCAGTTCCTGGGGAATTTTAAAATCCGTAATGTCCCTGGAGGGACCTGGTTTTTCCATGAATTCGGTGATTTCATTGTTTTTGTTGGCCTTAAGAATTCCCAGTTGGCTGGCATCTTCCCGGCTGACATTGGTGCATGCAATGGTAATGGCCGCCCCGGAGCGTTTGTGTTTTTCGATCAGATCCTGCAGGTCCATCCGGTAAAGCTGATCCCCGGAAAGGATAAGGTAGTATTCGGGATTTTGGGTTCTGAAATGGCTGAAATTTTTTCTTACCGCATCCGCAGTACCCTCATACCAGCCGGAATGCTCAAAGGTTTGTTCCGCAGCAAGAATTTCCACAAATCCCTTGGAAAAGGAATCGAACACATAAGCCTGGGACAGGTGCAGGTGAAGCGATGCGGAGTTGAACTGGGTTAAAATATAGATCTGCCTAAGATTTGCATTAATACAGTTTGAAATAGGAATATCCACCAGGCGATATTTGCCTCCGAATGGCACCGCAGGCTTTGCCCTAGCCTGGGTAAGGGGAAAAAGCCGGGTTCCTTTTCCTCCACCTAACACGATCGATAACACTTCAGCCATGGGTTCCTCCTAAATTAATTGCACGAATTTGTTATTTCGCAATCTAATTATAGAAGTGATTATTCAACTTGTCGATACTTCCCACAAAAGAACTTCAGAAACCGGGATTTTTTGATGTTTTTTTTGATGGAATTGGCCGTTTTATTACCTTTTCACTCTATATGGAGATATAATTCTGATCGGACGCAGCCTTTTATTCCTTCCAGAGGCTGTATGATTGCATCATACATGGGTAATAGATGACCCATAGGTCTCGCCATGAACCTGCGAAAGGGCTATTCAGGTACTAACTAAGGAATTTTTTTTATAATAACCGCAGGAATTTCATAAAAACCGCAGAAATCCGTATGTTTTGCCGGCTTTCGGGAATTTCAGGACCAGTTCAGGGATGTAAAAAACCGCTCCGGAGATATTAAATCATAGGGTTTCTCCAAAATCCCGGAGGGGGTTTCCGGAGGTTTCCTAAAATCATTTATCAAGTTATCATTACAGGGATATGGACAATGAATACGTTCTAGATGCAATCCTTTCGGACCCGGCATTTTCCCAGGGAGTGGTGGTTAAAAAACATATAAAACCCCGGGAAGGAGATTACGTTTCCTTTCCTGAAGATCTGGACAACCGGATTGTGCAAGCCCTGGAGGAAAGGGGTATTACCCGGATATATTCCCATCAGGGTCAGGTCTGGAACCAGCTCCGGATCGGCAGGAATGTGGTGGTGGTGACCCCCACAGCTTCGGGAAAAACCCTTTGCTATAATCTTCCGGTTATGCAGTCCCTGCTGCGGGATGAACAGGCCCGGGCGCTGTATCTTTTCCCCACCAAGGCCCTTTCCCAGGATCAGCAGTCGGAATTGAATGAGCTGGTGGAGTCCTCCGATGGCGCTATTCCGGTAAAAATCTGCACCTATGATGGGGACACCCCGGAATCGCTGAGGGTTGCGGCCAGGGATTCCGGAAGGATCGTCATATCGAATCCCGACATGCTTCATGCCGGGGTGCTGCCGAACCATCCCAAATGGATTAAGTTTTTTTCGAACCTGAAATTTGTTGTTATTGATGAAGCCCATACCTACCGGGGTGTGTTCGGAAGCCATGTGGCGAATGTTATCAGACGGCTGAAACGGATAGCGGCTTTTTATGGTTCCCATCCCAGGTTTATTCTCTGTTCCGCCACCATCGCAAATCCCAGGGAACTGGCAGAATCATTAATTGGTGAGGAAGTTACCCTGGTGGATAAAAATGGCGCCCCGGGAGGGGAAAAAATCGTGGTTCTCTATAATCCTCCTTTAGTTGATGCTGTCCAGGGAATCCGCCGCAGCTCGGTTACCGAGAGCCGCAGGTGGATGCTGGCTTTTCTGACCGCGGGAATTAAAACAATCCTGTTTGCCCATTCCCGGGTGAAGACCGAAGTGGCGGCCAGTTATGTTAATGAGGATTTGAAAAACATGTTTACCGAAAACCGCCATATAAAGGTTGAAGCCTACCGGGGAGGGCTGCTCCCCAATGAACGCCGGGAAATAGAACAGGGCCTCCGGGAAGGTACCATCCAGGGGGTGGTTTCCACCAATGCTTTGGAATTAGGAATTGATATTGGCGGACTGGATGCTTCTATTGTAGCAGGCTTCCCCGGTTCTTTTAATTCATTCTGGCAGCAGAGCGGCCGGGCGGGCCGGCGGGGAGGGGTTTCGGTTTCGGTTTTTGTCGCCACTTCATCCCCTTTGGATCAGTTTATCATCCAGAATCCGGATTGGTTTTTTGGTACCGGTTCGGAGGAGGGGCGCCTGGACCCGCAGAATCCCTATATATTAACCGACCACGTCAAGTGCGCCGCTTTTGAGCTGCCCTTCAAGGATGACCTGATTGCGAACGGCCACGAACCCTTCGGAAAGGATATTGATACGGTTCTGGGATTCCTTGAGGAGGACGGCATCCTCCGGCATACCGGCGGAAGATGGTTTTGGGCGAATCAATCCTATCCCGCAGAAGGGATCAGCCTCCGGTCGGCCACGGCGGATAACGTGGTTATTGTGGACATTACCCAGGGAAGAAACCAGGTGATCGGTGAAATGGACCGGCCCAGCGCCAAGGAACTGATTTTTAAAAATGCGGTATACATCCACCGGGGACGGCAGTACCTGGTGGAATCCCTGGATATTGAAAACCGGAAATGCCTGGTCCAGGAAGCCGATGTGAATTACTTCACCGATGGCCTGGTGAAAACCGATATTAATGTTTTATCCGAGGATGAACATTTTATATTAAACCAGGGTGACGCCGGTCCGGTCTGTACTGCTGTTTTAGGAGATGTCCTGGTCCGGTCCCAGGTGACCAAATTCAAAAAGCTCCGGTTCCACACCCATGAAAATATCGGGTTTGGTACCATAGAACTTCCGGAAGAGGAGATGCAGACCAGGACCCTGGTTTTCCTTTTTGGTCCCGAAACGGAAGCGGGAAAGGTGCTTGCAGAATTTGATCAAGAAGGGATAGGATCTATTTTAAGCGGCACCGGAACATTGATGAAAAAAATTGCCCCCCTTTACCTGCTCTGTGATCCCAGGGATCTGGGAATAGCCCCCAGGGTACGGGATCCGCATTTCGGTTTACCCGCAATATACCTGTATGATAAATATCCCGGCGGAACCGGGTTGGCGGAAGCTCTCATGAACCATGCCCGGGAAATTTTTAAAACCATCCGGAGTGTGGTGTACGATTGTCCCTGCCAGGGAGGTTGTCCATCCTGTGCGGGACCAGGGGAAAACAAGGATGGGGTAAAACTGTTTGTCCGCAGTCTGGCGGGAAAAACGGATTAATCCATGGCCTCCAACCTTAAAAGCCGTCTCCGGCGGATCAGAAATATGGCCCAGTCTGAAAAACCCGGGCCGGTCCCCCAGGTCCCGGAGGACAATCCGGTTTGTCCATCCGGGTTCGGGAATGAATGGACCGCCCTGGGGTATAAGGTTTTAAAACGGAGCATTGCCGGTGATTCAACATATAATCTCCCTCCGGTTCTTCCGGAAGAAATAAAAATTCTTGTCCCGGATTTTTCCAGGAGTAACAGAAAAAATATCAGGCCGGAGGATTTGATTTTTTTTGACCTGGAAACCACGGGCCTTTCCGGAGGAGCCGGAACGGTGGCATTTCTGGCTGCCCTGGGATATTTTTCCAAGGTTGGGGATTCCCCGGGCTACTCCCTGCGGATAGACCAGTATCTTTTGCTGGACTATCCCGGAGAGCCGGATTTTCTTGAAGCGGTTATTCCTTGTTTAAATGATGGTGGAAAATTTGTAGTCAGTTACAATGGAAAAAGCTTTGATACAAAACTTTTCCGCACCCGGTGCCTCATGAACGGCATCAGGCCGCCGGAGTATTATGAGGCGGATCTTCTTCACCCGGCCAGGCGTCTCTGGAAACGGGTCCTGCCCAGCTGTTCCCAGGCGGAGATCGAAGTATCGATCCTTGGTCTGGACCGGACCGGTGATGTTTCCGGAGCGTTTGCCCCCCAGATATGGTTTGATTTTTTGAAAAGCCAGGATCCGGCGGATTTATTAAAAATCTGCGGTCATAATAAAAAGGATATCGAAGGTTTGGCTTCACTGTTAACCCTGATGCTGGATATATCAGTCAGCCCCCTGGAGGTTTTATCCAAATATTCATTTGATGTGGAAGCCCTTGCCCTAAGATGGCGGGATTTTGTCAGGTGGTTTCCGGATAACCCGGCCCTAGGGCAGCAGGCAGAAAACCTGATGACCTTTTCCGTAGAAAAAAAATATCATAAATGTATGTATGTCTACGGATATGAACTGATGAAAAAAGGAAATCATGCTGCTGGGATTCCCCTGCTCTGTGAACTGGCAGAAATGGAAACCACCGCATCCATCAGGATATCCGCACTGAACAGCCTGGCGATTGATGCGGAATGGCGTCTTAAGGATGCCATCAAGGCACTGAACTATGTGGATAGCCTTCTGCAGATGGAAGACCTGGGAGAATCCTTCCGGAAAAAAATGGATAAAAAACGTGAACGCCTTCTGAAAAAGTTGTCATTTTAAAAAAGATTCCGGTTTTAACCGCATTCTGAAGGGAGATCATTCCCGTTGGTCAGTTAGGGAACCGCTGATTCAACCGGTCGCAATATGCGACCAATCAGCGGTTCCCTCCGCAATTCTTTGTTGCACAAAGAATTGTTTGCATTAAAGAATACACTGATTAATGCTCTATAGGCATTAATCAGTGTTTCCTTAGATACTTCAGGGCTTTCCCTGATCATGATAATAGGCGGTCCCTGGGGCTCCCGAAGGGACTGGGGGGAATTTTTTTTCTTGCAGATGATTTCGAAGGCTTCAATCACCGGGGGAAATATTCCCGGGAAGGGCCGGGTTTTCCGCTGTGTATTATCTTTCGATAAATTTCATACCCTTTGAATAAAATACACCTGAAGCGCAGTTTATATAAATAGCTTTTTTATTTCTGCAAAATAATCTTCCGCCTGGGCGGAGGTTTCTATTATCTGGTCCTCATGGATTTCCACCAGGTGTTCCGGAATTTCCACCAGGAAGGGTGATGGCATGCAATCAATAGTATTCTGAAGTCTTTTCCTTTGGAGGCAGCTGGTGATGTACAGTTTGTCCCTGGCCCTGGTGATGGCCACGTAAAAAAGACGGCGCTCCTCTTCGATATTGCCGTCCCCTTCTTCCAGGCTTCTGGCATGGGGAATAATTCCGTCCTCGGCGCCGGCAATAAAAACCACCGGAAATTCCAGCCCCTTGGAAGCGTGAATCGTCATCAGGTTGACCTTTCCCTTGCCGGCCTCATCATCCCCGTCATCCCGGGTAATGAGGCTGATCCTGTTCAGGTAAGGATACAGGGTGGGATCAAAGTTGTCCGGATCATTCTCCCAGGTTTCAATGGATTGGATCAGGCTCTCTATGTTGAGGAACTTCCACCGGGCAGCCTTTTCATTCTTGCTGAATTCCGTAACCAGGTACGACCAGTAATCAATGGAATCCACCAAAGCCCTGACCTTTTGGGAAAGTCCTTTTTTCCCCAGAATTTCCGTCTTATAGGTTTCGATCAAGGTCATGAACGAATCCACCTCGACCCGGCCTTTTTCTGGGAACAGGGTATCCTTGGCAAACCGGAGTTTACCCATGGCATCCCATAGGGAGGAATGGTTCTTTTTCGCCAGTTCCGTGATATGGCTGATGGTATTTTTCCCTATTCCCCTGCGGGGAGTGTTGATGATCCGCAGCAGGTTTACATCATCGTTTTCATTGGCAATAACCCTGAGGTAACTGACTATATCCTTTATTTCCTTGCGCTGGAAAAAACTGGTTCCCCCGGAAACCCGGTAGGGAATATTTTCCGCCAGGAATGCCTCTTCAATATGGCGGGTCATGGAGTTGGTTCTGATCAATACACCGAAATCATCATACTTCAGCTTTTCCTGGATCAATACGGTTTTGATCCGGGATGCAATAAAATCGGCTTCCTCGCTTTCATTTTGGGGATAGTAAATCTCAATGGGCTTTCCCCCCTCATTTCCTGACCAGAGGGTTTTTTCCTTCCTGTTGCTGTTATTCCTGATAACCCCGTTGGCTGCTTCCAGGATGGTACTGGTGGACCGGTAGTTCTGTTCCAGTTTAATTTCCCTGACCCCGGGAAAATCATTTTCAAACATCAGCAGGTTCTCGTAATTTGCTCCCCGCCAGGAATAGATGGACTGGTCATCGTCGCCTACTACACATACGTTTTTGTCCGCCAGGAGGTGCATCATGTTGTATTGGGTAAGGCTGGTGTCCTGAAATTCGTCCACCATAATGTATTTATACCGGGATTTGTACCGGTCCCTGATTTCCGGGAACTGTTCAAAGATTGATATGGGAAGTACCAGGAGATCATCAAAATCTACGGCGTTGAAAATCTTCAGGCTGTTCTGGTATTCCTTATAGATCTTTTCATATGCTTCATTGGCACCGTCCCCCCACCGGAAACGGCCGGTTTTTACATTGGAAAAAAGCTGGCCCAGGGCATACAGATCGGTGTTTTCCGCGGAAAGGCCGCAGTCCCGGACACAATCCTTGATAAGCTGGGTACGGTCGGTTTCATCATAGATCGAAAAATTTTTCCGGAACCCCAGGTGTTCAATTTCTTCCCGGAGAACCCGGACCCCAAATGCATGAAAGGTACTTACCGTAAGGTTCTGGAGTTTTTTCCCGGTGAGTTCCTTGACCCGGCTTTCCATTTCCCGGGCAGCCTTGTTGGTAAAGGTAAGCGCCAGGATGGCCGATTGGGGAATCCCTTTTTCGAGCATATGGGCAATCCGGTAGGTGATGACCCGGGTTTTTCCGGAACCCGCACCGGCAATAATCAGTACGGGACCTTCAATAGCTTTAACCGCATCACACTGATGCTCATTTAGTTCGGCTTCAAAATTAAGTTTAGGCATGATTCTCCGTTGGACCAGTGTTTTCCTAGACGCGTTTTATGAAAAAATCAAAGGCATGGATCCCCAGGGTAGCCACCGCCGTAACAATTGTTCCCGAAATAATTACCCCTATGACAACCGCCAAAAGGGTTTTTCTTTTGCTTAAACCCAGGACCCAGGCTCCCAGGGTTCCTGTCCAGGCACCGGTCAGGGGAAAGGGAACTGCCACAAAGACAGCTATACCGAACCAGCCCCATTTTTCCACGCCCGCATGTAATTTATTCCGGGCTCTCTCGATAAATTTGTTGAAGAATTTTTCGTACCATTTCATTTTTAAAAACAATTTATGGAAGGTGGAAAGAAATACCCAGCAGAAAGGAGCCACCAGGGCGTTCACGAAGGTTCCAAAACAAAAAGCCCAGTACCAGGGAATCCCGTTGGCTATGGCAAAGGGGATTCCCCCCCGGAGTTCGGATATAGGCAAAAAACTTAAAAATGCGGTCCAGAATAAAATCGCAAACCTACTCATAGCTGTAAATTCCTTAAAATTTCTCCAATCAGTTTTCCCGCTTTCCCCCGGTGGCTGATCCGGTTTTTTTCTTCTTCAGGCAGTTCCGCCACGGTCATGCCCTGTTCCGGAATGTAAAGCACCGGATCGTAACCAAAACCGCCGGTTCCCCTGCCGCTGCTGATAAGTTCTCCCTCCAGGGTTTCCTGGACAATAAAAAACCGGTCCGGGTTGATGAGCAGCACCATGGCACAGACAAAGCGGGCTTTCCTGTTGGGATTATCCCCCAGCTCTTTTATAAGAAGGACGTTCCGTTCGGTGTCCTTAAGCTTGTGTCCACCCTCGCTGCCGTACCGGGCGGAATAAATTCCCGGGCGTCCTCCCAGGGCCTCCACGCAGATACCCGAATCATCAGCAATAACAGGTTCCTTCACCAAATCGTAAAGTGCCCTGGCTTTAATCATTGAATTTTCCGCAAAGGTGGTTCCGGTTTCCTCAGGATCAAATTCGAGTCCCGCATCCTTGGGGATCTTTATAATATGTTCAGGGAAAATTGCCGCAATTTCCTTTTTTTTGTGATCATTCCCGCTGGCTAACCAAATTGTCATAATAATTCATTCTAGCAGAAAAAAGGATGGAATTGCTATATTATAAGGAACCCGGGGAACAATCAAAATAAGTAATATATCCGAAATTATGACGATTTTTTAATATTTTGTGTAAATATTTATCTAAATGATGCGGAATAATGATCCAGGGGAATCTCCGAAAACCCGATTGGATTTTTAGGGAACCGCTGATTAAACCGGCCGCAATATGCGGCCAATCAGCGGTTCCCTCCGCAATTCTTTGTTGCACAAAGAATTGCCTGCATTAAAGAATACACTGATTAATGCTCTGTGGGCATCAATCAATGTTTCCTTAGATGTTTTCCTTAAAGAAATTTCTGATATATCGTTTTTCTGGTTTTATTTTGATTTGATTAAAGCAGAAACTGAAAAAGGGTACATACTGTAGATGAATATGTTAATTCAGGAATGGTGTTTTTTCCGGAGATTTTATGTATGATACCCTAAGACCAGGAACTATGCAGGACAAGTACGGTATATTAAAAGAACATTTTGGGTTTCCCTCTTTCAGGCCGGGCCAGGAAAAACTTATTGATATGATTATGGACAGCCGGGATGTCCTGGGAATTATGCCCACCGGCGGGGGAAAAAGTCTCTGTTATCAGATTCCGGCGCTTCTGCTGGACGGCACAGGTCTCGTTATTTCCCCTTTAATCAGTCTCATGAAAGACCAGGTGAATGCCCTGGAGGATGGAGGAATCCCCGCGGCTTTTATCAACAGTTCCCTTTCTTCCCAGGATTACTATAATACCCTGAAAAAAGCCGGGGAAAAATATTATAAAATTATTTACATTGCCCCGGAAAGTCTTTTTAAACCGGATATCCTGAACCTGATTCAAAGTACCGGCGTATCCCTTCTTGTGGTGGATGAAGCCCACTGTATTTCCCATTGGGGTCATGATTTCAGACCAGCCTATACAAATATTAAAAACTTCCTGGGGATGTTAAGTTCCAGACCAAGGGTTGCATGCTTTACCGCTACCGCCACGGGGAAGGTCAAGGAAGATATTATCCGTATGCTGGGCTTATCCGATCCTTTTGTGCTAACCACGGGGTTTGACAGGACCAATCTCTATTTTGGGGTGGAGAAGCCCGAGAACAGGAATACCCGGCTTACGGAATTGCTTAAGGAACGGAAAGGCCAGAGCGGTATTATTTACTGTTCCACCAGGAAAGCCGTGGATGAATTATATGTGACCCTGGGAAAGAAGGGTTTTCCCGTGACCAAGTACCATGCCGGCCTGGATGATACGGAACGTCATGGCAACCAGGATGATTTTCTTTTTGACCGGAAACCGGTGATGATTGCCACCAATGCCTTTGGTATGGGAATTGATAAATCCAACGTATCCTTTGTAATCCATTACCAGATGCCGAAAAATATTGAAAGCTATTACCAGGAAGCGGGAAGGGCAGGCCGGGACGGTGCTCCCGCGGACTGCATTCTGCTGTACAGTCCCCAGGATGTCCGGATTAACCAGTTCCTCATAAAACAAAGTCAGGGCGAAGAACCTGCGGATCCCCGGATCGTTGAACAAAAACTGGAATTGCTCAAACACATGACCTTTTATGCTGCATCTTCGGATTGTCTCAGGTCCCGGATCCTTACATACTTTGGTGAAACCGTCCCGGCCTACTGCGGAAACTGTTCCAACTGCAGGGGCAGTTTTGAGGAAGTGGATATTTCAATTGATGCCCAGAAAATTGTCTCCTGCGTTTACCGGCTCCTTGAACGTGGCCGGAGAATGGGGAAAGCCATGATCTGCAATATTCTCAAGGGAAGCCGCAGTGAAAAAATCCAGAGCGCCTACCTCCATGAATTAAGCACCTATGGAATCATGGCTGACACGGATACCCGGCGGCTGAGGAAGATTATCGATTTTCTCATTGAAAAGGGATACCTGGCAGTCGAAGGTACCGAATACCCTGTGGTGATTCCCACAGAAAAGAGCCGGCGGTTTATAAAAGAAAAACCGGTCCTTACTATGATGATGCACCAGGAAAAGAAAAGTAAAATTCCTGAAACTGAAGAAACAGATCAGGATTCCCTCCCGCAGTCCCGGGTGTCTCCATTGGTAATTGATGAAAAGCTGTACGGCAAACTGAAAAAACTCAGAACCCGGCTGGCATCCGAAGCAAAAGTTCCGGCATATGTCATTTTCTCCGACGCCTCATTAAGGGATATGGCTTCGAAGGCTCCGGTTACCGCCGCTGATTTTTTGGAAATTTCCGGGGTGGGCCTGGTGAAGCAGGAACGGTATGGTTACGTGTTTACCGAGTTAATCCGTCAGTATAAAGCCCATTATGAAAGCCTCCCCGACAGGGGAACCTATGAGGATTTTTCCCTTCAGTCCCCGGCGGACCAATGTTAAAAGTATTGACAACCCTGTAAATTAAGGAGTCACAGTTAATAGGATTGTGTTTAAAAAAATTTTTACAAAAGTGTATATACTATTGACTATATACAAAAATGCATGTATATTAAAGGAGGATAGATATGGGACAGACCGTAATCAGCTATGATGGCAGATTTGCCTGGGATGCGGTTAAAAGCGAAATGAACAGGAAAAAACATGGGCTGGCCTTTGATGAAGTTCTGGACATGTTTTCGGATCCGTTTATGCTGGAAATTTACGACGAACCCCATTCTTCCTTTTTTGAGCAGCGGAATATGGGAATAGCCCGCTGGAAAAACCAGGTGCTGACCAGTGCATACGCTGAACATGGCAGCAGGATCCGGATAATAACGGTGCGGAAATCTACTCCAAAAGAAGAGGAGGCTTTTTATGGATACATCGAAAAAAATCTCCTATAGGCCTGATTCAGGAAAAAAGAAAAAAGAATCCCTAAGCTATGAAAAGGCCAGCCAGGATGACCTGCCTGAACTGACCGATTTGCAGATCATGGAATTAAGGCCCCGGTATCCTGAACATTTTAAGGCCGTAAAAAAATCAGTTCAAATCCGGCTTGATTCGGATGTGCTGGCCTTTTTTAAAAGTTTTGGGCCGGGGTACCAGACCAGGATAAATTCTGTTTTAAGGGAATACATGCTCCGGGCAAAAAAATAACTTCCCCGGACTTGCGGCGGAATACATAAAGTTTTACATTATACCTATGGATTGCCCTGTTTGTTCTTCTTCAAAGGGGAGGCTTTTGGAAACACCCCGGAGAAAATTCTTCCGTTGCGGTTACTGCGGTTTTTCCTGGGCCCATCCGGATTCTCTGCCTGATGAAGCTGCTGCGGCTCAACGGTACAGCAATCATCGGAATGATGCGGCCGACCAGGGGTATACCCAATTCCTTTCCGGAATAATAGAAAAAGCTTTTTTCTATTATTCCGGAAAACCCGAATCCGTTATTGACTGGGGGTCGGGGCCGTCGCCGGTAGCTTCCCGTATGTTGGAAGGGTTGGGGCTTTCGGTGTTTTCCTGGGACCCCAATTTTTCTTCATCTGAAATTCCCCGGAAAGAATTTTACGATTTAGGCGTCTGTATTGAAACGGCGGAACATTTTATACATCCCCGGAAGGATTTTGCCGATTTCTTCCGGACCCTGAAACCCGGCGCCTATGCGGTTATTCATACCCATCTTGCCCCTGCGGATGATGATGCTTTCCTTCGCTGGTGGTATATCGAAGATATAACCCATGTATCTTTTTACAGCCGGTATTCCCTGGAAATCCTTGGGGCCATGGTTTCTGCCAGGGTAATCGCAGTGGAAAATGAAAAGCTGGCGGTTTTCAGAAAGCCCCTGCCGGTGATCGTAGCGGGAGGGGTGAATCTGGATATTGAAGGGGTTCCTTTTGAGCATTTTATCCCTCGGGATTCAAACCCGGGGGTTGTTAAATTTTCCCCCGGCGGGACCGGCAGGAATATAGCGGAAAACGCGGCCCGGTTGGGTTTAACGGTGGAACTGGTAAGTGCTATTGGGAATGATCCTTTTGGGAAGCAGATCTCAGAAGTAACGGAGCAAACCGGGGTAGGCATTGCGGGGCTGGAACAGGTTCCGGGTGAATCCACATCCACCTATGTATCTATTTTGGATGGAGAAGGCGATATGGTCAGCGCCATATCAGGTATGGGAATTTTTGACCGGATTACTCCGGATATAATAAAACCTGCCCTTGAAAGGGCTATGGAGTCGGCATTCAGAAAATCCTACCGGGCGGATCCTTCCTGCCCTTTTTCCCTGCTGATTCTTGATGCAAATCTTCCGCCGGAAACCCTGCTGTATATCAGGGAAAGGTTCAAATCCATCCCTGCCTGGTTTGATCCTGTTTCAACCACCAAGGCTAAAAGGGTTGCTGAATATCAAGACGGAATCCTGCTGAACCGTCTGGATTTTGTAAAACCTAATCTGATAGAAGCCTTTGCATTAACCGGAAGGGCTCCCGGGGACGTTCCCGGCACATGGGATGATGAGTCCATGATTGTCCGGGATGTTCTGGAGGAATTATATGCAAAGGGAATCAAATATCTTTGTATCAGTTTGGGTGAGAAAGGTGTTTTAGCTTATAAGAACGGAACAGTAACGGAGTTCAAGCCGCCGGAAATAAGTGTGGTTTCAGCCACCGGGGCTGGGGACAGTTTTGTCGCCGGGGCAATTTGGAGTTACCTGGTTCACGGAGATGATTTTTTAAGGGATATCCGTTCCGGTTCGGCCGCTGCCGGGATTACCCTGATATCTGCCAAAGCGGTGTCCGACGATATGAGCGCCGGGGCGGTGGAATCAAAAATCCTGGAATGGGAACATCATATTCGGGGATAAGAAATCCGATTTTCCTGAAAAATGACCAGGTTGCTGATGGGGACGGATACTTTAGTTTAAAAAAGTAAGATTTACGAAACTTTTATATTTATTTATTTAAAATTGCGCTAAAATAATAAATAAAGTCATCCATGGATGATAAAAAAATCCGAATGGTTCATCCATTTTTGTTTTTGATTTATTTTTTGAGGAACTTTTAAAATTGAGGTTTTTTTCAAAATATCAGATTTTGAAAAGGCAATCTTAGACGTGACCGCGGAAAAAACACTATCTTGTTTAAAGATAAAGAAATAGAGTTTTTCCTGCATAGCAGTTTTTAAAACTAACCGGGTTTTGAAAAAGGCTCACTCAGCTGTATTTTTGCGGGGTTCCCATATTGGAGTTTTTATGGAGAAAGAGAAGTTGTTTAAGGATTATCTTGATATTTCCGGTGAAGTGGAAGACGCCCTGAAAAAGGGATTGCCCGTGGTTGCCCTGGAATCAACCATTATCAGCCATGGTATGCCCTATCCGAAAAATGCGGAGACCGCCAGGTTGGTGGAAAAAACTATCCGGGACCATGGGGCTGTTCCTGCTACCATTGCCATATTAAAAGGGCGGCTCAAGGCGGGCCTTTCGGATAATGAAATAGAGTATCTGGCAAAATCAGGCCAGGCGGTGACCAAGTGCAGCCGACGGGATTTTCCCTTTGTGATTGCCCAGGGTATGGACGGAGCCACCACCGTGGCGGGTACCATGATCGTGGCGGACCTGGCGGGGATCCGTATTTTTGCCACCGGCGGAATCGGGGGAGTCCACCGGTTTGCCCAGGAAACGTTTGATATTTCTGCGGATCTTCAGGAGCTGGCCCATACCAGCGTAGCGGTGGTCTGTGCCGGGGCGAAGAGCATTCTTGATTTGCCTTTGACTCTGGAATATCTGGAAACCCTGGGAGTTCCGGTGGTGGGTTACGGCACGGACGAACTGCCCGCATTTTTTACCAGGGAATCGGGCCTCAGGGTTGATTGGCGGGTGGATACCCCGGAAGAACTTGCCAAAGCTCTTAAGGTAAAATGGGACCTGGGACTTTCCGGTGGTGTCCTGGTGACGAATCCCATTCCTGAAAAATATTCCATGCCTAAAAAGGATATTGATATGGTCATTGATAAAGCCCTGGAGGAAGCCCGGAAAAAGGGAATCAAAGGAAAAGCCACAACCCCTTTCCTGCTGGGAAAAATTGTTGAACTATCCCAGGGAAAAAGCCTGGAAGCCAATATCCAACTTGTTTTGAATAATGCCAAGGTGGCCGCGGGTATAGCAAAATCCTTTGCTGCGATGGACCGCTGAAGGAACAGGATTAATGGCTGATACTTTTTTTAAAGATATTATTAATCCCCAGTTTAAACATACCGCTTCCCTGGATATAAGCCAGGGCGGGAAAGTTCTGGTTATCAGTGATTTTCATATGGGAAACGGCGGCCGAAACGATGATCTGAACAGGAATGGTCCGCTGCTGACGGAAATTCTTGAAAATTATTATCTGCCTAATAATTATTATCTGGTATTAAACGGTGATATTGAAGAACTCCAGCGATTTTCCCTTTCGGTGATCAGGAATCACTGGAAACATCTTTACGAAGTTCTTGGCCGGTTTGCAGAAAAGGACCGGCTGTTCAAAAATATCGGCAACCACGATGAAAGTCTTATTTTTGAAAAAAAATACCCCTTTAAACTTTTTAATGCCGTACATATTAAAACCGGCAGCGTTCCGGTCTATGTATATCACGGACATCAGTCTTCCGAGATGTACAACAAATATAATAATTTGATCAGACTGAGTCTGCGGTATTTATTGAAACCCATCGGAGTAAAAAATATTTCCAGTGCCCGGAGTCCCCATAAACGTTTTTTTGTGGAAAAACAGGCATACAAGTTTTCCCTGGAAAACAACTGCATTTCCATTATCGGGCATACCCACCGGCCTCTGTTTGAATCCTTGGGCCGGTTTGAATATATCAAATTTGAGATTGAACGGCTCTGCAGGGATTATCCTTCATCCAGCGGAGCGGAGCAGGAAAAAATCGCCAAGGAAGTCGGTGCCCTCCGGTATGAACTGGGAAAACTAAAACGGTCGGAGCGGCGGGATATTTTAAGGCAAAGCCTTTACGGTGATGAACTGCCCGTTCCCTGTCTTTTTAATTCCGGAAGCTCTATTGGCAAAAAAGGTATTAATGCAATCGAACTGGATAACCGGAATATTTCCCTGGTGTATTGGTATACTGAAGGTGAAGGGAAAAAGTTCGTCAGCCGCGGCGGTTATGAAATTACTAAGCTCCGCAACTCATCTGCCCGCCGGGCAGTCCTTAATGATGACCAGCTGAAATACGTGGAAGCCAAAATCCATTTATTAGGCAACGGAAATAAGATAGCCCAGAGAGATTAAAAAGGAAAAGGAAGGGGTATTTTCAAAACTAACCAAGTTTTGAAAATGTCCCGGAATATTTCTCTGAGATACTTTTGTATAATCAATGAAAACAAAAAACTCATCCGCCCGGCGGATGAGTTTTTTTGTTGAAAGACCTTACTGTCCGCTTTTCAGCGGACAGTAAACATGCTGCGAATAAACAGCTTACCTAAAAGATCCTGTTAATTTGCCTGGCCGGCTGCTTTTTCCTTTCCGGGAAATATTTTTGGCATAACCAGCAGTACAATCACCAGCAGGATGAAAGATAAGGGGGTGGTAACGGCGAGGGCCGTACTAAACCCGATTTTTCCCACAAAACCGGCTACAATGTATCCAATAAAGCAGATAATCGCCACGGTAACCGCGTAGGGAATCTGGGTCCTCACGTGATCAATATGGTTGCAGCCTGCACCGGTGGATGAAAGAATCGTGGTATCCGAAATGGGTGAGCAGTGGTCCCCGAAAACCGAACCCGCCAGGACCGCCGAAAGGGCTATGACCGAAAGATGGGGCGCCGCAATTTCACAGACCGCCACCACAATGGGGATAAGTATACCGAAGGTTCCCCAGGATGTTCCCGTGGCAAAGGACAGACAGGCTGCAATAATGAACATAATGGCAGGAATGAACGCCACCGGCATATTGGAATCCTGAACCAGGGCCGCCACATAGGGGCCTGTTAAAAGCAGGTCCCGGCAAACACCGCTGATAGTCCATGCCAGGGCAAGGATAACCAGTGCGGGAACCATGGATTTTATTCCGGCTACCACAGCCTTGAAGAAATCCGGGAAGGACATAAGCTTCCTGGGAACAAAAAGGAAGAAGGCCACAAAGAGGGCTCCAAATCCTCCCAGGGATAGGGCGGTCCCTGCATCGGTATCGCCGAAGGCCTGGAAAACAGTTTTCCCTGCTTCGCTCCAAAGACCACCGTAGAAAAGCATGGCCAGCACGGAAAAGATCACCAGGAATAATACCGGGACGATCAGGTCCAGGACTTTTCCTTTTTCGGAAATAGTCAGTTTGGACAATTCGCTCTCACTCTCGGTATCCGAATCGATAAAATGGACATCCCCCAGGGTTTCGGCTTTCCGCTGGGCAGCCGCCATGGGGCCGAAATCCGACTTTTTCCGGGCCGCCATCCAGAATACCATAAAAATAGTAAGTACCGCATAGAGGTTCATGGGAATGGAACTTACAAAGGCCTGCATACCGCCCATGGTCCCTTCGCCGGGATAATAACTGATGACACTGGCTGCCCATGAAGAGATAGGAGCAATAATACAAACCGGCGCCGCGGTGGCGTCGATCAGGTAGGCCAATTTTTCCCTGGAAATATGCTGCCGGTCGGTGACGGGTTTCATTACCGTCCCTACGGTGAGGCAATTGAAATAATCATCCACAAAAATAAGGATTCCCAGAAAACCCGTGGCTACTCCGGCGCTGCGGCGGGTCTTCAGTTTTCTTGATGCCCAGTTTCCATAGGCTTTGGAACCCCCTGCCCGGGTAATTACCGCCACCAATGCACCCAGCATACAGAGGAAGATCACCATGGACGCATTATCGCCCACCTTGGAGATCATCAGGTCCGTGGTAACATTGAAAATGCCGACAAACCCAAGACCTCCGGCAAAGCTGTAAATAATCGTGCCTGACATAATTCCCAGAAGAAGCGAAAAAATAACTTCCTTGGTTATCAGGGCCAGTGAAATTGCGATTATCGGGGGAATGATCGAAAGGATTCCCACGTCTATTGCATCCATATTTGAAACCTCCTATTTTCCTGATAAATTCTTATAAGATATTATTGTAAATGCGAGTAGGCGGTTTAGGCAAGAAAAAATAAAAAAAACGTGAGAACAGGACCGTAAAAAATCAACAACACGCCGCAAGCAGCGTGTATGTTGGTTCTGTAAGGTATGGATTATATGCAGGTTTCATACACACTACAATTTCTTTGCTGCTTCAAAGAATCGCCCTAAAGAGTGTATATGAAACCCGCAGCCTTCCAATCAAAAAGATTTTAGAATCCCGGATTTATAAAACGAGTATCTTTGATGCTATGGAAAAATAAATGACCAGGGCCAGGGCATCCACAATGGTGGTAATCAGCGGACCCGCCATAATAGCCGGGTCCATCTTAAGGGCCTTTGCCCCAATAGGAAGGATACCTCCCACCAGTTTTGCAAAGGTAACCGTGGCAATTAATGTCATAGAAACGGCTATGGTTACCTCCAGGCTGGTATGGCTTAAAATCATCATGCGGAAGCAATTGACCACCGCCAAAAGGGTGCCCGCTATAAGTCCGACCCGCAGTTCCTTCCATAATACCTTTCCCCAGTCCATAAGGGTAATTTCTCCCAGGGCAAGACCGCGGATAATCAGGGTGGATGACTGGGACCCGGCATTTCCGCCGGAATCCATGAGCATGGGAATAAATGCGGTAAGGATCACCGCGGTGCTCAGGAGGTTTTCATAATGGGCAATGATTCCCCCGGTAAAAGTGGCGGAGACCATCAGTACCAGAAGCCAGACAATACGGTTTTTTGCCAGGGCGAACACCCCGGTATCCAGGTATTCCTTATCCGAGGGTTTCATGGCGGCCATCTTTTCAAAGTCTTCGGTATTTTCCTGTTCGATGACGTCAATCACGTCGTCAACGGTAATAATACCGATCAGCCTGTTTTCGTTATCCACCACTGGAATGGCCATGAGGTCGTATTTCCTGATCAGCTCCGCCACGCTTTCCTGGTCATCCAGGGCTTTGACCATGACAATATCGGTTTCCATGATATCCCCGACTTTAACATCATCCTCGGCCAGCACCAGATGCCGCAGGGAAACTATGCCCTGGAGTTTCCGGGTAGAATCCAGGACGTAACAGGAATAGATGGTTTCCTTATCCATCCCGGTTTCCTTGATGCGTTTTAAAGCATCCGCCGCGGTCATGTTTTTTTTCAGGTCCATGTACTCAATGGTCATCAATCCCCCGGCGGAGTTATCCGGGTACCGGAGGAACTGGTTGATCAAACCCCGTTCCTGCCGGGAGGAATTGGCCAGGATGGTCCTCACAAAATTGGCGGGCATTTCACCCAGGAAGTCTATTTTATCGTCGAAACTGAGTTCATCATAAATATGATTGAGGAGCCCCGCATGGGCCGCTGCGGCGGAAGCAATATGGCGCTGCTGCCCGGAACTAAGGTAGGAAAAGGCCTCCGCCGCCTCATCCTTGGGAAGCAGCCGGAAAAGAATGGCGCAGTTTTCAGGCGGGAGATCTTCAAAAACTTCTGCCAGGTCAACCGGATAAACATCTTTTAATTTCTTGGTTAAAGCTTCATAGGCCTTTTCCTCCAGAAGCTGATCAATTAATTCCAGAAGTTCATTTTTGTTAACCTGTTCCATTTTCCCCGCCCCCCTGGTATTTTGATGCTGCATATCCTGTTAAAGGAACAAACCAGAAATACCGATTTCTATAATAAGGAAACTTTTAAAAGCTTCAATTTTCAGAGATTTCCTTAAGTACCGTTTTTGAACCCGCCGGTATTGTAGGTGCTTTTGATAAGCTTGACGTATCTGCGGAGAACAGTCAATTATAGTATGAGAGCTTTAAAAGTTCGGTCCATGGTTTTTTGACCCTTTTGGTGAATGCCGCACAGGATCTTCTTTTTCCGCTCAAACAGGAAACAGGTCCAGCATGCAATAGGCTGAACCTGTCATAATAATCAGGTTTGGGAGAGCCAGATATTTTGGGAAGAGTAATTGTTTTAATACTGCTTATTATAGTCCTAGCCGTGGGTGGTATAGTTTGGTTTGACTACCTGAATGTAATAGATGCAAAGTCGATGATGGCCCCGGCGCTTAGGCTGGTGGGGCTTGCCCCCCGTTCTCAGCCGGAAACCACCGGGGAGGAACCTATTTCTCTGGATCAGGAACGTCTGGCGGCCCGGCTGGAAGCCCTGGAACTTCAGGCCCTCGAGCTCCGTCAGCGTGAAGAGGCTATTATTGCCGGCGAAGGCAAAATCCTGCAGATGTCCCAGGAACTGGAAGACCGGCAGAAAATGCTGGATGACCGGGAAAATTCTATCATTATTAGGGAAAAAGAGACCGATGATAGAGGTAAGAACATCGAACGGATAGCCCGAAATCTGATTGGTATGCCCCCGGAGCGAGCGGTGGCTATTTTAGCCAAAACAAACGATCAGGATGCCATCGATGTACTTCGGAAGACCGAGGAAATAGCCCAGACCGAGGGAACCACTTCAATCGTCCCTTACTGGTTATCCCTTCTGCCGCCTGAGCAGGCAGCGGAATTGCAGCGTAAGATGGCGGGTAAGCCCACTACTCTGAACTAGCAAAAAACCTCCGTCTCCGAAGCATGTTCATCTATGAGGAGGCGGGAGGTGATTATTCAATTATCCCCCCAGGTAACACCCACAGAAGCCCCGGATCCTGGTTTAGCCCAGCAGAACCATGTTGAAGAAAAGGATAACACCAATGCCTTTTCCAAACTGCTCCAGGGACTTCTGAAAAAAATCAAAACTGCTTCCACAGCAGAAAATTCCCAGGAAGGTATGATCCAGGAAAAGGCATCCCCTCTGCACAAATTAAAGGCTGAGCCTGAAAAGACAGAAGGGAAGGAAGGAATCGCTGCCTTATTCGCTCCCAGGGAAGGATTGGTGAAAACAGCAGACCTGTCCCGGAAAACGGGAAGCCTGGCTTCATCCGGCGAGGATGGAACCAGGGTTCAGGAAAACAAACAAACCCAAACCAAGGAATTGAAAACCGATGGTCCCAAAGGGAAAGCATCCCCTGAAAAGGAATTTGCCCCGGCCATGGAAGGTGAAAAAACCGGCCAGGCGGATTTCCTGTCCGGAGACCCGGGGACGGACAATTCCCTGAACGAATTATCCCTGGAAAGCCTGGAAAAAAGGGCTGAACCCGGGGACACCCCCAGGACCGGCCTGGTGGACGCGTTAGCAGCGGATCCGGGAAAAACCGCGGTTATTAAGGAACATCTCTTTAATAACAGTGCAAAGCCGGGTCTGGTGGATGCGGACAAAAACCGGGAAACTCCCCAGGAAGGAAAGGTCAAGGATAAACGGAAGGAACGCCTTGCCCTGGAAACGAATGACCAGCGGACCCAGACCAGCCAGGAAGCAAAAAATACTTCGGTGCACAACACCGAGGAAACCCTGTCAACCCAAAAGGCTGATGCGGAAATCGTGGTTGAGCTGAGGGACGGCAGCCGGCCCGCGGACGAACGGGGGTTTACCAAGGAAACCAGGAATGCCCAGTCATTCCAGGATCTCCTGTCCAGGGAACTCCGGGACGGTCTGAATACGGAAATTGTCCGGCATGCGTCCCTGGTTTTAAAGGAAAACGGTGAAGGTCTTATCAGACTTTCCCTCAGACCCGAAAGCCTGGGAAATATAAAGATCCGCCTGGAGATGGCCGATAACAAGGTTACAGGCCGGATTATCCTGGAATCCGATGAAGCTTTAAAAGCTTTTGAGAAGGAAATCCGTTCCCTGGAACAGGCCTTTAAGGATTCAGGCTTTGACAGTGCCAGCCTGGAAATGGCCCTTTCATCGGACCACGGAAACGATGCGGCGGGACAGCAATGGAAAGGGGAGGAAGCGAGACCCTTCTTTTCGGAACGCTTTGCCGCATCAAGCTATGAAGCCCTGGTCGATTATGAAGGACGTCCTGGTTTAACCGGGGAAAATGATATTCCCCTGGTAAACGTGCTGGCGTAATTAGGAGAAAAAATGTCTGATTTAACAGTACAAGCAATGTTTAATTCCTCTGAATTGTCGGCAATTCAAAGGGAAAATGACTTTTTTAATGCACAATTAAATAATGGCAAGCCCCGGTCCAAGGAAATGGGCCAGGATGAATTCATGCAAATTCTTATTGCCCAGCTGACCCATCAGGATCCTACCGCGCCAATGGAAGACAAGGAATTTATTGGACAAATGGTCCAACTGCAGACATCGCAGAATATTTCCAGCATGGCCAAGGATTTTAACAGATTAACCAACTTACTGCAGGGATCCGAGGCGACCGGTTCCCTGGGTAAAGGGGTTGAAATTAAGGTTGGCGAAAGTACAATTCAGGGAAAGGTTAAGGCAGTTACCAGGGAAGGCATCACAGAAGTACTGGTTAACGGTAATTATTACCGTTGGGACCAGGTATCCAAAGTATTTGAGGAGTAATGCGATATGATGCGATCATTGTTTTCCGGTGTTTCCGGCCTTCAAAATCATCAAACCAGAATGGATGTTATTGGTAATAACATCTCGAATATTAACACCACCGGTTTCAAGAAAAACCGGGCGCTTTTCCAGGATATGCTGTACCAGCAGTTGTCCGGGGCCGCAAGACCCACGGATGATCTGGGTGGTATAAACCCGAAAGAAGTCGGTCTTGGAATGTCGATTGCATCAATCGATACTCTCCATATCCAGGGATCCCTGGAAACCACCGGCAAGGGTACCGACCTGGCTATCCAGGGTACGGGCTTTTTCGTGATGAAAAGCGGTGAAAAAACCTATTATACCAGGGCCGGCGCCTTTGGTATCGATAAAGACGGTACCATGATGAACCCCGCCAACGGTATGCGGGTCCAGGGCTGGATGGCCCAGGATGCGGGGGGTACCCAGGTGATTAATACCTCCGCGGATACCACGGACCTGATTATTCCTGTGGGATCCAAGGAACCCGCCCGGGCAACCACCATGGTCAACTTTGCCTGTAACCTGGACAACCGGACCCCCCAGATTCCCGAAGGAGCCACGGACCAGGCATCCCTGCTGACGGGAACCTGGACCACCAGTATAAAAGTCTACGACAGCTTTGGTGAAGCCCATATTCTGCAGGTAGATTTTACCCGGGTTCCCGGGGTAAACAACCAGTGGACCGCCACGGTCACCGCTGACCCGGATTACGATATACCCAGCAATACCTCCATTGGACTTGGGGATGTGGCACCCGCCGCGGGGGAAGGTAATACCTTTACGGTAACCTTTGACAACAACGGTCTTCTGGCCAGCGTAACCGATGCCGCGGGAAATGCCTCCCCTGAGACCGGTGCGGTATTAATGAATGTGGGTTTTGATGTGCAGAGTTCCACCCCCGGTGCAGACGGGGCACCCGTAAGGCAGGAATTTGCCCTTAACCTGGGAAATGTGGGCAGTGTACTTAATACCATAACCCAGTTTGCAGAAAAGAGTTCCACCAAGGCAAATGAACAGGATGGCTACGCCATGGGATACCTGGAAAATTTCAAGATTGACAACAGCGGGATTATCACCGGGGTTTACTCCAATGGGGTCTCCCGTTTGATCGGCCAGGTGGCCATGGCCAGTTTTGCCAACCAGGAAGGTCTTGAAAAGGCCGGGGATAATACCTTTGTGGAATCCAACAACTCGGGGCTTGCAAATATCAGTCCTTCGGGCATTGCCGGTAAGGGAAAGATAATTGCGGGAACTTTGGAAATGTCCAACGTGGATATGGCCAGTGAATTTACCAACATGATCATCACCCAGCGGGGATTCCAGGCAAACTCCAAGACAATCCAGACAGCGGATCAGCTTCTGCAGGAACTGCTGACCCTGAAACGTTAATAGGTTTTAGGGAATCTCCAAGTCATTCAGGATTTGGAGGTTCATCCGGTTAACCCGCGGAATACCGCGGGTTAACCGGAAAATATAATACATTCCGGACTGGTTCCCTCTGGATTTTTGCGGAGGACCCCGGTAAAATAAAAAAGAATCCCGGAGCTCTTGGTTTCCGGGATGCAGTATAAAGAACCCCATGAAAACGTGGTTTTCATGAATCCTGGATGTTAAATCCCGCAGGTTGGTGTACATGATCCTAGTAACCAGATTGGACGGAGTTCAGTACTATATAAATCCTCATCAAATTGAATCTATTGAGGTTAAGCCTGACACAACCCTGTATATGCTTTCAGGAAAATATGTGGTGGTCAAGGAAAAAGTACCGGTCATTTTGGAACGTATTGTTGAATCCCGGAAGCAGATTGGTTCTTTTAAAAACGAGGAGTAGGTAGGGTACCATGGATTTAGCGAGTATTATAGGTATAGTTGGGGCATTCGCCATGGTCGTCATGGCCATTTTTACCTCCGGGGGAACCATATTAACCTATGTTGACTTACCGTCATTCCTCATGGTTGTTTTAGGATCGTATTTTGCCCTTTTTACCAACTATCCCATGTCCATGGCCCTGGGTATTTTCAATACCATAGGGCTGATTTTCAAGGTGCCCAGCTTCGGGGAACAGAATATCATCACCAAGTTAATGGCTTTTTCAGATAAAGCCCGCCGGGAAGGGTTGCTTGCCCTGGAAGAAGAACTGGAAGACCTGGATGATGAGTTCATGAAGAAGGGCCTCCGGCTGGTGGTGGACGGAACGGATGCAGAAATTATCCGGGTTCTTATGGAAACCGAACTGAACCAGATCCAGGAAAGGCACGGGCAAAAAATAGGCCTTGTTAACTCCTGGGCTACTTTGGCTCCCGGTCTTGGGATGCTCGGTACTGTAGTAGGTCTTATAGCGATGTTGAAAAACCTGGACGATCCCAGTTCGGTCGGTCCTAACATGGCGGTTGCTCTTATTACCACATTATACGGGTCAATGCTTGCCAACCTTCTGTTTATTCCTATTGCGGGAAAGCTGAAGGGCCATGACGCCGCTGAAGCAAAAGTAAAAGAAATGGTTATCGAAGGTGTTTTGTCCATCCAGGCCGGGGACAATCCCCGTATCCTTGGACTGAAACTGCTGTCCTTCCTGAGTCCCGCGGATAGAAAAGCCGTTGAAGCAGAAGTGCTGAAGGATTAAGCCATGGCCCGGAAAAAGCGAGAAGAATCAAAAGCCGGTGGCGAGTGGATTGTAACCTACTCCGACATGGTTACCCTGCTGCTTTGCTTCTTTGCCGCCCTTTTTAATGTATCCGACGTGGATAATGTTCAGATGGAACAGATGATTTCCTCCCTTAACAACATAGGCATGGGAGCATCTGAAGGGGGATATACCCTAAGTGCGGGTAAAAGTGCGGACCTGGGCAATACCATTATGTCGCTGCCTTCCCTGGAAACCGGAAATTCTCTGGCCACATCCCTGAAAAAGGCCATTAGTATTCTGAACCCCCAAAGATATTCCAATAAAATGAGTGTAACCTCGGATGAACGGGGACTGGTCATAAGCCTTGCTTCGGACGCCTTTTTTAATCCTGCCAGCGCAACCATCAATATAGAGGAAACCCGGGATATTCTGCTCCGGGTGGCCGAGTTATTGGCATCCAGTGATATGGCGGGCCGTAAATTCAGGATAGAAGGCCATACCGATGCGGAAGCCACCGACCCTAACGGTCCCTGGCGGGACAACTGGGAGCTTTCGACTGCCAGATCCATCAGTGTTCTCAGGTACTTAACCGGCCTGGGGCTGGATGAAAACCGTTTCCAGGTAGCGGGATTTTCAGATACGGTTCCTCTTTATACCAATTCTACCGCCGAAGGCCGGGCACGCAACCGCCGGGTGGATATTATTATCCTGGACGACGGGCATCTGTAATCTCCGGATATTCAAAACCTAATAGATAGAGGCTTTTTCAAAATCCGCCGGACCGCAAGGTCCGTAATTTTGGAAAAGCAACCTTAGATGTAAGTGCAGAAAGAATACTATTTTATTTATGGGTAAGGAAATAGCATTCTTTCTGCAAAAGCCTTTT
>JAVBPH010000001.1:0-119019 GCA_031549725.1 Treponemataceae bacterium
CCGGACCGCAAGGGCCGTAATTTTGAAAAAGCAACCTTAGATGTACGTGCAGAAAGAATACTATTTTATTTATGGGTAAGGAAATAGCATTCTTTCTGCAAAAGCCTTTTTCAAAACTAACCGAGTTTTGAAAAAGGCTCTCCAAATAAGAACAGGTTTTTCTGCTATTCCAGGACGGCCCTTATTCTCCGTACTCCCGCGGAGGATGATTGTTCCTTCTGAATTTTGAAGTGCCCCAGCCCGCCGGTCCGTTCCACATGGGGACCGCCGCAGACTTCCTTGGAGAAATTCCCCATGCTGTAAACCTTAACCTGGGACTCGTACTTCTCACCAAAAAGGGCAACCGCTCCGGAGGTTTTTGCATCTTCGAGGTTCATGATTTCCATGGTTACGGGCAAATCCTTTTGAATCTGTTCGTTTACGATGGCTTCCACCTGGGCTATCTGTTCCCTGGTCATGGGAGCATCATGGGAAAAGTCGAAACGCATCCGTTCGGCGGTGATGTTGGACCCCCGCTGGGCCACATGGTCTCCCAGGACCATTCTCAGTGCCTTGTGAAGCAGGTGGGTGACGGTATGATATTTGACAGCCATTTCCCCCTGATCCCCCAGGCCGCCTTTAAATACCTGTTCGCTGCCCGCCCGGGAGAGTTCCTGATGTTTTTTGAAGGCCTCATCAAATTCTTCACGTTTAACGGTCATCCCATGTTCGGAAGCCAATTCTTCGGTCAACTCAATGGGAAATCCATAGGTATCATACAGTTTGAAGGCCAGCCGGCCGCTCATGATTTTTTTGGGATCCTTCAGCAGATTAGGGAGCAATTTTTCAAACTCATGCTCGCCCTGTTTCAGGGTTTCCAGGAACTTTTTTTCTTCCTTTTCAAGTTCCGTCATTATCCTGTCCCGGTTTTCTTCCAATTCGGGATAGGGCCCCTTCATCTGTTCCACCACCACCTGTGCAATGGGGCAGAGGAAGATACCGTTGATACCGAGCTTCCGGCCATGCCTGACCACCCGGCGGATAAGCCGGCGAAGGACGTATCCTGCCCCCACATTGGAAGGGGTTACCGCTTTGGGATCACCTAAAATAAACGTGGATGCCCTGGTATGATCGCAGATAATCCGGACCGATTTATCTTTTTCGTTATCCGAGCCATAGGTGTATCCTGAGGCTTTTTCCACGGCATTAATAATGGGTACAAAAATCTCAGTCTCATAGACCGATTTCTTGCCATTAAGTACGGTTACGGTCCGTTCAATTCCCATACCGGTATCAACACATTTCCGGGCCAGGGGTTCGTAGATTCCTTCGGCGTTTTTATTGTACTGCATGAAAACATCGTTCCAGATTTCAAGCCACTTACCGCAGGAGCAGCCCGGACCGCAGCCGGGGCCGCAGGGATCTTTGCCGAAATCGTAGAACATTTCCGTATCCGGTCCGCAGGGGCCGGTACTTCCGGCAGGACCCCACCAGTTGTCCGCCCTGGGAAGATAAACAATCCGTTCCGCGGGAATTCCAATACGTTTCCATATGGCAGCGGATTCTTCATCCCTGGGAATTCCCTCTTCTCCCTCAAAAACGGTAACCCCTATTTTATCAACGGGAATTCCCAGCCATTTTGGAGAGGTGAGGAATTCGAAACTCATTTCGATAGCCCCTTCCTTGAAATAATCCCCCAGGGACCAATTCCCCAGCATTTCAAAAAAGGTCAGGTGGCTTGGGTCCCCCACGGCTTCAATATCCCCGGTACGGATACACTTCTGGTAATCAGTGAGCCTTTTGCCCGCAGGATGATCTTCGCCCAGAAGATAGGGCACCAGGGGGTGCATTCCTGCGGTGGTAAAGAGTACGGTGGGGTCATTATCGGGCAGAAGGGATTTACCCTGGATCTGGACATGCCCCTTGGACTTAAAAAATTCTATATATTTGGTACGCAATTCGTTCGCATTCATGTGTTAATAGTAGGGACTTCGCTTCCTCTGGTCAATATCCTGTTATAGGAAAAAATGATGGGGTACTGGTATTTTACCTACCGGTAGGTAATGTGTTCTTTCGATTTATACATAAATCCGGTGCTCTGTGTAAAGTGATACATCATATCTCGAGGTCTGGGTCGTGGTATCATCAAAGAGATAAATGAGAATACACCTACCGGTAGGTACAGTGTCCTTTCAATCCATGCGCAAATCCGGTGCTCTGTGTAAAGTGATACATCATATCTCGTGGTCTGGGCGTAGTATCGTCAAAGAGATAAATGAGAATATACCTACCGGTAGGTATATTTTATAATTTCAGTCCAAACCTATTTTCAACCCAATTCTTATGAACAATATTGATATTCCAGCTCCCCTGTGATGAACCGTTCGATACCAGCCCCGGTTCTTATGAGCAGTTCCCCCTCGGGGCCAATCCCTTCGAGGATTCCTTCAACCTTGGCTGCGGAACCGGCCTGGCCGGGAATGAATGAAACGGGTTCGCCTTTTTTGTAAAGCCTTTTTTCCTGCATGGATTTCCATTGGGCATTCATTTGGTCCGCAAGGTATGTCTTAAGACGGGGGAGGATATGTTCCAAAAGAATACGACTGTCCAGGACCGGAGGTTCAATGTCGTCAATCTCCTGCAGGGCCTGCCGGATGCTTATGGCTTTCCTGCGGATATCCGAAGGAAATTCAAGCTGATTCAGGTTTACCCCAATTCCCGTCAGGATATATCTGCCGTCGTTTTCTGCCAGGATGCCGCAGACCTTCCGGGATCCTATCATCACATCATTGGGCCATTTCACTGTGATTGATGCATCCAGCGCCGGGACAAATTCCGCAATTGCTTCAGCCACGGCCAGGCCTGTCCTCAAAGTAAATCCCCCGGGGACAGCCCCCATATGTTCATAATGAAAAATGATGGTGAAAAGGAGGTTCTCCCCGGGCCTGGCCGTCCACAACCGGTTTATCCCGCGGCCCCGGCCTTTATCCTGGTAAGCGGCGGTAACCACCGTGCCGGTAACAGGTGATTCCCGGAGAAGTTCCCTGGCAGCGGTCTGGGTTGAGTCGCAGTGTTCGGTAAAATAAACCGGAGCCTGGAACGGATTTTTCAGATTGAGGTTTTGCATCATTATTCAGGAAAAAAAATCTGGAACATTAAAAGGACAGGATTTTTTTTCATCAATTCCTCCGGGATTGTTTAGTTTTATGCTCCCAGAATTTCCTTTCCAGCGGCTGGACTATCTGGATGATTGTAGCTGGTTCGAACTTTAGCACAAAAAACCGCCCTGTTAAAGGCGGTTTTTATGGAAGGTTAGTTTTTAAATCCGGATAGGTCGTTGATCTCCTGCTATTTTATAGAAAAGACCATCTGTACGGAGGTCCGGATTTCACTTTCCCCGGGGGAAACCGTGTCATAACCGTTGGCATAGGCCATGCTTTTCATGTTCATGGGGATTACTCCGCCGCTGCCGGTTTCGGCAATCGAAATGACCTCATCAACCTTTACCCCTGCCGCGGCTGCCATGGCTTCCGCTTTTTTGCGGGCATTCTCTATTGCCTTGTCCCTGGCTTCTTCCATGGCGCTTTCCATGCTGGATACCTGAAAGTTCACGCCCCAGAGCTGGTTTGCCCCGGCGGCTACCGCAGCTTCAATAATGGCGCCTAATTTTTCCGTATCCCTTACGATAACGGAAATTCCGTTGGTTACTCTGTAGGTTCCCTGGGTCACTTTTTGGGGGTTGTCGGTATAGGGCGGTTCCTGGTAATACACGGAATAATTAACTGTGGTTATATCACTTTCCTTGACTCCGAAACTGAGCACCGCTGCTTTGAGTTTTTTCATCCCCTCCAGGTTTCCTGCAAAGGCTTCCTTGACCGAAGGGGAACGGTTTTCTACTCCCAGTTGGAGAACCGCCATATCCGGTACCCGGGATACTGAACCTTCACCGAAAACGGCAATGGTGTTTACCGATGCATCCTTGCTGCCCCCTGCAAAAAGCGGCGCAGTCAGTGCAGCTAATAACAGTACGAAAACAATTATTTTCCGTTTCATTACATGCTCCTGTGGATAATATTTCTTCCCGCTGCATTTGTTCAGAAAGATTGTATGTAAGGAACCTCTACAAACTGCAGTTTTAGAGGTTTTCTCCATATAATAATACCAATCTGCAGGAGCATTGGTTACATGCAGGACCAATAGTATTATCTTCCTTTAAATATGAAACAAATCAATGAATAAAACAAATAACGATCCCGGGGATAACCCCAGGACAGAGATCCCTTTACAGTGTTTTGATGACCTCTGTGTTAGCTGGCTCCAGGCGCCCAAATTACCCGGGTTTCCTCCAGAACAGTTTCTAAAAAAAGCCCGGGAAAGTTTTTCCCGGGCTCTCTATTTTTTTAAATAATTTTTTTATGGCAGGTATCAGAATCTAAAACCTGCCGATACTGACAGGTCCAGTCCAATGGTGTATAAAGAAGCATCATCATCGATGTCTTTGGCGTCATCATAAAAATCACTTTCCTGGGTACTTCTGATCTTATATCCCAGGAGCGCCATAGGCCGGAGGTAGAAGGTTTTCCCTAAATTGATATCCATTCCCAGGCCAGCTTTAATCCAGAATTGATTCAGACTGCTTTTCTGGTCGCTTGACATATCATCTTTGATATCATTGCCATCGTTATCCTGGGCATACAGATTGAGCCTGTAGGAAATTCCCGCAGCCGGGAAAAGCGTAAATGGTCCAAGGGTAAATGGTAATTTTAAGAGTAAACCCATATCAAGATAGCCGTACTTATTACCATCATCATAGAGAGAATAGAGTCCACCCGCATCAAAACCGCTGATATCCCCTGTCCCGCTTGATTCTGCCTTAAAAGTATATCCAAGATCGATCTGCAGATAGGTCAGATCAAAAAAACCGAAAACACCGAAATCCTGCCTGGTTTCCGTAAAATCAGCCGTAAGGACTGGAACAGAACCGGAAACATTGGTCCAATAAGGAAGGTATTTTACCCCAACACCAATGCTTGGTTTAAACGGAGGCCATTCTGCAAACACGAATCCGACAGATACAGTGAATAAAATCACTAAAATACATACTACTTTTTTCATTTTAGTTCTCCTTGTTCAAAGTAGCAAATAAAAAACCCCCGGAACCGTATGTCCTGGGGGTTTGTCTCTATAAATAAAAGGTCTATAAAAACCTGCTTTTTGAAAAAACCTGGCTGGAAGTTTTCCGCCATCAACTGACTCACCATAAAAAAAACCTTCATGATACACATGGTGCAATCCTTACTGTAAAGGTAACCAATTTCTGCCCAGAGAAAAACAAAATTCGTAAAATTCATTTTAAGAAATTTAGCTGTAATGCAAGCAAAAAAATCCTTAAAAAACTCAAAATGATGAACGGCACAGGCCTGGGCTATTTGGTTAAAAAAATGTACGAAGTCTTGCCGCCGGGAAGTCCTTCATGGTATCGTGCTGGATAACAAGGGGGATATATGCGTATTGTTTGTCTTGATCTGGAGGGTGTACTGGTTCCGGAAATTTGGATTTCCTTTTCCGAAGCTACGGGAATTCCCGAACTGCGGCGGACCACCAGGGACGAGCCGGATTACGATAAACTGATGCAGTTCAGGATCAACCTTTTAAAGGAAAGGGGACTCAGCCTGGAAGATATCCAGCGGGTTATTTCCGGCATGAATCCCCTGGAAGGGGCTCTTGATTTTGTACAGGCCCTCCGGGAAAAGTGCCAGTTTATCATCCTTTCCGATACCTTTGAGGAATTTGCCAAACCCCTGATGGTAAAACTGGGGTATCCCACACTTTTCTGCAACAGCCTGGTGGTTGGCCCCGGCAGGATGGTCACATCCTACAAACTCCGCCAAAAGGACGGCAAGAAACATGCCGTGGAAGCTTTAAAATCCATAAACATGAAGGTTTTTGCAGCCGGGGATTCCTTTAACGACCTGTCTATGATTCATGAGGCCCATGCAGGCTGTCTTTTCAGAGCTCCGGAGACAATCCGGAAGCAATACAGCCATATTCCTTCCACGGAGACCTATGGAGAGCTCCTGGGGCAGATTGATACATTCTTGTGTTCATAGAATGTAATAGCTTGTTTTTTAAAGGGGTAGTTCAGAAATCCAAGGAACAGACAGGATATGTTGATTTTACACCAACTTATCATGCCTTTAATATCTATATCACGATTTTAATAACCCAATATCAATAATATCCCCACCTCCTTCCGCCGATATATAGTAAAGTATTACTCTTTTTGCTCAAAAGACCCTCAATGTAAGGGATTTTCTGGAAAAATGATATATTGTATGGTAGATGCATGAATTTCCTGCGGGAAGATCCAGGTTTTTTAAGGATATGATGAAGGTACGAACGTCAAAAATCTGCATATTTTTACTTGTATTATTTTGTTCTGTTTCTGCTGTGTGGGGGCAGGCGATTGTTTGGGAAGGAAACAATTCTGCTGACTGGACGGATGATTATAATTGGATTGGTAATACAGCGCCTCAATCAGGGGATGATGTAGAAATAATTGGCGGGACTCCTCATAATCCGGAAATTTTTCCTTCGGCGGTTGTAAATGTAAATAATATCACCATTAATTCAAGTGGCAATCTCACTGTTTCTGAAGACATCACTGTTGATGGAAATATTGGCGGAGATGGTTCCGGGATTCTTACATTATCCAACGGAATAGAACTTGCAGTAGGCGGTACCTGGGCATATTCCGGGACTTTAAATGCTGCAGGTTCAACGGTAAGATTCACTGGTACAGGGAAGAATATAGCTTCCTATGGAGAATCTTTTGACGAGGTAATCATAGCTGGAACCTATACCCAGTCTGATACTTTAACTGGAACAACCCTTAATATCGCTTCCGGCGCTGTTCATAACGCAAACGGAAATCCTATTTCAGGTGCGATACATAACCAGGGCAAGTTACAATTGGTGGGGAATGAAACTCTTGGATCTTTGAATGATGATGCGGGGGAGGTGGAATTTACTGGGTCAAGTTCCAATTTATCCGGTAAGACATCGTTCTATGATTTAACCATTAGTAATAGTTCCAGGGTGGCGGCAAGTTCTTTAACAATTAATCATAATTTATCTGTTTCCGGGGGAAACCTTCAGCTGAATGTAAATGGGAATACTGTTACCGGAACAACAACAGTATCCCCTGGCAGGATAATCCAAATTTCAGAAGGTACGACATTGACGGGAGCCGTCAGCGGTGCCGGAACTGTGACCATTGATAGCGGTAAAACCCTCACCGCCGAAGGAAACTGGAATGTAACTACGGTAGATGCTGGTTACGGTTCCATATTACAGTTGAACGGAAGTGGTACATTTAATGCAAATGGAAATAGTTTCCAGAATATAACGGTGAATGGCAGCTATATCTTCAATGATGATGTAACTTTAGTTAACCTGACCAATAATGGGACGTTGAATATCTCAGGCCGGACAATAACAGCCACTGAGACTGTCCTATTAAATAATACTGCCGGAAATGTAACGGCCAATGGTTCATCTATTTCTGCTGTGACTTTTACACAGAATGGAAAAACTATTTCTTCATCGGGGAATCTTACTTTAGCAGTCAGCGGTTCTGCCTTACAGAACGGGGGGAGTATCTCCGCCGCCGCAGGGTCGCTTATCCTGGAAGGATCCGGTTCTTATACCCTCACCGAATTAAATGCTGTTGGAATCCTGCATACGAACGGATTCAGTACCGGAGCAATCAATTTTTCAAACAGTACCGGGATTATTGTGGGTACTGGAGCTAATGGAATCAATACAAGCAATATGCCGGTTTCTTTAAGCGTTGATTCAGGGCAGATTACACTGGCTAATAACATTTCTACTGGTGGTGGAAATGTTGATTTTAATAATGATGTTATTTTAAGCAGCTCAGTTACTATTACAAGCAGCGGTGGTGCGGTAACATTTTCCGGGACAGTGGATGGAGGTAACAATCTTACTATTGTCAGTGGTGCCGGGAATGTCGGCTTTGATGGTTCTGTAGGCGCTGGGACTGTGATCGGTACCGGAACGGGATCTGCGCTTACTATCAATAATACTACGGGAATAGCTACTTTTACCGGAACGCTTACTACCGCAAATGGTATAAATATCAGCGGCCCGGCGGAGTTTAAGAATACTGTCAATATAAATGCAGGAACTGTGGATACCAATTTTGGAAATACGGTTGATTTCACCGCTTCTTCGGATGTTTCTTTTACCTCCGCCGGGAAAATTATCTTTAACGATGATGTCAGCAGCACCCAGAATATTACTATTCAGTCAACACAAATTAATCTAAATGGAAAAAAGATATCCACCACAGCTGATAAAAATATTACTCTGGTAATTGACGGTCTTCTTAGTGCCGGTTCAATCGATGCGGGTACCGGAATATTTACCATGCGGCCTATTAATCCAGGGGATTCTATTGAATACGGTGATTCCAGAATTATTCTTCCTCCTACTAATGTATATTATTCTTCAGATTGGATAGATATTACTGCCGGTTCTTTTATAATAGGGGAATCGACCCATGAAGGGAATATTTATATTTCGGGTGTGGCAGATGCAAAGTCAGCCCTGACCATAAGAAATAGGACTTCTGACGGGATCATTTACATTCAGGGTAATTATGCTTCTGCAGGGAAATCCCTCACATTGACTACATCCAAGGTAAGTATCAGTAACGGAGCTTCCCGTACTATAAGTCTGGGATCATCTGCACTAAGTATTAATGCTCCAGTTGAAATGAATGACTCCCTTACTGTAACGGCTACGGGAACGGGGGGGATTTCATTTTCCAGCACTATTTCTGCAGATGTGCCAGGGAGAAGTCTTACCCTCAATGGCGGTGATATTACGGTACCAGGAGCCGTGGGAACCGGGACTGCGCTGGGAGATATTATTGTGGGGAGTGGGGCTATCGTTTCATTCAGTTCAGTCAATGCTGCCAGTTTTACTCAAACAGGAACAGGAACAACCACCTTTGGTGGAACTCAAGCATATTCCGGAGACTTTTCCTTTACTGGGAATAATATGACCACTACTACCGCCGCCAGCCTTACTACCACAAACGGTGGAGATTTTTCTTTTACCGGAGCAAGCCTGACCATTAATAACAGCCTTACCGTGGCCGGAACCACGACAATTACAAGCAGCAGCACCTTTACCAAAGGAACAATCGGTGCTATTTCATCGGGATCGATATTTGAGCAGAAAGGTAGCGGAACCAATAGCATTGGTAATAATATTACTGTAACAACTTCTGGGGAATCCTTAATATTTACTTCTCAATTGACTATTTCACCGGCAAATAATAATACCGTAACTTTCAAAACAATGGGTGGATTAATAAACCTGAAGAGTACTTCTGATTTAAGTTCAGCAGGGACAGATAGAAGTCTTACTTTAAATACAGACACTGGCGCCGGAAATATCAACATCGCTGGGGCGGTAAATTTGACCGGTTCGCTTTCTATGTCTGCGGGTACCGGGGACATATCTATTGCCGGCACTGTCAACCTGACCAGATCTCTTTCAGTTAATGATCTTGATTCAACAGCTTCATTTACAGTAAACGGCAATAGTATTACCGCAGCAACCGGAATAACCCAGACAGGAACCGGGGCCAATATCATCTATGGTACTATTTCGACTGCCAATTCTGCCATCAGTTTTGCCGGTCCTATAACAAACGGCGGCGTAAATACCCGGACTATCAGCATGACTGCCGGTACTGGTACGGTCACCGCCGCAGCCATCGGGGCGGCAAGTTCTAATGGGTTTAATGGTATTACTATTACCGGCAGCGACATTAATCTCAACGGCAACATATATTCGGAAGATGATATTATTATTACCGGTTTAGGGATGGTTACGGTTGCCAGTACAGGGGGAATATTTGCAGAGGATACAATTACTGTAACCGGAACCGGAATCACGGCCATAAATACCAGTGGTACGATTGCTGCTCAGGCTTTATTAACTATGTACGGGAATGTTACAAACAGCGGGACCATCAAGTCCGGGCAACTGGGAAGTAGTAGTGACTCAATGATTTTCAACGATAATTACACCGGGAATGGAAGCGGCAGGTTAATTGGCAATGCAACCGCAAGTGCTGATCCCAATATTATTTTCAAAGGTAGTGTTACATTTAACAGCGGCGGTATTACTCAAAATAGTGATGTTATAAAATTTGAAGGTTCATCTGCCCAGACTTTCAGTCCGGGCGGAAATCTCTTTGCCGGGGACATCATTATTAATAATGGAAACGGAGTTACTGTAAGCGGAAGTAAGGGAGCCCAAAACGGAAATTTAGCTCTCTATAACGGAGGTTTTACGATTGCCTCTTCTTATGCCTGGCTTATGGATACTTCTAATGCATCACTCCCTTCTGTTACCGGATTCAGCGGGGACAGTGGAACCCTCATCCTAGGGGATGCAACTAATCAAGTTACATCACTTACTGCTCCCGGTTTTACTACATCCAGCAGCTTTACTTTTACAGCGGCGGGAACCGGAACTAAGACTATTACTTCTTCGGGAAATGTCACTTTTGATGATGGAACCAATATTACCAGTTCTTCCAATTTATCTTCCGTGGATTTTGTTATGAGCGGGACAGGAAGTACTTCGTTTAAAATAAATTCTGCCATATCATCAGACTGGCAAATAGGCAGTCTTACTGTCAGCGGCGGCAATGTAACTCTTGGAGCACCGCTTTCCGCAAAGAATGATATTTCCATCCTTGCCGGTACACTTGCTGTTCCAAATGCTCTTTACACCATAACCCTGGGTCGTAATTGGTATCAATACGATGCTGAAGTATTTGATCCTGGGACAAGCAAGGTAGAATTTACCGCCGCTAATGCACCATTAGACTTAGTTTCAGGCAATCCTGCAATTAAAATCCAGGGGTCAACCAAATGGTACGATTTTCTTTGTGATACGGCATCTGGGGTAACCATAAAATTTGCGCGGAATAACAGCGACACTACCAAGGATGTAGAACATGTATTTGCACACAGTTTCTTGGTTAAGGCTGCCTCAGGCGAAACACTGCTGACAAAAATGCAGGATTCCGATTACCGTCTTGGTACAACTCCTCCAGTGGGTGGTAATCTCAAACCCAGTTCTCCCCCCGAGGCAAATGAACGATGGTATTTCTGGAACATTAATGTAGATATTACTAACCCTTCTGTTACTGTAGAATTAAAAAATGTGGTAGTAAATTATTCCTGGGCTGATCCCTATCAAATCCTTCTCCGGGGGGATAAATTTGATAATGTCATCGCCTCCCCTTATGCAGATCCAAATGGGCATTTCTGTGTGGGCTGGACCAAGGGAATCAGCTTTTTGTACAGTTATACCGAAGATACTGACCATAACGGAAGGATAGACCGGATTCGGGTCCAGGCCACAGCCCCGTTTTATGGGGTGTTTGATTCAAGTTTCAAAATTGAAGTGGATGGCTATAAGGTAAAGAAGTATGAAAGAAATCCTTCCTATGCCAATATGTTTTATATTATTCTTGAAGAAAACCCCTATGCCGATGGAGGCAATACGCCCACTTGGAATCTGATATCCAATGAAACTATTGTAGATGCGGAAACCAAACAAATTCCTTTTACTACAATCACATCCGAAATGCCAACCGTCAATACCACCTGGCCTATCATAAATTATTCTCTCATACTTCCCTATTCCGGGGATCCCTCTGTAAAACAGCAGCTGTATATCCAGTTCTCTGAGCCGGTATTTGCTTTTACAGCTTCAAATATTGTTTATAATGGAGGGCTTTTTACTGGAAATACTATCACCTCCATGTCCGGGAATGGATTGGGTTATTATTCCGAGTACCTTGTGGAATTTCTCCCTACGAATGAAGTCACCATCGCGGACATGGCAGCTGAAAAAACCTATACTATTACCAGTTTAGATTTGGAAGACTATAAGAACCCGATTCCCCCCTTTACAATTTATTCGGAATCTCCTCCGGTATATCCCAGCAGCGATTCATATTCAAATTATAACTTATCAAATAATAGTCCCGCAGAGGTACAGAACAAAACCTCCCGGATTACGGATGTCCTCATATCCATTCCGCCTGTCAATGATTCGGATAACCGTTATTTTGCCTGGCCGTTTTTGGCCATGGATAAAATGGCGTATATAGAACCGTTTAAATCAATTGATCAGGATAGGGACAGGGTGGTTATCACCAAATTTGATGGATCCGGTACATTACGGGATACGGACATTACCCTGGATGTATTGGTTAATCCCAATTTCAGTACCACCTCCCTGGATTTGATCGCCGGTATTAGTGTGCCCTCCTCCTTCAGGGGAACCAGCACCTATGGTTCCTCCGGATTGTGGCTAACCTATCCTGTCTATCCCGATGTACTGCCTGGTTTGGCGCCTAAGGCCTTTACATCAATTAAACGGTATACCGCTGTGCCTTCATCAAAAAGAGCTTCGTATACCTTAAGTGAAAACGACTATGGCAACAACGATGTGGTGGATTTCTATTTTACAACCTCGGGTTCGGCTGACCTGCTGGCGGGCCGCCTGGATATAGCTGCCGATGCTGCAGTGCCTTTCGACTGGTACTGCAGGATAAAACCCTTTACGTTCTCCGTAAAGGAAATGACCCTCCAGCGGGGTGGGGCTACCATCCTGAACAACGTAATCAATCCCACCAAGGGTGAAAAAACCTACCTCAATTATACCCTGAACAAGAGCGGCCAGGTGACCGTCCAGGTCTTTACGATGGATGGCACCCTGGTGCAGGTCCTGTACCGGGGCAGCCGCTCCGCCGGGGAATACGTGGAATCCTGGGACGGAAAAAACCGGGGCGGCCGGGCTGTAGCCCGGGGCATGTACTTTATCCGCATAGTAGGTCCGGATATAGATGAAATAAGAAAGGTAATGATTATTAAGTAATCTTGCCCCTCGAAGGATTCTGCGATGAAAAAGTTCCTGCCTCGCAGGTGGTTTCGAGAACCTCAACCACCGGGGGAATCTCCGGTCCCTGAGGCTCTCGAAGGGCCCCGTGATGAAAAAGCTCTTGCCTCGCAGGTGGGTTTCGAGGGCCTCAACCACCGGGAGGGGTTCTTTTATCATTGAAGCTCACAAACCAAACGTTTTTAGAAAAATAAAACAATATTAAATCAATTCCCAGTCCTGCATCATTTATATGCTGGAGGAATTATGACTGGATGGGTATATATTTTACAATGTTCTGATGGTACTTATTATACCGGCAGTACCAACAATATGGAGTTGAGGCTGGCAGAGCATGAAAACGGAGAAGGCTCGGTGTATACAATAAATCGTCTGCCGATAAAAATGGTTTATTGTGAAGAATGTCAAAATATACTGGATGCTTTTCTCCGGGAAAAGCAAGTTCAGGGATGGAGCCGCAAAAAGAAAGAAGCCCTAATACAAGGAGATGCCAATAGTCTTCCTAAATTTTCAGTTGCATATAAAGATAAAAATATTTGATGATTTCTCCTCTGCCGATGGTTTCGAGAACCTCAACCACCGGGAGGTTTTATCCGGACCCTGAGGCTCTCGAAGGGCCCCGTGAAGAAGAATTTCTTCCCTCTGCCGGTGGTTTCGAGAACCTCAACCACCGGGAGATTTCATCCGGACCCTGAGGCTCTCGAAGGGCCCCGTGAAGAAGAATTTCTTCCCTCTGCCGGTGGTTTCGAGAACCTCAACCACCGGGAGGTTTCAACCGGACCCTGAGGCTCTCGAAGGGCCCCGTGAAGAAGAATTTCTTACCTCTGCAGGTGGTTTCGAGAACCTCAACCACCGGAAGATTTCATCCGGACCCTGAGGCTCTCGAAGGGCTCCGTGAAGAAGAAGTTCTTACCTCGCAGGTGGTTTCGAGAACCTCAACCACCGGGAGGTTTCATCCGGACCCTGAGGCTCTCGAAGGGCCCCGTGAAGAAGAATTTCTTCCCTCGCAGGTGGTTTCGAGAACCTCAACCACCGGGGGATTTCATCCGGACTCTGGGGACTCTTGTGCTGTGACACCCGGATCATCGAAGGAATATGTGACGGGAACCGTCCTCTTGCCGTATTTTTTTATCCTTATCTTGAGGTAACCGTCATTTTTAGGTATACTTTTTAAATTATGGACAATAAGAATCTTCACTGGGCTGACCAGACTGCTGAAAAAATCATCCGGGAAAAGGGTGATAAGGATCTGTATACCTGCGCCTCGGGGATAACCCCCTCCGGGACAGTACATATTGGAAATTTCCGCGAAATTATAAGCGTTGAACTTGTTGCCCGGGCGCTCCGGGATATGGGGAAAAAGGTGCGGTTCATTTATTCCTGGGACGATTACGATGTGTTCCGGAAGGTACCTAAAAACATGCCCCAGCAGGAACTGCTCACGGAACACCTCCGTTTCCCGATTACCATGGTGCCCGATCCCTGGGGCCGGGATGAAAGTTATGCCCGGCATAATGAGGTCGATGTTGAATCGGTTTTACCCCTGGTGGGTATTCATCCGGAATTTCTGTACCAGTCCAAAAGATACCGGTCTTCCATGTATGCCCAGGGTATTCGGACAGCCCTGGAGCACCGGGACCAGCTTAAGGATATCCTGGATAAATTCCGGGACGATGACCATAAAATCCAGGGTGAATGGTGGCCCATCAGCGTATTCTGCGACAACTGTAACCGGGATGAAACCGATATTGACGGCTGGGACGGGGAATGGGGTGTATCCTACCATTGTAATGCCTGCAGCCATAGGGAGACCGCGGATGTCCGGTCCTCCAAGGGGGTAAAACTCGGCTGGCGGGTTGACTGGCCCATGCGGTGGGAGCATGAAAAGGTGGATTTTGAGCCCGCGGGAAAAGACCATCACAGCCAGGGCGGTTCCTTTGATACGGCCCGGCTGGTATGCAAGGAAGTCTACCACTGGGATGCCCCAGTCACCTTCCGGTATGATTTTATTGGTGTTAAGGGAAGTGCAGGCAAGATGTCCAGTTCATCCGGCAATGTGATCAGCCTTACGGATGTGCTCCGGGTATACATTCCGGAAATTGCCCGGTACCTGTTTGCGGGAACCAGGCCGAATACGGAATTTACCATCAGTTTTGACCTGGATGTTATCAAAACCTATGAAGATTTTGACCGGACCGAACGGATCGCCTGGGGTGCGGAAAAGGCCAAGGATGAATCGGTATACCAGAAGGAACGCCGGATTTACGAGCTTTCCCAGGTGGAAAAAATGCCATCCATGATGCCCTACCAAATCCCCTTCCGGCACCTCTGCAATCTTATTCAGATTGTGGACGGCAATATCGAAAAGGTCATTGCCGACGTGGATGATATAAAACCCGAACAGGTGGAGGGTCTCCGCCGCCGCTGCGTCTGCGCCAAGTACTGGGTGGAGGAGTGCGCCCCGGAGGAATTCAAGTTCCAGCTCCGGCCCGCCGGGGAAATTTCTTCTGCCCTGGATGATACTGAAAAAGCATCGGTAAAAAGCATCCGGGATGATGTGGTGGCGGTTATCGAAGGTTTTGCAGATGATAAGGCCTGCGCGGAAGCCATTTACCGGGTGGCGGAAAAACACGGCATGGACGGCAAGGTTCTTTTCAGGGCCGCATACCAGGCGCTCATAGGGAAGGATCAGGGGCCCCGGCTGGCGAACTTTCTCCGTTCCATCAATAAGGACAGACTCCTGGGAATTCTGGCATCATATTGAGTTTTTAAGAAAATATACAAAAGCCGGACCTCCTGTCCTGAAGATACTTGAAAGGTTTTCAGGGCAGGAGGTCCCATACATACCCCTTTCAAAAAGTAAAATTTGCAATCCTACTTGTTTTTACAGCTAAATCACTTAAATTTAAGTATAGGGGGAATTTCTAAAAATTGAAGTTTTTAGAAATTCCTTTAGGATGTTTTGAGAACAATAATAGTTGTACGAAAAACATCCGGTGTTATTATAAGAATTTTCAACATGCTTTTTTGAAAATTCTTTTATGTAAAAATAAGGAAAAGAAAATGTTTAATGAAAAAAAAAGTGCCCTACTGGCCGCTATTGTGGTGGTAGTTATTTCGGTGGGCAGTGTATCCCTTACCACTGACCATGTACCTAAAAAAACAAACAGCATAGAACAATTTTATTCGGTGAACCAGTTAAATCTGAAATATTCCTATGTTCTTATTATAACCCAGAATTCAATGTTTAAAAATAATGTGGTTAAAATAGTCTCGGATCATTTTTACAGCAAACCCATCCTTTTTTCGGTTATTGACGTGACCGAATTGGCTAGTACCCAGGAAGATCTCTGGGATAATATAATCATTGTAACTGCTATCGAAAATAATGATTTTGTTCTGAGACTCGATGATTTTATTAGTAAGCAGAAAGATCCCGAAAAAATATGCCTGGTACTTACCTCGGACAATGGGAAATGGAACGGCATGCCGAGGGAAGGGGTGGATGTTATAACCACCACATCCCACTCAAGAAATACCGGTAAAATAAGCGGAAAAATAATAGATAAAATTGATCCCATCGTTTTAAGGTAAGAAATTTCTTCCTGTGGGCTGTAATATTGGGTAAATATTTTGGCAAAACATATTCTTTCGAATCAATCAGGGCAAAAAAATACCCTGAAGCAGGACTTCAGGGTATACTTGCTAAAGTTTACTTTTAGCGCTTGTTCAGGTACTTCCTGATATCAATTGCTACAGCTGAAATAATAATGGCGCCTTTTACAATCTGCTGCCAATAGGGGCTCATGTTGATAAAGGTAAGACCATAGTTGATTACCGAGAAGATAAGCACACCAACCACCATACCGGGAATGGTTCCTACACCACCGGAGGTTGAAACACCGCCGACTACACAGGCTGCGATAGCGTCAAGCTCGTAGCCGTTTCCGTAGTTATTGGTGGCACCACCGGTCCGGGCTGCTTCAAGGGTTCCTGCCAGGGCGTAGAGAACACCCGCGAGGGCATAAACGATAAGCAGATTCCGCACAACGCTTACCCCGGAAACCTTTGCCGCCTCGGAGTTGCCCCCAATAGCATAAATGTTCTTTCCGAAGGTAGTTTTATTGTACAGCACCCATGTTATGGCAGCTATAGCTACGGCTATCAAAACGATATACGGGATTGAATAGATGTTGTTATATCCAATATAGCCTGATCCAAGAGCGGTAAACCGGGCATCAAGTCCTCCAATAGGCTGGGCTCCGTAGGGAGGCCGGTCAAAGTAGAGGGATGTCATACCATATACGGCAACCTGCATACCCAGGGTGGCGATAAAGGGAGGCACCTTAACCTTTGATACTACAAAACCGTTGAAGAGCCCCAATCCGCCGCCGATAATCATGGCGAAAAGAATTGGAATAAGCAGCGGAAGGATAGGCAGATCAGGATACATCCTGCGGGGATATTCCAGGGTCTGAAGCAGTGATGCGGAAAGAACCGCCGCAAGACCAACCTGGCGTCCGGCCGAAAGGTCGGTACCACCGGTGATCAGAATACCTCCCACACCCATAGCAATAATGATACGGGTAGCGGAAATTGAAAGGATGTTCCGGAAATTCTGCAGGGACAGGAACGACGGTTCCATTATTGCGATGATAAGCACCAGAATAACGAAAACTATATAAATAGCATACCGTAAAAAGAAGTCCGAAACCTTTTTTGTGTTCAGTGTTACTGGAACAGTTTCTGATTTGTTACTCATAAATTATCTCCAAAGATTACATATATTGTGCTGCGAGGCGCATTATTTCTTCCTGAGTAGCTTGTGCGCCCTCAACGAACCCGGTTACTCTGCCTTCACTCATCACCATAATCCGGTCCGACATACCGATTAATTCGGGCATTTCGGATGAAATCATGATAATAGCTTTGCCGCGTTTTGCCAAATCTGCAATGATTGTATAGATTTCATATTTGGCCCCAACGTCGATACCCCTGGTCGGTTCGTCCAGGATAAGTATGTCAGGATCAGTAAGCAGCCAGCGTGCAAAAAGGACCTTCTGCTGATTTCCCCCGGAAAGATCCCGGATTTTATTATGGGAACTGGGAGTTTTAACCCGGAGGGTTTTAATCATACTATCAGTATCTTTGTCGCCTTTTCTTTCATTGATGAGTCCCCCGGGGCCAATATACTGCTTAAGGTTTGCCAAAAGCATATTGTCCTTCACCGACAGCATGGGGATAATTCCTGTGGCCCGGCGTTCTTCCGTCAGCAGAGCCATTTTATGTTCCTTTGCCTGGAACGGATGACTTATTTTTACTTCTTTTCCATTGATAAATATTTGTCCGCTTTCAACCGGTCTGAGTCCAAAGAGTGATTCCACCAACTCAGTCCGCTGGGCACCCACCAGGCCTCCAAGTCCAAGGATTTCACCGCTGCGGAGCGTAAAATTGACATCCTTGAACGAATTGCTCTGGGCTGAGGTGAAATGCTTAACCTCAAAAATTACCTTGCCCGGTACATTTTCCCTTCTGGGATACCGGAGCGAAGAAACCAATGCCCATTTTTCATTATCGTTTCTATGATCTTCTTCGATTTCTTCCTGGCTCACTATTTCCCGGCCAACCATCAATTTAATGATCTGATCGGTGGTTAATTCTTTTGCACTGTAGGAACCCACATGCTTGCCGTCGCGCATGATGGAAACATCATCTGAAATAGTAAGAATTTCTTCAATTTTGTGGGAAATGTAAATAATTGATACACCTTCGCTGCGAAGCCGGTTTATTATGGTAAACAGATGGCCAACTTCATTTTCCGTCAGCGATGATGTAGGTTCGTCCATAATAATAACCTTAGCGCCGTATGAAACAGACTTTGCAATTTCCAAAAGCTGAATTTTGGAGACCGAAAGTTCTCTCACCCAAACTCTAGGGTCAATGTCGATATTAAGATCTTTAAAAAGATCGATAGTATCGTGATACATTTTTTTATGATCAACAAATTGGAAAGGACCTGCCCCTTTTTGGGGGTATCTTCCCAACCAAAGATTATCCATAACGCTCCGGTAAGGTACGGGAAGTAATTCCTGGTGAACCATGGAAATACCCGCATCCAGAGCCTGGCGTGAATTGGCAAAATGCTGTTCTTTTCCTTCAAGTATCATTTGGCCCGAATCGGGCTCATAAATACCGAAAAGACATTTCATTAATGTCGATTTTCCCGCCCCGTTTTCACCCATAAGGGCGTGCACTGTTCCAGGGCGTATATTGATGGAAACATCATCAAGCGCTTGCACCCCTGGAAATGCCTTTGACATATTTTTTATTTGCAGGATATAGTTTTCGTTCTCCATCAGCAGCTCCCTTAATCTGTTTAAAAAAAGGGAGGATCCTTGATGAATCCTCCCTGTTAAAATCCAACTTTTAAAGATTAGAACATCTGTAAAATACTATATCACTAAACCTCTAAAAATTGAAGATACCAGAGCTTCGTTTATTTGAATTGCTGGTAGTTATCCTTGGTTACTTTCTGATAAGGAACCCAAACATATTTGCCATCGGTAAGAGTCCAACCGGCGCTGCTTGCGGGCTGTTTGCGGGCAAGAGCATAGGCGAGATCAAAGGTGGCTTTACCCTGGTTAGCAGCGTCGTTAAGAACGGTGCCCAGGAGGGTGCCCTGTTCCAGAGCCTGGAGAGCAGGAGCAGTGGCGTCAACACCCAGTACGGGGATGTATTTGCCGCCGGTGAAATAGCCTTCCTGGCGGAGAGCTTCGATTACACCAAGAGCCATGTCGTCGTTGTTAGCAAACACGAATTCAATCTTGTCACCAAACCGTGCATAGAAAGCCTTCATCTTTTCAACTGCCCTGGGGCGATCCCACATGGCGGTATCTTCAGCGAGTTTTTCTACTTTAATGCCTGCATCGGTGATAGCTTTGATGGAATATTCGGTCCGGAGTTCAGCATCCTGGTGTCCGGGTTCGCCTTTCAGCATGATGTACTGCATAACGCCGTCTTTGTTCTTGTCGGCGCCGGGGGTTTTCTTCCAATAGTCAACAGCAATTTCGCCCTGCATGGTTCCTGACTGTTCGGCTTTTGCACCGACATAGTAAACCTGGTCCCATTTTTTCATATCTTCGGGGAGAGGTTCGCGGTTGAAGAAGATAACCGGGGTATTCTTGGCCTTTGCCTTGTCAATAATGGTGGCAGCAGCGGTCCGGTCTACGGGGTTAATGGCGATAACATTCATTTTCTTGGAAAGGAATGCATCCACCTGGTCGTTCTGGGTGGGCTGTGCATTCTGTGAGTCTACCATTTCAATGGTTGCTTTTCCCTTTGCATTTTCTTCGATAGAGTTCCGTACGTAGGACATGAACGTATCGTCGAACTTGTAAATGGCCACACCAACTTTAGGCATATCGCCACCCTGGCTGGATCCGCCAGCGAATACAGAACCGGAAACGACGATCAATGCAAGTAAGATTAAAAGACCTTTTTTCATTGATTTCCTCCAAATAAGATTATATGAGTTCAAACTCAAAATAACTGTATCACATGATCGATTCAGGAGAAATAAGAAAGTTTTTCTATCTTCTGCATTATGACGATGTGGCCGAATTCAACCCCTAAATTATAGCAAAATAACAGCATATTAAATCATAAAAAGTAAGACTGTTTACTGGGGAAGGACATTTCTATACACATCATCCTTCAGGTGAAAACCGTCTTTAATGACCGTTTCATGGATATTGGAGATATCCACCGCTACGGGATGCAATTTATAATAGGGAATCCGGAAAGTTCCGTCGTTTATCGCATTATGGATGGTAAACCGGTCCTTTTTGGCCATATATACCGCCAATTCCGCTGCGGTGGAGGCTATATACTCTATGGGCTTATAAATGGTCATAAACTGGGTCCCTTCCACAATACGCTGGCAGGCAGCAATATCCGCATCCGCCCCGATAACAATGGTTTTTCCGGTCAGCCTTTTGATAGCCAAAGCCCGGATAATCGCTTCCGCCTGGAGGTCATTTATAGCGATAATCCCGCTGATATTAACATTTTTCTCCAGCAGGGAGGTTACATATTCGAAGGCTTCTTCGCTGTTCATGGTCTGGGGCCAATAATCTATTACGATAATTTTACCTTCCTCAATAGGGCCGGCCAGGACATGCATGATCCCTTCGTGGACTTCCTCGGCATACACATCGTTCGGAAGGCCATTGTAGATTACCACCGTACCTTTTTCTACTTTGCTTAGGATTCCCTGGGCCTGCTGCATCCCCGCGCTGAGGCCGTCATAGGCCAGGTACAGTTCTGCCCCGCTGTTAAAAACCAGCCTTTCGTACAGCAGTACCGGGATTCCCGCTTTTTCGGCATCCTGGATTGGTCCTGCCAGGGAAAAGGAGTCCGAGGCGATAATAACCAGCACATCCACCTGCTGATCCAGAAGGTAATAGAGCTGTTTTTCCTGGAGTTCCGGGTTTCCCTCGCTGAACTGAATAATTACCTCCGATCCGAGGCTATTTGCTTTGGATATGAAAATATCCCTGTCCCGGCCCCACCGTTCCTCGATTAATGAATCCATCAGGAATCCTATCCGGGGATGGGTTTTTACCTCTGAAGGGTTTTCTTCCCTTTTACAGGAAAATACTGCCAAAAAGCATGATGTACAGATGACGATACCTAGGGCCTTTCTAATAATTGTACGTTTCATAGGGCCTTCCATGTTTCTGGGTGTATTCGGACGGGGTTACGCCCATCAATTTTTTAAATGCCCTGCTAAAATAATTGGAGTCGGGATACCCGCAGAGTGAAGAAATTTCTTTTATCGATAAAACTCCTTCTGTTAGCTCCTGACAAGCTTTTTCAATACGTTTTTTACTCAAATGCTCTGTAAAACTGATACCGGTTTCGGATACCAGGAGGCGGGAGACGTGTGCCGGACTTAATCCTACCTTGTCCGCCGCATCCTCCAGGGAAATCTGCCGGTCATAGGACTCGTTTATGAAATTAAGAATCTTATATACTCTTTTATCTATCTTGTTTTTTCCGGAAACCGACTGTTCTTTATCCAAAATTGATGAAATGCTTAATGTAAGCATCCGGCCCGATTCTTCCGCCGCTTCCTTGCCGGAGGAACTGTTCAAAAGACGCTGTTTCTTGCCGGCCTTTAAGATATCCTCCGCATTTCCCCCGGCAAAGGCTGCCACCACCGATGCAATAATGGACCGTTCAAAGGGATTGTCCAGATTATCCCCATCATGGGTAATCCAGCGGACGAAACCTGCGTTTACGCCATTCACATCCCCCGCGGCGGCCAGGTCAAGGATTCCCTGGATTTCCTCGCTGAAGGGTTCTTCCTGGCTGCTCTGCTGGGAATAGGGGGTGGTTTTCCGGGGGTACATGATGGTTTCAAACAGCTTAATCCAGGAATTCCGCAGGGTTGACATGGGTTCCACGGTTCCTATGGAAAATTTAATCCCGGGATTCCCCACGGATTTCAGGGCTTCTTCAATGGCATACCGGGTATCATCGGATTTATCCCCGGCGGTAAATATGGAAATAAGCCTTCCCATGACAGGACCTATAATACAGTCCAGACGGTTGGTTATTTCCTGGCGGATCCGTTTTTCCTCTTCCCGGGAATACCATGACTGCTGATAACTGCTTTCGGCATCCTTATGCAGTACCGAAAAATGGCCCCTTAATGCATGGTTCTTTTTTATCCCCAGCCATTCCGCGGAGGAATCAATAAATTCCAGGTTGGTATTTCCCTGGATCAGGGCATAAATGAACCCCGCTTCAATAAGCGGCCGGGCAAATTCGTGTTTTTCCCTGGATTCCAGGTTCCTTAATGCACTTTCCTTGTTCAGCTTGAGATGGGAAAGCGCCTCCTGGATGGTCCCCACCAGCTGTTCCTGGGTTAAGGGCTTCACCAGATACTTATACGCCCCCAGGCTGTAGGCCTCCTGGGCTATATCAAACCGCTCATACGCGGTAAGAAGGATAATAATACTGTCCGGAAGGGTTTGCCTTATCTCCCTGAGGATATCCAATCCGCTCATTCCGGGCATCCGGACATCCAGGATAAGGATATCCGGTTTCGTCCGGTTGATCCCTTCCAGGGCTTCCCGGCCGGATTTTGCCATACCGGAAATTTCCAGGTCCGGGAAGGACTTTTTTATACTGACAGATAAACCATCCAACATGGGCTGCTCATCGTCGACCAGATATATCCGGTTTTTCATTATGATGCCTCCTGGTATGGTATACTGATACGGATCCTTGTTCCGGATGGTTCAATGGATTCTATGGAAAAGACATCGGTTTTTCCCGAAAAGAGCCTCAGCCGCCAAATAACATTTACCAGGCCGTGGCCGTGGTTTCCAGCGGAGACGGTATCTTTTTTCTTATTTGCCGCGTCGAATATCTCTGCTTTCCTTTTTTCGGTTATTCCCGTACCATTATCTTCAACACATAATATTATCGTACTTTCTTCAATAAAGCCATAAATTTTTAAGCATGCATTTTCCGTTTTTTGGTACAGCCCATGGGCGATGGCATTTTCCACCAGGGGCTGGATGATCATTTTCGGGAAAAGGACCTTTTTTGTATCAAAATCCATGGAGATATCAATGGAAAAAACCCCGGGGAACCGGATAGTCATAAGGTACATATAGGAACGGATATATTCCAATTCCTCGGATAATGCCGTGACGGACTGCTCGGTTTCCCTGAAGGAATACCGCATCAGCTGAGCCAACTGCTCCAGGAACTGACGGGTTTTTTCGGCTTCCTCCACCACCGCAAGTTGAAGGCCCGTATTCAGGCTGTTGAAAAGAAAATGGGGATTAATCCGGGCCTGCAGGGCTTCCAGTTCGGATTTCTGCAGCAGCCCGGACATTTCCAGGTTTTTCATCCGTTCCTGGAGCAGGGCAGTCTCTATATTAGCCTTATTCTGGATTTCATTAATCGATTCCTGGATGGACCCCTTCATAATATTAAATGCATGGGAGGTGATACTGACTTCATCGTCCCCTTCTACCGGAAGGATGGAATCGTCAAAAACACCCTGGGAAATTTTATTGGCCTCCTGGCCCAGCCGGAAAATTGGGGTGGAAATCTTCTGGGTATAATAAAAGATCAGGATAAAACCAAACAGGAAAGCCGATCCTATAATACCCATATTAAACCACCGGACCCCGTTCATCCCTGAGGAAAAGGCGGCCATGTTATTTACCTGGTCATCCAGGAGGAATAACCGCAGGGCATTTGCCCGTTCCTGGATCTGAGCCCCGAGCTCATTGAATCTATTATAGTAAAAATCGTATTCCCGGGTGTTCCTGGCACGTTTTGCCTGGACCGCCGCATCCCCGGCGGCTATAAACTCCTTTAAAAGGGATGCGATATTCCGCTCTATCAACGTACTTTCATCAGTATAGGTACTATGATCCAGGTCACCGATCCGTTCGCTTAAAATCCTGGAATAGTACATATACCGCCGGAGGTTTTCCGAATTTTTTGAGGACATATATATAGAAAGATTATTTTCAGCCGCTGCGGTCTCGTTCAGCAGTTCCTGTATATAGTAATTTTTTGAAAAAAGGGCATCCATATTGGCTATGGCGGATGCCACCGTATAGGTGGTAAAAAACGCCACCAGGGCTATAAGAAAAACCGGCACTATCGCCAGGGTAAAAAGTTTATATCTGATGTTATTTGTGATTTTCATGGCGCCCGGGACCTGGTTAAGTCATCCTTGAATAAAACATATGAACCCGTATCGACATAAGCGTTGGTCCTTTCATTTCTTGCCAGGGAAACCAGGGCTTCCACGGCATTTTGACCGGCTTTTTCGGGATTTCTAACAATACTCGCAGAAATTACTCCCATTTCCATATGCCTCCGTATTTCCGGGGAATCATCCACCGAAATGATCAGCGGGGTACCCACCCGGCCATATTCAATTAAGGTCTGGGCTGCCCCCAGGGCTTCCCCGGCATTGGTAAAAACCGCCACCCCAATCTGGGGGTGATCCGTCAGGATTTCCCGGATAAATTCCTCCCCGGCGATGGCTGTATTTTTATAGGAACTGATCAGGTTGACCTGAATGGAAGGATATCCCCGGATAACCTGCTGAAATCCCTGGATATAGCTGGTATTCTGGGTGGTATTCCGTTCCGGGCTTTCGGATAATAGGATACCAACCTGTCCGCCCCTGGGCAGCAGCCCCGCGGTGGTTAATGCAGCCAGCCTTCCCACATCAAATTCATTGGTTCCGATGAATGCATCCCGGTAGGTGGAGGAAACATTGTATTCAAGGTTAACAATGGGTATTTTTTTCTCTTTTAGCTGATTAAGCACCTCCCCATAGGAGGCATCGTTGGGAATGGATACAATAACCCCGTCGGGATTTGTATTGAGGATAAGTTCCAGCAGGGATTTGACCGAGTAGGTATCCTTTCCGGGTTCGTATTCAAAAACCTGGAGAACAGCCTTTTCTTCTTCCGCGGCTTCCTTCATTCCATTGTAAGCCCGGACAAAGAAAAGATCCTTGCTTGGTGAGGGAATCAGGACTGCAAAATGGAATACTATCTGCATCTTTCCTGTCCGGGGTTTTGCCGGATTCACCGACCGCTCAACGCCGGACAAAGCAAGGATGGAACACACCGTCAGTACCGCAAAAAGGAAGGCAGAAAGTAATAGACAAATTCTCAGGCTTTTTTTCATCTGTTTAGGATAGCAAAGTTATGATGTTTCGTCAAAAGAAAATACATGTTCCTGCGGGATTTCCTTATTTACCAGGAATCCGGGATTTTCCTATGATTCGTCATCCTCCGGAAGGTCTTCAGCTTCCAGTTTCTTTTGTGCCTCTTCTTCTTCTTTGTCTTTTTTTTCCTGTCCGGCTAACTGACGGTTCATGAAAAAAATTCCAATAGCCGCAAAAATTACGCAGTTGATGGCAATTCTTTCGGTTGATTCTTCAAGCCTGATGCCTGTAAAGGACCGCAAAAAAGTATAGATCAGCAGCAGCGCCGCTAATCCTATGGTTAACCCCATAAGGGTGGTTCGTTTTACTCTCTTCATGGGTGTATTATACCCCTGTTATGGATCTAACTCAACCGGGAATCTCTAAAAACCCGGTTGGTTTTTTAGCGGTTCCCGTTGCTAAATCAGGATTGAAAAACGATACAAAAATACCGTAAGTTCCGGACTAGCCCTGGTATATGGAGTCCCTCCGGAAATCATGGTAAAATAAATTGAAATGAAAATGGTCAAGTATCCCTGGCTGAAGGGTTTCATCATAATTATCGCTGTTATTTTTGGGGCGGTTATATTGTTTAAAACAGGTCTGGGCTTGGCGCCTTTTCCGGAACTGGATGCTTTCAGGAACCGGTCCTATGGATTGGTTGTCCAGGACAGGAACGGCATAACCCTGCGGGTCATTCCCCCGGATGATGGGGTTAAACGGGAATGGGTCAGCCTGGATCAGATTCCCGAAGGGGTAAAACGGACATTTATCCGGGCGGAGGACCGGCGTTTTTATGTTCATCCCGGCATTGATCCCATTTCTGTTATAGCCAGTGCCTGGCGGAATGCCCGGGCAGGGAAAACCGTTTCCGGGGCATCCACCATAACCATGCAACTGGCCCGGATCATAAAACCCCATCCCCAGGGGATGAAGGGAAAACTGATAGAAGCCTGGGACGCCATGCGTTTGGAGGCAAAACTTTCAAAGCGGGAAATCCTTGAATTGTGGTTTAACGGTATTCCCTTTGGAAGCAATATCGAAGGCCTGGGGGCAATGGCCAGGAATAGGTTCGGCCTGGCCGCGGACCAGCTGGATGATGCCCATGCGGCGGTACTGGCGGTGGTTCCCCGGAGGCCGTCCCTTTACGATCCGCTTTACAATGAATCCAGGTCACTCCAGGCGGCGGTACTGCTTTCCAGGCGCTGTAATCTGCATATTGATGAAGAAACCCTCAGGGAGGTCATAACCGGAACCAGGAATATCCATGATAAAGACCGGGCTCCCTTTTATGCGCCCCATTTCACGGACCGGCTGGCCAGACTGGTCCAGGATGAACATGATCCTTCCCGGAGGATTGTTAAAAGTACCCTGGATCTAAGAATGCAGACCCTGGCGGAACAGCAGCTGAGGAACGAGCTTTTCCAGCTTTCCCACAACCGGGTAGGGAATGGGGCAATTCTATTGATAGAAAATGCCACGGGAAACATCCTGGTGTATGCGGGTTCAAGGTCCTGGTTTGATGAAGACTCCCAGGGTAAAATCGACGGGATCCGGGTATTAAACCAGCCCGGATCATGTCTTAAGCCGTTTCTCTATGCCCTGGCCATGGATTCCGGGATTGGCCCCGGTGATATCCTTCCGGATCTTCCTTCGGTATTCGGAGGAAGTGAAGCCTACATTCCCTCGAATTTTGACCGCCGGTTTAATGGTCCCGTGAGGATGCGGGTCGCCCTGGCATCATCCCTGAATATTCCTGCGGTGTATACCCTGGAAAGGCTTGGGGTTACCCGGTTCGAGGGTTATCTGGAACAGCTGGGATTTTATTCTATCTCGGACAGGATGGGTACCCATGGAACCGGCCTGGCTTTGGGAAATGCCGAGGTAAGTCTGGAGGAAATGGTCTGCGGCTTTGCTGCCTTTCCCAGAGGGGGCAGTCCCGCCCAATTGCAGTTTTATCAATCCGCTGAGAAAAAAAAGCAGGATGGATTAAAAGGAAAAACTGATCCGGTGATATCATCCGGGACGGCCTGGGTAATCTGCGATATACTATCGGATCCGGCCAGCCGTTATCCCGGATTCGGGCCTGCTCCGGTGTTCCAGTTACCCTTCCCGGTGATGTTTAAAACCGGAACATCAAACCAGTTCCAGAATATTTGGGCCCTGGCTGCTACGGAACAATACACCGTTGGGGTTTGGATGGGAAATTTTTCCGGTGAAACCGTGATCGGAAAAACCGGCAGTTCTATTCCCGCAGGGATAGCGTCAAATTTGCTCAAACAACTTATATCCGGACAGGAGGAAGGGCAGTTTCCCAATTCCCGGGTTTCGTATTCAACGGCCGGCCATGTGGGCGGTCCGGTTCCTGCCGGACTGGTTCAAAGGGATATATGCGCCTTATCGGGGATGCTGTACACATCCCGGTGTACCGGCAGCGTCCGGGAATGGTTCCCGGATAATGAAATTCCCGGGGATTGCAGCTGGCACAGAGGTTCCGATGTGGTGTATCCCCCGGAATATCAATCCTGGATAGTTGAACGGTTCAGGACCGCGGGGACAGAAAGAAATCAAAATGCGGGCATCCGGATTCCCTCTCCCGGTTCGGTTTTTTACATTGATCCATCCTTCCCCGGCTCGGCCCAGGCTATCCGGGTTGAGACGTATGGGTTTGATCCAGGGGCCGGGGTTTTTGTGGATGGTGTTATGTATGGAAATATTAATAATGCCGGGGTATTTATGCTTCCCCTTGCCCGGGGAAGGCATGGTATTGAAGTGGAGGATGATTCCGGGAAGTATGCTTCAGTGGAGATTGAGGTGAGGTGACGGATTTTTCGCGGTAGTCCCTGAAGTTCCATGTGCTGGGATTCTCACGGGACAAGGTTTATTCATTCCAGGTGGTTTCGAGAACCTCAACCACCGGGAGAATAATCCCGGTCCCTGAGGCTCTCGAAGGGTCCTGTGATGAAAAAGCTCTTGTCCCGCGGGTGGTTTCGAGGGCCTCAATCACCGGGAGAATAATCCCGGCCCCTGAGGCTCCCGAAGGGCCCCGCGGTGAAAAAGCTCTTGCCCCGCGGGTGATTTCGAGGGCCTCAATCACCGGGAGAATGATCCCGGCCCCTGAGGCTCCCGAAGGGTCCTGTGATGAAAAAGCTCTTGTCCCGCGGGTGGTTTCGAGGGCCTCAATCACCGGGAGAATAATCCCGGCCCCTGAGGCTCCCGAAGGGCCCCGCGGTGAAAAAGCTCTTGTCCCGCGGGTGGTTTCGAGGGCCTCAACCACCGGGAGAATAATCCCGGTCCCTGAGGCTCCCGAAGGGCTCCGCGGTGAAAAAGCTCTTGCCCCGCGGGTGATTTCGAGGGCCTCAATCACCGGGAGAATGATCCCGGTCCTCAAGGGATCGCTGGAATTATCTATAGCGTTTTTTCCTGACAGGCAGTGAGTCCTCCCTCCCGGAGGACTTTCCAGAATTTTATAGTCTTTTCCTTTCCCAGAATTGAGGCCAGGGCATCGAAGGTATGATCCATTCCGGAACCCGGGGAGGCTTGTATCAGAATATCCGCTAAGGCCCTGACCTGGTCTTCCCCGGCGGCAAAACCGTATTCGTAATCCGATATTTTCCAGCGCCACCTGAGGAGGGTTTCGGTTTTTCCGGGAATAACCATGGGTTTTGAACCCAGGAAAACATGCCGTCTATGTTCATAGTCAGAAAAACATTTGTCCCGGCGGCGGGCATACTCACTGATATGGAAGGAAATAAAATCTTCCGGGACTGAGGGTTTTGGTACTTTGAAGGGAAAAGCCTTGCCCACCGGCAGGGAAGTATCACCGGCCATCCATGCGGCGGCCAGCGAATCCAGAGGGACGGTGAATTTATCGAATCGGTTTTCACCTTCAAAACCCAGGTCGTTATCGGCAAACACCTTCATCCGGGGATTTATTTTGAGCGGATCTTTGATGATGAGGGATTCATGGTTTCCCTGGAGTTTTTCGGTATATATTTTTGAATGCCTGGTAAGGACAAATTTATGCCAGAAGGTGGAGTCCAGCAGTCCCGTTTCAAAGAATTGGCGCATTACCTCCGCGGAGTCTATAATTTCCGCATCATCCTCATCCCAGTAGCCGTAGATCAGATATGCGTGGGTCAGGATGCCCGACTCCTTAAAAGCCGCACAGGCGCTGACCACATCGTCGAAACCGATTCCCTTGCCGATCCGCTGGAATCCCTTCCCGGACGCCACTTCTATCCCCGCGGATACCCCCACAAGGCCGCCGGCGGCTAAAAGAGCTGCCGTATCGGGGGTAAAACTTTTTTCAAAACGGATGTTTCCCCAAAAGAAAAAGGGCAGTCCTTTTTGGCGGTTCAGTTCCGCCAGCCGGAGCAGGGATGAAACCGGCGCTGCTTCATCCACCAGGTGAATACCGCGGATGCCGGTCTTTTCAACCTGATCAAGCAGGTGCCCGAATAGGGCATCAGGATCAACCTTCCTGAAACCCTTTATGTAATCCAGGCTTACATCACAGAAGGCACAGTTATGCCAGTAACAGCCATGGGCCAGGTACACCTTCAGCCAATGCCCGTCGGACCAGAGGCGGTGCATGGGATTGGTGTCATCCACGGGGTAGATGTATCTGGAAAAATCCACCGAGGAATAATCCGGAAAAACCGATACCGGGGATTCCCCGTCGATCTCAGAAAAGATTTTGTCATCATCCCCGGGCTTGATGATTTGTCCGGTTTCATCCAACCGGTACATGGTTTTGTACAGGGGCTGTCCCCCCCGGGGGGTCCGGCTTCCCGCATCCTTTAAAATTGCAGCGAGGGAACCGTATCCCCGGTCAAAGGAAAGATAATCAAAGAAATCAAAAAACCGGTCATCCCCCAGGGAACGAAGTTCGGTATTTACATAACCGCCTCCGGCGATGGTGGTGACCCGGTTCCCGAAGTATTTCCTGGCTGATTCCGCACAGTACAGCGCCCCGGTTAAACAACCGGGAAAGGGGATTGAACAGCCCAGGATCAGCGGTTCCCCGGGAGGGATATCCATGGTTTCCCACTCCCGTTTCAGGTATGGGCCATAAAAAGTGTCCAGGATGAAACCTGAAAGGTTTTCCAGGACCGCTGAAAAATCCCGGATGCTTTTTCCCGAAGATTGTTCGTAACGGATTAGTGCAAAGGACGGGTCCAGGGTAAGCCTGATAAATTCCGCCAGGTCCGCCAGGAGTTTCCCCGCCATGAGGCCCGCCGCATCAGGAGGGGGCTGGCCCTCCACCGAATCCAGGTAAGCATCCAGCCTGGGGCTTCCGGGCAGAATGCCGTTGGCCAGTCCCAGCAGGTGGCCAAATTCCCGGTCCTCTCCCCGGAGAAAACTGATCAGCCTGTTTATGCTGCGGATCCATTTTTCTTCTTCCGACAGGAAACCTTCTATATAATAAATAACCTGGTTTTCCTCGAAAACCGGAGGTCCGGCCTGATTATTCCCGCGGTTTTTATAAACCGATGCGGCCTCTGAAAAAACCAGCCTTAAACCATCCCGGCAAAAGACCTTTTCAAACAAACCAATGGAATGATCCGCGGTTCGTACCGTTAATCCCTGCTTTTCGAGGAAAGAACGAAGGTAATATATAGAAGGATATGGAGCATTCAGCTGCACCAGGGGAGGCTGTACCAGGTAAATCATTTCATCCCTTCTTTTTGCTTAAACGATGGACAATGCTGACCCGTGGCGCGAAAGACTTCTATAGATGGCAAATTCCGGCTTTTAATGCCGAATACCAAACAGGACCGGGGAAAATGGGGGTCCCAGCTTATCCTAAAATACACACATTTAAGACAGTCCGGGGCTCTTTCGATTGTTTTTGTTCTATTATTTTCTTCCATACCGGTTTGACAGTTTACCCGGCTTTGGAGTATCCTTCAATACAATGGAACAGTTATCCGGAATTCCTGCCTCATCTGGCGTTGTTATGGGAAAGGCCTTTCTTTACCTGGAAGGCGAAACTCCAGAAATACCCCGTTATACCATTGATGGAGAATCTCTTGAAATGGAATGGCAGCGTCTTCTTGCTGCCGTGGAAGAGACAAAACAGGAAATTGCCGGGCTGCATAAAAGGGCTGAACAGGAGCTGGACAAGCAGCAGGCGGATATTTTTGAAGCCCACCTGATGATGGTGGAGGATGTCGAATTCCTGGATCAAATTAAAGAAAGATTATTCATCCAGAAAGAAAATGTTGAATGGATTGTAAAAAGTATTGTTCATGAAATGATGCAAAAACTGATGGCCTCGGGGGATCCCTACCTGCGGGAACGGGCTGTCGATATATCCGATGTGGCCAACGGGGTTATCCGTAATCTTCTGTCAATAAAAAAATTCTCCCTGGCGGATTTAAAAGAGGACATTATCCTCGTTGTCCGGGATTTGCTGCCCTCGGATGCCCTGATCATGGACAAAACCCGGGTAAAGGGCATTGTTATGGATATGGGAGGCCGGACCTCCCATACGGCGATCCTGTCCAGGGCCTTTGAAATTCCCGCTGTGCTGGGGCTTTCCAAAGCAACAAAAATGATACACAACGGCGATATGCTGATTGTGGACGGAATTGAAGGAAAGGTTACGGTAAATCCCGATGAAAAAGCCGTTTCCCTGTTTAAGAGGACCACCGCACAAATCGCCAAAATGACCGACGAGCTAGCAGCAATCCGGGACATGCCCGCGGAAACCCTCGACGGTCATAAGGTTTTATTGAAGGCAAACATTGAAACCTCCGAGGAAGCCGCCAGAATTTTAAAATATGGCGCCGATGGGGTCGGCCTTTACCGGTCGGAATTCTTATTTATCACCCCGGGGCTGTCTTCGGATGAGGAAGCCCAGTTTCAATCCTATAAAAAAGTTTTAAAAGCCCTGGGTGACAAACCCGTTACCATCAGGACCCTGGATGTGGGGGGGGACAAGATATTTCCCAATTTCCAGGCCGCGGATGAAAAGAATCCCCTTCTGGGGTGGCGGGCAATCCGGTTCTGCATATCCTTCCCGGAATTGTTCAAAACCCAGCTCCGGGCCATGCTTCGTGCCAGTGTAGAGGGAAATCTGAAAATCATGTTTCCCATGATTTCCGGTATTGAGGAACTGGAGGATGCGTTGGCTATTCTCGAGGAGGCTAAATCGGAATGCCTGGCCAAGGGACAGAAAATTTCCGGGAATATCCAGGTGGGGATCATGATTGAGGTGCCCTCCGCGGCCATGACTGCGGATATTCTGGCAAAAAAATCGGCCTTCTTTTCTATCGGAACCAACGACCTGGTACAGTACAGTGTTGCGGCTGACCGGGGAAACGAAAAGGTCAACTACCTGGCACAGCCGTTTCATCCGGGGGTGCTGCGGTTTATCAAAACAACTATCGATGCTGCCCACGGGCAGGGATTAAAAGCCGCCATGTGCGGTGAACTGGCCGGGGATCCCATGGCAACCGCGGTTCTGCTGGGGATGGGCCTGGATGAATTCAGCATGACCCCCCAATCAATACCGCTTGTTAAAGAAATTATCCGGGGTTCCACTTTAAAAGATTGTAAAAACCTGGCCCAAAAAGCCCTGGAATGTACATCCTATAAATCGGTGGATTCCCTGGTTGAAACATGGATGGCCGAACATTTCCCTGTCTTTTAGACAGGTTCTTTAGGCTAGGTAATTATGCAATTTGATTCGGAAATAAAATACAGGCATCTTCCTACGGTTGTTTTAGCGGGCAGACCCAATGTGGGGAAATCCACCCTGTTCAACAGGATTTTGCGGAAACGCCGGTCCATTACCGATCCCACCCCTGGGGTAACCCGGGATCCCGTGGGAGCCGATTGTTTTATCCTGGGTAAGCCCGTCCATCTGGTTGATACCGGAGGATTCAAGCTGGACCGGGAAGAACTGGATGACCTGGTGGTGGAGCGGACCCTGGAAACCCTGGAAGCCGCAGACCTGGTAATACTTATCCTGGAAGCCGGGGAACTTACCCTGGAGGATGAGGAATTTATCCAATTCCTGCGGCCTTACCAGAACCGGATGATTGTGGCGGTGAATAAAACCGAAGGCGGACGCCGGGAAGCCGATGCCTGGAATGTTCTTTCCTACGGGTTTGACCAGGTATTTATGATCTCCGCGGAACATGGGGATAATATCCTGGAGCTTGAGGAATCCATCATTTCCAGGCTGGATTTTTCAAGGGTCGAGGTGGATGATCTTGAGGACCGGCCTGTCAGAATTGCCCTTCTGGGGAAACCCAACACGGGAAAATCGACCCTCTCGAACCGGCTTACCGCTTCGGCTGCCTCCATTGTCAGCGATATCCCCGGTACAACCCGGGATGTGGTGGAGGGGATGTTTTCCTACAAGAAACACCTTTTCAAAGTTTTGGATACCGCGGGGATCCGCCGGAAAAGCAAGGTCACTGAAAATATAGAATATTATTCGGTAAACCGGGCAATAAAAACCCTGGAAGAAGCGGATATTGTTTTTCTCATGATCGATGCCCAGGAAGGTCTGACCGACCAGGATAAAAAAATCACCGCCCTGGCAGCGGAAAAGGGAAGGGGCATTATCCTGGTGATGAATAAATGGGATACCATGCCGGATATAAAAAATACCTTTACCGCCATGGCCGACCGGACCCGTTTTATGTTCGGCCACCTGGAGTATGCCCCGATCATACCGGTCAGCGCCAAAGACGGAACCGGGGTGGATAAACTTCTCGATACCGCATTGAAAATGTATAAACAGCTTATCCGGCACATTGATACGGGGCCACTCAACAAAGCCCTGGAACAGTGGCTCATAGATTATCCGCCTCCGGTGGGACCCCAAACCCGATTTAAAATTAAATATGCCACCCAGGTTTCGGAAAACCCGGTGAAGTTTATCTTTTTTGCCAGCCGCCCGGATGCGGTGGGCAGCGCCTATGAATCGTACCTGAGAAACAAAATCCGGAAGGATCTGGGGTATTCCATGATACCCGTCCAGATTGAACTCCGGGGATCCAGAAAGGATGCCTTAACCGCCCTCAGGGAACTGGAAACCAAAGGTCATGCAAAAAAGGAAAAGGCTGATGCAAAAACCACTGGCCCGGGGAATACCGCAAAAGAAAAGAAATCCCGGGGCGGCAAAGGGGCCCCTTCTCTCAAAAAAACAAAAAGACGGGGCACATGAATGGCTTCCTATTCCATTGGTGATGTGGAAAAACTAACGGGGATTAAGGCTCATGTTCTTCGCTACTGGGAAAAAGAGATTCCCCTGCTTCAGCCAAAGAAGGATCACTTTGGAAGAAGGATATATTCCAGCCGGGACCTCCGGATTGTCATGAGATTAAGGCATCTTTTGTATGTCCGCCGTTTTACTATCCAGGGTGCCCAGGAACAGTTAGCGGATGAACTGGTCCAGCATCAGGATATCCGGGCTTATATCGATGAAATCCGGTCGGATCTGATTGGCTTGTATTTTACGGTTCATAAAGCGGAAGATCCTGATTTGAACAGGCGGGGATAAGGATCAATGGTCATGGAAAAACTTTTTCCGGAACTCACCGGAGAACTGCAGGCGGGGTTTCAGAATTTACTGCATACCATAGATGATACGTTTCCCCTTTCCGGGAAACACCGGGCGGGACTGCCCAGGGATGTGGCGGAACTTTCCCGTCAATTGACCAGCGGCCGCAGCGACCGGGTTGATGGTTACCTTGGAAAGGCTGCCCATCTTTCCGCATATTTACGGTATTTTCTTCCCTGGAATGTGTTCCGGCTTCTGCGGCTCCTCCCATCCCTGGATGTGGTTCTGGGTGACGGGGACACTGTCTGCGACCTGGGTTCCGGTCCCATGACCTTTGCGCTGGCCCTTTGGATATCCCGGCCGGACCTGCGGAAATGCGGTCTTGAAATCCGTTGTGTGGACAGAACCGCCCAGGTCCTGGAGGCGGGGAAAAAACTGTTTTATGCAGTCGCTGGGGTATCCTGTCCCTGGAAAATTAAAACAATAAGGGGTTCCCTTGGGACGAGTATATACGGAGAACCCGCCGCAATGGTTACGGCTGTTAATGTGTACAATGAATTATTCTGGGATGACCGGAACGAATTGGGGAAGATTGTCAAAAAAGAAAACGCCTATCTTTTGGGATTGGTTAAAAAAGGCGGTGCCGTTTTAGTGGTTGAACCCGGAATCCCCAGATCCGGGGAATTTATCAGCCTTTTCCGGGATAGTTTTCTTTCTTCCGCAGCGATTGCTGCTCCCTGTCCCCACCGGGAACGGTGTCCCTTTCCGGGGGGAAAGCGGGGGGCAAAGTGGTGCCATTTTTCTTTTGATACCCATGATGCCCCTTCAAGGCTGCATTCCCTTTCCAGAGCCGCGGGGCTTCCCAAAGAGCGGGCGGTTCTCAGTTTTCTTTTCATGAAAATTAATCCCGAGCCCGGACCTTCCCGGGAGAACCCACTAAGGGCAAGGATAATTTCCGATCCTATTGTTCTGGAAGAATTCAAATCAAATCAGGCCGGGCCGAGGGGGGATCCCGTCCTCTGTGGCCGGTATGCCTGTTCAGCCCTGGGCATGATCCTAGTGGCAGGAAAAAAACATACCATTGAAAATATCCCATCCGGGGCTTTAATCAATCTTGATACGGACTTAAAACAGAATACCGATCCTAAAACCGGGGTACCGGTGTTTGAGGTGGGATGAAAGCGGCCTCCTGGGTGAGGCCATTATCTATCTTAATCATTGAGCTTTTTTCAAAACTCGGTTAGTTTTGAAAAAAGCTTCAGAAATACCGTCAAAAAGCCGGTTTTTCCCCTAAATCTAAGGTTGCTTTTTCAAAATCTGACATTTTGAAAAAGCCTCCATTATTTACAATATAAATGATCCAGCCCAAACGAGGAATTCTGGGATTTTTCCATTTGTTTTATTAAGGCTGCCATATCCTTGGGAAGTTTCGCCTCTATGATCAATTCGTCTCCGGTCAGCCAGGAAAGTCTGGGCAGCGTAACCCCCGCGGCATGAAGCCCAAGCCTGGAAAGAAGTGGCCGTTCGTCAATGGGATCACCCTGCCAACCCTTTTTGAATGATGACAGGAATACCCCTTTCATGGTTCCAGGTTTTCCGTAAAGGGCATCACACACAATAGGATGCCCCAGGCTGGCCAGGTGAACCCTGATTTGGTGGGTCCGGCCTGTTTGGGGCAGGGCTTCTATAATGCTGTAATTTCCCGCGCCCCCAAGAAATATAAAGCGGGTCAGGGATTTTTTGCCCTGGTATTTATCGATGATGGTCCGGTGCTGTTTATCACCATCCGGTACCAGGGGCAGATCGCAGGCCGTTTCCTTCCAACCCGGACGGCCATGGACAACGGCGATATACCTCTTTTTGACTTTCCCGGTTTCGAATAATTGGGAAAGTTCCTTATGGGCATCGGCATCTTTGGCAAAAAGGACCAGACCGCTGGTATCCTGATCAATCCGGTGAACCGTATAAACCCGGTGGGGAAAGGGGAGCCGGGGCGGGGTATCTTTGCCGGCCTTTTCCTGTTCTTCCGCAAAATAGCTGTTTAAAAGCTTATCCAGCCTGTCCCGGGAAGTATCCCACCGGTCACCGCCCACGGATAAGCCCGATACCTTATCGGTTCCCAGCATCTTATCATCTTCGTATATAATAGAAAAAAAAGACTTCTGTTTCATGGATTTATTTTATGATACTTTTGTCTTTGGTGGAAATATATCCCCCATGAAGGGTTGAAATATCATTGGCGATGATCATGGCTGTCCCATCCCTGTCATGAATTTCCTTAACAATATCATCTTTTCCTTTCCTGTTGGCAAAAATCATCAGGACCACCTTATCCGAGTCCCGGCCTTTGGCTTCAACGGTGGTAACCGCATATCCCCGGGACCGCAGTTCCGCTGCCATAAAATCGCTGTTTTCCCTGGATACGATGGTCTGGATAAGGACCTTGCCCAGGGCAATTTTGCTTTCCAGACAGGATCCCAGAAAAACCCCCAAAGAAAATCCTGCACTGTATATAAGTCCTTTAATCGGTGCTTCAACCAGGCCATTAATCACCTGGGAAGCCACAAAAACCCAGAGGATAATTTCAAAGAACGACAAAATTGTACCATAAGTCCGGTATCCCTTGTTGATTAGAATACCCCTGAGGGTTCCCATGGTGACTTCGATGGTTTTTGAAAATAGGATAATTAATAGTTCCCAGCCTGAAACGGCGGTAAAAAAGTGAATAAGTTGTTCTGTCATGTGGTCCTTCCATGCTTTGGATAAGCATGACTATATACTATTTGCAGGATGTTAACAATTGCTATGTCAAAATCACACAAAGTGTCATTTTACTTGACGATTCGCCGGACATCGTGGATACTGTAACTGATTCGTATTGGCTAATGTATCCCGTTTTACTCCCCGAGCGAATTCAATTCATATCCCTTCAGTACCTGCGGTACTTGTTAAAAACGGAGGAAATAAATGAACACAGTCATAGAATTGTTACATGAATCTGTGCAAAAGTTTGGTGACATGCCCTATCTTGGAGGAAAAGAGGGGAGCGAATGGAAAACCTTCAGCTATTCCGAGGTTGATGCTCTTTCGTTGGCTTTTGCAGCAGCCCTGGCAGAAAAGGGTTTTAAGAAAGATGAAAATATTTCTATCATTTCAGAGGGGCGTCCTTCATGGGTAATTGGTGAATTTGGAATTCTTAAAGCAGGTTGTACCTCGGTACCCCTTTCAACCAAGCTTTCCGGAGATGAAATCATCTTCAGACTGGACCATTCCGAATCAAGGGCGGTCCTGGTATCGGAAAACAATTTCCAGAAAGTAGCGGATGTTCTTGATAAGGTTAAATATAAGCCCGTGGTTATCTGCATCAGCCCCAGAACAAACCATCTTAAGGAAATGATTGGCAGGACAAATCTTACTGAAGGGACAGACCTCTTTTTCTACGATGATCTGGCTGCGGAGGGGAAAAAACTGGTCGCCGTTAAGGTCTGGGCTGACAAATTGGCTGAAATTGAAAAAGGTATCCATGAAGATGATACTGTAACCATTTGCTACACCTCGGGAACCACGGGAAACCCCAAGGGTATTATGCTGACCCATAAAAATTACCTCCATAATGCCATGATGGCTGCGGAGATAGTGGAAGTGAAAAGGGGCTGGAAAAGCCTGATCATGCTGCCCCTGGATCATTCCTTTGCCCATACCGTGGGGATCTATATTTTTGCCTATAGGGGCATTGCCATGTATTTTGTGGATGCCCAGGGTGGTCCGGTAGCTTCCATGCGGAATCTCCCAAAAAATCTGGTGGAGGTAAACTCCGATTTTCTCCTCACGGTACCCGCACTTTCGGGTAATTTCATGAAAAAAATGATCCAGGGGGTTTCGGAAAAAGGTTCCTTTGTGAAGGGTATCTTTGACCGGGGAGTTAAGGCGGGAATTGCCCGAGCCGGCAACGGTTACGACAAACCATCCGTGGGAACACGGATTGTTTCCTGGTTTCCCTGGGCTTTGGCAAATGCCCTGGTATTCCCCAAATTAAGAAAAATTTTTGGCACGGATATTAAGTTCTGTATCGGCGGGGGAGCTCTGCTTGAAATAAGGCAGCAGGAGTTTTTCAATGCCATTGGCGTCCCGGTATACCAGGGGTACGGCCTGACTGAGAATTCCCCTATCATTTGTGCCAATTCCATGGCCCGACATAAATTCGGAACTTCGGGAAACATTATTCCCGCTTTGGATGTGCGGATTATGAAGGATGAACACACGGAATGTAAAACCGGGGAAATCGGACAGATTGTAACCCGGGGGGGCTCGGTGATGAAGGGGTATTACAAGAATCCCGAGGCCACCGCAGAAACCCTAAAGGATGGCTGGCTCTGGTCCGGAGACCTGGGCTATATTGATGCGGATAATTTCCTGGTTGTTACCGGACGTGAGAAGGCCCTGCTCATTTCGGCGGACGGCGAAAAATACAGCCCCGAAACAATTGAAGAAGCCATCATCAATACATCAAAATTTGTTGACCAGATTATGGCCTATAACGAACAGAATAAATTCACCAGTGTCCTGATTACCCTTAATACGGAAGCTGTAAAGGCCGCTGCCAAAGAAAAGGGTATTACCGGTACATCCGACGGGGATGCGGAAAAAATCATTGATCTTATCAGGGATGATCTGTCCGCTTTCAGGGATCACCCCGAATATTCCCATATTCCGCCCCAATGGCGGCCCTCTTCGTTTGCAATTATTCCATCAGCCTTTGATGAAACCAATGGCCTGATCAATTCCACTATGAAATTAGTACGCCATAAGGTGAGGGACTTTTATAAAGCAAGGATTAATGAGATTTATACCTCCGGCGTACCCCAAAATCCCGGAAACATTCAGGCATTAAGGGACGCAAAGATACTTTAAGGGTAAAATGTGATACCCATAGGTAAGTAAGGGTTAGGATAAACGGTTCTGAAATATAATGATTTTGTTCGGCGGCTGAGGGCGGCTTTTTGAAAGCCTTCGGCCGCCGTTTTTATTTCTAAATTTGTGGTCCGGGCTGGATTTATCCAGGCCCGGGCTTGGACCGGAATAAGGTCTGGGCTGAAATGGCTGATTCTTTTACAATTTTATAAGTCCGGGCGGGTCTTTTCGCTTATAAATGGGCCAGACCTATAATAATAAAGGTCTGGGCTGAAATATACGGAAGCATGATATAAAAATCCCCTCTTTTTGGTTTTTTACGGAATGTAAAGAAAGCCAAAATTGTATCGGAACAGATAAATAGAAGACTGCCTATAAAAACCATGATTGACCAGGGGGTTATATTATAGAGCATCAGTTGCAGGGCAAAAATACTCATGCTCAAAATGACAAGGGTGTATAATATTACGGGAATCATCATCTCTTTTGCGGGAGCTATAGCTTTTACGATGAGGAATCCCAGAGGAATGGCTATAATATAGGAAATTATGAGTACCTGGATTTCAAAAGTTCCGGTAAATAAAATAAATGAAGGAATGTAGCAAAGGTGTCCCAGCAAAAAGCTGGCCAGGCCTAGTTTAAAACGGACCGGTTTTTCAATATCGATTAAAAAAAAGTCCCCAAGCCAGCCAAATACTGCGGCAAAAAGCACGGGGATAAATAATTTACCCGTGGTCAGGATAAAATAGATTAAAAGCAGGGGCAACAGGAAGAGTTTGGTGATTTTTCTAGGTTTTTCGATCTCGAAAAAGGCGGTAAAAAGATGAATTACCGAAATCAAAATAAAAATACCCAGCAGAATTTGTTCCATAGGAGCTCCTCTTCAAAAAAAATCAATATAAGAGAGGAACCTGATGCGGAATCTTATTTTTCCGGCTGTTCTTCCTCTTCTATGCTGGAATAGAGGGACGGACCTTCATCAGATTCCTGCGGTTCTTCCTTCTGTTTATTTTCTACTGCCCCCATAGGCATGGCTGAACGGATGGGGCGCAGTTCCGCCTCGGTTACCAATGAGGGATCATCAATACCCAGGGGGAGTTCCCGGCCGCTTTCGTGCTCGACCTCTTCTTCTTCAAAGGGTTCCGGGTCAGGGATTGATTCTGCTGGGCCATCCTTATCATTTTCCAGACGTACACTGATGACCTTGGTGACCCCGGATTCCTCCATGGTAACACCAAGAAGGGTTCCTGCACCGGTGACGGTCCGTTTGTTATGGGTAATGACAATAAACTGGCTGGTACTGCCGAATTCCCGGAGAAGCTGAACAAAACGGAGGACGTTCTGTTCATCCAAGGCAGCATCAATTTCATCCAAAAGACAGAATGGCGACGGTTTAACCATATAGGTGGCAAATAAGAGAGCCACCGCGGTCATGGATTTTTCCCCTCCGGAAAGAAGGGTAATATTTTCCAGTTTTTTTCCCGGGGGCTGGGCAAATATTTCGATACCCGACTCCAGAACGTGATTTGGATCGGATAAGCGTAGTTCTGCCCGCCCTCCGCCAAAAAGACGGCGGAACATGTTATGGAAGTTTTTCTTAATCTTGTTATAGGTTGATAAAAACAGCTCGGATGATTCGGCTCTGATTTCTGCGGTGATCCGTTCCAGGTCATCCCTGGCCTTGGTCAGGTCCGCCAACTGGGTTGAGAGGAAATCGTATCTTTCCCTGGTTTCTGCAAATTCCTCCGGAGCCATAAGGTTAACCGAACCTAAATCCCTGAGGGCGCCCTTAGCCCCGCTGAGTTTCTCCCTGAGCTCTGCCGCGGGGGTGGTTATAGTGAATATCCGTTCCTCAAATTCCATCAGATCCCGGGAATGGGTTTCCCGGAAGTTATCCTGAATATTTTTGATTTCTGTTTCCGACTGGACCAGGTCCAGATGTATTTTTTCAAGGGATTCCTGAACTTTGAATAACTCGGAGGTTTTCTTTTTGATGGTTTCCTGTTTTCCCGCCACATCGCCATTCCGGGCGGCAATATCTTTTTCAAGCTTTTCCAGGGCAGCGGTAAGTTCCAGACCCTTGCGCTCAATCTCAACAATTTCCTCTTCCGTATCCCCGATACGTTCGGCAATTTCGTCGTACCGTTTCCTGTCTAAAAAGAGTTCATCCTGGACGGTTTTTAAAAGAGATTCCTGACCGGCTAGTTCCCGGCGGATCAATCTAGCCTGTTCTTCTGCGGATTGGGCCTGGGTCGCCATCCGTACCCGGCTGACCCTCAGTTCTTCCAAAGTTGCCCGGTATTCATTTATTTTGATACTCAACCCTTCGTTTTCCTGCCTGAGTCCGGCAATCCGGGTTCTCCGGTCGGTGGCCTTATCCTTGCATTCACGGATTTTTGCATCAAAAGCCCGTTTTTTGGTGATAATCCCTTCTGGAGCAAGGAAATCATCGATAAAACTAGGGGTGCTTTTCCGGTAAACCTCAAAAAGACTGGCTGCCTTTTCGGCATGACCAGCAGCATCTGAAAGAGCCTGGGCCAGACCTTCCGCAATACGCTTAAGATCAGCCGGGGCAGGGAGTGCCCCTCCTGCTGAGGCCCGGTCTGCCGCTGCAGCCAGGTCAAGGATCAGATTTTCCCTTCCTGAAAGAAGGGTTTTCAGTTTTGCAAGGATTTCTTCCAGGGCAAATTCGGTGTTTTTTCTCTCACTGGAGGAATATCCCGCTTCTTTCAGGCCCGCATCCAGGGCAGCCACAATATCATCGGTGATTGCCTCCAGGTCTTTTTCATAATTCCGCTGATCCGCCTCAAAACCAAGAATTTCTTCTTCTGCCCTTTGGACAGCCTTATCATTTTCCCCGATTCTGGCGGATGCCAGTTGGATATTCTGTTCAAAGGAATTGATATTTTCCTGTATGTCTTCAACTTTTTTCTGAAGATCCCTGACCACGCCGTCCTGTTCTTCCGCATCGTCGGCCAATTCTTCGATTTTTATTTGGATAGCCCTTTCACGGCTTTCGTTCTGCTGGATTTTAATTTTACATTCATTCCGCTGTTCCGCCAGAAGTTTGGCTTCCTTTTCTTTGGCATTCTTTTCAACAGCCAGACCATAAATATTTTTTTGATGCTCAATCAGGATTTCTTCCAGAGAATTTACCAGGTCCATGTTTTCTTCCAGGGACTTGTTGATTTTATCCATTTCTGTTCGGATAGCATCCCGGTCTTTTGTCCGGGTTTCCAGATCTTCAACCCGTTTATCCCTGTCGTATTTGAACTGTTTTAGCCGTAACAGCTGAATATCCAGTTCAAATTGGAAGATTTCCTCCCGTAATGTCCGGTATTTCAGAGTTTTATCAGCTTGAACCTTCAATGAATCATAGGAACGCTTAACTTCACCAAGAATTCCTTCGACCTGGCGCATGTTTTCTTCGGTTTTTGTCAGTTTTCGTTCTGCTTCTGCACTTTTTATCTTAAAACGGGTGATTCCCGCAGCTTCTTCAAATAAATAACGCCTTTCATCAGGTTTGGATGATAAAACCTGGTCAATTTTACCTTGTTCCATCACCGAATATGCTGCTTTCCCTACGCCGGTATCCCAAAAAAGCTCCCTGACTTCCTTTAATCTTACTGCGGTGGAATTGATAAAATATTCACTTTCTCCGGACCGGTAAAGCCGGCGTTTAATTTGAATTTCCGGCATATCAATAGGCAGAAGCCCCGCATCATTCGCCAAGGTCAGGGTTACTTCCGCCACATTCAAAGGCTTCCGGCTTTCGGTTCCATTAAAGATGACATCTTCCATCTTTTCGGCACGCATAGCCCTGGAGGCCTGTTCTCCCAGGACCCATTTTATAGCATCAACCACATTGGATTTTCCGCAGCCATTAGGACCCAAAAGGGCAGTGATCCCATCGGCAAATTCAACCCTGGTACGGTCAGCGAAGGATTTAAAACCAAATATATCAAGACTCTTTAAGAACAAAAAACAACTCCATTTCAGCCGGTTTTACTTTAAGAATAAAATGCTATCTCTACTGTTAATATATAAGCCAAAAATCTGAACTTTCCACTATAGGGTACCAGAAAACAGGTACAAAAGTAAACGCTATACAGCAGTATACTGTATGTCTCAGGTTATAAAAAGGGGTTTTACTGATTTGGGAGAGGGATCTATTAACGAGGTCCGGGCTGAACAAGGTTTTTATCCAGTGAAATAATAATAGGTCTGGGCTCTGGATGGCTTTTTTTTAGGACAGACCTTAAAATTTTTATTAATTTTTCATTTTTTTCGGGATGTACTAAAGCAAAATGCATGGAATTACCATTTATTAACCGGAGGTACATTCTATGAAAAAAAGAGAAACCGCTGAAGAAGGTGCTTATCATGTTTTTGGTTATTGCATTGATGGGCAGAAATTTTTCAAAGATCCTGAGGTGAAACGTAAGATAAACGCTACTTTTCAGAAGGCTAAGATAAACCATTCTTTTATTATTCAGAATTTTGTGATTATGGATGATCATTATCATTATTCGATCCAAACAGGAAAAGGAGAATCTATTTCGAAGATTATGCATTGGATCCTTACTGTTCTCGGTTTATATATTAACACCCGCTTTAAGAGACATGGTCCAATTTGCACCAGCCGCTTTAAATCAAAGCTGATAAAGACAATAAAACAGTTCTTCAATGTATTCAAATATATAAATTTAAATCCAGTGAAAGCAAAATTGGTAGAAAAAGCAGAAGACTGGAAATATGGAGGTTTATGGCACTTCAAAAAGCAGGACATGACACTCATAAGCGGTAACCCTGATTGGGTTTATTGCTTATACGGGAAAAACTGGACTCACGAAGAATAAAGGATAATTATTAAACGAATAATTTTACTCAAAAAACAACGAATTTACGGGAAAAATATATGTGAATGATAACAGTAATAAAAAGCACAAATCATAAATAAAATAATAAGAGGGGGTTGCTTGTTTACTAATAATTTTCTTTTTTAATGTTTATTAGAAATAGGGGGAAAATATTAAGATTTTTATGGAAATTTAGTTGTTTTGGTTGAAAATCTTCTTTTATTAAGAGGTCGGACCTTAAGAAGATTCTGGTTTTAGTTCTGAAATAAAGGTCGGGCTTTATAATTTTGATAAGATTAACGATATTCTAAAAAAAATAATATTTCTTTATTTTTTTATACTTTTATCCATTATTTTCTTTGGAATTTTCAAATTTTTCTTGCTTTATGAACAATTTAGTGTTAACGTTAATCTATGATCAAATTAAAGGATTTGGCAGAAACCACGGGCTTTTCTATTAATACGGTATCCCGGGCCCTAAGAGGAGATACTCGAATAAGTATTTCCACTAGGGATATCATTTCACAAAAAGCCCGGGAAATGGGTTATATCCCTAATAGACTGGCCGGCAGTATGAGGTCGAACCGTTCTTACACTATTGGGGTTATTTCCGCAGATTCCTCCAATCCGTTCTTTGCTGAAGTTATTATGGGCATAGAGGAAGCTGCCCGAAGACTTGGCTACAATATTCTTCTTATAAATACAGAAGAGCAGAGTGGTAACGAAAGTGATGCTATTAAATTGCTTTTAGGCAGAAAGGTTGATGGGCTGCTTATTACCCCTGTATATGGCGGGCCGGACCAGACCTTGATGTATAAAGATTTAGGAATTCCCTTTCTTTTTGTTGGGCGGCATCTTCCCGGTCTATCGGATCATTCTATTCTTCATGGAGATCAGGAAGGTCAGCGTCAGGTTTTTGATTTTCTTCTGGACCAGGGACACCGGACTATCCTATATATTGCTGGCCCGGACTATATAAGTAACACCTTTGACCGGATTGAAGGGCTTAAAGAGGCTTATCGGGTACGAAATATTGATATCGATGATTCCTGTATTATGAAGAGTTCCGGACATATTGAAGACGGGTACGCCCTGGTTAACCAGGCATTTCATCGAGGGATAAATTTCACGGCGGTGGTTTGTTTTAATGATCTTCTTGCTATGGGTGTCCTTAAATCCCTTTATGAAAACGACCGGAAGGTCCCTGAAGATGTGGAGGTTTTCGGATACGACAATCTCTATATGTCCCAATTTATGCAGCCCAGACTTAGTACAGTGGATGTCCCAAAAAACATGCTCGGAAGGACAGCCCTGGAAGAATTGGTATTTCATATTGAAGATCCCGAAAAGGCCTACAAGACCATCAACCTTGGGTCCAGACTTATTTTCCGGGAAACCACCATCCTTTAGTGAATACACCGGCCTGGCCGGTTTATAAAGATCACCGGTTTTAGGCCGGTTCAGACAGGAGGAGAAAATGAAAAAAGGGATTGTATTCAAATCCATCCTTGCAGTTATTTTTATGATGGTATTTGCCGTGGGTACCGTAAGTGCCGGCGGAAGCAAGGATAACAGTTCCAAGGCCAATGGCCCTGTGGAGGTAAGTTTTTGGTCCCTCTTTACCGGCGGTGACGGGGAATTCTTTGATGCAATGGTAAAAGAATTCAACCGGACCCATCCTGATATTGTGATGAAGTCCGATACGGTAAAATTCGACAATTACTATACCAAACTTACCACAGCTTTGGCAGCAAAAAATGCCCCGGATGTGGTCGTGGTACACCAGAGCAACCTGCTTAATTATGTTCCCAAGGGATCTCTTTATCCCCTGGATGATATTCTCAAGCAGCTTAATGCACCTATGAGCGATTTTGTGCCCGCACCTCTCGAAGCCTGCCGTTTTGACGGGAAACTCTATGCGCTTCCCCTGGACGTCCATGCCTTGATCATGTATTACAATACGGATCTTTTTAAACAGGCCGGGGTCACCAAAGTACCCCAGACCTATGATGAAGTTATCAAGGCTGCCCAGGCCGTTCAGCAAAAGACCGGCGCCATGGGATTGGCCGTGGATAATACCACCGCTACTTACAAAGCTTACACGTTGACCCGGCTGTTTATGTCGATGCTTAAACAGGAGGGTGTGGACATTCTCAGTGCTGATAATTCCAAGGCTAACTTTAACAATGCCGCCGGGGAAAAAGCCCTGAAAGCTCTGATTGACATGGTCCAGACCTATAAGGTAACCCCTTCAGGGTTGGATTATGATGGTGCGGTCACTGCCTTTAGGCTTGGAAAAGCCGGAATGCATTTTAATGGGGTCTGGGCTACGGGAATGTTCGAAGAACAGAATGGCCTTGCTTTTGCAGCGGTTCCCCTTCCACCAATGATGGGGCAGCCTGCAGCTTGGTCGGGATCCCATACCTTGGCTGTACCGGTTCAGAAAACCATGGATCCGAAAAAACTTGAAGCCGCGGTAACATTTATTCTTTGGATGACCGAACACGGCGAAATGTGGGCCAAGGCCGGGCATATTCCTATCAGGGTTTCCGTCACCCAGAAGCCTGAATTCCAGAATCTTCCTTACCGGAAGGGGTATGCCGATGCTGCGGCCTTTGCTATTGCCCCTCCCCGGACTCCCGCATGGGATGAAATATACAACAACCTTTCAGACAGTTTGGAATATGCGGTGAACCGGAACCAGAATGTGAAAACCGCCTTAGCTGACATGGAGAAAAAAGTAAACGATATTATTGCAACATATAAATAAAACTGAAGGGATTATCCTTAATTTAGGGATAATCCCTAAAGGTTGTTTTTAGATGTTAAAAACCAAAAAATCCTTGGGATACGGGGATATTCCATATTCCAAGGAAACACCGGGATTACCGATGGATTTGATAGAATTCTAAAGCAATCAGAAGGACAACCTTCTTGTAATATTTTTAAAAATACATGATGTTAGGCATAGGGAATACATGAGCTATGAAAGGATTAAGGAAGAACCTCTTTGGTTTTAGGTCGGTCCTGGAAAATATCCTGACATCCGGATCAGACCTTAGGTTTCCTTGAAGTTAACCCGAAAAACCTGGTAGTTACCCGTACCTTGGTTCAACCAAGAGGTACAACCTGAATATTTTTTAATCCCGAGAGGTAAATAATGGCAATTCCGGGAAACAAAGACACGCGGGATGGCATATTGTTTTCCCTCCCTTTCCTGGCAGTTTATACTGTACTGATGATTTTTCCCCTGGCCTTCGGGCTTTTTATCAGCTTTTTTAAATGGGATATTTTATCTACCCGGGAATTTATTGGTATTGATAATTATATCACCATGTTCAAAGATAAGGTATTTTTTAGTTCCCTCTGGCATACCCTTCAATTTGTCCTTATCACCACCCCGGTTCTCCTGGTGGTGGGATTCTTTATGGCATTGTTGGTTACTTCCCGGTCTCCCCTGAAACATGCGGCGGAGAATATATTTTTTATTCCATATATATTATCGATGACCGTGGTCAGTACCCTTTGGGCATGGTTGATGCAGAAGGATTACGGTCTTTTTAATCAGATCCTCAAATCCCTGGGGTTTCAGCCCGTGGGCTGGCTGACGGATCCCAATTTGACGATGTGGTCTGTGGCATTGGCTACTGTTTGGTGGACCGCAGGGTTTAATATGGTTCTTTTTTCTGCAGCAATAAAACAGATTTCCCAGGAAATATTTGAATCAGCCTGGATAGATGGGGCGAATTACATCCAGTCTCTTTTCAAAATTACCATACCCCTCGTGCGGCCTACCACCATTCTTTGCCTTATTCTCCAGGTAATAGCATCATTTAATGTGTTCGGCCAGGTTTATGTCATGACCGGCGGCGGCCCCTATGGAACGACCCGGGTACTGATCCAGTATGTATATGAAACAGGATTTAAGTATTACAAGATGGGATATTCCGCAGCCATGTCCTATGTGCTGTTTTTAATCATTTTGATCGTATCAGTGATCCAGTATGTTGCCCTGGGGAGGAAGGAATCATGAAATCGATTCTGAAACGTCTCGCCGAGGCCATCCTGATATGTATTTGGGTGTTTCCCCTGATTTGGCTTGTTATAACCTCCCTTAAACTCGAACAGGATGTACTGACCGATGTGTTTTCATTCCTCCCTTCGAGACCGACCTTGGCGAATTACGTTAAAGCTTTTGATTCCACCGCGATTTTGTATTGGCTAAGGAATTCGGTAATTGTATCCGTGGTGACCATGGTTTTCACCCTTATAGTTGATGCACCCATAGCCTATGCCTTTGCGAAGATAAGGTTCCCCGGAAAAAACATCCTTTTTTGGTTTGTCATGGCCGGTATGATGATTCCTTTTCAGGTTCTAATTATCCCCCTTTACCTTCAATTTAATGCTTATGGAATCATCAATACCCTTACTGCGGCCATCCTGCCCAGACTAGCCTTGCCTATTGGTATTTTTATTCTTAAACAGTTCTATGAAGGGATTCCCGGAGTTTTGGAAGAAGCAGCCTTTATCGACGGGGCCAGCCGTTTTCGGGTATTCTTCAAGATCATCCTGCCATTGGGTAAAGCGGCCATGGCCACGGTGATAATTCTTTCCTTTATAAATGCCTGGAATGACTTCCTCTGGCCCCTGATCGTGATCAACGATACGGTAAAATATACCATCACCGTGGGGATTGCAAATTTCCAGGGTACCCATGGAACCCAATATGCCCTGATTATGTCCGGGGCGGTGATTGCTTCCATCCCGCAGTTTATTTTCTATGTATTCTTCAGAAAGAAAATCATCGCCGGCATCGCTGCGACCGGTATCAAGGGATAACATGAAACTGAAAATCAATGAAGCTGGAAATGAAATAACAGTTATTGTGAAGGATGAATTATCCTTTATTGTCCGGTATGCATTCTTTAATGCAGCCCAGACCTTGAATCCTGGCTCCCTAGAAATATCCGGCTCTTCGGTAAAGGCTGTATTTACAGAAAATGGTACGGAGATTGCCTGGATAGAGGATTCATTCAACGATTTTTCAGGTCTGGTCCGGATCAGCCGGAAATGGACGCTATTGCAGTCCGGAATAAGAGAATTTGGCTTCGACATATCATCGGATTTTTCCCCGGAGGCAGAAATCCTGATTCCTGCGGTGATGTACCGGGGAAATGTTACCGGAAAAGGGGCTTTTCCCCGGGGCGGAGAAATCAGATCGTTTATGGAAAACCGGACCCCGCTGCCTTCGTGTGTTCAGATATTTGATTCCGGACATTCCCTGATATGCTGTGTCGCCCCTGCCCGGGAAGAGCCGTTTATATCCAGTGTTTCCGCAGGATTCAACCAAGGCCAGGGGTACATGGCGATTCGGATTCCAGGGAGAGAATGGCCATCGGTATATTCCGGCAAAAACAGCCTTATTGCCCAGGATAACCTGGATAAAGGAATAATTATAAATAAAGAGGATATCCCCTTTATTTTAGAGCAGGATTGTTTTATTTCCATCGACCAGTGCCGGGGAAATCCCTATGGGATCTACCGGACTTTTGTTGAAAGGCTTGACCAGGCCGGGCTTAAATCTTCAGAACAGGCATATGAAATAGGTTGGAACCGTTACCGGGACTTAAAACTTTTTCATCTGCTTTCTTTGATTGAGCCAGGCCCATCCCTGGGAACGGCCTACCTGGTCATGGGCAGGAACAACGGCGAACTCCAGGGAATTTATGATTATACCGCTGCATCTTTTCTGGTAAAAAGCCTGGAAGGAGCACTCATTCTTGCCCGGTTTGCTTCCCAGGGGACAGGCTTGAATGATTTTCCAGCCCAGACCTATCCTCATGATGCCTGGCATTTTGATCAGACGCTGGATTTCCCGGAATTGGCAGAACAGATAGGCCGGTTCTTTCTGAGCGGCGAACAGGCTCCTGGAAAATACCAGGATTGCTATGATATAAAACGAGGCATCTGGGGAGGATACCTGGGAATTTCAGAAAATGATGATTTCCGGTATTTAATCAATGCCAGATGCAACGGCGAAGTCATGAAATCCTACATCCTTCTTTATGAAGAATTACGAGGTATGGGCAGGTCGGTGCCGGAATTTATCGAACTTCCTAAACGGGTGGCGCAATTTTACCTGGACCATCAGATGAAAGGGCAAAATGCCGGTTCCTTTGGCCGCTGGTGGTCCCTGGAAGGGGAGCCGGTGAACAGTCTGGGGACTAATGGGGCGTATATAATGTCGTTCCTGATGACCCTGGAACCTTATTGGGAAGATAAGGCCGGGCTGAATGCTGCCCTGGCCTTAGGGGCCGGGTACTATAAAGGCTTGGTTGACCGGGGGGATTTTTTCGGAGATACCCTGGATGCGGATTCCTATGACAAGGAAGCGGGTATATCCCTGATGATCATGTTCCTGGATCTGTATGAACGTGATAAAAACCGGGAATGGTTAAATTACGCCCGGAAAGCTGCCGATTTTGTTCTTACCTGGGTGTGGCAGTATGATATCCATTTTTCCCCGGGATCAGGTCTGGGCTCCAGGAACTTCAGAACCACCGGCATGAGTTCGGTTTCCGTAGCCCACCATCATCTTGATTTTTACGGGATGACCATGGCATACGATTTTTTCCGGCTTTGGAAATATACCGGGGATGGGTTTTACCGGGATCAGGGACTTCGGATGGCCCGGGCCTGCCGCCAGCTTATTGCCACCGGGAATGATCTTTTAGGCCGGAAAAAAGAAGATCTGGGATGGCAGCCTGAACAGCTCAACCATACCGCCTGGGATTACTTTGACAGGCTTGAGTGTATGAACGGGCATTTCGATATAGATATTGCCTGGGTGACGGTCCTCGGTTTGGGGGCTTATCAAAGGATAGAAAGGCAATTTCCGGAACTGCTGATTTCAAAGAAAAATCCCTGAAGGTTTTTCCCTGCTCCTGAGTCTGGGTTTTTTATCATTATGATCAAGGGGTATATATGAATAAGTCCCGGTTTAGTATCCTAACCTTTAATTTGTGGAATACCGAGCAGTGGGAGGTCCGGGCGAAGACGGTCCGGAGTTTTCTTGAAACATTTGAACCGGATATATGCTGCTTCCAGGAGCTGCGGCCTCCGACGGTGGCATTCCTGGATGGAGTTTTAAAAAACCATATCCGGATCCAGGATTCTTTCCCGGGCTGGACCGGGGAGGGAAATATGTATTTCAGGAAGGACCTGTTCACCGAAATTGAACACGGTTGTGTGGATCTTTCCATGCCTGAAAAGGACCGCCGGCTCTTTTGGGTCAGGTTGCGCCTGCAGAATGATGATAAAACCCTTCTGGTTTCAACGGTTCACCTGACCCATCAGGGAAATGAAGATGAAATGGCCACTGGTATTTCCTACAGGCACAAGGAAACTCTTTTGGCTTCCTCCGCACTGGATAATCTTATCAGGAAAGGGGAGGCCGCCCTGGTTGCCGGAGATTTTAATGATCCTTTCCATCCGGTGAGGCTCTTTTCCCAAATAGGATTTTCTGAAGTTTTTAACAGCCTGGGGTTACTGCAGCCTGTCACCTTTCCCAGCCAACCGGTCACCGGTGAGATCATCATGAACGAAGCCATCGACAAGATCATGGCCCGGGGCCCGCTGCGGCCTCTGCTGGCATCGGTACCCCAGTACTATGCCCATGGAACTTCAGCCTCGGATCATTGGCCGGTGATAGCAGTATATGAATATTGAATCTGCCGTCATCTATAAACTATCCTGTTGTTTATTCGCAGGCGGGTTTAATATTCCGCTCTTTAGGGCAATTCTTTGAAGCAACAAAGAAATTGCTCTGCGGGGTATTTAACCCGCATAAAATCCTTACCTAACAGAACCAACATACCCTGCTGCTTGCGGCGTGGTTGTTGATAAAAAAGAAGCTCTTAAAACTTTATGAAATCTGATAAAAAGAAAAAGTTTTTTTCAAAATATCAGATTTTGAAAAGGGCTCGAAAATTATAGTATTCTTACCAGGTAACAGGAATGGGTTGCCGGGATGGATATACAGGCTGTATCCGTATCGTTCATCTGGATATATAATAATCATTCCGCAATAGAAATATTGATGAAAAACTGGTTTTTTGAGGTTTTGATATGAAAAAATTCATCTTCCCTATCTTACTGTTTGTCTTTTTTGAGGCCGTAGCCATCATCCTCTGGCTGGTTTTGGATAACAGCTTCTATCTTTTCAACTTTTCCTATATAGGGATCGCCGTATCCCTTGGTATGGCTTTGTATACTGTGGGATTTAAGTACGCCCGGGTGGCGGTACAACTGGCGGTGGGTCTTTATATGCTGGTATATCTCGGTCTTATTAATCGGGAAAATATGCAGATTGAGGGCTTCTGGTACTACCTCTTTTTGGGAGTCTTCGAAGCGGCGGTAATTCATTATGCGGTGGCAAAAATTGTGGGTCCCCTGGTATTTGGCCGGGGATGGTGCGGTTATGCCTGCTGGACCGCCATGGTACTGGATTTTTTGCCATTTAAGACAGCCAAAAAACCACGAAAGGAAAAGCTAGGCTGGCTGCGCCCGGTACTGTTTGTTTTATCCCTGGTTTATGTGGTGATTTTGTTCCGGTTTTTTCACCGGGACCTGGAATCCATCATGTTCATAAGTTTTATTATAGGCAACATCCTGTACTATGGGATAGGAATTACCCTGGCGTATGTATTCAGGGATAACCGGGCATTCTGTAAATACCTGTGTCCCATCACGGTATTTCTTAAACCCGCCAGTTATTTTTCCCTCGTGCGGATCAGGGTTAAACCAGATATCTGCATTTCCTGCGGGAAATGCAGAAAAGTCTGTCCCATGGATGTGGATATGCTGAACAATTCCCGGAAACGGAAAAATGGTACCGAGTGTATCCTCTGTCTGGAATGTATCAAGGTCTGTCCCAAGAAAGCGCTGACCCTGTAAGGCAGTTCCCCGGTTGGGGATTTTATTCATCTATCCTTTCCAGTTTAAAAATTACCGGGCGGGTACCGTCGTTGCAGCAGGTAATCATTACTTTTTCGTCATTGGTCCATCCCCGCATGATGGACCCGCCCTGGAGGGCTGCATAGACATAACGGCTGATGCTGTCCCAGGCTTCGGAACAAAACTTGCCGTTCAGCATGGGAAAAAAGTTTTCATTGTCCACAATGATTTCCTGGCCATCCTCAAAGAGCTGGCATTTTCCTGCCTGGGGGTCCGCCAGATATTGGTCCGCCAAATCCTGAAAATATTCCCGCCGTAAAACCGTAATTTTGCATTTGTGTTTTTTTGCCATGGTCTGTTCTCCCTATTTTTAATCACTTTTTTGAAACAGTATTGCTGCTTATCTTACAGGGTATATCGAATAGGGGCATCTGTCAAAAATACCGGCCATCTTTGAATAAACAAGTCCCATTTCTGTTCTGATCTCCGGGAGGCAAAAAAAACAAATAGTAATGCAGTAAAATTAAAAACCTCGCCCCAGAGCAGCGAGGTTTGTTGGTTCTGTAAGGAGTGGATTTTATGTAAGTTTAATACCCATGCAATGTTCATTTACAAGATTTTAAGAACACCCCAGACCTCGCACGCAGGAGCGTGCAGAAGGTATTCGCACACCGCATGAGCGGCGATTCAATCTATTCCTTACAGAACGCGGACGGAGTCCGCATTAAACCCACCTGTGAATAAAAGATTTTAGTTGACAAAGAGAAAAAGCTGTCTTACCATAATGAAACCGGTTACATAATATTGGGCAGATATTTTATGGTTTTTAGTGCCGGATTTTTCATTTTGTCATAAAATTATGAATATTTTTATTGACAAATTGAAAAAGGTGGCTTACCATCTATGAAACCGGTTACATGATGATCAACAGAATTGGTTGTCCGGCTAATTGAACTGGTAAAATCGGGTGCTGAAAGTTAATTTTCTGTTAATAATGTTAAATATTTTGTTTGACAAATGAGAAAACCTGATTTATTATGTATGAAACCGGTTTCATATTTTGTTGTAATACTGCAGGTTGGGTCGGTTTAAATGTCAGAAACAATCATAAAATGGTTGTTCTGTAAAAATTCTGGTTTATTTAGAAGGATTAATACATGGCTGATGAATTGGTTCGGGCTGAATGTATTACAAAAACATTCTCCGGTGTGACAGCCCTGGATAAGGTAGACTTTGATCTTCGAAAGGGAGAAGTTCATGCCCTTTTGGGCGAAAACGGGGCTGGCAAGTCTACCCTGATGAAGATAATTTCCGGGGTATACACCCGGGATTCGGGGGATCTGTATATTAGCGGAAATAAGGTGGGAGATCTGAATCCCCGGTCGGCCCAGGACCTGGGTATTGGGATTATCCACCAGGAATTAAACCTGTGCCCACACCTTACTATTGCGGAAAATATATTTCTTAACCGGGAGTTTACCACAGCAGGCGGTTTTTTAAAGGCTAAGAAACAGAATGAAGAGGCAAAGGTATATTTACAGAAGCTCAATCTGGATATAGATCCCGATACACGGGTCAGTGAGATTCCCGTTTCAAAGCAGCAGATGGTTGAAATTTGCAAGACCCTTTCCATGGATGCAAAGATCATCATCATGGATGAGCCTACTTCCGCATTGACTGAAAAGGAAATTGAGGACCTGTTTAAGGTTATTGAGCTGCTTAAAAACGAAGGCCGGGGAATCATTTATATTTCCCACCGGCTCGAGGAATTGTCCCGGATTGTTGACCGGGTAACCATTCTCCGGGATAGCCGCTATGTTACTACCATGAACTTTGCGGATACCAACCTTCCCGAAATAATCAAGCTTATGGTCGGCCGGACATTGGACGAGAAGTTCCCCAAGATCGAAACCGGGTTTAATTATGAAATGTATCAGCAGCTTACCCAGGGTGATGAAAACTCCCCCCAGATGAAAGCCCTGGCAGCGGAAAAAATCCTGGAAGTTAAGGACCTGTCTTCTCCCCATGGAGTCGGAGTAAAGGATGTATCCTTTGAATTGTTCCGGGGGGAAATTCTTGCAATTGCCGGTTTAATGGGAGCGGGCAGGACCGAATTGGTCCGGGCCATCTCCGGTGCGGATAGAATGAGCAGCGGCCAGATCATCCTGGATGGAAAAGTTATTGATATTAAAAATCCCAAGAATGCTATTGATGAAGGAATCTTCTGTGTGCCCGAAGACCGCAAGAAGGATGGACTTTGTGTCAGGATGACCCTGGCGGAAAATATTACCCTGCCCAGTTTGGATATTATTTCAAAATTCGGGGTAATCCTCCGGGATAAGGAAGCCAAAAAAAGCAGAGAAATGATGAAGAGCCTTAAAATAAAGGCTCCCGGAATAGAGCAGTTTGTCCGTAATCTGTCCGGCGGGAACCAGCAGAAAGTGGTAGTCGGTAAATGGCTCATGCGCCAGGCGAAGGTGGTTATCTTTGATGAACCCACCCGGGGTATCGATGTTGCATCAAAAATTGAGATTTATAACATAATCAATGATTTAAAGAAAAATGGTATTGGGGTGATGTTTGTTTCATCCGAATTACCCGAGGTTTTAGGAATGTCGGACCGTATTTTAGTTATGTGTAACGGAAAAATTACGGCGCAATTGATAACGAAGGATACAAATCAGGAAGAGATCCTTCACTATGCAACGCAATATACTGATGGGGGCAAGGTTCATGAGTGACAAATCAATAGAAAACAAAGCAGAAATGCAGCTTCGTTTATCACGGACGCAGAAACAATTTCTTTCAACCCTAAGCGGACTGGTGATCATTGGTATAATCTTTACCATATTAAGTCCTTACTTCTTATCGGTAAACAACCTGCTGACGGTTGCTACCCAGACAGCGGTTATTGCCATCATTGCAGTAGGCCAGACCTACGTCATGATCACATCCGGGATCGACCTTTCCATAGGTTCCAATATTGCCCTGTCGGGAATGATTGCTGCCCTGGCTATGAAAGCCGAAATTCCGGTACCCATTGCCATGATTTTAGCTCTTCTGAGCGGAAGTCTGGTGGGATTAATCAACGGCATATTTGTTTCCTTCGGAAAGCTGCCTCCGTTTATTGCGACCCTGGGAACCATGACTGCCATCCGCGGGGTGGCCCTCACACTCACCCAGGGGATCCCCATAAGCGGACTGCCCAAATCATTTACCCAATGGGGAACCGACTCAACCCTGGGAATTCCGAACCCGGTGATAATTATGCTGCTTCTGGTGGTGATTTTTGGACTTATCCTGGCAAAAACAAAATTGGGAAGGCATGTTTATGCGGTAGGCAGCAACTTTGAAGCGGCCCGTCTGTCCGGTGTGAATAATAAAAAGGTTCTGATCACGGTCTATGTTTTCTCCGGATTGCTTGCAGCATTTGCGGGTCTCATTATGGCCGCCCGGATTATTTCTGCCCAGCCTGCGGCGGGTGACGGTTATGAGCTTGATGCGGTTGCTTCATCGGTTATCGGCGGTACCAGTACCCTGGGCGGTGAGGGCGGCATACCTGGAACATTTATCGGTGCCTTTGTCATCGGTATTCTGAGAAACGGCCTGAACCTGATTGGGGTATCCCCCTTTATCCAGAAGATTGTTATCGGCTGTGTTATAGTCGGATCGGTTTTCTTCGACCGGATTAAGAGGAAGGACTAATTGTAGCTTGATATATCCGTAATGGTTTGTTGCGGATTTAAAATATCATGAAAGATCTTCGTGGAAGATCAAGAATAAAGTAGGAGGATTAGAAATGAAAAAAAGATCTGTTTTTCTAATGGTCCTTGCAATCGTACTGATTAGTGCGTTGCCTGTGTGGGCTCGTGGCGGAAAGGATGCGAGCGATGGAAAGATTAAGATTACTCTCATCACCATGGATTCCATTGACGAACACTGGCTCAAGGTAAAAGACGGTGCTCAGACAAAAGCTAATGAACTGGGGAATATTGATCTGACCTTCAACGCACCTCCCGGTAAAGTTGATGCTGCGGTTCAGCTCCAGATGGTAGAAGATGCAATCACCAAGAAGGCTGATGTTATCATGCTTGCACCCCTTAACAAGGACGCTCTTGTTCCTGGTGTAGAAAAAGCAAAAGCTGCAGGCATCAAGGTTATCATCATTGACTCCGCAGTTGGAACCAGCAACTACGATGCATTCTTCTTCACCGACAACGGTGCTGCCGCACGGCTCGCTGCTGACGAACTGGCCAAGAACATCAACAGCCGCGGAAAGATCGCTATCGTTAACGCCCAGGCTGGTGCTGGTACGACCATGACCCGTGAAAATGATTTTAAAGATCAGATCGCCAAGAAATATCCCAACATTACTGTTGTGGGAACCCAGTATTCCGATGGTGACAAGACCAAGGCCCTGAATATCGCCACCGACTTCATGACCGCTAACCCTGACTTAGCAGGTATCTATGCCTGTAACGAAGGTGCAACTGTGGGTGTTGGTAATGCTATCGAACAGGCCAAGAAAACCGGAGTTATCAAGTTTGTAGGATTCGACTGGTCCGCAGACACCAAATCTCTGATGGAAAAAGGCGTACTCCAGGCTACCATGGTTCAGAATCCCTACCAGATGGGGTATCTCGGTGTTCAGGCTGCTGCCGATCTTATGGCTGGCAAATCTGTTCAGAAAGATGTTGACACCGGCGTAACTGTGGCCACCAAGGCCAACATGAATTCAATTAAATAGTTGAATTTCTAATGTAATGTGTGTACAAGGGGTGTCTTAAAGCATTTTAAGGCACCCCTTTTGCTTTTAAAGCAAGATGGATATTGAAAAAGGGAAATTTTAAAAATCGGTTTTTAAGTTTATCCCAGTTGGAAAGGCCGTCCTTTTCAAGAGGATGGTTTTATTCCGGATGGGCATAATGGAACCTCTGAAAATCAGGCTGAATTTTTGGAAGTTCCCCAGGAGACGGCTTTATTTCTTAATACTTTAATGAGATAAAAAGTATCTCCCTAATACGTCCAAAGAAAATTTCTAAAAGTCCGTATTTTAGAGATTTTCCTTGGATGGGATAACAGGAAGTAATGATGGATGGGGAATCGTATATTATTAGCATTGATATCGGGGGAACAAAAACCGCCGTGTCCCTATGGACAAGTACCGGGGAATTGATACAGAAGTGTCAGTTTCCAAGCAAGGGAAGTCCCGAGTCGCTGGTTAACCGGGTAGTAGCGGAGGCTAACCGCATCCTGGAAGAAACACCGGCACAAACCAGTGATGTTGAAGCCGTGGGTATAATTTGCTGCGGCCCCCTGGATACGGTAAACGGTTATGTCCTTTCTCCTCCTAATCTTCCCGGATGGGACAGGATTCCCATTGTTTCTATCCTGGAAAAGCGATTGGGGATTCAGTGTTTTCTGGAAAATGATGCCAATGCGTGTGTCCTGGCGGAATGGCGTTGGGGTGCCGGCCGGGGATTCCAAAACTTGGTTTTTCTGACCTTTGATACCGGTATGGGTGCGGGGCTTATATTAAATGGCCAGCTCTACCAGGGGACCTGCGGTCTTGCCGGAGAAGTGGGGCACATGAGGATAGCCGACGACAGCCCCGAGACATACGGGAAAAGGGGTTCCTGGGAAGGGATCTGCAGCGGCGGCGGTCTGACCCGGAGGTATGCGGATTTGACCGGGAGGACCGAATCCGGGAAGTATATCTGTAAAACCGCAGAGGCAGGAGATAAGGAAGCTCTCCAGGTTGTGGAAGCCTGCGCATTTTATTTAGGCCGGGGTGTGGCCCAGCTCATTGATATCCTCAATCCCGAGTGTATTATCATTGGCAGCATATTTGTCCGGAACGAAAAATTATTCAGACCAATCATGGAAACGGAAATAAACCGGGAAGCGCTGACCGAATCCTGGAAACATTGTACCATACTTCCCGCCCAGCTTGGGGAAATCCTCGGGGACAAAGCAGCCCTGGGGGTTGCCCTGGATAATCTGGAAAAACAAAAGGTGTCCAGCACCAATATGGCAGATGCGGTGGGATCTTCATAGATAATTTAATTTTGACCCATGGGGGACCGGACCGGCTGGGATTTCATGTTCTTTTTAAAATCGGAATTAGTTTACCGCGGCGGTGGATTCCCGGATAACCAATTTTGGTTCGATGATCCTTTTGGACGGCATGGCGTCATTGTTTTTTATCATGTTCATAAGATCCAGAGCTGCAATCCTTCCCATGTCAAATATGGACTGGGATACGGTGGTCAGCGGAATCTTGCATTGGGAAGCTATCCTGATATCATCATATCCTATTACTGAAACCTGCCGCGGCACGGAAACTTTCATTTCCAAAAGCCGGGAAATAATCCCCATGGCCACATAGTCGTTGGATACAAAAATGGCGGTTTTTTTTGTTTGTATTGAATCACGTTCCACCAGAACCGGTGCAAGTTTATATCCATCCTCATAGGTTTTTAATGGAGAATATTTGATAATCTTTGTCTTTTTAGTATGAACCCGTTCCAGGAATCCCTCTACCCGTTCCTGTACGGTTTGATGACCGGATACGGGAATAACAATCACCTGTTCCCTGTTCAGGGAATTAACATACTCCGCAGCGACCCGTCCGCCCTTCCGGTTGTCACAGCAGACATAGGAAATATTGGGATCCTCCGAGGTTATGTTGATCAGCATAAAGGGGATGCCGGATTTTTTAAGCATCTCCACCGCTTCAGTCTCGGCCGAGGAGGGAGCGATAAGAATACCGTCCACCCGGTTTATTATCATGGAACGGATCCCCTGGAGTTCCCGTTCCGGAATCCACCGGGAATTCATCAGCTGAATGGAATAATTTTCAGTGGAGATGATGCTGTCAATTCCATCGGTGATTTCAATATAGAAGTCGTTGGCCAGTTCATCTATCACCACACCGATAATTTTAGTGGGCATCCCCGCCAGACCCTGGGCCAGCATATTGGGAGTATAGGAATATTTATTGATAATCGAAAGAATTTTTTCCCTGGTTTTCTCGCTGACCAAATGAGGCTTGGACATGACCCGGGAAACAGTTGCCTTTGAAACTCCGGCTTCGTTTGCAATATCATCAATGGTTTTGTGTTTCATTATTCTGGTTACAATTATATCGTATTAAAACAGGGTTGTACATGGTATACTGTGACCGCCATGTGTAAGGCTTGGCCTATGAAGGTCATTTCAAAAAGTAAAAAATACGGATACCAGGTCTTGACATCATCAATTCCTGTACCCATAGTACGATAAGAGGCATATTGTGGCGTATAAATCTCATATCTATCTGGAAGTCAGGATTTTGCTCCTCACCGGGGTAAAAACCTTCTGCTCGTGTACCTACAATTCCCAGGGTCAGTTTACTTCATGTCCCATATGTGAAGAAAACCCCGGGGCTGTCCCGGTACTTAACTCGGGAGCTGCGAGAAAGGCTTATACGGTAATCCGGGGTGTGGAAGGCCATACCATAAAGGATGCGCCCTACGAACGCAACATCAGCACCCCCCAGATGCCCGAAGGGCATGCCTTATCCAGGCTGTCTTTAAAATTAGGGTTTGACGGTTACATGGATATTATGTTTCACCGGCGCAAGAAACGGATCAGGATTGATGAGGTCCGGATAGAGGAGGATGCGGGGCGGCTGACCCATTCGGGACATGAAACCCGGATGGATTATTCCAAGGCAGGAATGCCCAGCCTGAGGATCAGAACCGCGCCGGATTTTGAAATTGGTGAAGAGGCGGAGGTTTTTTTGACCGATCTCCGGCGCCGGATTCAATACCTGGAAATCATTCCCGGCATTCCCGTGGAAAGTGTTATGCGCTGCAATGCCTACGTGGCCATAGCTCCTTATCCTGAATTGCCCAGGGATTATGTAAAGCTCCGGAATCTTAATTCCTTCAACTTTGTCTGGCGGGCAATTAATACCGAACTAACCAGACAGGAAGAAATTATCCTTCATGGAGGAACCGTTCTGCCGGAAAGCCGGATATGGAACGAAACCCTTCAAATTACCGAACCCTTTCATAAAAGGAAGAGCGAGGCCAAGCCGAAATTTGAGTCCCTGCCGGGGATTCCCCGGTTCAGGCCGGGGCCGGATATCCTGGAAGCCCTGGATAATTTTACCGTGGAACTTCCGGAGCTCCGGCGGAACCGTTTCATGACCCAATACGGGTTAACCCTTCTCCAGGCTGAGTTTGTCTGTGATGAAAAAAGCCGGGCCGACTATTTTGAAGAAACCGTTGCCCGGGGGGCAAATTTCCGGGAATGCGCCCAGTGGCTGGCATCATACGTGATAAAGGAATTTAAACGGCTTGATTTTAATCCCCAGAATTCCCCTCTGAGCCCTGACCGTTTTGCCAAGATCCTCGGTATGCTGGACGAAAAACGGATCCATGCGGGGATTGCCAAACAGACCATAACCACGGTGCTGGAGGAAGACCGGGACCCGGAAGAGCTGGTCAGGGAACGGGGCTGGGAGCTTCTCACAGACCGGAAAAAAATTGAAGCCATCGTTAAGGAAACCATAGAAAAAAATCCCCAGGAAGTGAAGCGGATAAGAGAGGGTGATGCCCGGCCAATCCGGTTTTTAACCGGTATTGTCATGCGGGAAACCAGCGGATTAGCGGAACCCTCCCTGGTGAAGGATATTCTCAAGGAACAGCTTTCGGTTTCTTTGGTGTATGTCCTTTCCATGGGGGGAGCAATTTCCGGGAAATATAATGAAGAAGGTACTATTGAAAGCGGAGATGAAAAGGTTCTCCGGGATCTTTTGTCCGAGAACGGGGATACCTGGGCTTCCAAGGTACGGTATGAATCAATAGAGATCGGCAGGCTGCTGTCCGAGGAAATTGTCCCCGGTGACTGGGCTGCCCTGATCGTGGCCATAGCTGAACGGCTTAATTCGGGAACCGCCAACGGTATTGTGGTTGCCCATGGAACGGACACGCTGCCCTATTCGGCTCCTCTCTTATATTGGCTTTTTGCCGATGCCAACGCCCCTATTGTACTGGCCGCATCATCCACGCCCCCGGGAACTTCCAACGAAGCGGCGGAGACCATGAAGCAGGCTATCTCCCTGGCAATCACCCGGGAAAAGGGCGTATACGTGGTTCACGGCGGCCGGGTCCTGTCGCCCCTTAATCTGAAGTTCGAAAAAATCGGCGCCGATGGTTTCAGGAACTGGAACATGAGGGAGCCCATTTTCTCCGGGACGGCCCTTCTGAACAGTCCCCTGGAGGCAGATCCATACGTCCTTTCACAGCTCCTGGAGGATGCGGCCAATTCCATGTGCGTATTCAGGATTTACCCGGGAATCCGTTCGGATTACCTGATTTCCCTCATGGAAAAGGGGGTGAGCCATTTCTTCCTGGAATTGTATGATACGGGTACCGCAGGGTTCCGGGAAGGTCCCTACTCGCTGAAGCGGGCATTCACCATTGGAAAGCGGCGGCATACTTACTTTTACTGTACCTCCCAGCAGGAGGGGATTGTTGATTTTTCAGGCTACAGTACATCCAGGGAACTGTACCGCGAGGGGGCTGTCCCCCTGGGAGCGTACACCACGGAAACCGCCGTGGCCCGTTTCCTGGCCGCCAGCATTATTGCCGACAATGATGAAGAAAGGGCGGAAATGATGGAACGTGCCGGGTTGGAATCAATACAGGAACAGGAGTAAAGCAACCATACTGATCCCACACAGGTGGTTTCGGGAGCCTCAACTAACGGGAGGTTCCATCCGGTCCCTGAGGCTCTCGAAGGGCCCCGTGAAGAAAAAGCTCTTTATCCCACAGGTGATTTCAAGTAGCTCAACCACCGGGAGATTTTGAAGATCAATAGAAAATTCTCACATGCTCAATGCTGGTTTTGTGCTTCATTTTGATAATCAACGTCTGTTCGGATTGTGAATATGACCAGCCGGAAGAATCATAACGCTCAAACTGGGCATCGGTGCGGTAATCTATGTTGTACAGCTGCATTTTAGTAAAGGGCTTGATTCCCCGGATAATCATGTAATGGGTTTCCCCCGCGGGGAAACCCACCGAGATATCTAAAACATTATTTTCCATAACACTCGTTATGGTCGATGCACAGGTCCAGGTCCATACCCCCGGTACGGAAGTGATAGGAACCGCCCTGGGATAATATTCATCATAATGGAAGATAGTATATAAACGGAAGGAATTTATCCTGTTTTCGGCGGTGCTTTGAAGAGTTCCGTCCGCCGCAATTTTTACCTTGGTCGGTATCGTTCCTGTCTGATCAACCAGATTTAATACGGAAAGCACTATAGACCGGCCTATGGCCGCCCGGTCCTGATTGCCCGAGGCGTCCCCGTATTCAATCAGGGCTTTTCCTAAACGGATATTGTACAGTAGATCCGCCTCTCCATTTTGCTGGACCAGGATCATATCCCTGCTTTCAATATTGGCAATATTTTTAGAGATGACAAAAAAGGCCTGTTCCAGGAGCCGCTCAAAGGGATTTTCTCCGGAGGTTTTTATCGATTTCCAGTCTTTCCAGCCTTCAAAAATTCCCGGTATCGGATCAAGCCCCAGGGCTGCCGGATCAATGGCCCTGACAAAAGCAGCCCCATCATTTATGAAGGTTGTCATATTTCTGGTATTCAGATTATAAAACACATGGGATTCTTTGAATAAATCCTCGGATTTTTCGTTGATCAGCCGGGACACCCTGGCAAAATATTCCCTTTCGTAGGATGAAATTGACCGCAGCCCCAGATCGAGCCTGCCCAGAAATACCGATGAATTGAAGGTTCTCTGCTGGCTGGTTAAAAACTGTTCAGGGATGGATGATACCGCGGCTTTATAATTTCCCCTTTTTACGGATTCCGTCAAATAGGCAACCACCATCTCTTCCGTGGGATTTCCCTGGACGGACCTGCTCCAGATAAGATAGGACTGGTCTTTCCATTTTTGAACGATGTCATCGTAATTCCGGATCGACTGGGCCTGGGCAAGGATGTAGTCCGACGGAACAAAACTTTTTTTATCCGGAATTACCGCATAATGGGCATCGGGGGTATTGTGGTTCAGGATTAATACTTTTCTCTCCGTATCTATTGAAGGTGCGGCAAATCCATATCTGAGACCGTCGGACATGACCACCAGGGTTTTATTATCATCGATTTTTGCCGACCTGGGAGGTTTAAAGGGTAACTCGATGGACTGAACATTACTGCCAAAACTGCTCAGGATTTTCAATTCCTGGTTCCCCCCGGTAAAGTAGGGGCTGAATTCGATTTTTGAACCATCCGAAAGGGTAATGCGGGTACTTTCTCCCGAAACGGTTAATTTTTCCAGGGTAAATTCCCGCAATTTCCCCTGGCCATCCTTTATTAAAAAACCCCGGTCCGGAGCAAGGATAAATTCCATTCCATTAAAGAAAACACTGGCATCGCCGGAAATGAGAAATTCCGTATCCGAAAGGATAGGCTGTTCCGCATCTTCCTTGTAAAAACCTGATACAACTATGTTTCCGTTCCTGTGGGTAAAAGAAGTCCGTTTAGTAAACTGAAGCAGGACCAGGCCTGCAAATACCGCAATATAAAGCACAAGCAAGCCCACAATCCGTGGAAAAACCGGTTTTTTCATCGTATATAAACACCTTAACATCGATTATGGTTAACAATTTTAAATAGAATTTTTTCAGGGCATTTCCGGATTTTGTATCCGGTTTATGATGAAATTCATTATAAACTCCTGCGCATCCTTCATAAAGCCCTTAATACAGAAATAGCATACCCTATTATCGCCGCTTATTTCAACAGCCCCTCATTTCAACTTGTCCATCTACCGATGATTGTATAATATGATAATAATGACAAAGTTTATGAAACAACCTAACCCTGTAACCCGGATTTTTCCCCTTCTTTTGGGACTATCATTTGTTTTAACCGTTTTACTGTTCCCCTCGTGCGGAACAACCCAGCCTGTAGAAGGTACCTCCGCATCTGCGGAAAAGGCCGGAACTGCGGAAAAACCGCCGTTGGATCCCACCTCCGCCGAGGCTATTTTAACGGAAATATCCAGCGCCCTTTCAAGGGGTGAAACCGACCGGGCATTGGCCTTATTTGATACTTTGAAACCTGAGGATGCAGAAAAAACTCAAATTAAATTATTGAAAGCATCCGTGCTGGCTTCTTCCGGTAAATTTGATCCCGCCAGGAACCTCATAAAGGAAATTACCGCCGCAGAACCTGCCAATACGGAAGCCCTTTTTGTATTGTCCTTTATTGAGGGCGCCTCCGGAAGAGAACGGGAACAGAAGGCAGTCTTGGAAAGTATCATCAAGATCGATCCCAATAATGCTGAAGCATATGCATCCCTGGGAAATATTGCCCTGGTTTCAAAATCCTACCGGAATGCCAAAAGCTATTACAATCAGGCCCTTAAAGCGGACAGCCGCAACCCCGATGCCTTGATAGGTCTGGCTGCGGTATACCGTAATGATAATGATCCGAAAAATGCGGAGGCCATGCTTAACCGGGCTGTTGCTCTGTATCCTGATTGGGCCCAGCCCCTGGTTGACCGGGCAAAGATGTATAAACAGTACGGTTATGCCAAGGAAGCCCTGGATGATCTGGATGCAGCAAAAAAACTGAGTCCCAATGATTATTATGTCGCCGTGGACCGGGGAAGTGTTTTGCTGGATCTGCGCCGGATGGATGAAGCCCTGGAAGAATATACCCGGGCCATAACTTTGGAGCCGAATAATTTTCTTGCCTATGTATACAGCGCGGGTATAAAAGATGATAAAGGAGATTACTCCGGAGCCGAAAAGGATTATGCCGTCCTGATTAAATTAAGACCCGATTATTACTTTGCCTACGAAGGATATGGAATTTTAAAGATGAGAAAAGGCCAGTGGGCTGAGGCCCGGGATGCTTTTTCCGCAGCATACAACTACGTTCCGAAGGATTACAGTTATGCCCTGCTGACCGCGGTAAATTCCATGAAAGCCGGTAAGATCACCGACCCAAAACCTTTCCTGGCCAAGGCAATTCCCAATTTTACCAGGGATACGATTGAATGGTACATGCTGAGGCTTTACCATGATTTAACCGGGGACAATGATATTGTCATGAGAATTGACCGGGAAAAAAACATGGATAAAAAAGCCCAGATGCTTTATTACCTGGCAACCTATTATGATATCCGGGGAAACAGAACCCTGGCGGACAAATATTATCTCAGTGTACAGGATTTGGACCGGAAGGGAATCCTTGAATGGAAGTTAAATGAGATCGCCCTGGAAAGCCGGGGGTTGAAAAAATAGATGGGCGCCGCCGATGCTTTTGCACGACTCGTAAAATTACTGGAACCCGCCGTAACGGCCCAGGAAGTGAAAGCCGGGGACGGCAGTGTCTCGTGGCAACGGCCGGTGCTTATCCAAACCCATGATTTCCCCGATCACGATGCGGTGGCAGCCGCTTATGGATTGCAGCAGCTATTGCTCCGCTTCAATTTTCATCCTCAAATTTTTTACCGGGGTATTATCCAGAGCCATTCCCTCTGGTCAATGATCACAGAACTGGATATCACCCTGACCAGGGTAAATGACCTGGTTCCGGAAAACCTGATAAACGTCCCCTGTGTTCTGGTGGACGGGAATCCCAATAATACCAATGCCAGGCCAATTAACCATAATCTTTTTGGGGTAGTAGACCACCATGCCAATTCAGCAGCGCCGGAATGTCCTTTTGTGGATATTCGGACCAGCTATGGTTCGTGTGCAACGGTTGTAGCTGACTACTGGGAAGAAGCGGGGTTGCTCCCGAATAAGGACACCGCCACGGCCCTTTTGATGGGTATAGAAATGGATACGGATTTTCTCACCCGCAGGACCAGCCCCTCCGATTTTGATGCGCTGCACCGTCTTTTCTTCCGGGCGGACTGGCAGTTCGGAACCCAGGCTATCAAATCTTCCCTTTCTATAAAAGATATACCTATTTTTAAGATGGCCGCTTCAAATGCAAAAATCCAGGATTCCCTTTTTTTTACAACCCTGACTGCCGAAACATCCAAGGAACTGGTTTCCATATTAGCCGATTTTTTTCTCCGGCTGAGGGAGATTTCCGTCAGCGTTATTATTGAAAACCAGCCTACCCGGCGGCATGTGTCGGTCAGGAGCAAATCGGATAGCATATCCGCCGCGGTGGTTATCCGCAGGGCCCTGCTCAGGATTGGCAGCGGCGGCGGTCATGATTACATGGCCGGCGGTGACATAGATCCATCAATAGAAATCAGCGATGAAGCCCTGTTTCAGTGTTTCATTGAAGCTGTAGAATTTGCACAGGAGACACAATGAACGACACCCGTATGAACATCACCCTGAACGATAGGGAAATCACCCTCGTTGGGACAGCCCACATTTCAAAAGAAAGTATTGATGAGGTGAGCCAGGTAATCCGGGATTCAAGTCCCGATATGGTTTGCGTTGAACTGGATGAGGGCCGGTATGCTTCCATGACCCAGCCGGAAAACTGGGAAAAACTTGATATTGTAAAAGTTTTTAAAGAAGGGAAGGGTTTCCTTCTTATGGCGAACCTGGTTCTTTCGAGCTTTCAGCGGCGTCTGGGAAATGAACTGGGCGTTAAGCCGGGAGAGGAAATGAGGAAAGCCATTGATGTGGCTAAGGAATTGAATATCAGTTATTCCCTCTGCGACAGGGAAGTCCAGATTACCCTGAGACGTGCCTGGGCCCGGTGCGGGTTCTGGAGCAAATCAAAACTTCTGGCATCCCTCCTTTCCAGTGCGGTAACCACAGAAAAACTCACCGAACAGGAAATTGAAAACTTAAAAAGCCGGAACGAACTGGATGATATGATGGGTGAACTGGCGGACTACCTCCCTTCTGTGAAGGAAACATTGATAGATGAACGGGACCGCTATTTGGCTGCAAAAATCTGGACCAGCGGCGGGAAGAAAGTTGTTGCGGTAGTCGGGGCAGGCCATATGCCCGGGATTAAGACCCACCTTGAGAAGATTGCAGCCAAAGAAGAAAGTGATAATGTGTCCGACCTGAATACCATACCGTCCTCGGGGGGCTTCTCAAAAATTGCAGGCTGGATTATTCCTGCCCTGATTGTTGCCCTTATTGTGTTTGGTTTCTTCCGTTCCGGGGCAGATGTAAGTTTACAAATGCTTCTTCACTGGATTCTCCTGAATGGCTCCCTGGCTGCTCTGGGGACCCTCATTGGCCTGGGACATCCATTGTCAATCCTGGTATCATTTATAGGCGCTCCAATTGCCACGATAAATCCTTTTATTGGGGTCGGTCTCTTTGCAGGGATCACCGAGGCATCGATCCGGAAACCCCGGGTCCAGGATGCCCAGAATATTGCCGAGGATGTGACCAGTGTTAAAGGGATTTACCGGAACAGGATAACGAAGGCCCTTCTGATATTCCTTCTTTCCTCCGTAGGCGGAATGCTGGGAAATTTTATTACCATACCCAACCTGGCGGGGACGTTATTTAAGTAGAAGGGGGTTCCGCTTTTAGCAGCTGTTCATAACATCGTATGAAAATAAACTAATACGGAACCGCTGCTTTAATTGTTACAGTATTTTCCGGGATAGATTTTAATCAACAACACCCGCCGCAAGCGCGGGGTATGTTGGTTCAGTAAAGTAAGGATTATATGCGGGTTTCATACACGCACAACAATTTTTTTTGCTGCTTCAAAGAATCACCCTAAAGAGCGTGTATGAAACCCGCCAGCGAATAAAACATATTTGTTGATTAGTGGAGGAATAAAATGGGAAAATATACAACGAAATATTTTGGGGAGATCACCATAGATGAGACCAGTGATTTTGAATATATTGATGTGGGTTATAAAAATCAAGAAATAAATATTTCATTATCCGACTGTAATATGTATGGTGACAAATTGAAAAAATGTTTGGAAATTATTGACAGATATGTTGAAATAAATGAAATAGCAAAAAAAGCAATTATTGAAAATTTTCCTGAAAATCAAACGGTGAAATATTATTTTGAATGTCATTTCGATTTGCTTGATGAAGAGACAATAAAAGAAATACTGGGTGCGGAAGATTTTAAAAAATTCGATATTAATAAAACCGTTAAAAACCTGGGCTATCCGGATTTGCTTTTTGGGATAGAAGACGGGGAATTGAATTTTTCTGTGGATTATATGATATCAAAAGAGTATTCCGATGAAATCTTATGCGTAAAAATGGATGAAGGTTTGAATATCACAGGCTTTTCACATGAAAGCTGAAAGCTGCATACTGGGTTATTTTCAAAACTAACCAGCTTTTGGGAATGATCCCCTTGTCATCCATTGTTTTTCTCAAGATATTGATGCAGATCCCGGATGTAGGTTTCCTGCTGTTTTTTCAGATATCCTTTTACAAAGGGTTTCAGCAGTAATTTTTTTGCATACACTTCTTCGGTAAAATCGATAACAGTTTTGCCGTTGACAGATGAAAACAACCCTATCCAATGACCTTTCATATTACCGTTTTCCATATCAAACTCATACCGCTGCATAGGTTCAAAGTCAGTAATAAAGAAGGTTGTTGAGTATCCATCTTTTGTTTTTTCTATAAACCCTTTTTTGTCCGGAATGATTTCTATGCTGCCTAAATCACTGCGCCATGTGTAGTTTTCCGGGGAGGTAACAACATTCCATACTGTTTGGATATCCGCATCCAGCGTGGTTCTGATATTTGAAATAGCCATTGTATTCCTCCTCTTATAGACAGATGAAGCCTATTAAGAATTTATATTGTAAAACACAGCGGGGCGGTCAAATTACAGCTGTCCCGACCGTTTTACCTTTAGATATGTATTAATCAGGGACGATGAAAGTTTTTCCGCGGGCGCTTCCAGGGTAAGGAGCCCCGAGTGTTCCCATTTTTTATAGAGTTTGTTTCTATTGTAAATGTAAGAAAATGCCGCAGCTTTTTCCAATGCATCTTCTGCGGTAACAACCGGCCGGGCCTGGGATTTTTCAGCTTCCAGCTCCCGCAGGCTGACCATAAGAAGCAGGTGCCGCCGTTCAATCCGGGGCAGAATCCATGAGAGGGATTCCCCGTCTTCTTCGCGGAAATTGCTTATCAGCACGATGAAGGTTCTTCTGTGGAGTCGGTTCAGGGCGTTTTCCAGGGCGGAGAAGGGCGATGAGGGTACCGGAGCACTGTGGAGGTCGTAGAGTTTATTCATCAGCCCAGGCAGAGCGCTGATTCCCTTTTGCGGAGGTAACCACCGGTCTTCATTTCCAAAGGTTCCAATGGCTACGCTGTCCTCGTGTTTTAATGCAATATACGAAAGGAGCAGCACCGCATTCAGAGCATTATCAAACTGAAGGTATTCTTTCTCTTTCCGGTGCAGCCGGTAACCTGTATCCAGAAGGAAAAGTACCTGCTGATCCTGTTCCTCCTGATATTCTTTGACGATGGGTTTTTGCCTCCTGGCGGTGGCCCTCCAGTCAATTGATTTAACAGGATCCCCGAACTGGTATTCCTTGAGGCTTTGAAATTCCAGGCCCAGCCCTCTTTTCCGGATATTTTTAACCCCCGCTTTCTCGGTAATTCCCCTCAGCTCCTGGGCGTTCAATCCCAGCATCTTTTTGAAATCCGGATAGGTTCTTCCTGAGGATTTTGTATTATGGATAACTTTCTTTTCCCAGAAGAGAAGGGGAGAACCGCAGAGCAGTTCCATGCCGGGAAATTCCCATTCACCCCTTTGGGAGGGAATAACCGAATATTCAAATTGCAGAATTCCACCCTGGCTGATACCTTTGCTGCTCAGGGAAACAGGAAAAATCGTACAGGTCATGGAATCGGGGTATAGGTCAAAAAGTTTGATTCTTACCGGGATGTAAAATTTTCCGGTTCTCCGTAAAAGTATGGTGACCTTTGCGGGATTGCCCAGGGCAAGACTCGAATTAATGGTCCTTCTGCTTTCCAGTTTATCCATGAACTGAAAAAACAAGGCATCACTGATAATGATAACCCCGGATACCGCCACCAGAACAATCCATATAAAAATGAGGGGCTCAAAAAAGAAAGACGCAAATCCCAGGCAGAATAAAATACCCACCCAGATAAACAAAGCTATTCCTGGTTTCATGAGCGGGGCGTTTCCGTCTGGGCAATAATATTTTCAATGATCACATGTTCATTGAGGCCTTCCAGCTCGCTTTCAGCGGAAAGGGTAATCCGGTGGGCCAGCACCGGGGCGGCTACTGCCTTTATATCATCGGGCATAACGAAGTCCCTGCCCTGGATGAGTGCCCGTGCCCTGCCGCACCGGATGAGGGCTAAACCTCCCCGGGGACCGGCGCCGCTTTGGAGGGCCGGGATGGACCTGGTGGCTTTTACCAGGCGAACCGCATAATCAATGATTGAGGCATCCACCCTTAATGTGGAAGCAAGTTTCTGCAGGGCAATAAAATCCGCGGGGCTCATGATGGTTGAAACATCGTTAAGGAAAAGTTCCGCCCCGGTTCCATGGGAAATAACCTGGGTAATCATGGTGGTTTCCTCGTTCATGCTGGGATAGTCCACCAGTATTTTCATGAGGAACCGGTCCTTCTGGGCATCCGGAAGCGGATAGGTACCTTCATGTTCATAGGGGTTCTGGGTGGCCAGTACCATGAATGGTTCCGGCAGACCGTGGCTTACCCCGTCAAGACTTACCTGGTATTCCTGCATGGCTTCAAAAAGGGCCGCCTGGGTTTTTGCGGGGGAACGGTTTATTTCATCGGCTATGAATAAATTGGAAAATACCGGGCCTTTCTTGGTAATGAATTCGCCGGAACTGTAATTCAGCAGGATGTTTCCGGTGATATCACTGGGCATGAGGTCCGGGGTAAACTGAACCCGTTTCGATTCACCACCAATCGCCTTTGCAATTGCCCGGACCAGCAGGGTTTTTCCAAGCCCCGGTACACCTTCCAGAAGAACATGGCCCCCCGCCAGCATGGTAATCATAATAAGTTCCACCAGATTATCCTGGCCGATAAACGCTTTGGCAATTTCCTTTCTTAACAGGTCAACCGCTTCCTTTGCCGATTCGGTGGTATAGTTGTTCATAACCGCTCCATTATTATTTCTATAGTTTTCATGTGGTTTGTAAAGGATCTGCTGGTGATTAATCCCTTTGGGTAAAGGGCATTTTCAATAACAATTGCATCCAGCTTTACAATCTCCGCAAGCCGGCTGCAAAATGCATTTTTGTCATGGATATATTCCCCGTAATTTTTTCTGAAACGCTGCTGTATGGTCTTTTCGTAATTATCCAGGTATACATTCAGGGAACGGAATTTTTTCAGGAAGAGGGCTTCCGCCAGGAAACGTTCCCGGATAGGTTTGCCCGGGGTTTCCTCATCGGCGATAATTTTTCCGAACCGGGGAATGAAACCCCAGAAACAAACCACAGTGAGGATAAAAATGGAAATAAGTAGGGGAAAAATATTTCCCGCATTTACCAGATCCTGGAAAAAAGTATTTTTGAATTCGGTTTCCCGGATGAACAGAATTCCCTGTTTCTCTATATCCCCCGCGCCGGTCAGCTGCCAGCTCAGCATCCTGTTGCCGGTTTTTTTTAAATTGATATTCCGCATGAAGTAGGGCCTTCCGGTGAAAGTTACGGTTCCTTCTCCCAGGGGAATCTGAACCAGGTTGATGGTTTCGTTATCGTTTCCTGCGGTCCGGATATTTCTTCTGTTTTTTTGCAGTGTAAATTCGATACTCCTGTCCATGGTAGGGTGCAGGTCAGGATCTTTTTCAGAGGGCTGCTCATCTGAAATTTGAACAAATGAATCTGTTTTGTCGATGGTCTCTTTGGGAGCCTCAGGGACCGGAGTTTCAGCCTCCGGAGAATTTGGAGGCTTTTCGGAAGTGCCGGGGGTAATCATGGTTACCCCAAACTGCTCAATAAAGGAATAAAAGTCCTTATCGGAATAATCGTCCTGCCAGTAGTCGTAATAAATAACGAGATGATTCCCGGCTTCAATCCAGGGTCCCAATATATCGAAGGTATCTTCTTCCCAGTAAAAGGATAAAGCATCCAGGACAACCACCGAATCTTCGGACTCCAGAATATCTTCCGGATATCCGTATTCCCAGGTATGCACCGGATGTCCGGTTTCCGAAAGCCATCTTTGAAGGGCCAGGAAATCATTTGACCTGGCTTCTGCGGATGGATGTTTATATACTTCCTTGTCGTATATTTCAAGAAAATTATAGGCAAAAATTCCGACACCCAGGAGGACAGCTCCGATGATACAGATGATGGTTAGGTATCTATTCATTCGAATCCCCGGAACCGGAAAGTTTATTTTTTAGTTCGCCGCAGAAAGAAAGGACTTCATGGAACTGTTCTGCCCCGGGTTCGATTCCCGCGTAGGCAAGTTTAATCCAGTTTAATACCAGCCGGGCGGATCCTTCTTTTCCCCAAAGGACCGAATTGTTGATTCTTACCAGGCAATCGGATTCGGTATCATTCGGGGCGAACATGATATTCCCCGGGTCAGCATATAACCTGAGGGCCGCAGACAGGCAGGAGGCCCAGGCTTTCCGGATTTGTCCTGCGGCAAATAATTTTTTTGCCTCTTCCATAAGAACTTCCGGATCTTCCTGGCGGACAAAACCGGGAACAATTCCTTTTTTCCAGGGAACGGGTTTATCCGCAAACAAGGTTTTCCTCATTTTGAATAACCGGTATCCCGCAAATACCAGGACCCCAACGATAGCCAGCACCAATAAAGCCCGGAGGATAAACCCTAGAACATCTTTTATATCCTTGAAATCAAAATTGAAATTAGGGGAATCCCTTTCGGAATTACGTTCTTTAAATTTCACCCACTTGGTTGTATAACTGTCACCAAAATCCTTTGATGCCAGGACATCATCCAGAACCTCCGCGGGCATTTCTTCGGAATTAACCTGATACCATTCCTCTGCCTGAACTGTCCGGGGCACCAAACTGAACAGCATCAGTATGGAAATAATCAGAGGAATAAGATTTACCATGATTCCATTTTTTATTTTTGCGGGCTCCGGCTGCTGCTTGTCCTTGATAAAAGAATTAAATGCCAGTTCAATATCCCAGCCTTCCACATCCTCCCGGCTGTTTATATAAATCCCGAATCCCATGCACATATATAAAGGTTCTACAATAAAAAATGTCAGCGAAGCGATGAACAGCCCGGCCAGAGAAACCTGGGATGCATAATCAGAAAAGATGTCCAGCGTAACATCCGCATATCTTCCAAAAAAACTATACAGAAGATAAGCGAACCCCCCGAACACGCCGATTTCTATAACTATTCCCATGCTGGTCAGGAGGGCACAGAAATCCAGGCCCCCTTTTTTAAGGTTCCTGATCCTCCGGCTGACCATCGTTCCTTTGTTGCCTTCAAGAATCCTGATAGGCATCCGGGCGGCCCGGTAAATGCTGAATCTCCGCCAGGTAATATCCCCGAATAATCCCCGGAGGGTATTTTTCAGCAGCCCCTGGCAGATCCTTTTCATATCCGCATCATTTCTGAAGAACCGGACGGAAATAACCTGCAGGATAAACCTGTCAAAAAAAGGTTTCAGCCACCAGATAATCAATGTTCCGAAGATCCGCAGCTGGGGATTAAGGAAAGCCAGGAGAGCCACCAAGAGGATAAAGGGAATCCCCATAAAAACAAGGATATAACCTATGGAATTGCGCCATATCAGGATACCCGAATCACAGGCTTCCCAGTTGCTCCGGAGCCGGAGTTTTAAAAATGACTGGAATTTCTCAATCATGTTTTTCTCTCCCGGAGATAAAGAAATAAAGGTACACCAGAATCCATCCCAGGGCTCCGACCGTAAAATGGACATAATAAGAAAAAACATGCCTGGATGACCAGAACGCTTCTATTACAGCTGCAATTACCAGAAAAATGGTACTTCCCGTGATCAGCGGAATTGCGGTTTTTCCGGCTTGTTTGATCGAAGCAATACGGCTGAGTCCTTTGGTAACAAACAGCCTGTATCCCAATACCAGGCCTGCGTAGGAACTGATAATTATAGCGGTCAGTTCAAAACTGCCATGTCCTATGATAAAAGAAAAAAATGTTTTGGCATAACCCACATTGATAATATGTGCCGCTGCAACTCCCAGGAAAACAGCATTAAAAATAAGAACCAGAAGACTTCCTATCCCCGCAATAAATCCCCCTGCGAAGGATCTGAATGCAATGGAGATATTATTGTAAATGTAATACCCGAACATATCCGCGTCGTTGCTTACATTCCGGGGGGTTAGAAAATAAGGATTATCGGGATCATACATATCGGCTATCTGGTTCAATTCTCTGTGGGGCAGAATTTTATGGGTAAAATCAGGATCCCGGGTACAGAGGAAAATCATAAAAAAAGCCATGCCATAAAAAATAAGATGGCATAACAGCAGTCCCTTCCAGTTTGCCCGGATTGCCCGGGGAAAGGTTTTGATGACAAAATCAATGCAGAATTTCCAGGACCAGGGATGCTGACCGTACAGAATCTGGTTTCCCTCCAGGACCAGCCGGTTGAGCCGTTCAATTAAATCGGGATCAAACCCATGGGCCCTGGCGGTATTTAGATCCTGGGTGAGTTCCCGGAAGGCCCCGGGAAATTGGGCTGCATGTTTCCTGAAATTCTTTTTCCCGCTGGTAATTGTTATTTCTATAGCATTCCAGAATTCCTGGCGCCGGGATACGAAGTTCTGCTGGGTCATCCCTGGCCTCCGCTCAGCATATGGGCAATGCCCAGGAGATATTCCGAATCGGAAAACCTGTCCGGCCCTGACTTGTCCCGGAGGCTTTCCGCATATTTTTTTGCGATTTCATTTGCCCTGGCTTCGCCCAGAATGGGGTATCTCTTGGCAAAAAGAATGATATTCTGTTTTTCATCGTTGGATAGTTTCCGGGGAGGAACTATTTTTTCGTATTTTGCCAGCCATGTCATGGTAGTTTTTTTTGTGGGCGCCAGGGAGTTTGCCGTGTAAACCACCAGGGTATCCGCAGCTAAATCACCAATTCTCCTGAAACCAGGGCTGACGGCCATGCAGGAAAGGACAATGATATAAAGACCAAAAAAATTATCCGCAACCCGGAGAAGGTTTCTGATAAAGGAAGCTCCGGGATTTATAGGAGATCCATCACTTCTTACAACTCTGATCCCAATAATCCGTTTGCCCGCGCTTTGTCCGTTAAAACACAGCTCACAAAAAACATGGTAAAACCAGTTAAGAAAAAAGAGGCTTAAAAGCATTATCCAGGTTCCATACATTCTGGAGACCAGGTCAGCCAAGACCATAACAATGACAATAAAAAGCACGCCCTGAATGATAAGATCTATCAGGTAAGAACAGAGGCGGATCAACATGCCTGCCGGATAAAGACTGAAACCAATACCTTCAGGGGTTTGAACATTTATCAATGTGTCTTTTTGACTCTTTGATTCCATTAGACTATGCAATACTCGTTAAAAAAAATTATAGAAGAACAAAACATGATTTCACTCCTAGTATGTATGATAAAAAGCTATTGTGCAAGAAGTGTGTAATGTGAAAGCACTGGCCGTGTCAGAAAAATTTAACAACCGCCGGGTATGGTGATGGGGTGAATATTCAAATATTGCTGCCGGAGGACAAAAACCGGTGTGAAAATACCCTGTAAGGTTCGGCCGGTACCGGAACCTTACAGCTTTCCTACATAAGATAACTGGTGATTGCCACAAAAAAGATAAGGGCACCCATAATCGGAAATGCCGCCAGGGAAATGATGACCAGAATCCCGTTGAATTTCCAGTAGGATTTATTATTTTTCAGCGCAGTTTCCATGGCCTGCTCGTTTTTTGTTTTCACAAAAAAGTTCATCTTCGAGCCAAAATTATAAAGATATTTCGCAGGAAATATATAAATTATCCCCATCACGATATAGGAAATACCAAAGGTTGAGGTGACAAGACCGGATAAACCCGCTATGGTACTATCCAGTTCCTGTGTGAAAAAAGGGCGGAGAACGAACGCCAAGACCCCAAAAAAAATGCAGAAACCTGCCCCAATAAGACCCAGTATTCCCAGGAACCTAAGCCAGGGCGACGCCGCCTTTAAATAGGTAATCATGGTCTCCGTAAAGAACCCCCGGGCAACCAAAGGCTTTTGTCCGTCGAGGTCTACCTGGGTACTCTCATAGGGATTTATATTATCAGACATAAAAACTCCTTAGATAAAAATCGGAACTCCTCCGGATTTTTTGTTCCGGATTCCCCTGGTTTACAGTAATGCAAATGAAATAATTAAAATGTATGCTGCCGGAATCAACGCCATTAAAATTATGGTAAGGATACCGCAGAATTTCCAGAAGGACTTGTTGTTTTTAAACGCAATTTCCAGGGCGCTCTCGTTGCTGGTCTGAACAAAAGTACGGAGTTTTGAACCAAAATTATAAAGGTACCGGAGCGGAAAAATCATTACCACTCCAAATGCAACCATAAAAAGTCCCATTCCTCCGAATATACCCAAAAACCCGGAACCGAGTCCTGCCTCTGCGAGGTCCGCTTCGGTCATTAAGGAAGTCATCATAGGCCAAAGGGCGGCAACTATGGCTCCCCCAAGAATATAAAAACCGGCCATGATAAATCCGTATATTGCGATAAACCTAATCCATGGCGACGCTTCCTTCATGTAGGTAATCATGGGCTCCGTAATGGCCCCCAATGAACCGGCAAACTCCTGCCCCGACGGATCCGTCCGGGGGCTTTTGTAGGGATTCGTACTATCAGACATAGAAAACTCCTTTAAAAACCGTATCATCAGATGCTTTCATATTTTGGGAATATCTAATTGATACTCGATGGATCATTTATATTCTATTATCATTCTCCGAATAATGGAAGGGCATTATTTACACGCAGAACATCCCGGGTGCCCGGGCGGCAAGCTCCAATTCCATTATGGTGAATCAGTTCCGTTTATTCGGGTATTCCCCAATGAATTGTATTTCAATAGGTTCGCCTTCCTGCAGCATATCCGGGTAGAGAAACTCAATATGGTTGCTGCTGTATTTGAATAAAAGCCGGTTCCCCTGACCGTAGATTTCCATTCTGTCGTAACAGTAGATTGTTTCCTGAATGCCAATTTCAGTAATTCCGATTCCGCTGGTATATCTTATTTTAACAATTTCCTTAAGGCTTATTTCTATTTTTTTTCTTCCAGTAGCTGAAACAGTGATAATCCGGGAGCTGGTATCAAAATCTATTTTTCTTACAAAATAGAATAGGATTCCGTAAAAAACCACGGGAATAAGAAAACAAATCGCTAAAATCACACTTAAAGAAACAGAAACAGAAACAGCACTTGATAAAATAAAACTAATTACCACTATCAATTCCCAGCATGAAAAAAATATCAGCAGGGATAACCATTTGGGATTTCCGGGTGATAAATCATCAACTAAGGTTATATTCATGACTCCCTCATAAATAGCTGTATGAGTTTATAATATACCATCATCCCCGACTGGAATTTGGCCTCCTAATTTATATTAAAGACCTTCTTGGTAAATTCCAGGTGTTCCAGTGTTTTGGCCGCCACATCCTTAGCCTTTGCCAGGGACGTTTCAATCTCCTGGCTGGCCTGGCGGATATTCTGGACGGAACTATGAACTTCCCCGGATGCATCCTTTAACTGTACTATATCCTTGATAATACTCTGGCTGCCCTGCTGCATTTCCTCCGCCCCGGTTTGTACTTCCTGGGTGGCGGTCTGCATCCCCTTGAGGGCATCCAGGATCTGCTTGCCGCCGGTATCCTGTTCTTCCACAGCATAATTGACCGTGGTGAAGGTGGTATCAATATCCTTTATCCCATCATGGATGGCATTAAAGGACTGGGCCGCCTCGTCCGAAACCTGGACGATTCCCTCAATGGCCCTTTGGATCTCGTTGATTTCCTTGGATATGGATGCGGATTCCTTGCTTACCGATTCCGCCAGCTTTCTGATCTCGGATGCAACCACGGCAAAACCCTTTCCGGCTTCACCCGCGTGGGCTGCTTCAATGGCGGCATTCATGGCCAGAATATTGGTCTGGTTGGCGATGTTGTCAATGATCTTATTCGCTTCCAGCAGGGATGCGGAAAGGGCAGTGACGGTCTTAAGCTTTTCCTGGAGAAGGATAATTTTCCCCTGGCCCTGTTCCGATGATTCATTTAATTCATGGGCGGTGGAATTTGCTTTGTTGACCACCGACCGGATTGACCGGATATTTCCCACCATTTCTTCAATCGCCGATGAGGACTGATTGATATGTTCCGCCTGGGCATCAATTGAACTGTTAAGGGAGGTAATATTGTCCAGAATTACATTAACCGCCTGGGAACTCTGTTCCACCGAATCCGACTGCTTGCCTGACTGGGTTTGCACCAGGTCCATTCCCTGGAAGACAATATTCATATTGGAAACCGATTCATCCATGGAAGTGTCCAGGGTTTTACTCAGGTCGGATAATTCATTCAGCCTGATTTCTATATTGCTGATATTCTTGGCAAAGTTATCCCGGATCTTCATCAGGGCTCTGATCATTTCTCCGATTTCATCCTGACGCTTGCTTTCTATATTGATGGAAAGATCCATTTCCGCCAAAGTCATTGCTGCTTTCTGAGCCATGGCAATAGGTTTAATAAAGGAACGGGATACAAAAAAGGCTATGACCGCTGAAAAAATCACCGCAAAAATTAATTGTATGCCAATGGAAATCCTGGTATCGTTCTGCAGCTCATTAATAGGGGAAATGTCAAAATCAATACATATCATTCCTATTACAGAATCCCGCTGAATAACAGGAATGTAGGACGATAAAAATGTTCCCCATTGATCGGAGTATGGTTTTTCGGTTATGGAAATTGATTTATTGTTAAAAGCCTTTTGCAGTGAATCCGGGACTTCGGCATATTTTTGATTAAAGGTATTGTCCTCGAGGTCATCCTCCAGGTTTCCCGTATCAAAAATAAAGTAGAGCCCATCAGGTCTCTTTTCAATAACATAAATATAGGTGAACTGAAAGGAATCAGCCAGTTCGTCCATTTTATTAAGTAAGTCATTGTAATATTGGGATCCGGCTAATCCTTCATCTAATAGTTTTTTCAAATCCTTCAGTTCCGGATAATTGGTATTAATGAAATTAGCCGTATTAGTAAGATTTGTCCGGGTAGAATATAAAATATACCTGGTGTACTGCAAATACATGGTAATACTTACTGCCAATGAGATAGCTATTCCCAAAGCTATAAAAATAGCGATAAGCTGAATTCTCAGGCTTTTTTTCATAATCACCTCTTTCACTGTATCAGTATTTAGAAATATTTGTGGCTTTTTCAGAATATCAAATTTTGAAAAAGCAACCTTAAATGTAAGTGCAGAAAGCATACTATTTTATTATGGTAAAAGAAATAGTATGCTTTCTGCAAAAGCCTTTTTCAAAACTAACCGAGTTTTGAAAAAGGCTTATGTTTCTATAATTATTATAATCGATAATAATTAAAAAAAGATGCCTGGAAAGGTAATCTTTACAGGCATCCTAATACTTTCAATAAAATATGTCAGCCCCTGTAACAGAGAATTGGTTTCCGGGCTGCCGCGGTTTCATCCAGCCGTCTCACCGGAGTATGGTGGGGGGCTTCTTTCAGAAGTGACGGATTCGTTTTTGCTTCCTCCGCAATGATGTTCAGGGCTTCTGCAAAAGCTTCCAGGGTTTCCTTGCTTTCGGTTTCCGTGGGCTCCACCATCAGGGCTTCCTTTACGATCAGGGGGAAGTAGATTGTCGGCGGATGGAAACCGTAATCAATGAGGCGTTTGGCGATATCCAGGGTATTTATACCATTGCCCAGGTTTGGTGATGCTACAAATTCATGCATACAGGGCCGGCCTTCCCCAAAGGCCACGGGATAATTATCCCTTACCAGGGCCTTTACGTAATTGGCATTGAGTACCGCATATTCCGCGGCTCTGCGGATTCCTTCCCGTCCAAGGCTCCGGATATACGCATAGGTTTTTACCAGGACACCGAAATTGCCGTTGAATGATTTCATCCGGCCTATGCTTTTTGACGGGATTGTAAAACCATAGGCGCTGGCTTCTTTTCTGGCGATTGGGCCGGGAAGAAAATCTTCCAGTACCGGTCCTGCTCCGACCACACCCGCTCCGGGGCCGCCGCCGCCGTGGGGGGTGGAAAAAGTTTTATGGAGATTCAGGTGCATCACATCGAATCCCAGCTCTCCGGGTTTCACAATACCCATGAGGGCATTCATGTTGGCTCCGTCGCCATAAACAAGGCCCCCCGCTGCATGTACAATATTGATGATTTCCCGGATATTCCGTTCAAACAAACCCAGGGTACTGGGATTGGTTATCATCAGGCCCGCCAATGTTTCCGCATGTTCACCGGAACAGGCTGCCCGCAGAGCGTCCAGCTGTACCGCACCGGTTTCATCCGACGGAATAGTTTCCGCAGTAAAACCGGCCATGGTGCAGGTCGCCGGGTTGGTGCCATGGGCTGAATCCGGGATAAGCACCCGGACCCGTTTTGTGTCCCCCCTGGTCCGGTGATAAGCCCGGATCATCAGGATTCCCGTGAGTTCCCCCTGGGCTCCCGCGGCAGGCTGGAGACTGAATGCTTTGAATCCCATAATTTCCTTCAGGGATTCCTGCAGCTTATACAGCAGCGCCAGGGATCCCTGGGTCATGGACTGGGGCAAAAGGGGATGGCTGCGCCGGAATCCGGGCATGCCCGCGGCGTCTTCATTCATTTTTGGATTGTACTTCATGGTACAGGACCCCAGGGGGTAAAACTGTCCATCCACGGAAAAGTTTTTCTGGGACAACCGGGTAAAATGACGGACCACGGAAAGTTCATCCATCTCGGGGAGTTTTAGTTCATCCCGGATAAGATTTTTGGGAAGGCTGGTTTCTTCCACATCCAGTTTGGGAAGCAGGACCCCTTTTCTTCCGGGGACGCTCATTTCAAATACCAGCGGTGTTTCAAGGTGTTTCATTTTATGGCCTCCCGGATTGCTGCTGCCAGGGCATCAATATCCCCTTTGGAATTTTTTTCGGTTACACAGATGAGAAGATCCTTGGGTCTGTCCGGAAAGTACCGGGATAAAGGGAGACCCGGGATAATATTTTTTGCGGAAAGGGTTTCCGCCAGCTTCTCCGCATTGCAGGGCAGGGTAACCGTAAATTCCTTGAAGAAGGTTCCCTCCGCAACCCGGCACCCCTGGATTGAAGCGATCTGTTTTGCCGCATAGTGGGACCGGTGCCAGCACAATTCGGCGCACTGTTTCAATCCGTTTTTTCCCATGAGGCAAAGGTAAATGCAGGTCCGTAACGTGGCCAGGCCCTGGTTGGAACAGATATTGGAAACCGCCTTTTCCCGGCGGATATGCTGTTCCCGGGCAACCAGGGTAAGCACAAATCCCCGGCTGCCGTCTGCATCAATGGTTTCTCCCGCAATGCGTCCCGGGATCCGCCGCATGAGCGCGGTGGTGACCGCCATAATTCCCAGGTAAGGACCGCCGTAGCTGAGTTCATTTCCAAGGCTCTGGCCTTCGGCGGTAACCACATCCGCACCAAGACTGCCGGGGCTTTTGAAGAGACCCAGCATGATAGGATCCGCATGGACAATAAAAAGTCCGCCCTTTTCGTGGACAGCCTCCGCTGCCCCGTCCATGTCGGGGATGATCCCGAAAAAGTCCGGGTAGGAAACCACCACCGCAGCCAGATTATTGGCCGGTGCTGCCATAGCGGCTTCCCCGGGGGACGTTTTATATTCTTCAATGATAACGGTAAAAGCTTCGAGGTAGGTTTTTATCACCGTCTTGTATTCCGGGTGAAGTCCCTCCGGGATAAGGATCAAATTCCGTTCTTCGCTGATCCTGATTGCCATCAGGACCGCTTCGGCCAGGGCGGTGGCTCCGTCGTAATGGCTGGCGTTTACCACGTCCAGGCCGGTGAGTTCGGCAATCATGCTTTGATATTCAAAAATTGCCTGGAGAGTTCCCTGGCTTACTTCCGGCTGATACGGTGTGTAGCTGGTAACAAATTCTCCCCTGCCGGAAAGGGCGCCCACCGCAGCGGGGATAAAATGATCGTAGGCCCCGGCCCCCAGAAAGAACCTGCATGAATCCGCATGGGTGTTTTGGTTTGCCATTTCCCGCATTTCCCGGAGAACCTCGGTTTCGCTGAGTTCTTCATCAATGTTTATGGATGGGAATCTCAAATCCCCGGGGATATCATCAAATAATTTTTCAATAGAGTCTATTCCCAGTTTTTTGAGCATTTCTGCTTTTTGGGAAGGTGTTACTGGAATGTAGGGCATGTATTTATTCTCCTGCGGTCTTTTCGTAATCCTGTGCGGAGAGGAGCTTATCCCAGTCGGGCATGTTGTCCGGGGCAATCCTGATAATCCATCCTTCTCCGTAACAATCTTTATTGATCAGGTCAGGGCTGTCCTCCAGAGCTTTGTTGACCGCGGTTATCTTTCCGGCCAGAGGCATATAAATATCGCTGGCTGCCTTGGTGGATTCCACCACCCCAAATGCTGCTTTGGCTGCCAGAGCAGAACCAACCTTGGGAAGGTCCACAAAGACTATATCACCCAGGCTGTGCTGGGCATGATCTGAAATACCAATAATCAATTCATCGCCGTCCCGGCGGGCCCATTCGTGGGATACTGCATAACGGGCATTTTGATCGAGTTTCATTTTGTTCTCCTATAAACCGGAATATATAACGGCCGTTTAACAACAACCGCGTTTTTTGCATTGCCTCTGATGGATACCGCCAGGGCCGTATCCGCCCTGGCATAGTCGGGAGGAACGAAGGCGTTGGCCGAATAGGTCCCAACGGTGGGGCAGAACATCCCCGAAACACAGGCCCCGATTTCTTCTCCCTTTTCATTTAACACCGGGTATCCTTCCCGGGGAACACCGCCGGTCACATTCAGGGTGACCAGTTTTCGTTTCAGCCCCTTTTCTTTTATGGCCAGCAGCGCTTTTTTGCCGGCAAAATCCTTTTCAAAATCGCAGGCCCAGGAAAGCAGGGCTTCCAGGGGATTAATACTAGGGGAAATCTCGTGGCCGTGGAGGGGCATCCCCGCTTCAAACCGGAGGGAATCCCTGGCGGCCAGGCCAATGGGACCGGCCTCAATTCCCCGTTTTTCCGCTTCATCCAGGAAAAACTGCCAGAGAGCTTCGGTTTTTCCGGCATCGTAAAATAATTCGGCTCCGTCCTCGCCGGTGTAGCCGGTCCGGCCTATCCGGACAAAGCTGCCCATAATTTCTGCCATACCCATACTGAACCGGGGAATGGCGGAAAGGGCGCCCCCGGAAACCGCATCGATTAATTCTACCGCCCGGGGGCCCTGGATTGAGATCATACAGGTTGGATCGGATACATCTTCCAGGGAAACCCCGGAGGGCAGCATCTTTTTAAAGTAGGCTACATCCGTGTCCCTGTTCCCCGCATTGAGAACCACAAACCAGCCGTCTTTGATTTCACTTTCTTCCATTCTATAAATAAAAAGATCGTCTATAACCCCCGCATGTTCGTTGAGCAGCAATGCATACCGGGCTTCGTTGGGTTTCATATCGAGGATCCGGTTGGATACCAGCGCTGACAATGCAGCCCCTGCACCTTCCCCGGAGATAATTACCTGTCCCATGTGATCAATATCAAAGAGCCCCGCCGAGCGCCGGCACAGCCGGTGTTCTTCAATAGCTCCTTTTTCATACTGTATAGGCATGTCGAAACCGGCAAAGGGAGCAAATCTGGCCCCATGGGCTTCATGCCAGGACCGCAATAATGTGGATTTCACTCTATACCTCTGCTTTTGATTATAGATTGTAACAGGGGAAATAAGCAACCGGCGGCGGTTATGGACATTTCAGGGTATCGGTGCGGAAAATGTACGTATAAAAAAAGCTCCTGGTTACAGGAGCTGTATATACCGGCGATCGGACTTGAACCGATACAACCTTGCGGTCAGTAGATTTTGAGTCTACCGTGTCTGCCATTTCACCACGCCGGCTTGATTTTTCCAGTTTATCAAAAAAGCCGGCGGCATTCAAGATAGAACCGCTTTTCCGGGGCTTCTCCCATGGAAAAACTTTTCCGGGGCAGGGCTCCCCCCTGGGCTACGGTGAAGAAAAGGTCTTCCTTTTTTACCGGAGGAAGCAGGATTCCCACGGTTTTAGCCTGTTTATCCAGATTAGCAAGCCGGAATACCTCATCCTGGCCATGGATATAATCGATGCCGGTCCCTTCGTTATATTTGAGGAACTCATCCAGCAGAGGCTGGAGGTGGTATGTGGAAATTCCCGGGGCAATGGTTTCTATCAAAAGAGCTGTCTTTCCATCATAAAGGCCGTACCTGGTCCGGGGCATTTTTTCATCGGCCACCAATTTGGCAAGCTGCTTTTCGTTATCCACCTTTTTGAACTGGAACCCCTCCAAATCCATCAGGGCGCCGGTAATGTCTTCAATGGTTGCATTAAAAATGACCCGGTGGATCGGTTCAAAGGCTATGCCGGGATCGTAGATATTTTCCAGTTCCACCAGGGCATACCGGGCGGGATGTTTCATGAGGTCTGGATCATCCTGATGGGCCTGTTTATATTCCTCCCAGACGGATTTTGCCGTGGCCAGGCTGTGGTTCCCGTCCCCCACCGCAAACAGGAAGGGAACATTATCGTCGGTTTTGTACCGGGCATTGGCTTTTTCCGCCAGGGCTTCAAGTTTTTCCGCCATAAATTGGAAGCTTTCTTCGTCATCGATAAACCAGCCGGAAATATGGCCGCTCTTCATCATGAGACTGCCCTCATAGACGGGTTTATTCTTTTTTGCCCTGGCTGCCAGATGCTTAAGGATTGAATCGTCATCATTATCCATTAGAAGAAGAATGTGGGGACTTTCAATAGGGGCTTCCCGGCGGATATCCATTCTGGGGGGCAGCCGTTCCGTGAGGGTTCCCTCGGAAGCCCGGATAAGGTTTTTCCTCTGGGGATACCAATCGTAGGCTTCCAAATCAATAGCTATGATAAGTCCCCTGCGGCAGGGTTGGTAAGGGGTGGTTCTTTCTATATATATGAACCCTTTTTTGGGTTCTTCAAAAATACGGTTTTTCAAAAAATCATTCATGGCCTGATGGATTGACCGGATACGCTCGGCTTTGCCTTCCCGTTCCAGGTATATCTCCGGAAAAATAATCTGCAGCGTTGAAGGATTTTCTCCGGCTGCCTTTTCCACCTGGATCCAGTAATCCTTATCCTGGGTGAATTGATCACAGGCAATAACCGCCCATTTTTCCAAATCCGTTCCCTTTTGAGGGAGCAATATCTCCGGTATGGCTATACCCAGTTTTTCAAAGCGTGCTGCGGAATCTTCCATGATGAATAACTCCTTGTTTATGAGCCTTTTTCAAAACCCGGTTAGTTTTGAAAAAGGCTTTTGCAGAAAGAATACTATTTCTTTATCCATAAGCAGAATAGTATTCTTTCTGCACTTACATCTAAGGTTGCTTTTTCAAAATCTGATATTTTGAAAAAGCCTCTATAGAGATACAGGAACAGTATGATAAAAAGCCCGCATCATTTCTAGTATGTTCTAAAATATTAGGGGACTCCTAAAAACCTCAGTTTTTAGAAGTTTTCGTACCCTGCTGATTTTTAATCAGCCTGAAGAAAATTTTTTACCGTACCACCGGCTTGTTGACATAAGGCCGGATTATAAAATACATGATTACCGAAATTGCCGCGAAGGGAATGAACGAGGCAAAGAGAAAATGATACCCGAAACGTTCAACGATAAATCCACCCAGGGTGTTTCCCAGGAAGGTGGGTAAGCCCGTGCCTATGGAAACATAGATAGACATACCCGTGGCCCGTCTTTCCGGTGGAACATAATCCGTTATAAACCTAACCACCGAAGGATGGAAAATACCAAAGCACAGTGAATGGAGCAGCTGTCCGAGCACAACCCCGGTCAGGTTGGGTATTAATATGTAACAGGCCAGGCGGAGACCCACCGCAGCGCTGGATACAGCCAGAAGGTTAAATGCACCAAAACGGTTGATGAGCTTCCTGGAAAAATACATCATGGGCATTTCAGCCATGCTGCCAACTGCCCATATCAGGCCAATGGCCTGGGACTGGAGTTCTTCCACCACATAGAGGGACAGGAAGGTCATCACCGGGGACAGGGCAAACCTGCCGAAGGCGATCATGGCTATTCCCATCAGAAACACGGGATTCCAGGTTTTTCCAACCGGGATGGTTCTGTTTTCATCGTAGGCGGCGGGCCGGGGCTCATCCGCAGGATTATCCTCTTTAAGAAATAAGATCATTGAAATTAAGGCAAAAATTGATGTGACGGCAATCCAGAAAGCAATATTCCAGGTTGTATCGGGCCGTAAAAAAGGTGCCCAATGCATAAACAGGGCAAACAGCATAAACCCCAGGGATCCCGCGGTCCTGACTTTTCCATAGTTGCCGGTTTTTTCGAGCTGGAGGGTTACCACCGCATCCAGGAGGGACGGGGCGCTTTTAACCCCCATGGCAATTAGGGTAATAGCCGCGATGCTGAATAATACATGGTGAATCCCCGCCAAAGGGAAAACAGCCACAATAATTATCAGGTAAGCAATAGTCAGGGATGGTTTATATCTTCCCCAGCGATCGGAAAAATAGCTAAAAATAAAGGGTCCGCAAATTCCGGCCACTTCAAAAATCCCCATGATTATGCCAACCACTGAAGGCCCGTAGCCTAATCCTTTCAGCAACACCGGCATATAAGGATTGACCACTGCATAAATCGAGTAGACCGAAAAGTACAATATTGCCGCACCCATAGTTTTATTGTATAAGAAACAGGAATCTAATACTAGGATAGGGGGATATTTCCGGATGTCCTATGAACTTATCTGATCAATATGCCTTTTTTAAAACTCGGTTAATTCTGAAAAAGCAATCAATAGGAGAAAAATTTCTCTGAAAGACAAATGTAAATATATCATCCCACCCGCTTAAGGATTTCCTCCAGCAGACCCTGGGGTGAAAAACCTCCCAGGAAAAGGAGTTTATTGTCCAGCACAATCGCCGGGGCCAGGTCCGCCATGGAGAGAATCTTTTTTACATCTTCATGGCGGGCAATATTTTCTTCGGTGGCTTCATAAAAGGTAACTTCCCCGGGAAATTGCTGTTCCGCCAGAAGGGATTTGAATTCATCCACCAATTTTGCCGTGGGCTGCTTTATCCCGGGCTGGCATTCTCCGTCACCGCAGTTGCCTTCACATCCGGCACATAATTCCTGGTCGGCAAAGCCGTAGATATCAATTTTATGCATGGTCAGTACTCCATTATATGGTTTATCCGTTCAGGCTTTCCCGGATGGTAACTTCCACAAGCTCCGACAGAAGGGGAATGAGCTGTTTTTTCCGGGAGACCATATCCTTGAGAATAAAAATCCCGTCCTCTATCTGGGGAAAATTCAAATGGCTGGTAAAGGCCTTGTCCCCTTCAACAAAAAGAATTGAATTCAGTTCGGTCACATCGGTGACCATCAATGCCGAGAACAGCCGGTCCCCGGTTCTCCGCACCCGGCCAAGCTCTGCGGTGATCTCTTCTTTTCTTTGAACCAGCTCCCGGGTTGATTCGGTTTCAATCTGGCTTACGGTAAAACGGACCGACTCTTCGGAATATTCCTTCATGTCCATATTTATCAATTCCGATGCGGTCCTGGTATTGATCTTCGACGCCTCCGCAAGAAGTTCCTGTCCCAGTATATGCAGATCGATCCCGGTTATGGAAGACAGGTATTCCGCCGCCTCCTGGTCAACCACGGTGGTGGTGGCGGATTTCAGTACCAGGGTATCCGCCAGGATGCCGCAGAGCAGAATTGAAGCGGTGGGCCTGTCCAGGGGAATCCGGGTTTCCCTGTAAAGGTTGGTAATGATGGTGCTGGTGGCTCCCACTACTTTATTGATAAATGTAATAGGATACCGGGTGGAAAGATTTCCCAGCCGGTGGTGGTCTATCACCTCCAGAATTTTATAGTTTTCAATTCCTTCGATTGCCTGGCTGGGTTCATTATGATCCACCATGATAACTTCCACATTGGGTTCCTTCATGAGATCCCCCTCAAAAAGAATTCCCGCCACCTTTCCTTCGTCATCCCCCACGGGAAGATTCCGGGACGGGGCCTTCTGAAAAAGATCCCTGATCTTCCTCACCGGATCACCCAGCCGGATCAGCGGCACCGATGCATCCCCCATGGAACCCACCGGGGTGGAATAAATGATCAGCAGGGTGGTGGAGGAAGTATCGAAGGGACTTATCATGACCGATACCTGGTTCTCCCTGGCCAGGTCAACCAGTTCCTTGTCCAGGGTATTACCGTTGGTGATTACCAGGGCCCGTACCTTTTGTTCAATGCTGTACCGGTGAATATCCGTCCGGTCCCCGGCAATCACAATGGTGTTGTCCGGCATTTCCGCATCCAGATATTTCTGGAATGTGTTGTTGGATGATGCCGCCACCACGATGGGTGACTTTCTGACTTCCGTCTCATTAAAAACCGTCAGAGGCTGGGCCTGGAGGGTTTTCAGCAGGTGGGAAACCGAAGTGGGTATCCCGGATTTCTGGTGGGGATTCACCTTGGTGAGAATATATTTCGAAAAAGCATTGTAATGCAGCAGGCTTTTATAAATCCCGTTGCTGTCTACAATGGGAAGTACCTTTAAAGTACCGGCCTGCATTTTTTCCAGGGCCTGCCAAAGGGGCGTGTTTTCATGAACCGTTTCGGGTTTTTCGGAAATGTAATATCCTACTTTAGGAATTAAATCGGGAAGGAATTCGGGAACGGGCATTTTAAACCGGTTAAAAATATATTCCGTCTGGGGATTGATTTTTCCGGCCCTGGCGGCAATGCAGTTATCCTGGCCCATCTGCTGTTTAAGTCTGGCATAGGCTGCAGCGGAAACCACCGAGTCGGTATCCGGATTCCGGTGTCCAATTACGTATACTCTTTTTTCCATCGATTCTTGTTTAACCCTTTTAATAATTGATACTGATAGTATGGGGTAAAAACCCTATTCTATTCTGCCCTGAATTACACCGGTGGTCTACAGGGATATTGCTTTTTGACAGCGATGTAAACAGGGCTTCATCCATGCCGGGAGTCAGGGTGAATGTTCTGCCTCTGAGGTTGATCAGCCCCGTTGTCTTTCCTGACCGGCTTTCCAGACGGAACACATCCCTGGCAAGCCGGACCGCACCATATTCATCGTTAGCCAAATCATCGTAAAGCCGGACTATGTTTTTTGTCAGCCGGATATCCTCCTGTTCCATATTTACCGGATCATCGGAAAACATGATCTGTCCTGCCAGAAGAAAATTGACCAGGGCAATGGTCTCTTTTTCATGCAGGCTGAGTTTGCAGTTTTTTGTCCGGAGAAAAACCACATCCGGATCATTGATATAAACCGAATTGTCCATAAATGACCGGCCGATTGTGTCCAGCAGATTGATGTATGCGCTGGGCCTTCCCACATGGCCGATCATTTTAACCATGTTCCAGTCCCACATTTCCCGGGTGTCCGCACCGATTCTGCTGAGGGGAAAGTATGTATACGAAGCGCCCAGGGGGAGACCGCAGCCCAGGTATGATACGGGCAACCCGCCGGCGGTTCCGGTCCGGTGAGTTAATATTCTGCAGGCCTTATCATACCAGTCGTAGGGGGAACCCGGGTTGGCAAAATGCCCATTAAACATCCCGGTATACAAAAAATCCAGTTTGAGATACCGGAATCCCCATTCATCCACAGCTCTTTTGATGATAGATTCCAGGTAATCAAGAACATCCTGCCGGGAAATATCCAGGCAATAATACTGTCCATCCCAAAGATGATTAAATCCTGCACTTACCGGGATGCCCTTGGAATCCCGGAGGACCCAGTCCGGTTTTTCGGTAAAGATCCGGCTTCGCCGGGTAACAAGAAACGGGGCGATCCAAATGCCGGGGATGTATCCCGCTTCTTCAATCTGTTTTACCACCGGACTAAGGCCGTTGGGAAAGGCGTTTTGATTAATCTCCCATTCCCCAACGCAGATTTCCCATCCGTCGTCGATCTGGAAAACCACAGGTTTCTTCCTGTCGATATACCAAAGCTTGATCAGGTTTTCCGTTTTACCCAGGGACCGGAGATCCTCCAGGATAATCTGTTCATTTATTTTATTGTAATGGTTATACCAGGATTCATACCCGCCGGGGATATGTTTTTTCCCCCGGGTATCCTCCGGCCCGCGGGAAGATAAAAATGAAAGGGTTTTGAAATTGGAATGCTGCCGGTAGATTCCCGCCAGTCTTTCCTTCAAATCAAAAAAGCCATTAGCAGAAAATATCCAAAGGGAAGCCAGATTGTCCTGGAAGTTCCAGGTTTTCCCGGGGCAGTAAACTTCAATGGTGATCTGCTTTTTCTTCCGGTTTATCCGGTAGGTCACCGGTGGAAGGGAACCGCCTTCCATGGAAGCCAAACAAAGATACGTATCATGGATTCTGAGGTACATAATAAAATGCCCCAGGAGTTCCCCCGGCCCGGGGTTGTCCTCGGGACGGTTGGTCAGCCGGATTAATTCGGGGATCACCTTTACGTTCCGGGGAAGTTTTTCGTTATGGGCCAGTTCCCAGCCCGCGGACCAGGATTGCCAGCCTCCGGGATATATGCATATATCCCGGGTATCGTATTCTGCGGACTGTCCGCACAAAGAAAATACATCATCAAAATGCAAAGAATCGATGATAATACAATCATCCTTCATATTTCCATCGGTTTCCGGGGAATCAATATAATAAGAAAGAAATGTTCCTCCGGGTCCCTGGTCAAGGGATTGGATAATACGTTTAACCCCAGCAATTTCCATCATTTCCTCCCTGCCTTGAAAAACACCTGTTTCCAGTTTACTATGCACACAGGAGTTTGGCAAATCTGATGATTGAACTGGTAGCTTTTTTAGGGAATCAGGGTTTTCAGTACGCGAAGAACCGGCATAATGTGGGGTGGCTGCTGGCGGATGAACTGCCCTTTAGTTCCAGCCTTGCCTGGCGGGAGAAATTCCATGGCAGTTATGCGGTGCTGGACGGCATGCTTATTCAGAAATATATATCTGAACAGATTCCTATGGACGATAACCGGCAGGGATCCGGCGGGGAAAAAACCGCAAAACAGAAAAAAATAGTTCTGGCAGACAGGGTCCACTTTATCAAACCAAATACCTTTATGAACCTTTCCGGGGAATCCGTTCAGCCCGCGGCGGCCTTTTTCAAAATTCCGCCGGAACGGATTCTGGTGGTGCATGATGAACTGGAGATTGCATTGGGGCAGGCATCGTTTAAATTTTCCGGCGGCCTGGGGGGGCATAACGGACTGCGTTCTCTGAAAAGCTGCCTGGGCTCGGCGGACTTTTGGCGGCTCCGGATAGGTATAGGCAGACCTGAACATCCGGATGTTTCTTCCTGGGTCCTGTCCGATTTTGTTCCCCATGAGCTTCCCGTACTTGAACAGGTTCTGCGGGTTTGCGCCGGGGCATTAACGGAAGCCCTGGCCTGCGGTCCTGAAACTCTTTTGCCGGAGTGGAACAAAAAAAGAATAGCCGCATTAGCGTAGGAAATTGGAAACTATACATGGATATGAATATATACAAATACAAATTGAAGGAATTTCTTCTTAAATTGTATTCCCAATCTGAAGAATTGATATTTTGCATTATCAATGCATTCTTCCGGGAGAAGCTATTCTTTTTTAATCACTGATTTTTCAAGGAGTATTCAATGAATGATTACAGCGAAGCCTTTTCCCGGTTGGTTGATGTGGTGACCAGGCTCCGGGCGCCCGATGGTTGTCCCTGGGACAGGGAACAGACCCCCGCATCCCTCAGGAAAGATTTAATAGAAGAAACCTACGAATGTATAGAAGCAATTGATGAAAAGGATCCTCCCCATATAAAAGAAGAGCTGGGGGATTTATTCCTTCTGGTGACCATGCTTTCCTATATGCACCAGCAGGAGGGTCAGTTCTCTGTTGCGGATGTGCTTCACCAGGTTTCGGAAAAACTTATCCGCCGGCATCCCCATGTATTCGGCGATGTAAAGGTTTCCGGTTCCGGGGAAGTGCTGAACAACTGGGCCAGGATAAAGGTGGAGCAGGAAGGCCGGAGTCCCAAGGATTCAATTTTAGATGAGGTCTCCGCTGCACTGCCTCCCCTGGACAGGGCATGGAAACTGCAGAAGAAGGCATCCAAAGCAGGGTTCGACTGGCCCGAGGCAGCCGGGGTGTTTGCCAAGATTAATGAGGAACTGCATGAAGTGGAGGATGTGCTGAACCATCCGGATATGTACAATTCCCCGGAGGATCTGGAAGCGGAACTGGGGGATCTGCTTTTTGCTGTGGTGAACCTTTGCCGGTTCTTTAAGATCGATGCTTCCACGGCGCTGCAGCGGACCAATGCAAAGTTTGTAAAGCGTTTTAAGCACGTTGAAAAAAAGATGAAGGAAACCGGCCAGACCATGGAGAAGGGAAATCTGGATGTGATGGATTCCTTCTGGGATGAAGCAAAGGGATTGTAATTTTACTGCGGTTTATCTTTCAGAAACTTTTTTTGTTATATGTTACAGCTGTCCGAAATTCATTAAAACCTGGCGGAGCCGCTGCTCCAGAAGTTCAAATGAGAAGTACCGGTGGGCCAGGGCGTAGTTTTTCTCGGACATCACTTCCACGGCATCCGGGCTTTCCAGCATGGCCCTGACGGTTTCAACCGTCTCCGGGGTGACATAGCTGTCCATCACCACCACGTCAAAATCCAGGGGTTCAATATCCTGCTGGAAAATAGAATACCGGTTAACCAGAATAGGTTTCTTAAACCAGACCGCTTCCAGGAAGGCATTCCCAAAGCCTTCATAACTTGAAGGATAGGTTACAAAATCCGCATTAAGATAGCAGTCCCATAGGCTGTACTTCTTTTCTCCCGATTCGGTAATGCCCCGTTCCGCGCCGATAATATCTGGGCGGACAATTACCTCAACTCCCAGAAGTTTGGCATAGTCCATGGTCCGTTCATAATAGGCGGAACCCTCATCCCGTTCCTGGTGGCTGATCAGGAGTTTTGCTTTTTTATCCTTCAGGCGGTTTGTCAGTTCCACCGCATGGTCAATCCCCTTGCGTTCGATAATCCGGGTAGGCTGGAGCAGCAATGTTTCATCTTCCCGGATTCCCAGGTCGTACCTCATGGTTTTAGCATAATCATCCATCTCCGGAGGCGGGGTGGCGTAATCAAAAACGTTGGGAATTATTATTGATGAAAGACCGCAGCGGAAGGAAAGCTGGCGTCTTCCCTCTGAATTAATGGCCACGTGATTAATCGAATTGAGCCTTGGGGGGAAGGCCATGGAAATATAATCCTCCACGCAATTCATGGAAAACCGCTGCCGTTCCCATGCAAAATCATGGTGATGTGCGATAGCCGGAATCCCGGTTTCCGCAATAAATTCTGTGATGGCCAGACCTAAGGGAATGTGCATGGGAATGGTCAGGGAATTTTCGGTAATCAAAAGATCAATGTTAAAATTTTCCGTAAACTCGTATAAAGCCCTTTTTATTCGGAACCGGACCGCCTGAATTTCCCCGGTCAGCCCTTCACCCCGGACGGTAATTCCAAAACACCGGTCCTGGATATCCCGGACCAGGGGATGACCAAAATAGGCTTCTTCCACCACCATGGATTTTTCAGGAGCCCAGTCGGACAGACCCGAAAAGAAAAAACAGTTATATCCCATTTTTTCCAGGACCGTACACCATTTCTCTGTCTCCAGGGAAACCCCATCGGTACCCTGCAGACGGGTTGAAATAAACCCTATATTGGATATTTTATTTGTCTTGGTTAAATACATGGCCCTCTCCGCGGTCTTGTTTTTCAGATCTCTATTTATATATTTTCGTCAAAATTGGATCATTATTTTACAGTATGTTATAGATGAAAAATTCTGTCAAATACTGTTATTAATATGGCCGGTGTCTTTATAAAAAACTGTGTCACTTCATAAATGACGAAATTCCCCTGGATTTTTAGTAAAATCAGCTGAATCAATCAACAACCCCGCGGCAAGCAGCGGGAAATGCTGGTTCTGCAAGGTAAGGATGATATACGGGTTTCATACACGCAAAACAATTTCTTTGTTGATTCAAAGAATTGCCCTAAAGAGCGTGTATTAAACCCGCCGGTGAATAAAAAAAATATCTCATATTACTTTTATCATATTTTTTATAAATTCTTTTTGCATTTTGACCGATTCTAGAAGAAGATTAATCCCTGAGGATCTATTAATTCATGGCTTTTATAGAAATAAATGAATATTCCATCTCACACAATGCTGCATTATTAAAGAAACATTGTGACAGCCTTGGAGTATCCCTGTGCGCTGTGACAAAGTGCTGCTGTTCTCCGGAAAAGATCGTCGGACTGCTCCGGGACGCAGGGATTAAGGATATGGCGGACAGTAATATGGAAAATTTCGCCCATCTGCCGCCTAGTCTGGGATCATCCATGAATAAATCACTGATTAAAACCCGCCTTTCGGATATTAACCTTATACCCGATCTTCCGGAATATGCCCGGCCGGAAAGGGTATTTGTATCCGATGAGGTTCTTCTGGATGGCCTTTCCTTGCTTCCCCGGGATATCTGCCCGGATATTATGCTGATAGTTGAAACAGGAGACTTAAAGGAAGGGTTTTATCCGGAACAGATTCCGGAGGTTCTCGGTAAATACCCTGATTTGCCCGTGGCTGGTGTCTCCGCCAATTATGCCTGCCTTTCCGGCAAAATGCCCGATGCGGAATCCATGGCTCTCCTCTGTGCAACTGCTTCTTTAATAAAAACAAAAAACAGTTTGATGCCGCTGGTTTCCCTGGGCGGTACGGTGGTTTATTTTTTTTTAAAAGATGGATTTTCCCGGCAAGTGCATGTAGAATTAAGGAGCGGCGAGGGAATTTTTCTTGGACACGATTCATCCTCGAATAAGGACCTGCCCGGATTTTTGAAGGATGCTTTTGTTTTTTACGGGGAAATTCTGGAGATCCGGGAGAAGGCGGGGGATGTCCCGGAATCCGCGGGTCTCAACGCCCTGGGTGAATGCAGCAAACCCAGGAAACCGGGAAAGCGGATTTATGCGGTGCTGGATTTTGGAGTCCTGGCTGCACCCTCAAAAGATATCCAGCCTATAGATGAGGCTGCGGAGATCACAGGTCAGACCTTTGATTTTACCGTGGTTGATATAACCGAATCGTCCATGAAATATAAGACAGGAGGTCCGATGGCTTTTTATCCTTCATATGGTGCTGTTTCGTTTGCCATGCTGAACAGATATGTAAAGCATATCCGGATTCCGGAAAAGAATACACGTTCAGGGGAAAACAACTTTACACATTAAACAGGAGCGGCTCAGTGGAAAGGAACAAAACATTTTGGTTTGGCTTTGCAGGCTTTGGGCTGGTACTTATCCTGGCATTTTCTCTGAACGGACTCCTGGATATTGCCGGGTTTGAATCAACGTATAAGGAATCGGTGATTAGTCAGTTTACCATTCAGGGGGAAGCTGCAAAAAATAATATAGAAACTTCATTGAACCTGGGGAAAAAATTATACCTCATGAAGGACCAGTTCGATGAAATATTCTATAATATCCTGAAACAGACCAGCGGTATCCGGCATTTTTATGTGGCCGATGCGGAGGACCGGATTATTTATACCACCCGGATTGGATCCAGCCAGGGGGTGGTTCCCTTTTCTGTTGGATTCAGCGGGGACCTGTCCGGCAGCGACGGCCGGCCGGCTGTAAAGACCGTAAAATTTCTTGATTCCTATTATATTTGTATTCCTCTTTATTCAGGAAATCAATTTTTCCAGGGAACGCTCATGGCGGAGTTTTCCCAGGAAACCGTATCAGCCTTTATTTACAAAACCGCCCTCAAGGTTTTTACATCCGCGCTGGTCCTGATTCTGGTTTCGCTCTTTCTTTATTTGCTTTTTTCATGGATATTTTTCAAAAAGTCCCGGGCTGAATCAATTATTATCATTGTATTGCTTTTGGGGTCCCAGGCAATGTTCAGCATACAAAATAATGGTTTTTATAATGATTCCATCTCAGGAATCTTCAGCAAGAATATGTCGGTTCTGGCAAAATCCATAGCGGAGGAACTTCAGAAGCCCCTTGATTATGGAATAAAAATAGATGCCCTGGGTGATGCCAATGAATACCTGGCAAAACGGATCGAAGGAACTCCCCAGTGTTCTGATATTTATATTACCGATATCAACCTGAATGTTTTGTACGAAACCCACCGGCTTATCCCGGAAAAAAATACCACCGAATCCCTGCAGAAACTTTCCCGGCAGGATGCGGACCTGACTATTCTTCCTTTGAATTCCATATACGGCAATGGTTATCTTGTGCTCAGAATAAACCGCCCCATGATCAATGGAATCCTCCGGGATATAGCCATGGATTCAGCGACCATTATTATAGTGGCCCTCATTTTTGCATTCCTCCTGAAGGACTTTTTTGCATTCATGTCCATCAGGCATTCCATGGTTAAAAAACAGGAGATTATCCAACCCGGGGAAAAAGAAAAGTACAGCCTGCTTCTTATAAAAATAAGTACTTTCCTTTTTATGTTTGCCGCGTTTGAAACCCTGTCATTTATTCCGCTGTACATCCAGGATGTGTACAAGCAAAATCCCGGCGGTATAATGGGGTTACCCGAACAGACCATAATAAGTCTGCCGGTGGGTATCTATATGTTTGGTATTATGCTTTCCATGTTTATCACCCTTTTTGGATTAAAAAAACTGAATATATGGAAGCGGTATATCATCATGACTTTTCTGTTTATTGCCGGTTCCGGAGCTACGATTTTTGCGGACTCCATGATATCCCTGATGGCCGCCCGTTTTGTTACCGGCCTCGGGTTCGGAGGGGTTCTGCTTAACACAGCATCGCTGGTAATCAGCTATACATCTGGTAAGAACAGGAGTATTGGGTTTGGTACCAACGCCGCTGCTTTTGCTGCTGCTACCATCTGTTCCATTCCGGTCGGGGGCGTCATTGTAAATAAATTCGGCTACGATGCGGGTATCTGGGTGTCAATTGGTTTTGCCGTTTTGTTCTTCCTGTTTTCCCTGATTTGCATGAAAGCCAGCCGTGATGATTATTCCGATGAAAACAGACAGGATACTGCAGAAGAGAAATTCTCCTTCAAAAGTTTTTTCCGTATCCTCCGGTCAAAACATGTTATTGTCTATATCCTTTGTATCAATATTCCTTTCCAGCTTATTTATGTGGGACTTTTCCAGTTCCTGCTGCCTATTTATATGAATGAATCCCTGGGTCTGTCCCAGGGTAATATTGGCCGTATATTGAGTATTTTCAGTATAGTAAGCCTTGGGGCAGTTATGATGAGCCGGATCTCCAATATTATAAAAAATGATAAGGTTCTTCTTTCACTGGGTGCTATTGCGGTTGGGATAATTCTGATTGCCTTTGGTTTGTACCCCGCCGGGGGAATGGTACTGTTTATCGGAGTCCTTGCCGGAATGGGCCTGGATAATTTATGCATCGATTCAATTGAAGAGGTCTACATATCCAGCGGAAATATAAAAAATATTTCCGAGGAAAACCTTCTGCAAAGTTATAAGGCCATTGAAAAAATCATTTCGGTTTTTATTCCTACCTTGACGGGAATAATAATCGGATATTCGGGTTTTTCCACGAGCATGGTGTATATCGGATTATGGTGTCTCCTTGGCGCTGTAGCATTTCTCTTTCTAGGCAAAAACGGCCGGTGGGGAGACAAAATTCATGAAGAATAAAAGAAGAAACTTCTTTCTTATTATTGCTGCGGGAATACTGTTTATGTCCGCCGGGTCATCCTGTAAAATGGACCGGCTGTCCTCCGATAACTACTGGAGGGGAGCCGCCAATGAACAAGCCTGGGTTGCCAGGAATTTAGGAACCAGGAATGTTGTAAAAATAAATGATGAAAACACAAATCCCGATATCCCGGTTCCCCATACAAAACCGGATGGCTCCAAATACAGGGTGGGTATTATTATTTCCGGGGAATACTGGGAATTCTTCGACAGCATCAAGGGATTACTGGAAGGTTTTGCAAACATCGGCTGGGCTAAGCCGGTGAGTATCCCCGGCTCAATAAAAGAGTCCGGGCAATTAATTGAATGGCTTTCGAACCAGGAATTCAGTGAATACCTGGAATTTTCCCCGGAGTATTTCTATAACCTGGAGTGGGGGGATAATAGTTCCGCCGTTGAAAACCGGGTGGTGAAGCGGAAGCCCAATGCGGATCTTTTCTTGGTCTACGGCGGCATGGCGGCAAAACTTTTGTATCAGCAGGAATCATACCCGGTTCCGGTAATAGCCGACGCCATCACCGATGTATTTGCCGCGGGGGTAACCTCCACCGAATCCGATTCGGGCAGGGATTTCTTCACCAATAAGATTGATGTGGATCTGTTCCGGAAGCAGATCCGGCTTTTCCATGATATTACGGATTTTGATAAACTGGGTATCGTTTACGGCGATGATGATTACGGTGTGGTCTACGGCGCTGTCCGGGATGTGGAAGCCGTAGCGGCTGAGCGGGGTTTTGAGATTATCCGGAATACCAACGTAAAAGAGGAGATGGCCCCTGATACGGTATCACTTTACCTGGCCGCGTTGGAGGATGTGGCATCCAAAGCGGATGTGGTATACATCGGTGCATCCACCGCGGTAACCGAGTACGATATCATGCCCCAGATCATCAGGATCCTGGATGAAAAAAAGAAACCCTCCTTTGCGCTGGAGGGATCCATCAGGGTAAAAAATGGAATTCTTTTAAGTTTGGCATCCAGCGGGATGATCCGGTCGGGGATCTACACAGCCACTAAAGCGGCGCAGATTTTTTCTGGAGTGTCTCCCCGTTCACTGGACCAGGCCTTTGAAAGTGTCCCTTCCGCGGCAATTAATTTAGCCACCGCAGATGAAATCGGTTTTAAAATTCCCGTGGATATCATCATCAATTCGGATGAAATATATGTCACCCGGAATGGTTTGCCCCCGGTGAACCGCAGCAGGGGCAGTGAGCTTGGCGGCGGATTTACAAACTATGCAGGTGCCGGGACCCAACTGGACCAGGGATATCCCCCCATGTTTAAACCGGATGGTTCACCCTACAGGATTGCGGTAATTCAAAGCGGCAACTACTGGGAATTCAATGAACACTTCCGGGGAATCCTTTCCGGGTTCGTTAACAACGGATGGGCTCCCAGGGATATTTCTATCCCGGAAGATTTGGACATAAAAACCACCCTCGGTGTCATAGGAAATTTCAGTAATTATATTGAATTTCCACCGGAGTACATTATTGATCTTGAGTGGGGCAGGAACAGAAGAGCCGCAGATTTCCTGTTCTCGGGAAAAAAACCGGACGTGGATTTAATCATTGTGTTCGGCGGTGTTGCGGGAAGACTATTCAGTTCCTATAAGGAATATCCCATACCTGTTCTGATGGAAGGAATTACCGATCCCATTGCATCCGGGGTTATTTATTCACTGGAAGATTCCGGGAAGGATTATGTTACCTGCCGGATAGATCCGGGCCAGTACCAGCGCCAGGTTCAGCTGTTCCACGATTTTGCGGGATTTAAAAACCTGGGGCTTATTTACGGTGATAACGATGACGGACGGCTTTATTCCGCGGTGAATGACGTTGAACTGGTTGCCCAGAAAAAAGGATTCAACCTGGTGAGGAATACCAATGTAAAAGAAGTGTACGCTCCGGATACTCCGGCCCTGTACCTTAGGGCGCTGAAGGACCTTTGTACCAAAGCTGATGCAATTTATCTTGGTGCATCCACCGCAATAACCGAATACGAAATTATGGATGAGGTTGTAAAAATCCTCCGGGATGCAAAGATCCCATCCTTTGCCCTGGAGGGGGAGATCCGGGTCCGCCAGGGGGTAATGCTGGGGATCTCCAGTCTGGAGACAGAAAAAATTGGTCTCTACAATGCAAATAAAATTGCCGCTATTTTTCACGGCGTTACCCCCAGGGTATTAAAGCAGATCCTTGAAGGAATGCCGTCCATTGTTCTGAATCTTGATACCGCCCAGGAAATCGGGTTTCAGGTCCCCCTATCAATTCTTTCCAGTGTTGATCAGATCGTTTATGAAGGCAGGGTGATACAACCATGAAGTATGAATTACACAGCAATTTGTTTTGGCTGGATGAGGTGGTGGACTCTCTTTTCTCATACGTTGAACAGCGGGGAATCCCCCAGGATGAAGAAATTATCTGCGCCGCAGGAATGACCCCGTCTTGTCCTATTCACTTCGGCATATTCCGGGAAATCCTGATTTCCTATTTTGTAAGTGAGGAAATAAAAAAGCGGGGAAGAAAATCCCGGCTCCTGTACTACTGGGATGATTATGACCACTACTGCAAGATTCCCTGGTTTACCACCAGGGAAAAAATGCAGGAGTATATCGGAAAACCGCTGACCGAAGTTCCTGATCCTGACGGGGAATACCCGTCATACGGTGAGCATTACATGCGGATTTTTGAAGATAATTTAAGTACCCTGGGAATATTTCCGGAATATAATTACCAGTCCGAAGAATATGCATCGGGACTGTATCTGCCGTATATCAGGACTGCGCTGCAGAAGCGGTTTGACATATTCAGGATAATCAGCGGTGTGGTGGACCCCGAATCCCAGAAGGATAATTCGGAAGAATCATTTTTTCCGCTGGAAGTATACTGCGCCCAATGCGGGAGGGACACCACCAGGGTAACCGGGTACGATGAATCATTGGATTCAATTTCATACGAATGCAGAACATGCAGCAACAAGGACATGTATTCCCTGGATACTTCGTTCAGGGGAAAACTGATATGGAAAGCAAACTGGGCCATGCGGTGGACCCATGATAAGGTTATGTACGAAAGTTCCGGAGAAAACCAGCTCACCGGAACCGGCAGTTATGCGGTTTCATCAAAAATTGCCTCCGGAATTTTCGGCGGTGAAGCTCCCTTCTCGCTGCTTTACCGTTTTATCGGTATGCCCGGGATAGCCAAGGTTTCCCGGGCCCAGGGTGAGAAAACCCTTTCTTCCAGACTGGTTAATCTGCTGGAACCGGCGATCATCCGCTGGCTCTATGTCAGGAACAGTCCCGATAAAACCTTTACCATCGATTTGGATAAGGGATTAAAAAGACTCTATACGGAGTGGGACGCATTCGTGGCAAAATGCGGTTCCGGTGCCGCCGGTCAGGATGAAAAGAGAATTTTTGAATATGCCACGGAAAATATTCCCTGGTGCAGCGTATCCATACCTTTTCCCACCATGGTCGCCGCCACAGGAATCTGCGGTGGCAACCGGGAAAAGGTGGTTAGAATTCTTTATCTTACCCAAAAGACCCGCCTGGGATTTGAAGATTTCAGGGACACCATCTATCCCCGCTTCCTCTGTGCATGGCACCTGATTTATACATATAAATTAACCGATGACGTACCAATGCTGCGGGAAACATCCGCCATAGGAGAAATAGAGGTTTCGCCGGTCGTCCATACAATGATAGATTCCCTGCTGGAAAAACTTTCCGCAGGGGAAATGGAAGATGAAATCCAGGAGCTGCTGTATTCCCTGCCTAAAATTGCATTGGGAGTTCCCGAGGATGATAAGAAAAACCCGGAGGTAAAAATCCTTCAAAGGGAATTTTTTAAAACCCTGTACATGCTGTTTCTTGGCAAGGAAGAAGGTCCAAAACTTTCAACTATCCTTAGCCTGGTTGAATTGGAAAAGATCAGGGAACTTTTAAAAGCATAATTTTAAGGTTCTTTTATATATCTGTTGAAAGGAGAAACCGGAAATGCTGGATAATGAAAATGATACTGATGCCGGAAAATTGATGCAAAGTACTGATGAAGAAATCATCGTTTCCAACGATGATTTTAATGTAAACAAAAAGGATTCCATAAAAAACAGACTTCAGCGGATTTTTATTGCCATATCCGTGTCTATTGTTATTCTGATGACCACTTTTTCACTGGTATATTTTTATTTCTTTACCAAGAACGAGGCCACTAGCCTTATCCGGAATAAGATCCAGCTGGCGGATGTGTTTATGGAACAGAAAAAAACAGAAACCCTGAGGTTCGCAGAATCTATTGCCCAGGACCGGTCGGTTCTTATTGGTATCGATCTTGCGTCCAACAGTAAGATTACCGAATATATCATGCCGTTGATTGAAAAGGACCGTTCGTATTATGTGACCGTATTTGACCGCCAAGGCAAGATCCTGGTGGATATTGGCCGCAGCGATTCATCCCTTTTTACCGGCAGAAAGCAGATTACCCCTCCCGAAGAAATGGTGCTCCAGGAGGCATTGAAAAACAGAACCGTGGTGGATACCATCAATATGACCAACAGTCTGCAGGAACACTTTCCCGGATACATTGCGGCGGTTCCCATAAAACGGAATGATGAAATAAACGGTATCGTTATGGTCCGGTTTATTTTTTCGGAAAATTTCAATTTCTTCAGCCAGGTATCCAGGAACATCGCCGCGGACCTGGCAATTTATGTGAATGCCGAACCGGTGGTTTCCACTGCAGATATTGAGGTTGGCCCTGAACAGTATAATGACGTCCTTTTCATGAAAAAGAACACCGAGGTGATCAGTTTTACCGGCCAGGGTCTGAATGAGTACCGGGGGTTATTCAGCAACAACGGTGATGCGGTGGCTCTGTTTCACCTGCACCTTTCATCCTTTCCCTATATGGCAACCTTCGGTGCGGCTTTTATAATATACATGCTGCTTATGGCAATAATTATTTTTATTATATCGTTTATTGTAATCAGGGTTTCCGCCAGTATCCTTGACCCGATTGATACATTGCTGGATGGTGTTAATATTGTCCGGTCCGGGAATTTAACCCATGAGATTTTTCTTTCCGTCCGGGATGAGATTGGGCGACTGGGAACCGCCTTCAACGAAATGAGGGTGCAGCTGAATGAAAAGATATTTACCATTGAAGAGATGAACAAGGATCTGGAAAAAACCGTGGCCCAGCGGACAAAGACCATTGAAGTACTTAATGATAAAATGAAGCATTACCTGTCTCCCCAGCTTTACGCATCTATTGTAGGGGGGGAGCGGGATACATCCCGGGAAAAACATTACCGGAAAAAACTTACCATTTTCTTTTCCGATGTGGTGAATTTTACCGCAACCACCGAAACCATGGAGGCGGAGGATCTTTCAAAGCTTCTTAATACATACCTGGACAGCATGGCGGTGGTAGCTGAAAAATACGGCGGTACCATCGATAAATACGTGGGGGATGCCATTATGGTGTTTTTTGGCGATCCCGAGTTTACCTCCGATAAAGACCATGCCCTCCGGGCTGTAAAGATGGCCATGGAAATGCAGGAGAAACTGGCAGCATTAAGGCTTGAATGGGCAGATCAGGGACTTGAACGGCCCTTCCATGCCCGGATGGGAATAAATACCGGGTACTGTACTATAGGAAATTTCGGGTCCGAATCAAAAATGGATTATACCATTATCGGCGGGAATGTTAACCTGGCTGCCCGGTACCAGGGTGCAGCAGAACCGGATTCTATACTGATGAGCTACGAAACGTATATGCTTGTCCGGGAAGATATAGAATGTATTGAAACTGGCCAGTATTCCTTCAAGGGCATTGCCGTGCCGGTGAAAGCTTACACCCCGGTACGGGTAAAGGAAAAAAAGAAACAGGAAGATATTATTGAGGTAATTGATAATAAGGAAATAGTATTCCGCAACAAGATTCTTAACATGTCGACCATGTCGCCGGAGGAAAAGAGACTCATTCTTTTAAATATCAAAAATGTCTTTGATGCAATAAAGAATGGCCCAAAGTAGAAAGAACCGCGGAAAAATACGGATAACTCTTATCCATATTTTTCCGCAGGGGTAAACGCTGCTTTAATGTGATTCTGACTGCCTGGGTTCCTCCCAATGGACCGGCAGGAGTTCCCGCACCGGGAGAACCCGTCCGTCAGGAACCATCACCAGGGTGTCCATATTATCATCATGAACCTGGGCAATAAATTCCCGGCAGCGTCCGCAGGGGGAAACAACCCTGTCACCCTTAACCGCCACAATTTTTTCAATTTTGTTTTCCCCGGCGGAGACCATGGCCGCAATAGCCGAATGTTCCGCGCAGAAGCCGATGCCGCAAAGCACATCAATGCAGACCCCGGTGTAAACATTGCCCCGGTCGGTCACCAGGGCTGATGAAACAGCACCGGCCCAGACATTCCTGGCAATCTGCCGTTCCCCGTTTATGGACTTTGCTTTGTCAATTAAATCTTCAAATGTCATAATATTATTCATTGTGGCATAAAATGAAGAAATAAGGGAGTGCCCTGGATATCAATGTATCCCCAAGCATAAGCATACATTGATCCGGATAATCCGTCATTTTAGAATAAGGGGACTGTCTTTTGATGAACAAATCCATGTATCTATTTTTTTAGTTAAGAATCTTTTTCAAAACTTTAGTTTTTGAAAAAGGCCCCTGAACACCATGATTATACCTTTTCAAAGGAATAGTAATTTTATATACTATATAAAATTATTTTATAAAAGGGGGATCACCCGGAATACAAAATGTTCTGTTTTATGTCATTGAGAACAGTTCTTTGTTCAATAGCACCGTAGTGCTGTTGATTTTCTCATGTAAATCAAAATGTTAAATTACTAATCAATCAAATTAAGGAAGTATTTATGGAAGCAAAACGTAGCAAGAGTTCATTTAATACCATGAGTTCCAAACGTAAACTGGAATCGGTCTTTCTTTTTGTAACAGGAAGATGCAACGCCAAATGCGCCATGTGTTTTTATGCGGATGATATGAATAAAAAAGCACCGGAATTGAATTTTGATGAAATTAAAAAACTCTCTGAAAGCGCCGGGAATTTCAACCGTCTTTGGCTGTCCGGGGGCGAGCCCAGCCTCCGGGAGGATTTGCCGGAAATAATTGAGATGTTCTACAAAAATAACCATATCAAGGATGTAAACTTTCCTTCCAACGGGATAAAGGGCGACACGCTGGTGGAATGGCTGAAGCGCCTCCGTGGGAGCTGTCCGGATCTTAACATGACCATCAGTATTTCCCTGGATGGTTTTGAAAAGACCCATAATAAACAGCGGGGAGTAACAAGTTTTTACCAGGCTGTAGAAACCTTGAAAAAAATCGATGACAATTTCAAGGATGACGGCAAGGTCCTTAAAAATATCGCTACTGTTATTACCAAATATAATGTGGATGAACTCATGGACTACATGCTTTGGGTGTTTGGACGGTTCAATATTTCCACCCATACCGTGGAGGCCGCCCGGGGTGTAACCAGGGAGGATGGTGTAAAGGTTCTTACTGAAAAAAGCCTCCGGGAAATACAGGACAATATTGTTCCCTATTACGTCGCTTATGCAGACCGGATTGCTGAAGGAGTGGACAGCGGTATAGGTAAACGGATTACCCGCTTCTTTTATCTTGGACTTATGCGTTCCATGTACAATATCCGGGCAAGCAATATCGACAAGCCCAGCCCCTGGGGGATGGATTGCACCGCCGGGGAAACCACCCTCGTTATCGACTATGACGGAAGGTTCCGTTCCTGTGAACTCCGGGAACCCATCGGCAATGTTAAGGACTACAATTGCAATGTGCAGGACATTCTTTACGGGGAAGCCATGAAAAAGGAAATTGCCGATATAGGATACGGTTACAAGGCCAATTGCTGGTGTACCCATGGGTGCTGGATCATGTCCTCCATTGTTTTTAATCCGGGAAAAATGATCGGGATGCTCTTTAAGGCAAACAAGGAAAGCAAAAAGCTCAACAGGCCCCTGAATATCCAGGAGGATGTTCTTAGGGATATTGAATCAAAATATCATCTTGATACAAACAAGCTGACGCAGATTGGGCTTATATGAAAATATTTTTAATAACCCGGGGTTCCCAGGGGGACATATACCCTTATCTCGTCCTGGCGGGGGCCCTGAAAAAAGAGGGGCATGAGGTTACCATAAGTCTGCCCAGAGTCTTTGAAAAAGAAGCCCTGGCATTCGGCCTGAACTATATGCTTCAGAATTACGATGATATCAACACACTAATGGAAACATCCAAAAGTAACCGCGATCTTTTAGGATGGGTTAACCGGATTACGGAACAGCAATTCAATGAATACATTCCTGTCCTGGAAAAGCATGATATCCTGGTTGCAACCAACACGGAATTTGCCGCACCAAGCATAGCCGAATACTGCAAAAAACCGCTTATCCGGACTGCCTATGCACCGTTTATACCGGGACCCAATATTCCTCCCCCGGTAATGCCCTGGCCTAAACCGCATCCGGTGATTAGACCCATGGTACTATGGTCCATGCTTAACCTAAGTATCAATGTACTGACCAAGGGTATTATCAATAAAAACAGAAAAGCCAGGGGCCTGGCTCCTGTTAAGGACCTGGGGGATCATGCACCTTCCCGGGCGAATAATTTCCTGATGTACAGTTCTGTTCTTGGCAATACCGATCCCGGATGGAAGTATACCTGGGATATCGGCGGTTACTGTTTTAATGATTATTTACCCTATGACGAGAAGGCCTATAAAAAATTGACCGAGTTTATTAGTAAAGATGATAAGCCGGTTCTCTTTTTTACCCTTGGAAGCTGCAAGGCAAAACAAAAGGACCTTATCTGTGAATGGCTCCTGGATATCTGTGTCCGGCGGGGATACAGATTTGTGGTAGGTTCCGGCTGGTGGAAAACCGGTACGAATCTTGAGGGAAATGAAAACCTGTTTGTTCTGGATGGTTTTCTTCCCCATTGCCGGATATTTCCCCTCTTTGACGGACTCATTCACCATGGCGGCTGCGGAACAACCCATAGTGCCGGGCGTGCAGGAAAACCCCAGATGATTGTTCCTATCTTTGTGGATCAGCATTACTGGGGAAACCGGGCGTTTGAACTTGGGGTTGGACCCAATTATATGGGAGTCACCAGGGTAAACAAGGAAAAACTGGAAAAGGCTGTTATAGATCTTATGAGCAATCCCGTATATAAACAGAATGCCGCCGCCATGGCTGAAAAAATAAGGACCGAGAACGGTGTCCAGGTTTTATGCGATAAAATAAACAACCTTTGTTTATCCGGGAATGCCGCAGAGGGTTAAAACAGATAGGAGCAGCAAACGGAACTGGCTGAACTGGTTGGGAGATCACCGAAAGGGACACACAGGGTCAACTCCGCGCATCTCCGTTGTGATAATAGAAAACTTCTAAAAACTGAAGTTTTTAGAAGTTTTCCTTAGAAATAAAAAATCTCCAGGGGCACCTCTAAAAATCCTATCAAGTTTTTAGAGGTGCCCAATATTCCGGATCAGGAAAATTTATTTAGAAAACACAATTCCCCAGTCCTTCGCCATATCCACCACATGCCATTGTTTTGCTGCGGCAGCATTTAATGAAGCATTATCAGGCTCGGAATATGAAAATTCCCGTTCCGCATCATTATGGTTTACCAGAAGCTGGAATGAGTGATACCTGCTACCCTGGGAAAATTCCAGCATCTGTATGTCCCCGCTGCTCCGTTCATTCCCGCAGGCGAATACCGGACGCTTTCCTATATGCAGCTGAATACCCTCCGGTTTTGTTGCCTGGTCGTTCATCCGGAGCATCCCCGCTGACCGGATCAGGTTACTGGTTTTTTCATCGAAGGTATATTTCATCGCACTCCCAATGACCTGTTCGGGGGGAATACCGTAACATTCCATGGAGATTGCCCTGACAAAATCAATATCTCCCCCGGTACATATATACGTTCTGAAACCATTTGCCCGGAGATAATTCAGCAGTTCCACCTGGGGCTTGTAAGCCAGCTGGGAACCTTTAAGATCATACCGGGGATATGTAAAACCCGCAAAGAATTCTTTTATTTCAGCATTAAATTTTTCGGTACTCATTCCCGATTGGGCAGCCGAAACCAGTGCTTCCAAAGCCTTTAGTCCTTCTTTCGCAAAATAGGCTTCGTCTTTTTCAGCAAGAGCTTTAAAGGGCTGTTTCTGCGCAAGCCCGGGGTCCTGCTGAATCATTTTTAATACCCGCCATTTAATAAATTCTCCTTCTATCACAGGCTGTTCGGGCCAAAGGGTTCCGTCATTATCAAAGGCTGCAATCCTGTCTTCCGGGGGAATAAAATCCGGGCTGTCCTTCCTGGTTACCCGCTGGACATATTCAATAATTGCCTGTTTTGTATTTCCTTCATTCCAGGAAGGAAGGGTATTGCTTCCCTGGTTGTTCGGATTAATATTGCATGCACTAAAAACAAGCAGCAGCGAAACCAGTATGGATAACGTTAAAATCAGTCTTTTGTTTTTCATTTTTACCTCTAAGTATATAATATTATTAATTGCATCAAATTACAAAATTTAAAAATTTGATTAAGAACAGAATTGTAAGAGATAAAACCGGGTTTTGGATCTGTTATTTTTGTATATCGATGATATAACCCAGGACAAATTCCGCCAGGAGCAAATCACGAAGCCTTGAAAGACCGTTGTTTTCAATCAGATAATCCTTAAGTTCCTGGGGAGTTACATCACTGGCCTCTGCAATTTTCTGAATGCGTCTTTCCAAATCTTTCTCATCAACCTGGATATTATCAAGCCCGGCAATTTTTTTCAGAATGAGCATAAGTTTTACCCTGTTTGCCGCTTCCCTGCGCTGCTCCTCTTCGGAGTCATAATCATTTTCATCGGAAAAAAGCAGTTCCCGGTCAATAAAATCATGGTGCAGTTCAAAGGAAACCTGCTCCAGGAGTTTTTTTGATATCTCGGTACATTTATCCTCATGGCTTTCCGCGTGCAGGTTCAAGTGTGTATAATCCGGAATTTCAAATTTGGGCATTTTTAAAAAATTTGCCTGGAATGAAAAATGGCTGCCCGGTTCAATTTCCAGGCAGCTTATTGATACGGGTGATCCCGCTTCAATATCTTTCTCCTTAAGGGCTGACCTGCATAAATATTCCGTGCAGCGGGAACCTAGATCATTGTAGATAGACCTCCGGAATTTCTGTTCAATAATATGGATTGGTACTTTATCCTTCCTGAATCCCTTTACCGGCAGACTGGAATAGTTTTTCAGAATATTTTCATAATCCCCTTTGACGGTTTCCCATCCGGTGGAAATGAATAACTCCGCATTAAACTGATCCTGTTTTCTTATTTCAATTTTCATAGGCTGCTTTTTCCAGTGGAGGAACATCGGATGCTACTTCATAACCCAGCTGCTGTACAATAGTCCTGATGTACGGATCAATGTGGCTGAAATATTTATAAAGACCCCGGCAGAGATAATTCAGCCCTTTTTCTCCGAATTGGGTTTTTAATAACCGGTTCTTGGGACATTCCCCGGAGCAGGCAAAAAGATACCGGCATTGACGGCATTTGATGGGGAGCATCTTGTCCTTGGCATAGCCAAAGCTTTCCTGTCGTGGGGATAAGGCCATGTCCGCGATTGGCCTTTCCCTGATGTTGCCCAGTTTATATTCGGGATACACATAGTGGTCGCAGCTGTAGAGGCTTCCGTCATGTTCCAATGCAAGACCTTTTCCGCAGATAGGGGAAAAAATGCAAAGTTTGGAAGGATGACCCATCCACTGTTCCACCGCACTGTCGAAAAAGGGAACCACAATATTGCCAATATCATGTTTAAACCATTCATCGAATGCGGTAATCAGGAAATTCCCGTAATCCCCGGGGGACACGCACCAGGGAGCTACCACGGATTCGGGATGATCCGGCTGTATCCGGGGAGAGTCGTCAACGGGGATATCCTCATTTTTCCAGAATTGGGGAGCTGTGGTGGTAAATGATTTCGGTTCCACAATAGGAATAAACTGCATCTGCCTGCTTTTTACTATATCTCTGAGGAAGCGGTACACCTCCAGGGGATGTTTCGAATTAACGTTGTTCACGACCGTCAGGGTGGCAAAATCAACATTGTGTTTATGGAGGAGTTCCGCGGTCCGCATTACCCGGTCAAAGGAACCTTTTCCGCTGGTGAATACCCGGTGATGGTCATGCATTTCCCTGGGACCGTCGATGCTTAGTCCCACAAGGAAATGGTTTTCATGGAGGAAGCGGCACCATTCATCGTCAATCATTGTCCCGTTTGTCTGCAGGTCATTTTCGCACCGGACATAGGCAGGGTTGTATTTTTTCTGGAGCGCAACGACCTTTTTAAAGAAATCCAGGCCCAGCAGACTTGGTTCGCCTCCCTGCCAGGAAAAAACAATTTCCTTTGAGTTCTGCTGTTCTATATATTGTCTGATAAAGTCTTCCAGGGTTTCATCCGACATCCGCCACCGGCTGTTGGTGCTAAGAAGGTCCTCCTTGCTGAGATAATAGCAATAGCTGCAGTTGAGATTGCAGATGGGCCCGGCTGCTTTTATCATAGTATGAATTCTGACCACAGGCTTTCCCCGGAAAAGAGGTTCTTTTTGTAATTGTACATTTTCCATATATTTTTCCTGTTTCTAAATTACCACAATGAATGCGGGATGTAAAGAAATAAAGGAACTTCCAAAAACTTCAGTTTTTGGAAGTTTTCCTTAGATGTACTATGGAGAAACATTTTTATTTCGTTATGGAATAAAAATTTCTCCTGGGGCACATCTGAAAATCTAACCAAGTTTTTAGATGTGTCCATAATAGAGTTGCCCGGAAACCGCAGTAATCCAAAGACTGAAATCCGGGAATCAAACTGAAACCCTTTTTGTTGCTGGTAAAATGAAAACCCCGGCCAAGCCGGGGTAAATACCGTATCATGTATTATTTAGTTGTCTGAAGCTCCTTGAGCATCAGATCCCTTAAGGGATGTTCCTGCAGGGCTTTCTTCAGTTTCTGTTTTTCCAGTTCCTGCTGCATAATAACCGTGGGGTTGAAGCTGGGCGGGAAAGACCGGGGAGGATATTCCCTGAAGGTTTCGGCAAATTTGAATACCTCCTGCATGGAACCGTATACCGCACCGATTTCATTCAGGTTCCAGTCCCAGTAAGTATTGGAAGTAATGTCCGCCCTTTCAAAGGGGTCCTGCATCAGGTTGAAGATCTTCTGGAGCCGGAGTTCCGTAAAAGGTTCGGCCCAGATACCCATGGTTCCCTGCAGGCGCTGTTCCGCATACACATACTTCATGGGACCCATGCGGAGTCCGACCAGCAGGCCGTCATCGTCGCTGTAGAAGAATTTGTCCCTGGCGCTCTTTACACCATTGTTATTGGCGGCTGACCCGGTTACGGTTTTCAGGAACTGGGACTGGTCATATCCGTCAAGATGGACCTTGTAGGTTTTTCCGTTGGCATTATACCCTGCCAGAAGTTTGTCAATGATTTTAGGTTCACCGGCAAATGCCAAAAGGGTAGGTACCCAGTCGTTATGGCTCATGATTTCATTGGTTACTGTTCCTGCGGCAATTACGCCGGGATAGCGGACCAGACAGGGAACCCGGAAGGCTCCTTCCCAGTTGGTATTCTTTTCGGAACGGAAAGGAGTCATGGCGCCGTCGGGCCATGTATTCATGTGGGGGCCATTGTCGGTGGTGTAGATTACTATAGTATTATCCGCGATCCCCATTTCATCCAGGGCTTTCAGGATCTGACCGACAGTATTGTCATGCTCGATCATACCGTCGAGGTATTCACTGTCACCATATGGGTAATTGCCCCGGTGTTCATCCCGGACATGGGTCCGCAGGTGCATCCTGGTAGAGTTGAAATAACAAAAGAAGGGTTTTCCTGCGGCATTCTGGCGCTTCATGAAATCGATAGCCGCTGCTGAAGTCTCATCATCGATGGTTTCCATGCGTTTTTTTGTCAAAGCACCGGTGTCAATGATGATCTGTTTTCCGACTTTGCCGAACCGCGGATCAACCGTGGGATCATCCAAAGCGGAGGCTTTGCACTTCAGGACTCCCCTGGGACCAAATGCTGCCAGGTATGCAGGGTCCTTGGGATAATCCGGCAGTTCCGGTTCTTCCTCTGCGTTCAGGTGATAAAGGTTACCGAAGAATTCATCGAAACCGTTTACCGTGGGCAAAGATTCGTTCCTGTCCCCCAGGTGGTTCTTTCCAAACTGACCTGTGGCATAACCCATGCTTTTCAGAAGACCTCCAATGGAAGGATCTTCCTGACTCATCCCCATGGGGGCACCGGGATAACCTACCTTGGTAAGTCCTGTCCTAAGGCCATGCTGGCCTGTAATAAAGGCGGCCCTTCCTGCAGTACAGGATTGTTCCCCGTAATAATGCTGGAATTTGATGCCCTCCCTGGCCAGCCGGTCAATGTTGGGAGTTTCATATCCCATTAAACCGCCGCTGTAAGCACTGACATTGGTGGTCCCAATATCGTCTCCCATGATTACCAAAATATTGGGCTGTTTTTTTGCAGGGGCATTGGTTGTACGGCTTTGCTGGGCTTCTGCTTTCTGGGGAATCACAGTACCGGCCGCTAAAACCGCACCAATCACCGCAAATTTGCCGCAATTTTTTAGTTTTTCTTTAAGATTCATATTTACTCCTTTATTTTAAATGATTACTGATTTTCGTAAAAATCACCTATTCTTAAATCTAATTCTTTAGGTAACGAATGTGAAGGAAAAATGCAAAATATCTATAGAATAAATACCAACCCTATAGGAATACCGGTTTTTTATGGTTTTTAAGTCTATCGGAAGGGTAAATAAGAAGGTTTTGGGGATAATCTCCGCTGGAAGATCATCCTGGTCATTAAAAAAGCCCGGAACCTTTAGGATTCCGGGCTTGTATTAGCTAAAAATATAACTGATTAGAAGGGCCTGTCGGCAAGGTACTTGTATTCCTTCCAAACCCTTTCGGCCTGGGCCTTGGTTTTCGCAAGAAGTGCATCCGCCCGGGCGGGATCGGCAGCCTTAAGGCTCTTGAAGCGTACTTCCTTATACATGAAGTCTTCAATAGCAGTGGTGGCTTCCTTGGAATCCAGCTGGAAGGGGTTCTTGCTCTCGTTCTTGAGCCGGGGATCGTAGCGGTACAGCGGCCAGAGACCGGAGGTCACCACCGCCTTGCCCTGGTCCATTCCCTTCATCATATCAATTCCCTGGTTGATACAATGGGAATAGGCGATGATGATGGAAGGTCCGTCAAAGCTTTCAGCTTCCCTGAAGGCCTTGATGGTTTGGGCCATGTTGGCACCCAGGGAAATTTTGGCTACGTATACATATCCGTAACTCATGGCCATGGCGCCCAGGTCTTTCTTCGCAATGTCCTTACCGGCTGCGGCAAACTTGGCAATGGCCCCAATGGGGGTTGCCTTGGACATCTGTCCGCCGGTGTTGGAGTATACTTCGGTATCCATAACCAGGATGTTCACGTTGCGGCCGGAGGCGATCACGTGGTCCAGTCCGCCGTAACCGATATCGTATGCCCAGCCGTCACCACCCAGGATCCAGACGGACCGTTTGATAAAATGGTCCGCCAGGGAAAGGAGGTTCTTTGCGGTTGGCTTTGAATCACCCTTGAGGGCTTTCTTGAGTTCATCCACCCAGGTGCGCTGCTGTTCGATTTCTTCGTCATTGCTCTGGGCATTGCCGAGGATTTTGCCAAGCAGGTCAGCCTGGATACCTTCAGCTTTTGCTGCGGCACCGACTTCCCGGACATGTTCAGCCAGCTTGTCGCTGGTGAGCCGCATACCAAAACCGAATTCCGCAGCATCTTCAAAGAGGCTGTTGGACCATACGGGACCACGGCCGTCAGCCCTGGTTGTATAGGGGGTGGTGGGCAGGTTCCCGCCGTAGATTGAAGAACAGCCGGTGGCGTTGGCAATTACCGCCCGGTCGCCGAAGAGCTGGGAAAGGAGTTTTACGTAGGGTGTTTCACCGCAGCCCGCACAGGCGCCGGAGAACTCAAACAGGGGCTGTTTCATACCAATACCCTTGGCAAGGCTCAGGTTGAGCAGTTTAGGATCGGTATTGGGAATTTTAAGGAAGAAGTCCCAGTTGGCGGCTTCGGGTTCCCGGAGGGGAATCTGGTGTTCCAGGTTGATGGCTTTCTTTTCAGGGTTGGCCTTATCCTTGGCAGGGCAGATATTCACGCAGGCGCCGCAGCCGGTACAATCCTCCGGCGCTACCTGGAGGGTGAACTTCATGCCTTCAAATTCCTTACCCTTGGCATCCGCAATCTTGAAGGTGGCGGGTGCGCCCTTGGCGTCATCGGCTTTGTAGGCCTTCATACGGATAACCGCATGGGGACAAACCATGGTACAGTTGCCGCACTGGATACAGATATCCGGGGACCATACGGGAATCTTTTCAGCGATGTTCCGTTTTTCGTATTTGGTGGTCCCGGTGGGGAAGGTTCCGTCATCGGGCATTTTTGATACGGGAAGTTTTTCGCCCCGGGAAGCAATAATTTCGCCGATCACTTCTTTTACAAAGGCCGGGGAATTCTGCGGTACCGGAGAATGCATGTGCAGGTTGCCGCTGACCGCTTTCGGATAGTTGACTTCTTCAACCCCAGCCAGGGCCATATCAATGGTGTTGATATTCTTTTTAACGACCTCTTCACCCTTCTTGCCATAGGTTTTTTCAATAGCCTTTTTGATCAGGGCTACCGCTTCGGCTTCGGGAAGGATTCCGGAGATTTTAAAGAATGCGGTCTGCATGATAACGTTGATGCGGCTCCCCATGCCGGCTTTTTCGGCAATGGTGGTGGCATCGATAATATAGAACTTGAGGTTCTTGTCGATAATCTGTTTCTGGACTTCCACAGGGAGGTTGTTCCAGACTTCGTCTTTTCCGAAGGGGCTGGCCAGAAGGAAGGTGCCTCCCTTCTTGATCTTGGAAAGCATGTCCTGCTTTTCAATGAAGCTGAACTTATGGCATGCCAGGAAGCTGGCCTTGGAAACCAGGTAGGGCTTCTTGATGGGTTTTTTTCCGAACCTGAGGTGGGAAACGGTGATGGTTCCCGCCTTCTTGGAGTCGTAGGAGAAGTACCCCTGGGCGTTGTTATCGGTGTTTTCCCCGATGATTTTGATGGAGTTCTTGTTGGCGCCGACGGTTCCGTCCGAACCGAGTCCGTAGAAAAGGGCTTCATGAACGCCGGTTTCGTCGAGTTCAAAGTTTTCATCGAAATCCAGGGAGGTTTTGCTCACGTCGTCGTAGATACCCACGGTGAAGTGGTTTTTGGGCTGGCCGGCCTTCAGGTTTTCATAAACAGCCTTTACCATGGCGGGGGTAAATTCCGCGGATCCCAGACCGTACCGGCCTCCCACGCAGATGGGGTAGGATTTGAACTGGCTCTTGCCGCCGCTCATTTCTTCGCCGATGGCGGTACGGACATCTTCGTACAGGGGTTCACCCAGTGAGCCCGGTTCCTTGGTCCTGTCCATAACGGCAATAGCCTTTACGGAGGCGGGAATGGCCTTTACAAAAAGGGAAGCATCGAAGGGCCTGTAAAGCCTTACCTTCAGAACACCGACCTTTTCTCCCTTGGAATTGGCATAGTCCACGTATTCTTCCACGGGTTCCGCGCCGGATCCCATGATAATAATCACCTGTTCCGCATCCGCAGCGCCGTAGTACTCGTAAATCTTGTATTTCCGTCCGGTAAGACCGGCGAACTGGTCCATATATTTCTGGACGATGGCAGGCACGGTGTCGTAGTACTTATTCACCGTTTCCCGGCCGGTAAAGTACACGTCGGGATTCTGGGCGGTACCCCGGATGGCGGGTTTTTCAGGGGTAAGCCCCCGGGCCCGGTGGGCTGCCACAAAATCGTTGGAAATCATTTTTCCCATCACTTCATAGGAAATTTCATCGACCTTCTGTACTTCGTGGGAAGTCCTGAATCCGTCAAAGAAATGAAGGAAGGGAATTTTCGATTCCAGGGTGGATGCGTGGGAAATGAGGGCCATATCCATAACTTCCTGGACATTGTTGGATGAAAGCATGGCAAAACCGGTCTGGCGGCATGCCATGACGTCCGAATGGTCACCGAATATGGAAAGACCCTGGGCAGCCAAAGCCCGGGCAGCAATATGGAATACCGTGGGGGTTAGTTCCCCGGCAATCTTGTACATATTGGGAATCATCAGGAGTAGACCCTGGGAAGCGGTAAAGGTTGTGCTTAGGGCCCCGGTGGTCAGAGCTCCGTGTACTGCACCAGCAGCGCCGGCTTCGGACTGCATTTCGACAACCTGGGGGATGGTACCCCACAGATTCTTACGGCCTTGGGCGGAAAATTCATCAGAAAGTTCCCCCATGGGACTGGACGGGGTAATCGGATAGATAGCGATTACTTCACTTAACGCATGAGCAACGTGTGCCGCAGCAGTATTTCCGTCGATCATTACTATGTTTTTATCAGCCATTGTACTTCCTCGAGTTTAAGGTTACCCTATCATAAATCGGAGACACTATTTATTCAAGCACTTGGGCAGGGGGTAACAACATCATAGTAGAAAATTGATGTAAATTTACCCGTTTATACCAAATTAGAATAAAATATTATAGATAAAAATAATTATATTTATGACGGTTTAGCCTGATATAAAAAATTTGTTATCTATAAGGCAGTATTACGAGGCTTTTTCAAAATGTCAAATTTTGAAAAAGCAACCTTAGATGTAAGTGCAGAAAGAATACTATTTTATTTATGGGTAAGGAAATAGCATTCTTTCTGCAAAAGCCTTTTTCAAAACTAACCGAGTTTTGAAAAAGG
>JAVBPH010000045.1:0-25664 GCA_031549725.1 Treponemataceae bacterium
GCCTTTTTCAAAACTCGGTTAGTTTTGAAAAAGGCTTTTGCAGAAAGAATGCTATTTCCTTACCCATAAATAAAATAGTATTCTTTCTGCACTTACATCTAAGGTTGCTTTTTCAAAATTTGACATTTTGAAAAAGCCTCGATTGACAAGATTTTTACCTTCAACAATGATTTTCAGCAAATTCCCGAACACAAAAAGGGCTGGAAAGTATTCCAGCCCTTGTAATATACACTATTTGTCTAATGTTTGGATTGGGAACGCCAAATTTGGCTCTCTTCAAATCCATTGATGGATTTAATCAATGACAGCCAGTACTCGGCTTCATTCTGGGAAGTGTAGGGGCCAACCCTGACCCGGTACCAGGTTTTACTGTTTACGTCCCGTACTTCAATAACCGAATTTATCCCTTTGGCCGCAAGATTTTCCTTTACACTGTCTGCCCTGGCTTTGGTTGAGAAAGAACCGGTCTGTACCCAATAATCATCATATATCTTTGCCGGAGCTGCTTTGGGGGCCTGTACAGCCGCAGGGGCTGCTGCAGGCGGCGAAGAAGCCGCAGGTTTTACACTTGCCGCGGGTGTGGAAGCAGGGGACGCCTTGGGCGGGTCAACCGGTTTGGTTTTGATTTCAGGGGTATACCGCTCATATATTACATCGGATGATGAATAAATTGTATTGGAATCCCCATAATAATGGTTGATACTGCCGGGAGGCGGTTTAAGGGTGTTCATATCGGGATTTTTTAACATCGAAATAGCATCCGCCGAGGCTGGCTGGTTGGGATCTAACGGGCCAAGGGGTGGATTTGCCATTTCAGGATTAATACCCGCTTCCGGACCTCCTGCAGCTGGCGGTAATCCTGGGGTACCCACCGGATTCGGGGTACTAATAGTCCCGGCCATTCCGGGAAGATGGGCTTCCCTTGGTGTTGCCGACGGTTCTTTGCCCTTTTGTACAAGTATAATAGTAGCACCTATCACAATCACGAGAAAAATGCCTACCGATACTGCCACGAGCAATAATTTTTTCTTTTCCATAAATATTTTACCTTCCCTTCCCCGCCAGAATAGTATCTATCCGGGTTTCCAGGTTCCGTCTGTGTAATTGGGAACATATATTGAAATATCCCCTGTTATTCACAATACGAATATCGGCATTTGATTTTAAATATTGAGAATTGAATTCCTTTTGGCTCTTAAATCTGCTTAAAAGCTGCTTAAAGGACAGTTTATCCCGTTTTTTAGCCCGTAAAAGCCTTGTGATTAAGGGGGCATTCACAATAATGATAAGCTGGAACTCATCAAAGGCCTCGGACCGGTGGAGCAGTGCCGCATTGACTACTTTAGTTTTACCGGATCCGTCGTGTATCCAGTCCAAAGTCCAGACCTGTACCGCGGGATGTACAATATTTTCCAGAAAAGCCAGCTCCTCCGGTTTACCAAAAACCAGCTTTCCCAGCATTCCCCGGTTTACGGTCCCGTCTTCCCGCAATATGGATGTGCCGAAGTGCTCTATAATCCGGTTTTTTTCATTTTCAATAACCTGATGTCCCAGTTTATCCAGATCAAGCACTTCCATACCCCGCTCTTCCAGCAGTTTGGCCACGTAATTTTTGCCAGCACAGTAAGGCCCGGTCAGGCCGATCAGCTTATAATTCTTCATAAAACCCCTGAAATACCGGATAATCCGTCTGGTCATGCGGTCACAACATTTTTAGAAATTATGGTATTCCTTTAAGATTATAACCAAGAAACCGTTTTATCCCATCCCTTGATCTTTGATATACATTGGGGACAGTCCCCGAAAAAATTAGTTTTTCTGCTTTTTTATAGCAAATGATGCAATAAGATCAAAATAAAAAATATTCAATAATGTTTTATTAACAGGAGCAGCAAAAAATCAGGCTTTTAATGTCCACATGAGATCAAACTGGTCTGTAAGCATCCCATAATAGTCTTGCCCGGGAATATCGGCAAAGGGCACAAATACCTGCCCATTTACACTTAGGCAATCAAAAATGGTTCTTGCTTCATCAGGGGTATTGCAGGAAATGGTAATCCCGAAGCTGTTGCCGCGGATAAAATCAACAACCCCGCCGCGAGCAGCGGGGCATGTTGGTTCTGTAAGGTAAGGATTTTATGCGGGTTTCATATCCTGCACAACAAATTCTTTGTTGCTTCAAAGAATCGCCCTAAAGAGCGGGGCATGAAACCCGCCGGCGAATCAAAATTATCAGGCATATCATTAAAATTGACCCGGGTACCGGCAATATTCAGGCTTGTAAACATAATAAGCCCTTTGCCCTTCCCGGACATTTGAACATTTTGGTCAAAAGAAGTATCGCCTTCGCCATAGGTAATAAAATGAGGTACATCCTGGCCGAATGCCTTTGCGTAAAAGGTCACCGCTTCACGGCATTAGCCCTGGAACATGATATTAATCGCAAGCTGCATTTCTGTACCCCCACCGTAGATTTAATATTATGGCAGACGGTCTATTTATTCCTCATCCCCGGGTTCATTGATATCATCAGTTTCGTCTATATCTTCGGATTCATCCGGATCATCGATGTATTCTTCATCGTTGGGTTCTATATCCTGGCTTTCTTCCGATTCGCCGTCAGCGGAATCCTTGATGCTTTCCTGCAGGGCTTTATCTTCCTGGACAACCCGGTCCACACCAATAACAAAATCAGGTTTATCTATACTTACAATGCGCACGCCCTGGGCTGCCCGGCCCATAATGGGTATGGCGGAAACCTTAAGTTTGATGGATTTACCCTGGCTGGTGATACACATAATCTCCTCACCCTCCAGAACACCAACACAGCCAACAAGGTCACCGGTTTTCTCACTGACCGTGTAAATCTTCTGCCCTCCGGTGCCCCGGCCGTGGGGTGAAAATTCGCCGAATTTAACCCGCTTGCCGTAACCGTATTCCGAGAGCAGGAGCATCTGTTCCGTATCATCCACCCGGAGAACCCCGGTGAGTTCATCATCGTTGGCCAGGCGCATACCGCCCACGCCCCGGGAGGAGCGTCCCATGGGTCTAACCTGGGCTTCTTCTGTGCGCAGGGCCTGTCCCCGCCGGGAAATAAGCACTATCCCGTCGTTTCCTTTGGTAAGAAGGGCGCTGACCAGTTTGTCCCCTTCATCAAGCCTGATAGCAATAATTCCCCGGGTTTTTGCATTGGAGAACTCGCTGGTCATGACCTTTTTGACCACCCCCCGGGCGGTCCCCATAAAGATATACTGGCTGTCACTGAACTCTTTCAGGGACACAATAGCGGTAATATCCTCATTGGGGGATACGGTTAAAAGGCTTTTGATGTGGGAACCCTTGGAAGTTTTTGACCCCTCGGGCAGCTCGTGGACCTTCATCCAGTAGGCCTTCCCTTCGTTGGTGATAAACATGATGTATTCATGGGTGGACGCCACAAAGATCTGCTCCACAAAATCGTCTTCGGTAAGCTTGGCACTGTTCATGCCCTTTCCGCCCCGGCCCTGGTTTTTGTAGGCCGAAATGGGGACCCGTTTCACATAACCCAGGTTGGAAATAAGGATCATCATTTCTTCTTTTTTGATAAGATCCTCAATATTGATATTTTCCACTTCTCCGTGAACAATCTCGGTGCGTCGGTCGTCGCCGTAACGGTCGCTGATACTGCGGGTTTCATCCTTAATAACGCCCCGGAGTTTCTGTTCGTCCTCCAGAAGGGATTTTAAATATGCAATGAGCTTTTTCAATTCCTCCAGTTCCTGCTGAAGTTTTTCCACTTCCAAACTGGTGAGGCGTCCCAACCTCATATCAACGATTGCCTGGGCCTGGATTTCCGAAAGCAGGAACCGTTCCTGGAGTTTTATCTTTGCAATATTGATGTCCCGGGATGCTTTGATAATAGCCACCACTTCATCAATATTTGCCAGGGCGATCACCAGGCCTTCCACGATGTGGGCCCGTTCCTCCGCCTTGCGGAGGTCAAACCTGGTTCTGCGGGTAACCACATCCACCCGGTGTTCCACAAAGTAATGAATCAGTTCCTTCAGATTAAGGCATTTGGGCATGCCGTTTACCAGGGCTAAGTTAATGATACCAAAACTGGACTGAAGGGCGGTATGGGAGAAAATCTGATTCAGCACCACCTTCATAATGGCGCCTCTTTTCAATTCAATAACGATCCGGAGGCCGTCCCGGTCGGACTCATCCCGGAGTTCCGAAACCCCGTCGATGACCTTTTCCCGGATAAGCTCACCCATGCGGGTGAGCAGGTTCCCCTTGTTTATCGCGTAGGGAATCTCATTAAAAACAATAACTTCCTTGCCGCCCTTGGAGGTTTCTATAACGAACTTTCCCCGGACCAGGAGTTTTCCCCGGCCGGTTTTATAGGCTTCCTTAATTCCCCGGCGGCCGAAAATAATACCCCCGGTGGGGACGTCCGGACCGGTAACATGCTTCATCAGTTCTTCAATGGTTATGTCCGGATTATCAATGAAGGCACAGACCGCATCGCATATTTCCCGGAGATTATGGGGAGCCATATTGGTGGCCATACCAACCGCAATACCGCTGGACCCGTTGATAAGAAGATTCGGTACCGCCGCGGGCAGGACCACCGGTTCCTGGAGTGAATCGTCATAGTTGGGAACAAAATCCACAGTCTCTTTTTTAAGATCCTGGAGCATTTCATCCCCGATTTTGGAAAGTTTTGCTTCGGTGTAACGGGATGCGGCAGCAGGATCGCCGTCAATGGATCCAAAGTTTCCCTGGCCTGACACCAGCGGATACCGGAGGGAAAATTCCTGGGCCATCCGGACCAGGGCATCGTACAGGGAGAAATCTCCATGGGGATGGTACTTACCCATGGCATCCCCGGTAATTCGGGCACACTTTTTGGTAGCCGAACCGGGATGCAGTCCCAGTTCATCCATGGCGTACAGGAGCCGGCGGTGAACCGGTTTAAGCCCGTCCCGCACATCCGGAAGGGCACGGCTCACGATAACCGACATGGCGTAATTGAGATACGCGGTTTTGACCTCTTCTTCTATCGTTGCGGGAATAACTTTTCCGGTTTGAGCCATATTACAATCCTTTTATACAAAACCTTTTCAAAATGTGGAATTTTGAAAAGGCCGCTATAAGGAAACACGGCTAATAAAAAAGGGCATACAATCAATACAGATCCCGAAGGATTATCCCCTATGCGGCATCCATGCCTTTAACCAACGATTCCTTATATTCATCACAGGTTTTCTCAAAACTTTTTGATTCCAAAAAACCTTTTATATCAAACCCCGGATTTAAAACCGGGCATTCCAAAAAGCCAATGCTTAAACGAATTTATACATCAAGATTAGATACCAGCAGCGCGTTATCTTCGATAAATTGACGCCTGGGTGCCACGTGTTCTCCCATGAGGGTGGTAAAAATCCTTTCAGCCTCGACCGCATCATTCAAGTGTACCTGGATGATATTCCGCTGTTCCGGGTCCATGGTGGTTTCCCAGAGCTGGTCGGGATTCATTTCACCAAGCCCCTTATAACGCTGGATGGCAATTTTTTCAGGATCCCTGCCGGATTCCGACAGAATCCGGTCTTTCTCGATATCATCATAGGCATAGAAAATTTTCTTTTCGTAAGCAATTTTATAAAGCGGCGGCATAGCAAGATACACATGGCCCCGCTCAATAAGTTCCATCATATAGCGGTAGAAAAAAGTCAGCAGCAGGGTTCGGATATGGGAACCGTCCACATCCGCATCGGCCATGATAATGACTTTATGGTACCGGATTTTAGCAATGTTGAAATCGTTTCCAACCCCTCCGCCTATACTGGCAATGATAGGCTGGAGCTTTTCATTGGTTATTACCTTTTCAATCCGGGTTTTCTCCACATTGAGCATTTTTCCCCAAAGTGAAAGGATTGCCTGAAACTGGCGGTTCCGGCCCATCTTGGCGGAACCTCCCGCGGAATCCCCTTCCACAATAAACAGTTCACATTTTGCTGGATCCTTTTCGGAACAATCCGCCAATTTTCCGGGAAGCCCGGCACTTTCCATGAGGTTCTTGCGCCGGGTAGCATCCCGGGCCTGCCGGGCCGCAATCCGGGCTTTAGCCGCCAGAACACTCTTTTCCAGGATGTTGTTAATCACCTCGGGGTGTTGATCCAGGAACAGAACCATCTGTTCATTAACTACGGATTCAACAATCCCCTTAACTTCAGAGTTTCCCAGTTTTCCCTTGGTTTGTCCTTCAAACTGGGGCTCGGGAACTTTCACCGAAAGAATAGCGGTTAATCCTTCCCGGACATCATCCCCGGTAAGGGTCTCTTCCATCTTTTTGGCGAGCTTTGAATTTTTCAGATATTCGTTTAATGTCCGGGTCAGGGCCGATTTAAAGCCCACCAGGTGGGTCCCCCCTTCCCGGGTATTGATATCATTTACGAAGGAAAACATATTTTCGTTGAAACCGTCATTGTACTGGATGGCACATTCAACGATTACATCATCCCGTTCGCCTTCGACATAAATAATTTGATTATGAAGCACCGTTTTATTCTGGTTTAAATATTCCACAAAACTGACAATCCCGCCCTCAAACATGAAATCATGCCGTTTTGGGGTGGATAACCGTTCATCCACAATGGAAATCAGGAGACCCTTATTCAGGAAGGCCAATTCCCGGAGTCTGTTGGAAAGAATATCAAAATTATAGGTGGTGGTTTCAAAAATTGTGGGGTCCGCTTTAAAACGGATCACTGTCCCCTGGCGGTCGGTGGTCCCGATTTCGGCGGCGGGTCCTTCGGAAATGCCGATCTTATACCGCTGATAGAAAAGCTTGCCTTCCTTGTGAATATAGGCTTCACACCATTCGGAAAGGGCGTTTACCACTGAAACACCAACCCCGTGAAGTCCCCCGGAAACCTTATAGGAATTCTTATCAAACTTGCCGCCGGCATGGAGGCGGGTCATAACCAGTTCCAGGGCACTGACCCCTTCCGTGGGATGAACATCCACAGGAATACCCCGGCCATTGTCTTCGACCCGGACTATATCGTTTTTTTCCAGAACCACAAGTATTTCAGAGCAAAAGCCCTGCATGGCTTCGTCCACTGAGTTATCAACAACTTCATATACAAGGTGATGCAGACCGTCGATACTCGTTGACCCGATGTACATACCAGGCCGCTTCCGCACCGCCTCAAGGCCTTTAAGTACGGTAATACTCTGGGCCGAATAATTAGATTTCATTGTATTTCCTGACGAGAGAATAACTTAACGGCAGAATCCCGTTCTATGAGTATATGTTTTTTGGGGAAAAAAGTAAAGGTAAGCCGGGATGTGCGGGATTAAATCAATATTTTTTTATTGTATTATAATGCGGTGGTGTTCAAATGGGGACAGGGACTTTTGGAAATTCCTTGAGGATGGTCATATTATTAGTCTAATCCTAGGGACTGTCCCCATTTTGCGGATTATTTTGGAACATATTGGGGACAGAGACCTTTAACAATTCAAATCCCGTGGTGATACCAGAATTTTTCTTTAGTTTAAGAAGTTTCAGATATTCTCAAAAATACTCTATGGCCTTATTTACCTGTTTTTTAGTCTCTGTCCCCGGTAATAATATTATCACCCCTTGAAAAGTGCGATTCCTCCAGGAACAAGATGATCAAAAGTACCGAAATAAAAACTTTTCTTGATTTTTCAAACGGTCTTATGTTTATCTATATTTAATTATTTCCGATCTATCCTTAAAAATGTGGATAACTTGTGTATAAGTTGCTAATTAATTGTCGATAAAGAAAATAAAGTTTATCTGATAAACCGGGGTTTCTGTAAATACGGTTATTATAACATTTAATTCTTTATATTATATACAATTAGAGCAATACTACTAATCATTTATAAGGTAATTTCCGGTATTAATCATTATTTTGACTAATTCAATTCGCTTTTTGATCATTTACAATTGTGGATAATATGTTAATATATTGTTCCTGTTTAATGTATTATTTTTTGCCGGGTTAAAGACCTGATGTAAACAGGAAGTCAGTTTTCTGCTAAAATTGCTTTAAACCGAAAGTATAAAGGTATATCTGTAAGGACAATCTCATGGCTGAATGGGACTATGAAATTCTTTGGAAAGAGACAATGAACCAGATTAAGGGTGAACTCAGTGAGCAGGAATTCACCATGTGGTTTAATCTTGAATATATACACGCCGCGGAACATGAAATCACCATTGCTGTCCCCTCATCCTTTTATAAGGACCAGGTCAAACAGCGTTACCAGGTTTTTATAGAGAACAAATTAAGGGAACTTATGGGAAAAGAAGTTTCCCTTGCCTTTGAAGTTAAGCCCAAAAAGCAAAATGGTGATCATCCCGATGCTGGAATCCCGGAAAAAACGGATCATTTACCGGAAAAAAGAAGTGCCGCGGATAATAAACCCAAGGCTGCCAAAAAAACTGCCCATTCCCAGCTCAGGAAAGATTATATCTTCGATTCCTATGTGATTGGTGATAATAACAGTTTCGCATCCAATGCGGCTTTTGCTATTGCCCGGAATCCCGGGACCGCTTACAACCCTTTCCTTATCTACGGGGGTGTTGGTCTGGGAAAAACCCATCTAATGCAGGCAATCGGTAATTTTATATATGATAATTCTGATGCAAAGGTGATTTACATCACCGCTGAAAATTTTACCAACGAATTTATCCAGGCCATCAGGGATAACAAAACCTCAGCCTTTAAAAATAAATACCGGTATGTGGATGTGCTTCTCATTGACGATATCCATTTTCTCCAGAAAAAGCTGGAAACCCAGGAAGAATTATTCCATACCTTCAATGCCCTTTACGATGCGAATAAGCAAATGGTTTTCACCTGCGACCGGCCCGTATCGGAATTAAAAAACCTTTCCGACCGGCTTAGGTCCCGGTTTGAAAGGGGCCTCAATGTGGATCTCCAGCCCCCGAATTACGAAACCCGTTTTGCCATTTTAAAGAAGAAGATAGAAACCCGGGGGGTTAATATCCCGGATGAAGTAATCGCCCTGGTAAGCAAAAATGTATCCACCAATATCCGGGACCTGGAGGCTGCGCTTATCAAACTTATAGCGTATGCTGAACTGGTAGGAAAACCTATTACTGTAGAAACCGCCCAGCAGCAGCTAAAGGATGTCTTTGCTTCCCCCAGGCAGACCAATATGTCCCTGGAAATCATCCAGAAGGTTGTGGCTGAATATTTTTCGTTGTCGGTAAATGATCTGAAAAGCAAAAAGAAAACCCAGAACATCGTTTTTCCCAGGCAGCTTTCCATGTATATTACAAGGGAAATCACCGAATACTCTACCACCGAGGTGGGTCAGGCATTTGGAGGAAGGGATCACACCACGGTAATGCATGCATGCCAGAAAATTGAGGACAAAATCCGATCGGATCCTACCCTGGATTCTACTATTCAGTCATTAATCAGGATGATAAAAGAATATAACGCCAAATCCTGACAACATGTTGATATGTCCAGGGTGATTTGTGGATAATGGGTGGATACATTTTATTTCTGTGGAAATGTGGACAAAAAGATCGATTATGTCCATTAATTGTGGAAATCATAATTTCTTTACCCATATGGATTTAGATAGGTTTTCCACATCTTAAGGGACCCTATTACTATTACTACTATTATTAATTAATAATAATATTAATAGGCATTAATGCAAAAAGTCCGGTAATATACGATATAATCGGTTAAAGCGGGTTTTCAATACTCGAACAAATAAGAAAAATCTGATAATCTTATGTACAAGGAGATAGACAAAATGAAATTCACATGTGATCGAAGTGTATTACTAAAGGAAATCAGTATTGCCCAGGAAATTATCTCTTCCAAGAGTACTATCTCCATACTTTCAAATATCTATCTTGAAGCTGAAAACAATACCCTTTCAATAAAAGCAACGGATGTTAAGGTTAATTTTGAAACCCAGGTTCCCGTTTCAGTCCAGGAACCCGGTTCGACCACAGTTTACGGTGATAAATTTTTGGGGATTCTCAGTTCAATCCCCGACGGTGATCTGGAATTTGACCAGAGTGATTCAAAAATAGTGATAAAACCTGCCTTAAAAAAGATAAAGTTCCAGCTTAAAAGCATTGCATCGGATAAATATCCGGAATTTCCTATTGCATCAAATACTGGTAAATTTGAAATGCCCGTAAAGGATTTTAAGGATATGATCCAGCAAACGGTTTTTGCTGTTTCCGATGATGAAACCCGTTATTTTATGAATGGTGTTTTATTTGAAAAACAGGATAATAAGCTGATCATGGTTGCCACCGATGGCAGAAGGCTTGCTTATATAAGCAAGGATGCTCCGGCAAACATCCAGGATTTTAATGGAATTATTATTCCTCCAAAAATGCTCAACATTATTATGAAAAGGGCAGGGGATGAAGGTCCTGTATCAATTTCCGTCAGCGATAAAATCATATTCGTTAAATTTGGTTCTTATAATCTTTCTTCCGTGTTGATAGAGGGACAGTTCCCTAATTATCAGCGGGTTATTCCTGAAAAACAGAGCTTTTCCTTTAAGGTTAACCGCCTGGAAATGCTGGATGCCCTTAAACGGGTTTCCCTTTTAGTGGAACAAAAATCCCGCCGGGTATACATTAGCCTTAATCCTGGGGTGATATCTGTTTCATCCGAGGAAAGTGAAATTGGAACTGCAAAAGAAGAAATTCCCTGCCAATATGATGGTGAAGAAATATCCATGGCCATGAATTACCGCTATATTGAAGAACCTTTCAAAATAATGACCGATGAACAAATACAAATTTTCTTTACCGAACCTGCAAAGGCTATTACCATAAAACCAGTACCGGAAAAAGACTTTTTCCATATTGTTATGCCAATGCAGATTGATTAAATTTCATGCGTTTTTCTTCCCTGCGTCCGACGGGTTTTAGGAATCTGGCGGACGCTGAAATACCCTGTTCCAGCCGTACTATATTCCTGGTCGGTGAAAACGGCCAGGGAAAAACAAATTTTCTCGAAGCTGTTTATTTTTGTTCCTATGGGTCTTCATTTCGTGGTGTGAGGGACAGGGACCTGATCCGTAATGGGGACAGGGACTGTTCGGTGATTGCAAAAATCGAAGATGCCCTGCAGGAAAAAATTATAGTAAAGTTTGAAGATGGTAAAAAAACAGTCCAGATTGACGGAAAATCCGGGGACCGCAGGGAACTGCTTTCAATAGCCCCATCAATTGTTTTCTGCCATGAGGATATGGAGTTTGTATCCGGTGCTCCTGAAAGGCGCCGCTGGTTTTTTGACCAAAGTCTCAGCCTGTATGATCCTATTTATCTTGATGATTTACAAAAATTCCGCCGGGTTCTCAAAATAAGAAATACTATTTTAAAAGATGGAAACTTTTCCATGCTGGATATTCTGGATCCCCAGCTGGTCCAATATGGCATTAGTCTGATGTATAAACGTCAGGCAGCGGCGGATAGTTTTTCTGAGGTTTTTGGGCCTTTATACGAAGAAGTTTCCGGAATTGAAGGAATTAAAATCCGTTATGCCCCGTCATGGAAAGAAGTTGATCCCAATTTATTATTAACCGCTTTGGGGGAACGCCGGCAGAATGATATCAGTTTTGGCACTAGTCTTTCAGGCCCCCAGAGGGACAGGTACCTTTTTTTCCGGAATGGTACAGAGTTTTCCGGGAAGGCTTCCACCGGGCAAAGAAGGCTTCTGGCTCTGCTGATCAGAATAGCCCAGGCGCGGCGTTATACAGAAATGACAGGAAAAAAACCAATTCTTCTTCTCGATGATGTTCTGCTTGAACTGGACCCGGAAAAACGGAGACGTTTTTTTACGGTTATGCCTGAATATAGCCAGGCTTTTTATACCTTTCTGCCGGAAGAACCCTACGACCGCTACCGGCAAGATGATACTATGGTTTATTATGTATCTGAAGGAGTTTTGAAGACATAATTAAAAGGTGTATATTTTAACGAAAGAAAACATATAAACGCCTGGGGCGGCTAACATATCTGGAGGGAAATCATGAATACTTTATTTGACACTGTAATTATTGGCCACATTTCAGTGGACTTCAACACGGATCACCTGGGAAATACGGTAAAACAGTTTGGAGGTGCGGTAATTTATTCTTCCTATGCGGCGGTTGCCGGGGGGAATAACGTAGCGGTTATTACCAAAGCAGCACCAGGAGAAAAGGCTGAAACCTTATTTAATGTACCCAAGGAAAATATCTGGGTTTTACCTTCGGATGTGTCAACTTCAATAGAAAATATATATCTTACCGCAGATAAAGAAAGACGAAACTGCAGGGCAATCAGTGTGGCTAAACCCTTTTCAATAGGGGATATCCCGCCAATAAAGACTAAAATTTGGCATTTAGCAGGTCTTATATATGGCGATTTTTCCGAAGATATGATTTTTGAGTTATCTAAAACAGGTAAAGTTGCTGTTGATGTTCAGGGTTTTTTGCGGCATGCCACCAGTGAAGGAATGATTTTTAAAGACTGGGAAAATAAGAAAAAATGCCTCCCCTCTATTTCTTTTCTGAAAGCAGATGCCGCGGAAGCAGAAGTAATGACAGGTCTTACGGATAGGAGAGAAGCTGCAAAATTGCTCTATAGCTGGGGTGCCCAGGAGATAATGATTTCCCATAATACGGAAATGCTGATTTACGATGGAAAAACTTTTTATACCAAACCAGTGGTATCCAGAAACCTGTCCGGAAGAACCGGGCGGGGTGACACGGTATTTTCTGCATACATTACAGAACGCCTTCGTAGTCCAATAGATGAGGCACTTTTGTATGCCACAGCGGCTGTTTCTTTAAAAATGGAAAAACCTGAACCACTGAAAGCCACCCGCAGTGAGATAGAGGAATATATAAAAGAGCTGTATTAAGGGACAGTCCCTTTATAGGAAGCTAGATTTCTTTAGGAAAACACTGATTTTCTTTCAGTTTGAAGGAAAAAGCTCTGTTATCCTGAGAATTTTTGATATTTCGAGAAAATTAAGAGGAAAAATAAGATTTCCATGTTTTTCTATGAAATTTATAGATCTATATTTTTGTAATTTTTTCCCAATTATTATTTTTCGAATATTCTTCGAGCATCTTTTGATATTTGAGAGGCAAAATTATAGTTTTTGGATAAATTTCTTCCCTAAAAAATCAAGGTTTAAAAAGAGAAATATTAGTATTATTTCATGAACCCTAAATTTTAGCTTACTGCCCAGGGCATAGTAAAAAGTGAAAGGATCCAGTCTGGATTTCCTTCAAGAAGGTTACTTCCCTGGTACTTTTTGTAATGACAGAGACCTCCAAATTCCCACTTTTCTGCCTCTTTTACGAGACCCGCTGCTACTGGGTTCAGATTTATGTACCGGAATGTATGTAAAAATGATGTTAATGTCCGGATTATCCTGGACCAAAAACGATCACCCCACATATGTCCAGTTCTTTCCAGGCTGATGTTAATCATGACAGCGGTAACACTGTTAAACCACCGCATCACATTGGAAATATCCTCACCTTTACCAAGAATGAGGGTAAGATGGATGTGATTGTCCATGATACAGAAATTCTGGATGACCACAGAGAATTTTTTCTTCATTCTGGCAAGGTTTTTGAGGACAATTTTCTTTTCCTTGTCATTTTTGAAAAAGCATTCTTTGTTATTACATCTACAGACGATGTGGAAGAAGACTCCTTCTTCCTTTTTTCTTGATTTACGCATATGAAAAGTATGTAATTACTATTGAGATTGCTTTAGTGCAAGATAAAAAAATTTGTTTTTTATATGGGGACAGTCCCTGCCAAAGGGACTGTCCCCATATAGCCCCTCTCAGATCAAAAATTCTGCAAACGATTGCAAAAAAACATTGACATACCAAATAATCTATTTGAAAATGAAAGCAGATTATTAGTACATTCAATATGATAAATATTTTTCCAAATATATTTATCATTATTTAACAAAAAATAGATATAAATGAGAAATGTAATTTAGAAATTGTAGGATTAGCCATAAATCCTACAGTAATAAAGAGGCAGAAAATTGTGTGGTATGCGGGGTAACAAAGTGTCTGTCCCCCAAAAGGGTCTTGTTTTATCACTTTTGATAAACCACCCCCCTCAGGAACAGCTAACCCTGTCTATAATCAAAGACTTGGAGGGTAAAAGGATGAAGAAAGGTTTTCGGATTGGGTCTGCTGTTGTTGCAGCGGTCGCGCTTATCGTCTCAGTATGTATATTTACATCCTGTGCAAAAAAAACAGAAAAACTTGTCGTATATACAGCTCTCAATGAAGATGAAATGGCAAGGTTTGTTGAAAAATTTAAAACGGATACGGGTATTGAAATAGAGTATATCCAGGGTGGGGCCGGGGAAATGGCTGCCCGGATACAGGCAGAAAAAGCCAATCCCAATGCGGATGTACTCGTCGGCGGGTCAGTGGATGTGTATGCACCTTTGGCAGCGGACGGAATTTTCGAAAAATACAGTTCGCCAAACAATGCCGGTTTGGACCCCCGATTTAATGATCCCAACGGTTACTGGCAGGGATGGTATATGGGAGTTCTCGGACTGGTTATCAACCGGGACCGCTTTGAAAAGGAACTGAAACCTTTAGGACTGCAGTATCCGGTTACCTGGGATGATCTTCTGGATTCCAGATACAAAAATGTATTTGTCACTTCCAACCCGGTAACTGCCGGCGGCGGATACATATTTGTAGCATGCCAGATTTTCAGGTTGGGAGATGCCAAAGCCTGGGATTACTTTAAAGCCCTGGATAAGAATGTTCACCACTATTATAAAGGTGCCGGGGATTGTATCAGCCCGGTGGCTACCGGTGAATTTATTGTGGGTATGAGCTGGGTCCATGATATTTACAAGCAGGTTAAGGCGGGGTATCCCATTAATGTGGTTATTCCCAAGCAAACTGCCTATGAAATCGGCGGTGCAGCAATCGTAAAAGGCGGAAAGAATACGGAAAATGCAAAAAAATTCGTGGATTGGCTTCTGACAAAGGATGTCGGAGAAATGAATACCCAGAATTCAAACCGTTATTCAGTACGGGCGGATGTGGCCTCCCCTGCGGGACTTCCCAAAATTGAAGATGTTGATTTGGTTAATTATGACCGGGTCAAAGCCGGCGAAATGAAGCAGGCTGTGGTAGCTAAGTTTGATGCAGAAATAGTATCAAAACGCTAGATGATTTGTGATTAAATTACAGGAACGGTCCTTGTGGCTGTTCCTGTAATTTTTTATGCCATAATATTATTTTGGAGATTCCGCAGAATCCTAGTTTTCACGGGTTTCCATATGCAGCCGGGAGGCGTGGATGGCAAAACTCTCAACCGAGAAACTTAAGGAATTTAAACGGCTTTTGAATGAGCCCTTACTTCTCCTGGTAATTATCCTCATTGTGTTGTTTACCTGTTATTTCGTAGTTTGGCCGGTTTTAAAACTGATAACCTTATCACCCCTGAAAGATTATGCGGTGCTGTTTGCAACTTCCCGGTGGGCCAGGGCTTTAGGCAACAGTATGTTTATGATGGTGATATCAACCATTTCCTGTACGTTTGTGGCATTCATATTTGCCTATACCATGACCCGCTTCAATGTACCATTAAAAAAGCTATTCAGATTTATCACATTATTACCTATTGTTTCGCCTCCCTTTATTGTTGCCCTTTCGTATATCCTGCTTTTTGGTATCCAGGGAATCATTACGAAAAAGCTTTTGGGGTTATCCGTTGATATTTACGGACGGGGCGGCCTTTGGATGGTTCAGACGATTACATTTTTCCCCTATGCTTTTTCAGTAATTTACGGAGTCATGAGCAAGGTCTCCACTAATCTGGAATATGCTGCCTATAACATGGGGGCTACCAGGTGGCAGGCTTTTAAGGACGTATTCTGGCCTTTATGCAGACCCGGTGTGGCAGGGGGCGCCCTGATGGCAGCAATCAACGTCCTCACTGATTTTGGTAATCCCCTGATGATCGGCGGTGATCTGGCACTGCTTCCCACAGAAGCATATATGCAGATCACCGGCTGGTATGATATGAAAATGGCGGCCATTCTTGCAACGGTTTTATTAATACCATCCTTTGTTATTTTCGGTATAAACCGCTTCTGGGTAGGGAAAAAGTCCTATGTCACCGTTACCGGAAAGGAAATATCCCTGTCCCCGTATAAACCGCACCCGCTGGTTAAGTGGGGATTGTTTACCTTTTGCTGTTTAGTTTCCATTTTCGTACTTCTGGTTTATGGAACGCTGTTTTATGGGGCCTTTACCAAAGCCTGGGGGTACGATTGGTCGTTTACCCTGGACAACTTTAAGTATGTTTTGGACAAATTCGGCCAGATCTGGAACAGTATAAAATATGCCACATTGTCTGCGCTGTTTGCATCATTGCTGGCTATCATCCTGGCATATATTGTGCAGAAAAAGTCCGTGGGTATTAATAAGGCGTTGGATTTCCTGGCGGTGCTTCCGTCGGCAGTACCGGGGATGTTCCTTGGATTGAGTTATGTCATAGCCTTTAATACACCCCCGGTCAAACTTACCAATACGGGATTTATCATGGTTTTGGCATTGATGTTCTGGAATCTTCCCGCATGTTATTCCGCCAGTCTGGCGGGAATCCAGCAGATAGGGGATTCGGTGGAAGATGCGGCGCTGAACCTGGGAGCCAACAGTTTTAAAAGCTTTAAGGACATCATTATGCCCCTTCTCCAGATTCCTTTTATTTCAGGGTTTGTCCTATCATTTTTGCGGTCCGTAACATGTCTGAGCGTTATTATTTTTATCTACTCACCGTCAACCGCAGTAGGAACATCATCAATCCTTAGCCTGGTTTCCTTTGGCCGGTGGGGAGCCGCAGCGGCATTTACCGTGGTCCTCATCACCATTGCATTTACGGTATTGCTGATATCAAATAAATTCCTGAAAAAACACGGGGCTGATATAACAATATAAAACAGGTTTCCAAAATACCGATTTTGGATGTTTCATTAGCAGCAGAAGGAAGAACCATGAGCGTAATACAATCGCCATTTATTGAATTTAAACATGTAACAAAAAAATTTGGTGAATTTAAAGCACTGGATGATGTATCCCTTTCCATCCCGAAGGGGAATTTTATGACTCTTTTGGGGCCTTCTGGCTGCGGCAAGACCACCCTGATGAGGCAATTGGCTGGATTTTCCGAACCCGATGAAGGGGAGATTTTCCTGGATGAAAAAAAGGTAAACGGTCTGCCGCCCTATAAACGGAATACCCCCCTGGTATTCCAGGAATATGCCCTTTTTCCGCACATGACGGTGTTTCAAAATATATCCTATGGACTTACCATTTCGAAAACATCAAAGGAAGATACCCGGAAAAGGGTTGATGAAATGCTGGCCATGTTTAACCTGACCGGAATGGAAGACCGTTTCCCCAAACAGCTTTCCGGTGGACAGCAGCAGCGGGTTGCCTTTGCCCGGGCCCTGATTATGGGACAGCAGGTGCTGCTCCTGGACGAACCGCTTTCCAACCTGGATGCAAAACTCCGGGTAGACGTAAGAACCGATCTCCGGAAGATCCAGCAGCAGCTGGGAATAACCGTAATTTATGTAACCCATGATCAGGATGAAGCATTATCCATGTCCGACCGTATTGCGGTCATGAGAACAGGAAAAATAGAACAGATCGGGACACCCCTGGAAATCTATTTCCATCCAAAATCAAAGTTTGTGGCGGATTTTGTGGGGACAGTGAACTTTCTGGATGCGGTAACGGATGATCCGGGAACAGCCATATGGCAGGGACAGAGGATTCCATTTATCTCAAAAGAACCGTTCCAAAAAAATGAAAATGTCATTATTATTATCAGACCGGAATGCATTAGCATTAAACCGGATACGGATAATCAGCCGGGCATCAGCGGTGTGGTTGATTTTCACAGTTTTCTGGGAAGGTTTATCCGGTATTGGGTAAAAACAGGTGATGGAAAAACAATCATTGTGGATGATCCCAATCCCGCCTTGTCCGGAGCTTTAAACGGAAAGGTAAAACTTGTGCTTTCCACGGAAAAAATACATATTTTAAAAGCCTAATTCTGGAGAATGTATGCTTCAAATTGATTTTATCAATGTTGGCTACGGTGATGCAATTTTATTAAGAACCGGAAATTTTACCATGCTGGTTGATACCGGCGATGCTGTTCAGAACATCACCGGGTCCGGCAGAATGGATGTGACATCGTTTTTAAAAAAAGAACAAATTTCCCGCCTGGATCTGCTTGTATTAACCCATCTTCACCTTGACCATGTCGGTCAAGCCGTACCCCTGGTTAATGAAATAGCGGTGGATGAACTTTGGGTGAATTATATGCCGCCTATCACGGCCATAGGCCGGCAGATCCCGCTAAACCAGACCTGGGATGAATCTGCAATTAATTCTTTGGAATCCCTGAATTATGTAAACCAGGCTATCAATATATTAAAACAGAAATCCCGCATCATCCGGGTCTGCGATATGAAAGGGCTTGTCTGGCAGAAGGATGGCCTGGAAATTAAAGCCGTTCCCGCGGATTCCCGGATCATGAAAAAGCATAAGGAAGTGTTTGACCACATGTATGAACATGCGGATGAAAAGGAAATCACCAGCTTTGCCGGGTCCGTCAATGATACATGCATTTGCCTTATCATCCGGTATCGGGAGAATAAGATAGTCCTTCCCGGGGATGTACCGGCGGTACTGCTGGAAACCTATGATGATATAGACCATGCGGATATTTTCAAAATTCCCCACCATGGTGCGGAGGATTCGCTTACCCGGAAACTTCTGGAAAAACTCAGGGCAAAACACATTGTTTTTTCAGTTTCCAGTGACAGGGCCGGGGTAGACGGACGTCCCTTGCCGGAGATGGTTCAACCCGCCTTGGATTCCGGCGCAGAAGTCCATTTTACCGATGCGGTGGTATATAAGGATCTTCCTGTAAAAAACCATCATTCGGTCAGATTTGAGATCGATAACGGCATAATGGTAAAAGAGTGATCCCGGGATAAAGCAGTATCGCAAAAAGCGGGTCCATTGTGTATAATTCATCCGGGGAATTGGGAACGATGAAAAGAGCCGGGGATTTGCTTCAATCCTTTTTAGATGAAAAAATAATGAAAAAAGCCAAGGGATACTCCCAGCTTTTCTCTTCATGGGTTTCGATAGCGGGGGAACAGTGTGCCGCCCATTCAAGAATCAGCGATCTCACCGGAACATTGCTGATCATCGAGGCGGATCATCCCGGCTGGGTCCAGATACTCCAGACCCAGCAAGCGGAGCTGCTTAAGGCGGTTCAGCGGAGGTTTTCTGATTTAACCATTACCGGTATCTCATTCAGGTTAAGCAGGGAACCTTATCAACAGGAAGATGAAAATCAGCCGGTTCCTGAAAGAAATAGGGGGACAGTCCCCGAAGAGGAACCGGATAATCCCCAGGAACAACACGATACGGCAAGCCTTTACGATAAAATAGACGATGAAAATTTCAAAGAATCCCTGAAGCGCCTGGAGGAATCCATAAAATCCAGAAAGTCCCGGAATAGAGGATAAAAATGGGTCCTGCCTGGAATAATTGCCTTTTTAGGGATATAATTGTCATATGAGTATTTTGGACATCCAGGATGAGCTTCTGCATTTGGAATACCCTTTTTTGCTTCCTGATCATGATCCTGAAATAGAACGTTATTATGAATTCCGCGCCATTGGCCGCTCCCAGGATGCTCTTAATCTCTATCAAAACAGGTTAAAATTCCGTTACCCCGACGATGCATTCCGTACCAGTTTGATGCGTTCCTACCGAAGCCGGGATCCGGCATACAAGATCCTGTTAGCCGAGGCTTACCGTTCATTAGGTGCCCGGTCCCTGGAAAGGATCAAACACATTATTGAATATATTGCGGATGAAGCCGATTCATACAATGAAAAAGATGTTTATTCCACCATTAAGGCAGCTGAGAATATCCTCAGGGTCCTTCCCAGGGAACGTTTTGAGGCTGTTGCGGGAATCGAACGGTATCATCGATATGCCCAGCATCTTAATTACCGGATAAAGAGTACCCTTAAGGCATCGGATCTGGTCCGGGCGTATCTGACCGAATCCTTGTCTGTGGTGGAGGATGAACGCCGCCGCCGCCGGGATCAGATCATCCGGAGAAAAGCATTGGAACAGGACCTGCTTGTAAAAGCAGACTGGGCAAATTATGAGTATCAGAAAAAATATGGTTCCGGACATCCGCTGATTGATCTTTCATCTGTCGTTTTTTCCAGTGAAGATTTGGAACGCATTGAAATATCAAAGGATATATCCAGGCTCGAGGACCAGACCCTGGCATTTTGTGTCAAATACTGGAAATATACCAACGACCCGGCTTTTGAACGGATATTATTTCTCTATTCAAGAAAATATGGAACAAAAAATTACGATATATATATGACTATCCGCCGGGGCCAGTTGGCTAATAACCGGGATGATGAGATTCTTGCATCGGTATTATCCGCCCTGGTTACCGGTTATTACTATTCAATCCAGGGGGATATCTACCTCCAGCGGAACTGGAATAGGCTTAAGGCGTCCCTCTCCCAGGATGAAAAAACCGCGGAACTGCGGATCCTGGATACATCCGCGGAAAAACCCCGGCGGAAGAAGCAGAAGACCGGCAAGAAATCAATCAAAAAGAAAAAGTCCCGGCTCAAGGCTGCAAAATCAGTTAAAACTAAAAAGGCTGAAAATACTAAAACAAAAGATGATTCGAAAAAAGAAATACCAGAGGCCAGGGCTGCCCGGAAGGTAAGACAACATGAAGCAGGTAAACAAAAGCAGAAAGCAGGAGACTTAAGATCTACAACAATGAAGAAAAGTAAGGCATCAAAGATAGATAATTCCCAGGGTTCCGGCAAAACGGAAAAGAAAATAACAGTAACAAGGCATGTAAAAAATCCAATTAAAAAGAAGGGAAGTGTGAGCTCAGAATTCTTTAGACAGGAACAGATGGTAAAACCTTCGGGTTCGGTATCAGATAGGCTTCAGGAATTATCCGGCCGTTCATATGATGTATACAAGGAAAGGTTTCTTACAAAAGCCCGGGGTGCCATCCGCAAGGTGCTGGGCGCCGGAAAGGGAATGTTCTATACCATCCCTGAAGAAGTGGAAGATCTTATTTACAATTTCCTCCGGGATCATTATTCCGACCCATACATGAACTGGGAACAAAGCGAGGAAAAAAGGCAGCTTGATACTCAGGGATTCAGCATCAATTCGCTGGATTCCATAATTGATGAGTGTTATAAACGGCTGGTTTAGGTTTTGAAATTCCCGTCATTCTTACCGAAAAAAATGGTATATCAATGATTTTTCTCATCTTTTTAGGGACAGTCCCCGGAGCAGCCCGTTTCTGACCTGAGTCCAGGTATTTCGTTTTATAATAAATACTAATTTTATAGAATGTATTTTATCTAATCAGATTAAAATGATATCAGGATAAATTATTCCTGTTGTAACAGGCGGTCCGCAGGGGACTGTCCCCATGGCCATTTTCAAAATCTCTGGTTGAACAAAAAACCTTACATCCTAATCCGGCCGCGGAAACTGCGGGACAAGGTCAGCCGGTCGGCATATTCCAAATCTCCGCCCACAGGCAGACCCGAGGCAAGCCGGGTTACTTCCGCGTTTGTATCCTTAAGCAGTTTCTGTAAATAAAGAGCTGTGGTATCACCTTCCACCGTTGGGTTCATGGCGAGGATGACTTCCTTAACCCCGTCCCGGCGGACCCGGTTCAGAAGCTGTCCTATGGACAGGTCTTCCGGGCTGACCCCTTCCAGGGGAGCAATGAGTCCTCCCAGAACGTGAAAGCGGCCCTGGAATTCCCGGGATTCCTCAATGACCCGCACATCCTGGGCGCGTTCAACCACGCAAATCACCGCCGGATCCCTCTGGGGATCGGAACAAACCGGGCAGGGATCGGTCTCGGTAAAGCTCCCGCAGACGGAACATCGTTTGATAAGAGCATGAAATGTGGAAAGCTGTTCCGCCAGAAGCCTGGCATAACTGGGATCGGTATCCAGGATATAATATGCCATCCGGCTGGCACTTTTTTTTCCAATGCCGGGTAATTTTGTCAGCAAACCTGTCAGCCGGTCTATAGCATTCATGCTGTACTCCTACAACCCCATACCAGGAAATCCCGGAGGCATTCCGGTAATAGCCCCCATTTCCTGGCTGATAGTTTCTTTTACTTTTTCCATGGCATTGCTGAAGGCCGCCTTTATAAGATCCTGGAGCATGATTATATCATTCGGATCGATAACCTCAGGGGAAATCCTGATATCCACCAGTTCCATTTTGCCGTTCATATCCACTTCCACCATACCGCCCCCGGCAGATCCGGTAACTACAATGGTACCAAGTTTTTCCTGGAAGGCTCCCATCTGTTCCTGTATTTTCTGGGCATTTTTCATTATATCAAAGGGATTCATATTCACTCCTTAATTGTTTTTGATGATGGTTCCCCTGAAAAACTGACGGACCATTTCCACCTGGGGTGAAACGGTTTTTTCATCAGGGTTACCGGAACCATTATTATTTCCGCCGTTTTGCACTATGACTTCAATGACAGCAGGTTTATTTGAGATTGATACAAAGTGCTCCCTGACCAGGGGGATTTCCTTTTTCAGCAGTTCCGCCACCAGAAAATCCTGAACAGGAATCACCAGCCTGGTACCGTCCCATGCCCAGGGCTGTGATTTTTCCAGTCCCGAAGCCAGCATGGCCCGTTCCTTTTTAAACGATGCAACCATCTTTTCTTTGATGTCTGAAATAGGAGCGGATAATACCTGACTGTTTTTATAAGATTCATCGTAATCCCCGGCATCATCATCTTCATCCTGTTCTTCCGTTTGGGATATATATGCGGTGGCTCCTTCTCCCTGGTAATTGTCCCAGACCGGTCCGGGAAGAGGGGTGGGGGCTTCTGCTTCATCGGCAGGAGGAACTATTGGATCCTGGCTGGTTTTCCGGACACTACCCTGAAAAGGGACTGTCCCCTCTTCTTTAGCGGACATAAGCCGTTTAAACCCTTCGGTCAGGGCATCCTGGGGTTCAGGGGATTCATCATCGGGAAAATCCGGATAGACCGATCCGCCGTCCGGATCGGAACTGGTCTGAACAGGCCGGGATTGAATATCACCGGCCCCGGCTAAAGGGAGGCTGGCCCCTCCATTTACGGATGGATCATTTTTTTTTAAACCCTCCGGAGGATTAGCGCCGTTTCCGTGGGGCACAAATTGCTGTACATCCGTCAGGGCAGACTTGAGTTCCGCCGGGGAAACCCATTGGTTCATCCAGGCTAATTTTGATACAACGGTCTCAAGCTCGAACCTGGGGGAAACCGAATACCGGATATCCCGGTAAAGATCCAGGAGCAGGGACAGTCCCCGTTCTATCTGTACGGAATCCGTTTTTTCCAGAACCAGGGCAGAGAACCGGTCCGGGCTGTAGCCCAAAAGAGAATCCCGGGTAATTCCGTTTTTCAAAAGAAGAAGACTGCGGTAATACCCTGAAAGGTCAATAACAAACTGCTCAATGGCTACACCGGCGTTAAGTATCTCGTCGGTCAGGGCAAAGGCTTCGCTGGTTTTGTTTTCCGCACAGGCTTCAGCCAGGGTATTCAGTTTATCCAGTCCCACCAGGCCCAGTTTTTCCCGGATCAGCTGGGAACGGATAAAGCCGTCACTGAAGGATGCCACCTGGTCAAAAAGGGTATACGCATCCCGGAGGCTGCCGGTGGATTCCTTGGCAATCCAGAACAGCGCCTCATCTTCAGCCCGGATATTCATCTCTTTGCATGTATCCCCAAGGATTTCGACAATCCGTTCAATAGGGATAAGTCTAAAGGCAAACTGCTGACAGCGGCTTTTAATGGTGGCGGGCACCTTATGAAGTTCGGTGGTAGCAAAAATAAATACGATATAAGGAGGCGGTTCCTCAATGGTCTTGAGCAGGGCATTAAAAGCCGAGTTTGAGAGCATATGGACTTCATCAATAATATAAATCTTATACCGCCCTGAATTAGGAGGGAAAAGCACCTCATCTTTAATCTGGCGGACATCGTTTACACTGGTATTGGAGGCGCCGTCAATTTCAATAACATCAAGGCTTGCGCCCCGGCTGATTTCCTGGCAGTTGGAACAGACCCCGCAGGGTATGGCCGCAGGGCCTTTTTCGCAGTTAAGGGACCGGGCCATAATCCGGGCAGCACTGGTTTTTCCGCAGCCCCGGGGACCGGAAAAAAGGTAGGCGTGGGCAATCCGTCCGGTTTCAATGGAACTTTTAAGGGTAGCAACCACAAATTCCTGGCCGGCCAGTTCATCAAATGTCTTAGGGCGCCGTCTTGTGGCGGTAACTTCATAAGCCATAATATCAGTATACCAGAAATGATGACAAAAAAAACCCCGCAGCCAGGGAGGCCACGGCGCAACGGACAACCACTTACTGTTGCTTCCTTCCGGACCTGGCAGGGTTGGGCGGCATCCGCTCGCATGGTTCCTAACTGCGGGATATTCGGAGCGGAGGAATCGAACCTCCCGGACCATTCTCCAATCCCGGTTTCCGTATCTTAAAGGGTTATTTCCGTATCGTCAAGGGATATCCGGTTTTTAAACTTTTGGGTTATCCCTGTTCTGATTAATAAGCGCATGATTTTTCTCTGTTTTCTTTCCAGAGTCAGCGGTATCCTTTATACTTGTTCTGAACAAAAATCATTTTGGAGGAATCTATGGGTATTGGTTTTTTTTCCGTAAGTTTGACAGTAAAGGATATCGGCGCTTCAAAAGAATTTTACCGGATTTTGGGATTTAAGCCCTTTGGCGGAAATGAAAAAGAAGGCTGGCTTATTATGAAGTCCGATGATTGTGTAATAGGACTTTTTCAGGGGATGTTTCCTAAAAATATCCTAACCTTTAATCCCGGGTGGGATGCCGATGCAAAAGAAGTAAATCCCTTCAGGGATATCCGCGAGATCCAGGAGGATTTTAAGAAAAAAGGAATTAAGTTTACCGAGGAAGCCGATCCCCAATCAACCGGACCAGCGAGTTTTATCATTGAAGATCCCGATGGAAATCCCATCCTGGTGGATCAGCACAGATAAAATGTTTCACGTGAAACATTTTCATGGGTCCTGTTCAGAAATTCCTGGCTGTCTTTGATTTTTAAGGCTGCAATATATTTTAAAAAGGTATCGGAACATAATTTTTAAGGATGAATGAAAGTCCCTGGTTTATGAAGATTCGGGTATGGAGAAGTACGGAAGTTATCTGTCCCATGGATATTACAAAAAATGTTTCACGTGAAACATTTTTTTGGCTTTCTTCCGGATTCAGGTTCTCTGGCCTGTTATCGATAGGCTATGGTTTTGCAGAAAGGCCGTTATCATATAATATGAGGCTTTTTCAAAATGTCAAATTTTGAAAAAGCAACCTTAGATGTAAGTGCAGAAAGAATACTATTTTATTTATGGGTAAGGAAATAGCATTCTTTCTGCAAAAGCCTTTTTCAAAACTAACCGAGTTTTGAAAAAGG
>JAVBPH010000109.1:0-33634 GCA_031549725.1 Treponemataceae bacterium
CCTTTTTCAAAACTCGGTTAGTTTTGAAAAAGGCTTTTGCAGAAAGAATGCTATTTCCTTACCCATAAATAAAATAGTATTCTTTCTGCACTTACATCTAAGGTTGCTTTTTCAAAATTTGACATTTTGAAAAAGCCTCACCATATATTATATGGAACTGATACGAAGCGGATATTTTAATCCTCCGGAGGATGCATGATGATAGTTTTATCAGCTGCCTTTGATTAGTATTTACCATATAGCTGATTGTCTTTTGTCACCAGGGGCAGGAATTAATTTCGAAAACCGGATATATACCGGCAGGAAACACATAACCGGGTATATATACATCAACAATAAAGGAAGGGATATATGGCAGGTGCAATAGTATCATTCTTTATCGTGGCTGCATTTTATGGTTTTGTCATTTGGCGGGTAAAGGGCCGGTGTTCAAGATTTGAATTCATCATAAAAACCGTGGTGATATACGTATCGATAGGGGTTCTGTTTGGAATCGGAATGCTGGTCTTTTTGCTTTTTAATAACGTTTCTGCGTTTTTTATTAATTACTTTATAGCCCTTGCTTTGCTGTACCAGAGTATCAAACTGACTATAAAAAGGTTTTACGATCTGGATATGGATGGCTGGCATGTGCTGTTGACCATGATTCCCCTGGTTGGTCTTGGGGTGAAGATATATTTATTTGTCAAAGAAGGAGAGCCGGGGCTGAATGAATACGATGAAGCCGTGAATTATTCAAAGCTCCTGAAGCCATTAAAAGATACGGACCAGAGGCAGGTTATTGATATTTGTTCCGACAGGTTGTTCTTTGATAAGGACGAATTTGCCTTTGAGAGGTATTTGAATAATTACAAAATTACCATACCGGATTATTTGCAGAAGGAAAATATTTTTGTTAAATACCTGACTGACAAATACACCCTTAAAAAAGAAGGTTATAGAAAAATAATAGAAATTTCCAAGGATGAATTCCTTGATATGGTTAAGGAGCTAAAACTGATTCTTGTAAAAGATTCTTTTTATATTCTGGTCGGGGAAGCGGAAGTGTTTATCCGGCAGGAGGATTTTAAATATACCATGATAATTACAAAGGATGAAAGCATCAGGATTGAAGGTGAATTAAAATTGCTGGACGGGCAGTCGGAATATACGGAATATGAAAATCTTAAGATTTATAAAGGAATATACAAAAACAATTTGCTGATTTGGATAAAGGGTGTGGCCTGATCCGCCGGCGGGTTTCATACCCCGCTGCTTGCGGCGGGTGTTGATTAACTGACCTGTAATACAAAGGATGCAGGGAAATTTTCGGTGAAGTTTTCAAAGGTTCCCGGTAACATTATCGTATACATTCAGGAGGATTTTATGATGGACTTTATTGTTCTGGTTTTTAATATTAAAGAAAACCCTTTAAAGTATGTCGGGTATATTGATAAAAGCAAAATATGTAATGTGGATGATAATTTCACGGTAAGGTCCTTGTCTTATAAATGCGAGATATGCAATGCCCACACGACGCTGCGGGTATTTGAAGGCAGCCGTCACTGGTCCTTGTTTTCTATTCCCCTGGGAAACTCGGATTACCACTATAAGGTATTCTGCTGGACGTGCAAAAATTTTATATTCCAGTTTAAATCAAAAGAGATGAAATACCTGCGGAAAAACGGAATCATGGTGGATTTTGATATGGCTTTGCTGGACAAGGAACCTTTATAATTAAGGTTGATATATGCATTTTAAAACCGTTAAAGGAATTCTATCCTCTCACAATGGAATGAATATCAGCCGGGGGTGTATCCATGGCTGTATTTACTGTGACGCCAGAAGTACCTGTTACAATATGGACCACGATTTTGAGGATGTGGAAATAAAAATCAATGCTCCGGAATTGCTGGAAGAAAAACTGAAAAGCAAACGCAAAAAATGTATGATCGGAACCGGCGCCATGAGCGATCCCTATATACCTATTCCGGAAAACCTGCACAGTATAAGGACCTGCCTGGAGATTATTGAAAAATATGGATTTGGCCTGGCGATACAGACAAAATCAAATTTAATTTTAAGGGACTTGGATTTACTGAAAAAGATAAATCAAAAAGCAAAATGTGTTGTACAAATAACCCTGACCACATTTGATGAGAATCTCTGCAGAATCCTTGAACCTAATGTATCCACCACCAGGGAACGGTTTGAGGTGCTGAAAATAATGCATGACGAAGGTATTAAAACCGTGGTGTGGCTGTGTCCTATTCTGCCGTTTATCAATGATACGGAGGATAATATCCGGGGCATATTGGATTACTGTATTGAAGCCCGGGTTTACGGAATTCTCTGTTTTGGAATGGGTGTGACCCTGAGGGAAGGGGACCGGGAATATTTCTACCAAAACCTGGACAAACATTTCCCCGGATTAAAACAGAAGTACCAGCGAAAATACGGGAACAGCTATGAAATTGTCAGTGATAACCACCGGCCGTTAATGGAGATCTTTAACCGAGTATGTGATGAGCATCAAATAGTGCATGGTACGGATATCCTGTTCAGATATTTTGGGGAGTTCGAGGATAAGAGCAAACCCGAACAGCCGGACTTATTTGATTGATTTGTTCTTTTAGGAGAGTGGTAAGCTATGAATTCTATGATTGATCAATTGGCCTATTCGCTGGGAAGAAACGATGAAGGAGCCAATATCGCATTAGCGAATGAACTGGTAAAGACAAAAAACAAAAAGGGTATAAAAGATATTGTTGAAGGATTGGATAATCCTAAAGAACAAATCGCCAACGACTGCATAAAAGTTTTGTATGAGACCGGCGGAAAGTCCCCGGAACTTATTGCCGATTACGTGAATGTATTTATCAAGCTGCTGTCATCAAAAAATAATCGCCTCGTCTGGGGAGCTATGACCGCTTTATCGGAAATTGCGGAACTTAAACCGGAGGAAATATTCGGTAAGCTGGATACCGTAATAAGGGCATATCATACCGGCAGTGTAATCACCGTTGATAACAGCATCAGCGTGTTTGCAAAGGTGGCGAAATCCGGGAAAAAGTATGAAGCAAAGATATTCCCTGTCATTTTAAAACACCTGGAAACCTGCCGGCCGAAGGAAGTGGGACAGCATGCTGAAAGGGCCTTTGTCTGTATAAATGAACACAACGCAGAAGCCTTTAAGCAGGTACTGTTAAAGAGAAGGGACTCACTGACGGAACCTCAGCAGAAACGGGTTGATACATTATTAAAGAAGATTCCCTCCGGTACCAGGACGGATAAAAAATAATATGAGGTGATTTCAAATCCCGCCGGACCGGAAGGTCCGTAATTTTGAAATTACCTCATATATCAGTATGGTGAATCCGTGAGGCTTTTCAGGTAGGGCAGTTCCTTTGCCAGGTCCTTCCGGAGACTTTTCTGCCAGAAGTACTCCCCAAAGAACAGCACCATGTTTATCCATGGATACAGAAAAAGTGCCCGGAATAAATTCCCCGGGGAATAAATCCTGCTGCTGGCATGGATGATTTCTTCCTGCAGTTATGGATACATCACGTTTCAAATCTGATGACGGTGACTATCCATCAACTGATGTTGTTATTGAAGACGACACTCTTTACTAATAATCCGTTTCCGGATTACTGAAGATCACCAGCCCACCGCCGTTTATACCTGATTTGCAATTAACTTTGGGGGATTGGCCATGCTAATCCGGACAGCAGTGATATTATTTATCATCATACAATGGAACACTTTGAATATAGATATTTTCTCCAGATGGTCGTATTTCTGGCGAATATAAATTAAATGGGTTTTTATCCTCTCCTATTATTTCTTTTATTTCAAAATTATTCATATAATGAATTACAAATGAATCAAAAACAACATTTCCTTTTTCTTCTCCCTGTACATTTTTTCCTTCATAAAAGGCAATCCGTCCTGAAGCTTGAGGAAATCCTTGTATCCCCAATATAGTAGGTAAATATGGAAATGGATATGTACATTTTGAACCATCTAAACTCACCACGTTCTTTATTACTGTTTCATTTACTTCGATTTGTATGTATTCGGGTTTAGAATATATATTGTCATTCTCTGTTTTTCCTATAATAGTATTTCCATAGCTAAATATATATGAAAACACTGGAATGCTTTCTAATGAAATATTATCACCTAAAGTTGTCTTTAGATACTTTCTTCCGGTTTCATCCGAATAAAATAAGAAATATTTATCGATCTTTGATAAATCATCTGAAAATAAGCGAATAGGGTTTCCTTCATTTAAAATAAAAGTTTTTCCATAAGAAGCATTTTCTGCTTTTTCCCATAAATCATTAGCATTTATTTTCAAATGATTATTTTCTGATTCATCAATAAATCTTGCTTTTGCTACTTCCGGCATATATTTAATTTCATTTGTTTCCTCTGTCTCTACAGATTTATTTTTCTCTTCACAAGAGCATAAAATATATAAAACTATAAATATTATTATGTATAGCTTCTTTTTCATATTTCAAGCGCTCCTCTTATTACTTTATTTATAAACCTCAAAAGCCATTTAATCCGTCAATAAACCTTCGGGTAAAATCTGATGTAACAGAAGTATAATTTTTAGTTAATTATTAAATAATAGTCGTCTGTACCTCTTGAGTCCTTAATAAAAGACTCCGGTCTCAAGGATGACATATCCAACAATATATCCCCTTTTTTATTTCGGATAGTAAAATCCTGATAAATCATTTTAAATTGTTCATAGGGGCCTAGGGATTTGAACCATAACTGTAGGCTATCATATTGATGATACCCATAACAAGTCTTTTGCTCCATTGGCTTAACTTCAATTTGTTGGCCATCTATTAAAAATATAGCAACATCAAGATATTCATGTAATAATTCAAATGAATATGTCCTAATTCCATTTATTTCCACCTTTAGTTCCGGATGTACTACAATATCTAGGTATATTGATTCATTTCTTTTATTCCATACAAAAACTTCACAACGTGGACGAGAAAATGCCATGAGTTCCATAGAACAAAAGACCATGACGACAAGAACTAAAATGTGAGTATTCTTTTTCACCTTGTATCACCTCCAATTAAGGGCATCCGTTATTGCTGAGCTTTTTAAACCTGCAGCCTGCGAGAATTTTGCCCTCTCACTGATTGAACAACCTTTAAATTAAGAGTTCATATGTGTATTTTTATTATGAAAATATGAAAAGTCCTCCGCAAAAATCGCCTGCCCCTCAATAGTTTTTATATCACTAAATAATGGTATTGGAATAACTCCGTTTTTCACGTTTTTAGGGAGTTCATATCTATATGGGCCGTCTTTTAGGTTTCGATGTGTGAAGTGATAATTCCAAATCAACTGCCCATATACCGCGTACCCATTGGTGTTCTTCATGTCGTTCCACCGGGAGTCCAACATGATCATTCCCATCTGTCCGGTTCCGGGTGACTCGATGTTCGATTGGGCACTCTTTTTGTAATCAGGTTCCGACTTCATGATCGGGGCATAGCCGATATGTGCTCCCAGTTCTCCGTCCCTCACCGTTACGGTCTTATTCAACAGGTCCTGGTATTCCTGTTTTTCCTTGTCACTGAGTTTGTCATAACCCTTTTCTTTCAGGTCTTTTATCCGTTTCTGGTATGCTTCGTTCTCGGCCTTAAATGCCGTGTCTTCACTGGCTTGGGCGTATTCCTTTGCGTTCATCTCTCCAAGGCCCTGCGGGATTACCGGCTGTTTCTGACGATTGTCTTCCACACGTCCGAAGATCCGTTCTCCCCATACGCTCAGGTCATGGTTCGCCTGGTCTACCATCAGCATGATTACATCGGCGCTCAGCACTTCGAGGTTTCCTCATTGCTGCCTCACTAAAATAAATATATCACCGCTAGGATATATTTCCGGGTATCACTGTTATCTTTTAATGAAAATCGCCCCAGCGCTGACCGGTTTCTACGTTAACCCGCAGGGGGACCGACAGGGGGAACGCATTTTCCATTTCGGTCTTCACCATTTTTGCCACGCCGGCAGCTTCCGCTTTTGGACACTCAAGGATAAGCTCATCGTGAACCTGTAGAAGGAGCCGGGCCGGGACTTTGGTTTTTGCCAGGACCCCATCGAGTTTGAGCATGGCCGTTTTAACGATATCCGCTGCGGAACCCTGGATCGGGGTGTTTACCGCAATCCGTTCTGCCCCGGCCTTTTCAACCTTGTTCCTGGAATTGATGGTTGGGATGTACCGGCGGCGGCCTGCGATCGTACTGACAAAGCCCTGGGTTTCAGCTTTTTTGATCAGGCTTTCAATAAACTTGCTGAGCCCCGAATATGTGGCAAAGTAGGCATCGATAAAAGCCTTGGCATCGGTCCGGCTTATGCCTAGTTCATTGGACAGCCTGAAGGCGCTCATACCGTACATAACCCCGAAGTTGATGGTTTTGGCGATCCGGCGTTGCCGGGAATCCACATCTTTTTCGCTGATACCGAAGATAAGCGCCGCGGTCATCCGGTGAACGTCTTTTTCCTCTTTAAAGGCCTTTATCAAATTTGCATCCTGGGAGAGGTGCGCTAAAACGACCAGTTCAATCTGGCTGTAGTCCGCGGAGACCAGGACATGGCCTTTTTCCGCCACAAATGCCTGGCGGATCCTCCGGCCTTCCTCATCCCGGATGGGGATATTCTGGAGGTTCGGGTCCCGGCTGGAAAGACGACCCGTGGCGGTGCCGGTCTGAACAAAGTGGGTGTGAAGGCGTCCGTCCGGGCCGGTCATCTCCGCCAGGGTATCCACATAGGTTGATTTCAGTTTGGCCAGGGTACGGTTCCGCAGAATTAAAGCCGGTACGGGATCTTCCCGGGCAAGTTCCTCGAGAACCGCCACATCCGTGGAATAACCGGTTTTGGTTTTCTTGCCGGGTTTCAGTTTCCTTTCGGTAAACAGTACTTCCTGGAGCTGCTTTGTAGAAGCTAGGTTGAATTCATGACCCACCAGGTCCCAGGTATCCTGTTCTATCTTTTTCAGTTCCTTTCTCAGTTCAACCCCGTATTCCCGGAGTATCTGGGGTTCAATTTTTATGCCCGCCCCTTCCATTTCTGCCAGGACCGGCAGGAGGGGCATTTCCATAGTTTCAAAAAGCTTGAGGCTTTCCGAACGGATAAGCCTGGGTTCCAGGTAATATTTCATCCGCATGGTCAGGTCCGCATCTTCGCAGGAATATTCGCAGGCCTTTTCAAGATCCACCGCATCGAAGGTACTGCCCTTGGGAACGATGGAATTATAGGGTATGGCATCGTAGTTGAAGATGGCCCCGGTCAGGGAATCCAGGGAGTAGTTGTTCCGTTCGGGATCATCCACCCAGGCGGCTACCATGGTATCCCAGATTGAACATTTCCACCGGGGAATGCCCCAGCCCCGGGTGACCTTGTAATCGTACTTTGCGTTGTGGGCTACAATGCACATGTCCTTAAGCATCAGGAGGGGTTCCAGCAGGGATTTCACCGTTTCCGGCGGAACAAATTCCGATTTCCCTCCATGGACGGCGATGGGAACGTAATAGGCTTCTTTTGGTTTGAGGGACAGGGATATCCCCACGGGCCTGGCATTCCAGGCATCGAGCGAATCGGTTTCAAAATCCAGGGCCAGGAGTTTTTGGTTTTTTGCCCGTTCAAAAATGGTTTCCAACTCAGGAACGGTCAGGATAAGCTTGTATTTACCTTTGCCAAGCAGGGAAGAGTCCGGGGGAGTGGTATCCTTTGCGGGGACAGCCCCGGGGCTGTCCCCGGTTTGCGGGGAACTTCCCCCGGCGGCGGAAGCCTTTGGATCCAGGGCAAAAGCCGTCTGGCGGATACCTTCCCGGAGCAGTATGGAAGCTCCGGCGCTGCGGTTTAGGGTTTCTATGGATAAATCATCAATATTTTTAACCGATAGGGGAACTTCACATTCCAGGGCAATAAGCTTTTTGGCAAAATAGGCGCTTTCTTTTCCCTCCGCGAGCTTTTTCCCTACAGCCCCTTCGATTCCTGCAATGTTCTCATAAATACTGTCCAGGGAACCATACCGGGCCATCAGTTTAACCGCGGTTTTTTCACCAATTCCCTTAACACCGGGAACATTGTCCGAGGTATCACCGATCATGGAAAGAAGATCCAGGACTTTATCCGGTCCCACTCCCCATTCGGCTTTTACTTCATCCGGTCCCACCAGCTCGTAGGGGAGACCCCGTTGGGGTACGGTTTTTCCGGTGATGGTACTGTCATCGGACTTGGAAGGTTTTAAAGGCCGGAGCTGGTAGGTTCCCTGGCCGACCAGTTGGAGCAGGTCCTTGTCGGAAGAAAGGATATAACATTGACGGCCTTCCCTCTGGCAATGTTTTGCCAGGGTGGCGATAATATCATCCGCCTCGTATCCGTCAAACTTGAGGGAGGGAATTCCCAGGGTTTTCAGCATTTCCTCCACCAGGGGGATCTGGGCGTGGAGGTCGTCCGGGGCTTTCAGGCGGTTCGCCTTGTATTCGGGGTATTCCTTGTGCCTGAAGGTAAGGGCTTTGGAATCAAAAACAGCCGCCAGGCAATGGGGCCGTTCGGGTTTAGGAAGGAGGCTGCCGTCTTTACCGGCAGCGGGGGCACCGTCATCGACTAAACTGACCAGGGTCCGGGCAAAACCGAAGAGGGCGGAAATATTATGCCCCTGGGCATTCCGCAGGGGCCTCGACATGAAAGCAAAATAGGATCTGTAAATTAAGCCGTAGGCATCGATTAAATAAAGGGGTGTTTTTTCGTTTTTCATCCCTTTATATCTATCAGAGATGCGGAATCTTCGCCAGAGTAGGATGGCCGCTTCACGTAGGGATTGCCCTTAAGAAGTTTTATTTCACTTCTCAGCTCGGCCATCCTCTTGGACAGCAATTCCTGGTTCCGTCTGGACCGGGTTACCGCTTCGGTTTTCAGCTCTTCCAGCGCAGCCTTCAGGCTGGGCACATCGGATTCCCTCTGGGGAAAACTCGCCTTGTACATATCTTCCAGGGGATCGATGACCTTCTGAATGGAAAAGATGTCGGATACGATTTTTTCTTCCAGCTCCACATGGGAGATCAGGTCCTCGGCACTGCCGGTTTCAATGACATCTTTCTGTTTATCCAGGACAGTCAGGTATTCCCGGAACCGGTCCCTTTGCTGGGATAAAAGTTCCCTGAACCGTTTTAAAACAGCCACCCGCCGGGCAACCTCTTCGGATGAAATTTCTTCCTGCACTTGTTGTTTTGCCAATGCAGCCATCAACACTCCTTATCCGGCTATATTAACGCCGCCGGAAGGACGCCCCACGGTTTCTGCTGAAGTTTTTGCAATAATTTCCCCCCAGGCTCCCCGGAGCTCATTCATGAGATTCCGGACCGTTTGTATCCGTTTTGGATCCTGGGCAATATTGGCTTCCAGAAGTTCCTGGTTGAACCATGTATACAGGGAAAAGAGATTTCTGGATATTTCCCCGCCCTGGTCGAAATCCAGGGAAACCATCAGTTCTGTAATAATTTCCTGGGTTTTAAGAACCGCTTTGCTGATCATCTCAATCCTGCTGGGGTCTTTTTTCCCCGCGGAATTCATCATCAGCAGCTCAATGGCCCGGTCCAGCTGCTTGGCGGCTTCATCATAAAGCATGATAATTAATTGCCCCTGGCTGGCTGTTTTTATCCGGGTTTCCTTATAGGCGGATAATGCATTATTGTATGCCAAAATTTTCCCCTCCATGACGCCCTATGGATATGGTATTTTTAGGCGTTCGCGTTCTTTAAGACTATCGGCAATTGAATTTTAAGCTTAAGTCTTTTTTCCAAAAAAAGCTATAAATACGGAAGGTATAAATGTTTGAAAATAATTATATCGATATAATTATTTTTATATAAGAAGAACCCGGTGGTTGAGGTGGTCACTATGGCCCTGGAAATGCAGCCGTAAATTTCTCTCCCCTGTACTTACCTATGTCCTGATTGGTCAACCGTGTCTCCTGAACTTATTTACTTACCTATGTCTTGATTGGTCACTGTGTCCGCAAGGGACCCGTACCGTACCCGAAACGTACCCGTACCGTACCACTACCCCGTAAACGGGGAGGAAAAGACTTTTCCGGATGGTTTGACTGCGGTTTTAATAATAGCCGTTATACTGTCTGATATGAAAAGACGGGATAGACTGTATTACATTTCCCGGCAGGGGCTATCATGGTTTTATTCCCTTATTAAGACGGCTGAACAGAACAGGCTTACTTCTTTGGAGTATATAATCTGTCTTTTCAAACTTCCTAAGCTTGTCCGGTGGAAATATTTTGGAAAAGATATTACAAAGGGATAGTATTAAGGGGAAAAATGTCGTTGTATTTATTCAAAAATGAGATACGAAATTTCTTTTTTATATAAACCCAACGGGTACATAGGAATTGTTTGCATCTATCGGGAGGAACTGGGGGATCTGGCAAACCAGGGCACCGTTACCAAGAACAGGAGTGAATGGTGCGGAATCGGATTCCGGTACTTTTACCGCTTTTCCAAGGACCGAAAAACTTTTTATCATTGACCGGTCGGGGGTTGCGGTTTTCTTTATTTCCACCGGATACAGTTTTCCATCCTGGTGAATCAGAAGGTCGATTTCCCGTTTGTCCTTGTCACGGTAATAATACAGCGGCGGCTCAAGCCCTGCGTTGAGAAAGCTTTTGTATACTTCGGAAATGACCCAGGTTTCATAGAAGGCCCCCGCCGCAGGTCCCGCCTCAAGGGTATCCGGAGCCTTCCACTTCAAAAGCCAGGCACAGAGCCCGGTATCAAGAAAATAGAGCTTTGGGGCTTTGATAATCCGCTTGAGCGTATTGGATGACCAGGGTTGCAGCAGCGTAACAATTCCTGTTGAAATAAGAATGGAAATCCACTGCTTGGCAGTGGGAGCGGAAATACCCGCCTCCCGGGCGAGGTCATCATACACCACCATGGTGGCAGTATGGGCGGCCGCTATTTGAAGGAAGGTATGAAACTGGAGTTCATTCGCAGCTTTGGTAACGTCACGGATATCCCGTTCAAGATAGGTCTGGATATAGGCCGAAAAGTAGTTTTCCGGATCAAGGCCGGGGTTGCCCGCCAGGACAGGCATTCCTCCCCGGAGTATACCTGAAAAGGTTTCATTCACCGGCATGAAAGGCGCAGTTTTACTTCTGCGGCGGAGCTCATCACTTTCAGGAATAAAAGGGCCGAATCCGGTCTGCCGTATTTCATTATTGGAGAGGGACTGAAGCCGGACGATACCTATCCTGCCTGCCAGTGATTCAGAAACGCCCTTCATCATTTGGAACATTTGGGATCCGGTGAGCCAATATTTTCCATTTATCTGCAACGCTTCTTTCTCACCCTGGACAACGGCAAAACGGTCTTTATCAACAATCATTTTTATGTAGGTAAGCAAACCCGGCGCGTACTGGATTTCATCAACCAGGAGAGGACCATCAAAACGCTGGAAAAAGAGTGCCGGGTCGTTGACCGCAAGCTCCCGGATATTGGGATCATCCAGGCTCACATAGGTCCGCTTATGAACCGGATCATTTTCGGATAATTTTTGTAAAAGGGTGGTTTTTCCTGTCTGCCTGGGCCCGGTAAGAAGAACCACGGGGAATTGGCGGCTCAACTTACGTATGGTATCGGATATCCGGCGTTCTATATACATGACGATTTCTCCCATAATAATCCGACTATTCTAAAGTTATATTTTAGTATAGTCGGATTATTATGGGATAGCAAGTAAATTTTATTTGATAAGTGATCTGGCAGAATAAGTAATTTTATCGGTTATAATCATAAAAACTATTTAATTCCGCATTGTTATGCGGTTTCATATATTAATATGAAAATAACGGGAACCGCAGAAAATAAATGGTGAATTTGACGATTGCCTCGAAATCATCCGAAGGTCTCTTCGGGACCCCCAACGACCGGGAGTTTCCAAGAGCCCTGCTTACTTAACAACCATTACCTTTCTTATTTCATCTATGTCCGGGGCTACTATACGGATAAAGTACATGCCCCGAGCTACAACCCGGCCGCCCCGGTTTTTTCCATCCCAGGATTCGACGTGTTCCCCGGCGGGACGGCTGTCCCGGTACAGGACCTGTACCAGGGTACCGTCCATGGTAAATACCTGGACGGTCACCTGGCCGCTCTTGGTCAGGGTATAATTGAGGTAGGTTTTTTCTCCCTTGGTGGGGTTGATTACGTTGTTCAGGATGGTGGCCCCGCCGCGCTGGAGGGTCATTTCCTTTACGGAGAATGTAAAGGGTTTGATCCTGCGGTACCAGTCGGAAGGCACTGAAGCACCGGCAGCTATATCCAGGCGGCCCGCCAGCAGGTCAGCCGAACCCAGGGTGGTAAAATAGAAATCCACCACATCGTTGTTGCCATAGTCGTTTTCACTTATGGTATACGAAGCTCTTCCTGATGAAGGTATACCTGCATATTGCTTAGTTTTTGCTGCAGGATAAAACTCAGGAACTAAACCGGATTTGTAGGTCAGCCATAATCCCGGAGAACCATTGGCACTGGTCCCCTTATAGGAAGAGGGTACGCTGATACCTGCGATTAAATCCAGGGAGGTGGTACTGAAATTGGGATTAACCAATACATCCAGGGTAATGTCCGTATCCCGTAATGTACCGGATCCATCAAATTTGGTTACAACCACCCTGTCTCTATCCTGATCTATTGATTTAAACGGTTCTATAAACGCCATTTTATCCATGGCGGTAACCGGCCAGGCAAAATATTGAATCGAGGAGCCATCAGGCGGGATGGATATAAGAACATCCGTAATCCGGGAGGTATTACTATTCAGCAGCTCAGCAGGATTATTATCATATAAATCATACACCGAATATGACTCATCATGGGGATACAAGGGGATAGGGTATTGCTGAATAAGTGTATCCGGAAAAGAATTCTTTTGATCTGTTACAGAAGTGATGATGGTATAGGTTTTTGCAGCTGCCATATCTGCAATGGATACTTCACTGTTAGAATTGAATTCAACAAGACATTCGGAGAAATAAGTCCCATCTCCGGGCGGCGGGGTGATTTTTTCTCCATAAAAAACGGTTGTTCCATCATACTTGACCTCAGAAGCTGGAAAAGCTGATACCGGCTCAGAAAACTGGATATACAGCTGCTGCCTGGCACCTGCACTTTTGGGCAGCATGAGAGAATAATTAATGACAGGCCAGGTGGTGTTGACCGTATGCATATCGGGTTCTACCGTATCGAAATATTCCGTCCTGGTTTCTGCATCAATGATACTGTAATTATCCACCAGCCTCCAGGTGAGTGTGTTACCGCCATCAACATAGGGTTTTTCTTCGAGATAGATATAGAACATATTATTATAGCCGGAAACCTCATCATATCCCGTTACTTTATACCCAACTACCTCAATTTTAAAACCCGAATCAAAACTACCGGTAAACGGGACGGAAGTCTGGACTCTAATCCGGTCTATCCTTCCATTATGGTTTTCATCTTCGGTAAAGCTGTACACAAAACTGGCTGTTTTGGTCCAGCCGACACAGTAATGCGCCTGTGAAAGAGGTTGTGAATAGGGGGTGGCATCGACATTGGTAAAAATTGAATCCGGGAGAAGGATCGCCTGATCCGCCCAGGAATAATTGACGGTCACATTCTCCAAATCCACTGACGCACCGGGTCCGATAGTAATGTTCCAGAAGAAAAATCTGTCTTCTGATCCTGGGGGTGTACCAGGTACATCGTTGCCACCCAATGGGGCAGCTGTGTCATGGCGGTAATCCGTATCCAGCATTTTGGTTAAAAGGGTACTGGATGAGGAACTTTCCGATATAACCTTAAATTCATTGTGGAATATGTGTTGTACATCTTTAGTGCTTTTGTCGTTATTTCTCGCAAATTTTATGGTTACCCTGGAAGCAGTTTCACAAACAAAATTCCACCATTGGGTTGAACCCTGAATGCAGATGGCAGACCCAGGTGAAGGATTAAATCTTACAGTTCCCTCCCGGTATACAAATGCACTGGTACTATACTGTGACCAACTTTCGCCTAGGGTTATACCCCAATTATTGATAGAAACATCAAGGCTGCCGCCCAGAATGGAAATATCGTTTTTTACGGAAAGTGCTGCTCCAAGGATTATGATACCGCTTTCGACAGTAAGGCTGCCTATAGCTGTAGATGCGTTCGCATCTACAGTAAATGTCCCGTTTCCGGTCATAACAAAATCAACTGTATCCAATGCATTTGTGGTAGTACCATTATCGATTGTTACGCCTTGAGAGGAACTGATTGTTTTGGTCCTTTGTGTATCTGTTGTATCAATGGTGATGGTAAAACCGGAATCTGTTTTAAAACCAGGGCAAATGAGCAATGCATCTTGGGCAGCTGCAGCATCCCCTAAAGTGAGGTCCCCGGTTTTACCGTAAAAACCTATAATAGGGGAATAACTCCCGGTACTGGAATCAATGAGCCACCCAAGACTCCCTAAATCAAGGCTTCCCTGAATAATTTTAAGGTTTCCTGTGGTTTGGGTGACGCTGTATCCATCTACAGTAACCTTATTGCTAACGGGAGGATTATTTTTGGTATCGGTTTTATTGATTATAATGTCTCCGTCATAGACATTTTTTCCCGGATTGAAGATTTGATCCCTGGCAGCCCCCTTAAATATCAGCCGGTTTTCATTTTGGGTGATTGAACCTGACAGAAAGACCGCATCCCCATAGAATTCAATATCCGAGGTTTTTGTGCTATTACCAATAAGTGTTCCAGAAGTATCAGTTTTATAGTCCCCTATAAAGCTAATGGCAAGATTTCCTGTGTCACCAGGGCCGGCATAAATTGTCCCGCCGTTGAGTATGGTTCCAGCAGCCGTAATTTTTATGGGCCCTTTTGAATATATATCCCCATTTAAAGTAACGTCGTCTCCGGTGATAGTAACAGATGAAAACCAATCAGGATCGTCAGTACCAATATCTGCAAGAGAAACATCGCCCGTACCGGCAATTACGGTAAGGGCTTTTTCCTCATCATCCCAGCTTAAACCGGCCAGGGTAATATCTCCACCTTGTTCGTCGCTGCTGTTAAATGTAAACCCGGATGATCCATGTAAAACCAAAGGGCTGGCAAAGGATATATCGGTATCGGTTGTACTTACATTTCCGTAAAGGTGGTTCGTTCCATCTGATCCTGTTTGATTAACGCCTCCTGCGGCATCTATGGTATTTTTTGCGGTAAACGTTTTGCCTGCAGCAAGGTCCTGAATGCGGAGGGCTCCGCCTAAAGTTACTGTGCCGGCAATACTGATATCTCCTGAATCAGATTTCAAAGTTAATGTGCCATCTAACTCAACATATCCTTCAATACTGATTTCTCCTGTCCCATCGGTAGTAAGATCAAGACCCTTTGAACCTGATACTGACCCGGAAATTGAAATTCTTCCATCATTGTCAGTAGTATTAATTACGGCTTTTGAACCGGTCCCGGTCCCGCCCAATATTAAATTACTTTCGAGGGTGATGTGTTGTCCTGCTTCTATAGTCACATTATCATTTGTATTAATATAAATAGTAACATCCCCTTCTATATTTGTTGAGGTGTCACCGGCTGCTATGGTAATGTCATCATAAAAGTCTACAGCACCGGAAAGACTTATCCCGCTTGATGTTTCAATGGTTCCTTCAAATATAGTTTTTCCGCTGCCTGTAATAGCAAGTGCGGTTCCTGTCCCTGTTCCAATTGCTGTTGTGGCACCAACAGAGTCTTCAAAAGTTACGTTCCCTGTATCATTCTCAATTGTAAGGTTCTGGTCTCCGTCAACCGTACTGGAAAACGTTACAGCACCTTTTTTGCAGGTAATAGTGATAGGGTTGTCATCCAATTCTACAGGACTGGAAAAATCGATAGAACTGCTCTCACCGGAAGTAATATCATTGGTAACTGTAATTGAATTTGTACCGGCACTCAGGGTAATTGATCCGGAAGAGGTTAACCCTGTTACTGTAAAAGCGGAACTATTGGTAAAAGATATTGAACCCGTTCCTGTGCCATTGGTAGTTAACGATCCAACCCTATTTGATGATTGGGACAAGTCGTAAGAACCTGCTCCGCTCAGGATAAGGGTTTCTGTAACGGAAATGTCTCCGCTGCTCTGACTGGCAGAAGTATCGATTTCTAAAGTAAGATCTCCAGTAGAAGAAATAGTCCCGCCGGTTTGGTAAAAAATATCGGTCGTAATAGTCGCATCATTAGCGAACATTGATTCAAAATTGGTTACTGAACCTGCATGTATATTGTTCCCGTTTAAATTAAGGTTTCCATTGTTTTCCAGAGCGCCATCTAAACTTAAGTCATCCATTAACTGATAATTTGCTCCGCTGTCTATGGCCACATTGCCAAAAGATGCTCCATAGGTGGTAATACTGCCATCCCCGGCGAATTTTACTGCAGAACCTGTAGCATCCAGCCCGCCTAAATACGTCCAGCTTCCAGCCACAATAAGTTCTATTCCATTGGATATTGTGAGGGATCCGGTATTGTCTCCATGCATATCCCCATGGACGACAGTATCTGCAGAAACAAGAAGAGACCCATTTGACTCAATAGTAATTTTATTTACTTCAGCCGGTGAAATTATCTTAGGTGCAGGATAGGGGGTAACATCAAAAATTACCGCATTATCTCCAGATCCTGGAGGTACACCCTGAGCCCAGTTATTCCCGATACTCCAATCGCCATTTCCATTTATGTCATCTTCTCCGGTCCATATATAGGGAGTCTGCCCCCATATGGCAGAAACTGAACAGAGAAATATTATCAAGAATATACATATTTTTGGTATTCGTATTTTCATCATGCCCTTGTTTCACCTTGCAAATGTACTGACATCCATAGGGAAGCCGCCCCTGACAAGGACGGTACGCAGCCGGATAAACAGCCCCGGCTGCATGTAACATAGATCTTAAGAAAACAGCTGTTTATATTATATCATATCCCATTTTTTTAAAAGAACATGTATTTTATTATCAATAAGGAGAATTTCTTTGGTTTATGTCCCTTCGAATGGCCCGGCAAAAATTTACAACCGAAATCCCTTAAATTTCCCCAATAACCCGGCAGGGCAGGCCGGTTACACCGGTATAATTCATGGGGTAGGTGTGGGAAGTGAAACCCATAACTGGTTTTTCCCCTAACAGGGTTTTTAGATTGCAGAGATTCTCTATAATAAATACATTCTTATCTGCACAGCGCTGGTCCGTGGGGGTATGTTCGGTTCCCCGGCGGACCCCGGCAAAATCAATGCCGATAATTGATACCCCGCATTCGAGGAACGTATCTATCAGTGTATTTGAAAGCTGCGGATGTTCCGTAAAATACCGCTTGGTGCCATAACCTTCATGTTCAATAAATCCGGTATAGAATGCTATAAACATCCCCGGTTCAACCAATGACATATCGATATCATCCATATTTATGTCCCGGCCGGAAACCATACTTACATCAAACACAATGGCTTTTCTTTCCGTATATTCCAGGGGGAACTCCTTGTCCATCACATCAAAATGGGTTCCCATATGGCCTACCAGGGATTTCTTTTCGTTGCCCTGGGCATCGGTCACCATTTTTGGGGTAATCTTTACAGTGATATCAATTAACATGGTTGCTCCCTTTATACATTTTGGTTTTCTTTGATGTGTTTATACTCTACCTTTTGTGGTGTATTTAATATAGGCCGCATCGATGAAACGCAGGGGCAGATGTTCGTCCCTGCCCATGGGAATGCCCAGCCGTTTTCCGTTGAGAATTTCCTTTGGGATGTACCCGGTATCCTGGATGTAAAAAATCCGGTTGAAGGTTTTGCCGTTCCAATCTTTTACTTTCAGGTCCAGGGATTTGCAGAGAAGGGTTTGGCCTGAACAAAGCCGTTCCTTATCCCGCAGGCGGGTTGTGTTTTTCACCGGATTATCCCTCTGCATGATTGCCAACACCGTATCGCCGTTGACCTCCGGGGCTGTCCCGGATTTGATTAAAACCGCATTACCCTCGCCCCGGGCGCAGATGTTCAGGGAATCGCCGCCCCTAGAATAGTACATATAGATTGTTCCGGCTTCCATAAAAAGGGTTTTCCTGGATGGGCTCATACCCAGGCTGGCATGGCTTCCTTTTTCATAAATGTAGTATGCTTCTGTTTCAATAATCCTTGCCCTGCGGATTATTGACCCTGTATGATGGCAGATTACCTTCCCCAGCAGGGCCTGGGCCAGTTCCACCGCATCTTTATTAAAGAAATCTTTTGATAAGGTTTTTGCCATAGGTTAATTCCATTAAAGTTTTGAATATTTGCATCTCCGGCTGATAAGGGAGTCGAAAATGAGTGATATCCAGGGGAATAGTATAAACCAGATTAGGTATGCGGGCAAATATAGGGATCCGCTTCTCCTTGACTCGCCTGTACTTCTGCATTTATCATATTTTCATGAAAACAAATTTATCCGGTTATTTAGAAAAGGATATGCATTTTTTCCCCCTCAGGGTTTATTTCAGCGATACCGATGCGGGGGGTGTAGTTTACCACAGCCGTTACCTGGATATGGCGGAACATGCCCGGACCGAATGGCTTCACCTTTTGAATATCGATCACCGGGGGTACCTCCGGGACCAGGGTACGGTCTTTGTGGTCCGGTCCGTAAAAGCGGACTACCTCGGTCCTGCCTTTCTGGATGAGACCCTGGTAGTCAGGAGCCGCCTGAAAAAGGCCGGCCGTTTTGCCCTGGAAATTTTCCAGGAAATTGTCCGGTATGAACAGGTTCTGGCCGCCCTGGATCTCAAGCTGGGATATGTGTCTGTCAAGACCGGCCGTCCTTCGGTGATGCCCGAAACATGGCAGCAAATTTTTGCATCCCTGATAACCCGGCAGAACGCTTAGATAATTTATTCATATTTACATTGTTTCTCTGAACTGCGTCGCAGGATCGATTTGACCCTGGCCGCGTTATTTTCTCCATAAAATTTTTATTTGAAAATACCGCGGGGTACAACTATACTTAGTTATAGGAAGTTGTCTTTCCGGCGTCTCGAACGGAATAATTTTGAATAAAAGGAATGTTATTATGGAGAAAATTGTTCTTGTATCCGGAGCTGAAGTCGAACTGGGAACTTATAAATGTACAAAATGCGGCGCTGAAATAAAGTTCGATGAGAAATCGAAATTGCCCGGCTGTCCTAACTGCGGAAATGATCAATGGACAAAATCAAAGGATAAGCTTGTCCTGGATCCTGTTTATTGATAATTTCCCAGGGATACCCGGAGAAATACCGGGCGCTTTTTCTGTTGGTTGTTGATCCGCGGGCGGGTTTAATATCCCGCAGTTTAGGGCAATACTTTGAAGCAACAAAGAAATTGTTTTTCGGGGTATGTTGATTTTTTCCTCTGCTGAAACAGAATTTCGGGGGAGATCTATTAATTTACACTGGAACCGGTTACCCGGAAAATAAGGGGAGAGATATATGGGCGCCTGGGGATACAAGGCTTTGGAGAGCGACGAAGGATTGGATGTGGTGGATTTCCTGGAGGAACACATTCCGGAGAACCTGGAATTCCGCCTTTCCGAAATCATTGCGGATATGAAAGCAGACGGGTTTCTTCGGAGATTCCTCTGAGGATATCGATTTTTTCTATGACCACAGAGCCATGGCTTTGACGGAACTCTACCTTATGTTCCTTGATACGGGGAAACTGGATTTTAATGATGATGAAGATGATGGTCCGGCTTTGTCGGCAATAAAAACCTTTCACGCTGACCGGGATTCTCTCCTGTTCCTCCTCCGGTATCTCCGGGATATTCAGAATGAAGTGCCCGACGGGGATGATGAACGGGAAATTGTGGAACTCTGGCGGGATTCAAAATCCTGGAAGAAATGGAAAGCCAATCCGGATAATCCTGCGGATAGAATTGAATCCCTGGCAAATTCCGGTCGCCCCGGGGCAAGCAGCATATGAGGTTAAGGCCTTAGGTTGTTTACATTCCCCGGTTCTTTGTTTTCCGAGGGATTGAGCTGGACCGTACAGTGTTTCACCTTTGGATAATTATCCGCCATGGCGTTCTGGATGTTCCTGGTGATGGAGTGGGCCTGGAACAGGGGCTGGTTTCCATCGGTAACCACCACCACATCCACAAAAATCCGGGAGGCAAAGAGCCGGGTCTTAATACCGCCTATATCCTCCACCCCCGGTTGGTCAAGGATCATCTTTTTCATGTCGTCAACCACCTGGGGCTCACAGGAATTATCGGTGACCTTTTTCATGGCATCGGTAAATATATCGTAGGCCGCTTTAAGGATAAACATGGCGATCAGCACACTCGCCAAAGGGTCCAGTACGGGGTATCCCATCCGGGCTCCCAGGATACCCAGGAAGCTTCCCACAGATGACAGTGCATCCGTCCGGTTGTGCCAGGCATCGGCCATCAGGGCACCGGAATCGGCCTTTTGTGCTCCGGACCGCATGAACCAGAACAAGCCTTCCTTTGTCAGTATGGATACCACCGCAGCCGCCAGCGCAAGAACGCCGGGGATTTCCAGGTTGTCGTAATTTCCGGAAACAACCTTTCTTATACCATTGAATCCTATACCAAGCCCGGTGATACATATGATTCCTGCAAGTATCATCGATACAATGCATTCATACCGTTCATATCCATAGGGGTGATTTGCATCCGCTTCCCTGCTGGAAATCTTTACGCCTATCAGCATGATGACGGTGACAATGATATCCGCAGAAGAATGGAATGCATCGGATACCATAGCGTCGGATTTTGCTGATATCCCCGCAAAAAATTTGAATATTGATACGAGTAAATTGATGGTAATGGCAATTATTGAAACCCGGAATATTATATTTTTTTGCGGTTGAGTTACAACGCTATTGGTCATGTATGATACCCCCTGGGAATGAACAGGCCGATACGGGCTTTCATCTATCGATTGCAGGGTTTTAGTCAAAGATGCGGATCAGCAGGCTGTTAATTTTTTGCAATACCTATGCAGCGGCATGTTTATTATGTAATGACTAAAGTTTAATACAACAGGAAGGAATTATCCAGAAAAAGCAGAAAGTCCGGGAAGTAATTACTTATAGAGCCTTTTTCAAAACTAACCGAGTTTTGAAAAAGGCTTTTGCAGAAAGAATGCTATTTCCTTGCCCATAAATAAAATAGTATTCTTTCTGCACTTACATCTAAGGTTGCTTTTTCAAAATTTGACATTTTGAAAAAGCCTCTATAGAAAGATTTTATCAATTTTTTCCAATTATTCATTTCCCGGCGGGCATGAACTAATTAGAATTCATTTCATAAATAGTTTCCCAGCCCTGGATGGTTTAACAATATGCATGATATTATTATATAATAAAACAGGAGTACTATTGTGGAACCAGCATTGACCGTTACCAGTCCCGCTTTTGAAAACAGCGGAATTATTCCAGTCCGGTATACGGGCCGGGGAGCGGATGTTTCCCCGGAACTGCATCTTGCAAATATTGATCCCCGGGCAAAATCATTGGCAATTATTATGGATGATCTGGACCATCTTATACCGGCATATAATCACTGGGTGATCTGGAATCTTCCCGTGTTGGATATTATCCCTGAGCATATTCCTTTTGGGGCCCAGGTGGAAAATCCGGGAGGTGCCGTACAGGGCCGGGGTTATGGAAAACACCGTTACCGGGGGCCAAAACCTCCCTTTAATTGGTCCCACCGTTATAGATTTGCCGTGTATGTCTTGGATGCTGTTCTGGACCTTCCCGCAGTTTCCAGAAAGCGTCATCTATTGAAAGCCATGGAAGAACATATTATCCAGAAAGGTATTCTGGAAGGACGGTATCGCTAGAAACATGTTTTTTGTTTGCAAATTCGGGAAAATGGGGTAACAATAAAAATATGAAAAAGATAGCAATTAAATTTATAAGTATATTAATGGTATTTCTTTTCCTGGTTTTATCTGTTCCTGCATGTACATCGAAAGTGTCTGAACAGGGGACGGGTATTCCCTCTGAAAACATTGCTGTTCCGGAAAATGCTTCCGTGATCAACCTGGATGGAAAACCCGGTCACCAGGAATCAAAGCCTCCCTTCAATTGGTCCTACCGTTATAGATTTACCATGTACGTATTGGACACTTCTCTGGATCTTCCCGCGGTTTCCAGAAAGCGGCATCTATTGAAAGCCATGGAAGGACATATTATCCAGGAAGGTGTTTTGGAAGGACAGAACCACTAGGTTTATATCATCACGTGATTCCCGGGAAGTTACTTCCCATTTGCAGAATGGAAGAGAAACCCGGGGCCGTTTATTGTGTTTTTTGCATTCCGGAAGTTAAGTATAAATGACAATTTTTAATAAAAGATTAGGAGAAAAATGAACGCCGCATTGATCAAATTTGAAATAAAGGATTTTCCCGAATTGAATGTGGTCGGCAAGGAAATCATAGTTGCCATGGCCGGTATGAGAAAACAAAATCCTATTCCGGAATTCTGGAAAAAAAGTTTAACCGAAAAAATATTCGTTCAACTTGAAAAGAATTTGAAGGATTACATTTATGACCCGGCGTATGCCGGATTTATGAAGATCATAAATGAAAAGGAATTCACCTATGTCTGCGGGTTTATGGTGAAGCCCGGAGCTCCCGTTCCCCAGGGGTATGTTTCATATAAGGTTGAACCCTTCACCGGAGGAATTGGCTGGATCCAGGGGATCGAACCGGATATTTATATAACTGAAAGCTCTTTAACCGAAAAAGCTGCCGGAGATGCCGGGTATGAGTACGATTCCGCAAAGGATTTTTCCCTGGAGTTGTACAATGATCCCCGGTTTACCAAAATCGATGAAAATGGGAACAGGATTGTTGATTACTGCATGCCGGTAAAGAAAAAATAAGTCTGCAATTTTCCCCGGCTGCGGGCGGTATTTAAAATAATTTGAATAAATCCTGAAAAACTGTTATAATGAATACATTCCATTGAAAAATGGGATTATTTTATTAATGTTTCAATTTAAAAAAGGAAAAACCATGAAACAGGCCTATGATGTACATATTATAGGAACCGAAAAAGCAGAAGAATCCCTGCCTTTTGAAATTGCCAACAAGGAAATGATGATCGCTGTCGCCGAACGGCGCATTGCCATATGCCGGATCATAAATCAGCAATACTTATTTGCAGGAAGGTTTAATACCCTGCACTTTAGGGAGATTCTTTAAAGCAACAATGAAATTGTTTGCGTGTATGAAACCCGCATATAATCCTTACCTTGCAGAACCAACATACCCCATAGTAATAATATCCGGGGATAGTCCTTAGTGCCTGTCCCCGGAATAGGGCAGATCATCTAGCTATCCGGGTCTGTTTCTATTGATTCATACCCGGTAATTGAAAATATCAAAAGCTTTTCATCATAATAGGGCTGGCTGATTTTTCCAAGGCATGTAAATTTAAAGAGTCCCTGCACATTCAGGTTATTTTCTACTATTATTTCTATTAATGACAAAGGCATATAATCCGCTGGAAACTCTTCCGACCCTATTCCAAGAATGCAATTGTTAATTATCATTATCACATTAGGGGGCCACCCGCTGCGCACGACCAATGACCCCTTTACCCGTACCTCATCCCCCGGATAAAGATTAATGGGGAGCGGTTTTATACTTTGGTTAACCGGAATTATTTCTTCAACGGATATCAGAACATCCGAGTGATGATGACCGGTATGTGCAATAAAGGGTTCTCCATAAACCAGATATGTAGTTTCAGGGGAATATTCGGGCTTTTTAAAATCCGGAGGAAAAACCAGCTGCAGTCCACTTATACTTTTATCGGTATTTTCAAATTTGATAGTTATGGGTGTATCCAAAATAAGAAAGTAATATGTTTCAATCCGGTCGGATTCGGGATTATCACCATAATTGGGAGGGCCGTAAATATCTTTGAGAACAATATTCCCGGTCAAGACTATTTTATCTGACCGTTCAAGACTTTTCAAAGTCAGGGAATATATATTATTTATACAAATAAAAAGGATAAACAATATTATAATAGAAGCCCTTTGCATAAATAATTACCCCTGCTTCTGTTATTTTACCAGGCCGATGGAATTAAAAATTCGCTCAGGTTCCATCCGTTCCCCGTTGGCCAGGATTACTTCCCGCATTGTAAAGTATAGCACGGATATTTCCGGTTTGTATAAAAACATACACCAATCGGTATATAATAATTACCGAAGCCTCTAAACCCTGATGGTATTTAGAGATTTCTTTCTATGGGGAGGCATTTTCAAAATGTCAAATTTTGAAAAAGCAACCTTAGATGTAAGAGCAGAAAAAATACTATTTTATGTATGGGTAAGGAAATAGCATTCTTTCTGCAAAAGCCTTTTTCAAAACTAACCGAGTTTTGAAAAAGGCTCTAGGATAAGATGTTTTTGCAAACTAATTTTTCAAGGTTTGTATAGTATGCAGGGGGGATGGATTGAAAGTAATTGTTGATGAATATAATCCTGGATGGAATAATCTTTATAAAACCGAATCCGGAAAGATAGCGGAAATATTAGGTTCCCAATTAGTTGCTATACATCATATTGGAAGTACCTCCGTAAAGGGATTACATGCCAAGCCGGTTATCGATATTATGCCGGTGGTAAAAAACATTACGCCGGTGGACGGTTTTAACAAAGAGTTTGAAGCCCTGGGATATGAATGCATGGGAGAGTACGGGATTGCCGGAAGAAGGTTTTTCCGCAGGGGCGGGGAAGTAAGGACCCATCATGTTCATATTTTTCAGGAATCCAATCAAAAGGATATTCTGAGGCACTTAGCGGTGCGGAATTATCTGAGGGAATTTCCTGAAATAGCAAAAGCATATGGTGAACTTAAAAAAACATTAGCCCGGCAGTTCCCGGAGGATATTGAATCCTACTGTGACGGCAAGAACAGTTTTGTTAAGGCCCTGGAACAGGCCGCGCTGGAGTGGTACAGTAAAAAATAATGGTATTAAAATAATCTGCCAAGGAGAACATTGTATGAGAAGAAAAGACCGGGAAATGCCGAAGGAATTCGCGGAGTATGTGGCTGATACCTGCGGTTATGCGGTTTTGGCAACGGTGAATGCGGATGGAACGCCCTACTGTATCCCGGTTTCCATAGCCAGGGACGGGGATAATATTTATTTCCATTGTGCCAAGGAAGGCCAAAAAATTGATAACATGAAACATCAGCCTGAGGTCTGCATCAGCTGTACCGGAAAAATTCAGCCCCTGACCAATGAGTTCAGCCTGGAATATGAATCCGCCGTGATTTTTGGAACCGCCGGCGAGGTCCTGGATGACGAAGAAAAAATCCACGCGTTACGGCTGATATCCCAGCGTTATACCCCGGAGTACATGTATGCCTTTGACGAGGAAATTGCCCGGAGCCTGAGCCGTACCGGAGTCTGGAAGGTCCATATCAAAGAGATTACCGGCAAACGGAAGAAGTACGATTCCGCAGGCAAGGAAATGAAATTCGGGAGGATGGAATAGGGGAGGTGGGGATCTCTGTAATTCTGATCCCCTCCCTTTTCTATAGGATCATTTAAACCTGATCTGAACCGTGGCGCCGGTGGCCAGTTTAAACATGGTCCTGGTAATTTTGCTGGATGTGTCCTTCTTGTACGGGGGGCTGTCCCCGAAGGGTGTATCATCCGTAATGGTTATGGTCCTTGAAAAAAGTCCCCGGTGAATTTCAAAAACCTTTTTATCCTGCGCGCCGAATCCCGGTAAATGATGGTCCCCGGAGTTAATCGCCAGGGTTCCCCCGGGACCCAGTTTTGCCTCGGTGGATTCGGTTTTATCCTTGAATGTATAATTCACCTGTACCGTGATGGGGCGGAAAATAAATATCAGCAGGATTATGACGGCAATTATGATCAGACCCAGCAGCACATAAATGATGATGCCCGCGGCGGCTGCGGGAATTCCCAGGGATATGGAAATACGCTGTATAAATCCGGCCAGGCCTTTCCGGGAAGACTGGTTTCCGTCTGCGCCGTTGTTGCCGTTTCCCCGGGCTTTTTCCATTTCGGCCACCCGGTTGGAATAGTCCTGCAAATCCACGTTGGACAGTTTTTCATCCGTGGTCTGGAACACCGAATTATCCACCGCATCGGCAATCTTCTGGGCATCCGTATCGGCACCGATGCCCACCACATACAGGAACCATCCTTCCTGGGAGATCTTCCGTCCAATCTCCTTGAAACGTTCATCAATTCCAAGATCCTTGCCGAAGTAGGGGCTTCCCTTGGGCGGGGCATGTTTTCCGTCGGTGATAAAAAGAATGGTCTGGCGACGGTGGACCTGGTCCCTGGCGGACATCACCTCGTAGAGTTTTTCCATGGCCAGGCCGATATCCGTGTAATCATTGTCCGCCTGCAGGGCATTAATCCGGCTAAACGCGGATTGAACATCCGCCTGGGACAGGATTTGCACGGAAAAGGATTCCTTTGCGGTGTTGCCGAACTCAATAAGCGTAACCGAATCACCCGTATGCAGGTATGAATCGAAAACATCCCGTTTTAAATATTCCTTAACATTGGAAAACTTGTTATCCGCATTCATGCTTCCCGAAATATCCAGGATGATATATACATCATTTGGTTCGGATTGGGCGAACAGACCAAAACCATTCAGCAGGGTACAGAAAATCAGGCACAGCAGCAGGGTATATTTTTTCATCATATTTCTTCTCCTTAATGCATGTCTCTGTCCGCCCCTTTCCGGTGGGCGTGAAATATCAGATCGGTATTAAAAATCGTTCTAACAGTAAGACCCCCGGGGAGATCTATTTTTTTCCGGAGGCAGGGGTTCTTCATGCACCGTCGGGACAGGTTTTTATATTGGAAATGTTCCATTTTTGCCTGTATTCCGGTCTGAATGGTGTAATTATAGCATGGTTTTTTATATATAGTAAGTTTATTTTTAGCGGATATAGATAATAATAGTTAATATAGAAGAAAAATAGAAAAATTTACGATGGACTGTGGACGATCCCATTAAATGCATAAATACTTTATTCGGAAGTCTGGTTTTAAACCAGACGGTATAATAAATTTCCCTTCGAACGAACCTCCCCGTGGCGTAATTAAACGGTTCTAAAGATATCCCGCAATTTGCCGCGGGGAGGTTCATTAATTTTTTTAATGGTGCTACAATTCCATAGTTTTTTATCTTACCCTGCTGACTGCATGAGGAGCGGATTTTGGCAAAACGTAACAACCCCTATATCATTCCCGGTATTATAGGAAGCGCGTTTTTTATCATTTTTTTCCTGATTATTGATATACCGTTTATATTCTCGCTGATTATTGCCCTGGCCAGTTTCGGGGGCAGTGCACTGATAATAAAAGGAAATACCAGGGAAAAGGATCTGGTTCTGACCTACGGAAAGGTTTCCGAGGAAGAACTCCAAAAAGCTCTGCAGTCGGGATACAGCAAATTAAAGGAAATAAAAAAGTTTAACCCCAGGATACAATCCAAGCCCACCGCAAACAACCTAACTGAAATCGAAGACATTATCGAAAAAATACTGGCGGAAATTAAACGCGACCCGGATGATCTGAAGCGGGCCGACGAGTTTCTGGATTATTATCTTGATTCTACCATTAAAATTCTTTCAAAATATGTGGAACTCACCACCCATGGGATAAAGGACAAGAATATCGAAAAATCCCTTGCCAGGGTAGAGTCCATGCTGGAATCCCTTAAGACCGCCTACAGCAAACAATTTACCCGGCTGTTAACCAACGATGTCAGTTCCCTGGATATTGAATTAAACATGCTGGAAAACATGCTTAAGGCCGAAGGGTTAACCGACGATTAACAGTTTTCAGGATAAAGTCTGCATTATAGGCGGATACATTTTCCGGCACATTAAAAGGAGATATATAGATGGTTGAACAAAACAACAGCCTGGAACCTGTAACCCAGGAAATGAAGGTGATTAAACTCTCCAGTAATGAACTGGAAAAGGCCAGGGAAATTGCCCGGGGAATTCAGGTTGATAATACCCAGGCGATTATCCAGTACGGCTACAGTACCCAGAAGTCCATATCCTCCTTTGCGGATACCATGCTGTCGGAAATCAGATCCAAGGATGCGGGTGCGGTGGGCGAAACCCTCACGGATCTTCTGATGAAAATTAAGGAAGTGAACGTATCATCCCTCACGGAGAACAAGGGATTTTTTGCGCGCCTTTTCAGTTCCATTGAACGGTTCTTTGCCAGGTACCAGAAAATATCCACCCATATGGAAATGATTATCAAGCAGCTGAATGATTCCAAGATGTACCTCCTCCGGGACATCACCATGCTTGACCAGATGTATGCAAAGAACTTTGAATACCTGAAGGAACTGGATATTTATATTGAAGCCGGAAGGATAAAACTGGAAGAACTGAATGCGGTGGAACTTCCGAAACTGGAAGCGGAAGCCCGGATGTCCAATGATCCGGTGGATGCCCAGCGGCTGAATGATTTTAAACAGTTCATCACCCGGTTTGAGAAAAAACTCCACGACCTGTCGTTGTCCAGGATGATTGCTATTCAAACGGCGCCTCAAATCCGGATTATCCAGCATAACGACCAGGCCCTGGCCGAGAAGATTCAATCCTCCATCATGACCACCATACCCCTCTGGAAAAACCAGATTGTTATTGCGGTTTCCCTGCTGCGCCAGAAAAAAGCGCTGGAGGTTCAGAAAAATGTTTCCGATTCCACCAATGATCTGCTCCGGAAGAACTCGGAAATGCTGAAGGATACCAGCCTTGGGGTTGCCCGGGAAATGGAACGGGGCATTGTGGAAGTGGAGACCCTGAAACAGGTAAACGATGACCTGATCAAAACCCTGGAAGAAACCATCAAGATCCAGCAGGAAGGAAAGCAGAAACGTTTCCAGGCAGAGGTGGAACTGTCAAAGATGGAATCGGATTTAAAGCAGAAACTTATCTCTTTAAAAGATCAGAAATACAACTCTTAATCAGAAGGAACGGAGAAGGCCATGCGAAATGTTATTATCGGTATTGTTATTATCGTCCTGGTTGCCGCGGGCGGCATCATTTTCAAAGTAGTTACCAGTTCACCCGGCGGTGTTCCCGCCATTACCGGAAAAACCGGAACCTATACCTACGCCGTCCCTGAACCCATGCAGGTGCCCACCATGGGCGGTTATAAGATCGATACCATTACCCTGGACGGCGAAACATTGCCGCTGCTTACCATTCCCCTGGATAACTGGGGCGGTTATGCAGCCCTCTTTGCGGCCAACGGCGGATCCGAGCCGAACAAGAATTCCCTTTTTTATAAAAAAGGGAAATTTGTGGTCCGGTTTGTTTATATTGAATCATCCGCGGAACAGCGGAACGGATATGCCTCGGGTAAGTACCCCATCATCTGGTCCAGTATGGATGCGCTGCCTATCATGTACGATACCTTCCGTTCCAACCGGGATGTGGCCCCCAAGGTGCTTGGCCTGTTTGACTGGTCGAATACGGATGGTATCCTGGTAAAGAATAAGATTAAAAACCCGGAGGATTTCAAGGGGAAGACATTTATCACCTCCGGAAATGTGCCTTACAGTTTCTTCCTGGTATGGTACCTGGCCCAGTACAATATTTCCGCGGCGGATGTAAACATTATCTTTGAGGGTGATACCAACAAGGCTCTGGAAATGTTTAAAAATGATCCTTCCATTTCCGGTTGGGTTGTCTGGGATCCCTATATCAGCGATGTGCTCTCCAAGGATTCCAAATATTACATGTCGGATGTGCGGCTCCTCATTTCTTCCAGGGATGCGAACCAGCTTATCGCCGATACCTTTGTGGCCCGGAGCGATTTCATCCGGGATAATCCTGAAATTGCCCAGGTGTTTTTTGAATCCGTCATGGAGGCAAATGATTTAGCCAGGAATTCCACAACCCAGAAGATCATGGCGGATTATTATAAAATCCCCGCCGGCGAAGCCGCTGAAATGCTGGATGGCATTCATGTTGCTAATTACACGGAAAATAAGATGTTCTTCGATTATGAAAACCCCATCGGTGCATACGGAATCTTCCTGCTGGCCCAGGGGTATTACAAGGATCTGGGGATTATCAGCAGGAATGCCAACTATGAACCGGAAGCGGTACTTACCCTGAAGTTCATCAACGATGCGGCTTCAAATGCCCTGCTGAAGAACCAGCCTAACCGGATGATGAACTCATTCAATAAATCCGCGGTAAGTACAAGTACCCTGGAACATACGGTATTAACCAATACCGCCAACATCACCTTTGATATCGGTAAAGACAGTTTTGATACCAAGTCAGCGGATCCGCAGATTAAGGACAACATGAAGATCCTGGCGAACATTGCACAGCAGGCCAAGTTCCTTTCCACCACCTATATTATCCTGGAAGGACACCTGGACACATCCAGGGAAGCGGAATTCAAGGCCAAGGGTCAGCAGGAGTATAACACCGCAAAAGCCCAGGCAAAAATCTCATCCAAAAAACGTGCGGAGTTTGTTAAGTCAATCCTGGTGAATACCTATAACATTGATGCCGACCGAATTGATACCCGGGGCCTTGGCTGGGAAGATCCCCTGGATACGGATGATCCCCAGAGGAACCGGCGGGTGGAAGTTAAATTCTTCTCATTGGAGTAGGTATGAAAAAAATAACCGGCTGCTTTTCTGTTCTTTGCCTTGTGGCATGTTTACTTGCCTCCTGTACCGGGAGATCCGGAGAGATGGAAGAAAAAGAGCAGCCTCTTTTTGACAAGAAGGACGGTTACATCTTAAATTACTCGGAAGATTTTGATAAAGCCCGGAATGCGGTGGATGATTTTGGGGTTTCCTTTGTCATTGCCGTGGATGTTTCCGGGTCCATGTCTTCCCGGAGTGAAACCAACAGGGATGCAAAGTATATCCAGGCTGCCAATTCACTGAAATCAATTGCCCTGTTTATAAAGGAATTAAAAGAGGACAACCCGGACATTCTCATCAATGTGGGGGTCCTCAGTTTCAGCAGTACGGTTCAAACGGTAATGCCCTTTACTAAAATGAACGATGAAGGTATTGACCGGTTTGTCGACATATCGGTTCCCCGTAATTTTTCACCCGAGGGAAGTACCGCCATTGGCAAGGCCATAGAATCGGCTTCGGAGATTCTTGCCCAGTCGGGAACTATTTTAAACAGCATTATCGTAATTACCGACGGAGAAAACAACGTTAAACCTGAACCGGAACTGGTGATTGATGCCCTGTACAAGAACCGGAATAATATTTCAACCGAATCCTTCAGGGTACTGACATCAACCCAGCTCATCAGCCTGATAAGTTTTGATATTGACGGCGGCCTTTTCAGCAAATATATACAGCAGGGGGTAAAGGTCCTTTCCGCCAATGACCAGAAAGAGCTTGAAGATACTCTTAAGGATCTTCTGGTTGCGGATATTTCCAAACTGGAATAAGACCGGTATATAAAATGGAATCCCCCAGGCCATAATTTACATACAGCGGCCTGCGGGAAAATTTCCCTTTAAAATACAGGAGAGGTCCATGTACCGGCCATCAATGGATTGGAACCCCAGACAAACCCGTTTCAGGGAACTCATCATGAATCCCGATCAGTTTCAGGAAGCCATGAAACTGTGTTGTGAACTGCATGCTTTTGTTCATCAGTATGAGGTGTATGATGTAACGTATGACACCCTTGCGGATAAGCTGTGTGAAAATCTGCAGGATAAGGATTTCGGTTTTAAACCCGCAGCCCCGGGGCAAACCATTGCCTGGAACCTCTGGCATATTGCCCGGATTGAAGATGCCACCATGAACATCCTGGTAGGGTCCGGAAAGCAGGTCCTTAACAAAACCTGGCTGAAAAAAATGAATGCTCCCGTCACCGATACGGGCAATGCCATGACCGGCGATGGGATTATATCCTTCAGCAAACAAATAAAACCCGGGGAGCTTCTGGCTTACCGGAGGGCCGTGGGAATCCGCAGCAGGGAAATATTATCAACCCTGAAAAGTCCGGATGTAAAACGAAAATTTCCCCCGGAAAGGGTGGAGCAGATTGTGATTCAGAGCTGCCTGACATCCCACCCCCGGTCTATCTGGCTGAAGGATTTTTGGGGTAAAAAAACTGTGGCGGGTATACTGCTGCTTCCCCTGACCCGCCACCAGGCAGAGCACCTGAATGACTGTTTAAAAATTAAGAAAAAAATCAAATAGAAAAATAATATAGGAGAGAATACTGCCCGGCCAATAGATTATGAGTCTATGTTCTCTTCCTTAACAGAAATTCCTTTGGATATGATTATGTATATCAGGGCAAAGGAAAGGCTTGAAAAACTATCTTAAAGCGACCTGGTCATGAAATTCTTGTGGCCAAACTGGATGGAAAAGTCCCTGTCTATATTCATGGATGTGATTACGAAACCGTATTTATATTTTACAAACATGACATACGGTTGTCATGTTTGCTATGATAAAATACATCCAAAATGGAATTGACGAGGAAGCGATAAATGAAATTCATTAAAAGAGATACCTTTCATATTTGCGGTTATGCCGTTGAAACAGACGCAGTAAAAAATACTGATGACCTTTCTAAGCTATACAAAGATTTTTTTGACAACGACAGGGAATCCGTTTTACTCAATTTACCGGGCAGCAAAAAAGGATATTACGGACTCATGTGGTACACCCAAGGCCACAAAAAATACGGGTATCTTCTTGGTATTGAGGTAGGGGGAGAATGCGAGCCGCCGGATAATACCATTCTTAAAACCCTTCCTGAAACGACATATGCGGTAGCCTGCTTTACGCATGATAAAGACGCGGTTGAAACCTGGGGAGATTTTTTCTTTTCAGACATTCCAAACGAAGGTTATACGCCTGATGAACAGTTCAATCTGTATTTTGAATTTTATCCGGAAAGTGTGGAGGGAGAATATGAGCTCTGGGTTCCGGTGGTAAAATCCAATGTATGAACGGCTTCTTGATAAAGATAACAAACCGACCATAGAACAAGTTGAGAAATACCTGGGGAGCGGTAGCTGCAAACGCCTGTTGTCTTTGGAAGAACATCTGCAAACGCATTATCATTTGACTAAGGAGATTCGCTTTCCGTTTAGAAACAGCTATGGATGGGGTAATAAGTACAGCCACAAATCCAGTCACTTATGTTATGTCTTTTTTGAAAAAGGAGTGTTCACGGTCACCATTCAAATAGGCGATAAACAAGTTCATTTAGTCGAAAACAATTTGAATGATTTATCCATAAAAGCGCGGGAACTTTGGGCAAATCGTTATCCATGTGGTGAGAATGGCGGGTGGATACATTACAGAGTCATGCGCGATGAGGATTTGTCTGATATATATAGTGAGCCTTTTTCAAAACTCGGTTAGTTTTGAAAAAGGCTTTTGCAGAAAGAATGCTATTTCCTTACCCATAAATAAAATAGTATTCTTTCTGCACTTACATCTAAGGTTGCTTTTTCAAAATTTGACATTTTGAAAAAGCCT
>JAVBPH010000078.1:0-20980 GCA_031549725.1 Treponemataceae bacterium
AGGCTTTTTCAAAATGTCAAATTTTGAAAAAGCAACCTTCGATGTAAGTGCAGAAAGAATACTATTTTATTTATGGGTAAGGAAATAGCATTCTTTCTGCAAAAGCCTTTTTCAAAACTAACCGAGTTTTGAAAAAGGCTCAATATATTTATTAATATAAAACTACAAAGCCTAAATCGAAAATCCGCAGATCACGTATAAATTCAAGCGATTTGACGGATAAACCTATTGTAAAGAAATGAAACAAAGGCTATTAGTATAAGTAATGGCAGCAGCATTATCTCCTTACCGACTTAACAAAGCCAGGGAATTATTTAATATATTCAACTTTTTCAATGCTATTTCCTATGCGCTTTTAGCCGGAAACATTATAACCCTCTATGCCATGAGGCTGAACGCTTCATCCACCCTGCTGGGACTTTTGAATGCCCTGCTTTATGCTTCATTTTTCTTCCTGCCCCTAGGAAAAATTCTGGTAAAAAGAATTCCCATTATCAAGGTTTATTCCAGTACCACCATCCTCCGGGCAGTATCCATGAGCCTGCTCCTGGTGACCCCTTTTTTTGCCAAACAGGGCCGTTACCATATAGCCCTGGGGCTGACCCTCCTGGGGGCTACCCTGTTCCATCTTTGCCGGGGTATCGGGCTGATAGGAAATAATCCCATCCTGCAGGAACTGTCCGTTGGGGCGGACCGGGGCAGTTATATGACCCTGATCCAGATTATCAACAGCGCCACCGCCATGTTTGCCAGTTTTGCATTGGCCCTGCTGCTCGGAAAAAATCCTAATCTGGGATTATACAGCGTCATCATGCTGGTGGGTATTGCCACCGGGGTTTTCAGCGGCATCCTAATGTACAAAATGCCCGAACCGGCCCAGACGAATAATTCAACCAGCATCAATTTTTTCAAAGTTTTAAAGGAAGCATTCTCCAAGGATTCCTTCCGCAATTTTATCCTGATATTCCTGATTGTAAGTTTTGTGTCGGCCATCGCCAGAATTTTTGTGGTGGTCTACAGCCGGGAAGTATTTCTGCAGACCGATGGTATGGTTTCCCTCTTTACCGTTTTCGGAGGTCTTGGTTCCCTTATGATGGGACTCATCAATAAATTACTTCTGGACCGGGTCGGGGCAAAACCGCTGTATATCACCACCACCATTGTGGCTCTCCTGAGTATGCTGCCGGTGGTGTTTTTTCCATCCAGCGCAATTGAAAATACCGTCACGGTGATTCTTTTTCTGGCAACCCTTCATTTCATTATCAACTTTGGTTTTATCGGAACCGAAGGGGTGGCCCAGAATTATTTCTTTGCCCTCATACCGCCCCAGGATACGCTCAACATGGGGATTGTTTATTATTTTGTGTTTGGCCTGGCGGGGGCTTCCGGCTCTTTTATGGCGGGGCTTCTCCTGGATGGTTTTTCCAAGATGGGGATTACCATATTCCTGTCATATAAAATCCTTTACGGAATTTTGATTCTGCTGCTGGCACTGGTTATCTTTATCCAAAGAAAATTAATCCCCCTGGGGGCACTTCCTTTCCGGGGAGCATTGGAAGTAATGTTTTCCTTCAGGGACCTTAGGGCTATTACCCTGTTGGACCGGTTAGGAAGAACCAAGGACACCTACGAAGAAGAGGAAATTCTCGGTGAACTCCACCTTAATCCGTCCAGGTTATCCCTGAAGGGATTACTGGAACGGGCGAAGTCACCCAGGCTGGCTATCAGGATTGAATCACTCCGGGCTTTGGAACCATTGGAAAATTTTTCAGAAGAGGCAGAGAATGCCCTTATGGAGGATATGGTAAATAACCAGTATACCACCGCATATATTTCCGCCCGGCTCCTGGGAAATCACGGAGTTTTTTCCGCCATTCCCCTGCTGAGGGAACTGATTAACAGTGATGATTACATGCTGGCCGGAGAATGCGCGGTTGCCCTGGCCCGGTTAAATGACACGGCCTTCCTGCCGGAAATAGAAAAGCTCACCATCCGGACAAAAAACCCCCGGCTGAAAATTATGGGAGTAACCGCCCTGGGAATTTATGGGGCGCCCAATTCACTGACCGCTCTCATAGATATTCTCAGGCTGGAAAATCCCCCGCCCTACCTGCGGGATGAGGTGGTTCTGGCCATGTCGAGTATCCTGGATATTCAAAACCGGTTTTACCCTCTGCTGGTGCGGTACCTGGAAGATGCTTCCATAGGTACGACCCTGGCGATGGATGAAATGGAATCCGCCCGGGAATTTTTTCTGACAAACCAAACTAAAATCGGCAGGAAAAAAGAAAAAAAGATTAATGCATCCCAGGTAAAAGATTTGGAACATGCCCTTTCGGAATTCATGACCAACATGAAAGGGACGGAACTTTCCAAATGGATTCTTTTGCTTCCCCCCATTGAATCTTCCCATTCCATGTTCCAGATGATCATGTCCGAAGCCGTGATGGACGATGAACTGGTATCCCAGGGGCGTTTCCGGCTTCTGGTATCCAGCTGGGTCTGCCACCTGCTGCGGATGTATGTAAGGCTGAATAAGGTTTGACCCGGTAGTTGAAAGAAAAAAGATTGTTCTTCCATACCTAAAAGATTTTTTCTAAAAATCCCATTCAAAAGAAGCTTTCCATACCATTATTCTATATAATTAGATGTTTTAAAGTACTTTAAATTACCAAGAAAAAATAATATAGTTTCATTATACAAAAGGAATAAAGAATGAATTTATGGGATAATCAGATGGAATTACAATTTTTCTCAACCGCGTTACAAAATTTTGCGTCTCCAGAGCAATTGTTTTATAAACTTAATTCTGGCTATTATGCTTATGTCCCAAAAACATATGATACTGAAGGACAGACTTTACAGTCAAGAAACACCTTGATAGGACAATTTACAGAAAAATGGGCAAAAGATATTTTTGCTCCAATAGCTAAAGAATTTGGTTTGTATGCAGTAAATAGTGTTGTATGTGACAATGTAGGTCTTTCAAAACGGTCCTGTGCAGATCTAGCTTTATGTACAACTGATTCTACTAATCAAGAAGCAAAAAATATCAAATTAATATTCGAAATTAAAATGAGTATTGTATCGAATTATAAATATGTATCTCCTTCAAATATATCATTTATTGGCGATTATAAAACACATAAAGGAAATCCCGCATTACTACGTTCAGATTCAATGCTAAAAGCTATTGGAAAATCGATTAATATTAGAGTTTCTGGAATAGAATCGACTAAGATACCGATTATTGTTTTAGGAAACAGCCCTATTACAGAAAGTTATAAACATAAAGTGGATTTTTTAAGAAACGCAGGAGTTATACAAGGTTTTTGGTCTTTAAATCCAAACCCAACAGAAGGTAGTTATATAAAAGAAACAAAAAAATGTGGGTTTCAAACAATTGAAAATCTTGATAAATTAAGAATATTAACTAAAGAACTTTTATCTTTAGAAATGAATTATTTTTCATCAATGATTTCTAAACCAAAATTAGGGGAATTAATACTTTTAGCAAGTAAAGAAAATTCTGATGAAGCAAGAGCTGAGCAGTTCTTGAAATTGATAAGAGATATATAATGAAAGTATATAAAAGAGATGGGACAGAAACCAGTTCCTTTGGAACAAATGGTAGAATTAATCATGATTCTTCTAAATTTTATGATTCTAAACTATATAAAGAACTCAATAATGAAACTGAAATATCTAAGGATATAAATGATTTTCCTTCTGAGTACTTAAATAAAATCATTTTGGGGTCATGTGAGAATATGAAGGAAATCCCTGATAATTCATTACATTTAATGGTAACTTCACCACCATATAATGTCTCAAAAGAATATGATAAAGACCTTTCTTTGGATGAGTATTTAGATTTGTTATATCGGGCTTTTTCAGAAACATTTAGAGTACTTATTAATGGTGGCCGCGCATGTATTAATATTGCTAATTTAGGTAGGAAGCCATATATACCTCTTTCTGATTATATATCAAAAATGATGCTCGATATTGGTTTTAATATGCGAGGTGAAATCATATGGAATAAAGCTGCAAGTGCGAGTCCTTCAACTGCATGGGGTAGTTGGCAAAGTGCAGCAAATCCAACATTACGGGATATACATGAATATATTCTAGTTTTCTCTAAAGGGTCCTATAAAAGGGATAGGACAAAAGATGAATTAGAAAAAAAAGAAAATACAATTACTAAAGAGCAGTTTATGGAATGGACAAAATCAATATGGACTATGAATGCAGAAAGTGCAAAAAGAGTGGGCCATCCGGCCCCATTCCCGGAAGAATTGCCTTATCGATTAATACAACTTTATTCCTTTACTAACGATATAATACTGGACCCTTTCATAGGAAGTGGAACAACTGCGGTTTCAGCCATAAAAACAAAACGAAATTTTGTTGGCTATGAAGTCAGCGAGGACTATATTAAATTAGCAAATAAAAGAATTGAAATAGTAAAGCAAGGGGCCATAACTTTGTTTTAAAACTGCGTCTGATTATTCCTTGGCTATTTGTTCAGTTAGATGCGTATTCTATTATCTATTCCGAGAGTATTTTTTGCAATGGCAGTCCTTACTATGTAAGTCTTTATATGCCACTGCAAAACGTTATATTATTCCCAATATACTACCCGTTTCTTACTATCCTGAATCCCACCGAATTAGCTTTAAATGTCGGGGCATTCCAGAAACGGTAGGTTACCCTGCAGAGGTTGACCGGCGTAAACCAGGCGCCGCCCCGGAGGACCTTGATGTTTCCGGTTTCCAGCCCCCTGGGATCCTTGGCAGTTCCCTTGGGGTATGATCCCATCCAGTCCCAGCACCACTCCCAGACATTTCCGCTCATATCGTACAGACCCAGTTCATTTGGGGCTTTGGTCTTAACCGGTTTTGTTTCGTTGCTGCTGTTGGCAGCAAACCAGGCGACATCCTCGACGTTCTCGCTTCCCGAATAAAATGCCTTGTCCAGGGTTTGTTCCTGGGTGACTTTTCTGTCACCCCCCCGGGCGGCGTATTCCCATTCGGCTTCCGTGGGAAGCCTGTATCCATTGGCAAGCCAGTTGCAGGTGACCTGGCTCCCGGAAATTTCGTACACCTTTTCCAGGCCTTCTTTTTCACTCAGGGTATTGCAGAATTTTATGGCATCAAGCCAGCTCACCATTTCCACCGGTCTGGAATTTCCCCTAAAACTCGAGGGATTCGTACCCATCACGCTTGCCCAGGTTTCCTGGGTTACTTCGGTTTCGGAAATATAAAATGATGAAATCTCAGCCTGGTAGGTCTGTTCGGTGGATTTATACGCCACCTCATTACTGCCCATCCAAAAGGTCCCACCCCTTACATAAACCATCCGGGGAATAAGGGGGTCGGCAAATCCTGTTCCCAGGGAAATCATAAACAGTACAAGTCCTGTTACCATGAGCCGGGGTCTGATATATCTCATAAATCTATAACTCGCTTCTGCTGGTGATAACCTTGGAGATGAGCCCATACTGGACTGCCCCGTCCGCATCCATCCAGAAATCCCGGTCCGTGTCCTTTTCAACCTGGCCAAAATCCTTTCCGGTCTCTATAGAGATGAGACGGTTTATTTTTTCCCGCATCTTATCAATTTCCCTGGCATGAATTTCTATGTCCGTGGCCACGCCCCGGATTCCCGACAGGGGCTGATGAATAAGGTAATGGCTGTTGGGCAGACCAATCCTGCGTTTCTTCGGGGAAGCGAGCTGAATAATAGCGGCGGCGCTGGCCACCAGCCCCATGCCAATGGTCCATACCTCGGGTTTTACAAAACGGATCATATCAAAGATCGCAAATCCCGCATCCGCATCACCGCCGGGGGAATCAATAAAAATTTTGATCGGGTCATCCCCCATATCCTCCAGAAGAAGAAGCTGACGGATGGTTTTTTCCGATAAATCTTTATTTATTTCTCCAGAAAGAATAATGGTTCTGGTTTTAAGCATTTTATCAAGAATGGGGTCTGCCCCGGTTTTTTTATCTTCTTTTTCCTGATCATCATCATCATCTTCATAGCGGATAAGGCTATATTTATCGTTCATTAAAATCTCCTGTTGGTAAAACTAATTCTAATATAGCGCATTTCCTCAGGTTTTTAAAGTCCGGAGAAAAAAACCCGGATCTGTAAAACCGGATGGGTTTACGTTCCTTATCCGGGAATATTCATTCCCCGGCAAAGGTGCTACAATTAATTCAGCCTATGAAACCCTGGAAGTCCAACTACATCGCTATTCTGATTGCTGAAACTATTGCCATTGCCGGGTTTGGGGTTTCCGGTCCGGTAATTCCTTCCCTCCTGGAAGAGGTGGGTGTGACCGACCCGGGAAAGCTTAAAATCTGGTACGGGTTTATCCAGTCATTGCCTTCAATTACTCTGGCTATTTTTGCACCCATTTGGGGCAGGCTGGCCGATTTGTACAGCCGCAAGGCCATGCTCCTCCGGGCCATGTTCGGCGGGGCGGTGATCCTTTCACTGATGGCATTAACCACCAGCCCCTGGCAGATGCTGGTCCTCCGGAGTCTCCAGGGCTGTTTCACCGGAACCGTAGCCGCTGCCACGGTACTCGTTGCAGGAATTGCCCCGGCTGCAAAAATAGGCATATCCCTGGGATTGCTGCAGACCGGAGTTTCCATCGGAAACGCCCTGGGCCCCCTTTTGGGAGGTGTCCTGGCGGATTTTTTTGGTATCCGGATAGCCTTTGTGATCACGGGTCTGCTCCTGCTGGCCGCCACCCTGATTACGGTTAAATGGGTGGAGGACGATGTCCGGCCGGTTAAACCCCTGGAACCATCCGGTGAACCCGGAAAGAAAAAGAGAATCATGCCGGATATTTCCCCCATTGTATCCTCTCCGGTACTTCTGGCGCTGATGGGGGCGACCTTTGTTATCCAGGCATCCAATTCTATTTCAGCCACCGCCATTCCTTTTTTTCTCCGGGAACTGGTGGAAAACCGGGATATGATCAACTCCACCAATGGGCTGGTCCTTATGATTGGGGCGGGGGCCACCGCCCTGGCGACCTTCATTATTGGAAAGTATTCCTCCGGCTTTGGCTATTGGAAAACCCTGATATTCTGCCTTGGGGCGGGCTGCATTTTGACGATTCCCCAAATTTTCATTCAAAGCGTATGGCATCTGGCGGTATTCAGGTCGTTATCGCTGTTTTTTGTCGGCGGCGCTATTCCGGTGGTGAGTGCCATCATCGCCACGGTAACCGAAAAGGACCATCAGGGCAGCATTTATGGATTTAACACCACCGTTTCATCCACCGGAGCAGCCCTGGGCCCTCTGATTTCATCCGGGGTTTCGCTGATCCTGGGATTCAGGGCGGTGTTTGCATTTATCTGTATCATCCTGGGCCTGGCCTGCTTTTCAACGTACCAAAGAAGAAAACGGATTATCCAGGAAAGCTGCTAAACCGGTATTAACAGGAAAACTTTTCTTTATTCGCAAGTGGGTTTAACACCCAACGGAACGAACAAACCTCGCTGCTCTAGGGAACCGCTGATTAAACCGGTCGCAATATGCGACCAATCAGCGGTTCCCTTCGCAATTCTTTGTTGCACAAAGAATTGCCTACATTAAAGAATACACTGATTAATCCTCTGTGGGCATTAATCAGTGTTTCCCTAGGGCGAGGTTTTGATTTTTCTCCATTTTTTTTATATACTTTAATGAAGGATTTATATTGTTAAAACCTCTAAAAATTTCAGTATTTAGAGGTACCCTAGTTTTACTCGTCCAAAAATTTATGCTTTACAAGGAGATGTTATGAGTATCCACATTGCAGCGAAATCCGGGGAAATAGCCGAAGCAATCCTGCTGCCGGGGGACCCCCTGCGGGCCCAGTTTATTGCGCAAAATTTTCTGGAAAATCCAATACAGTATAACAGTGTCCGGAACATGTTTGGATTTACCGGAACTTACAAAGGGAAAAAGGTCTCTGTCCAGGGGACAGGGATGGGAATTCCATCCATATCAATATATGTAAATGAATTATTCAGGGACTACAACGTAAAAAGAGCCATCCGGATTGGCACCGCCGGCTCCCTGCAGGACAGTGTAAAACTCAGGGATATGGTGATCGCCATGACCTCCTGTACCGATTCCGGGGCAAACCGGATCCGTTTCGGCGGCCGGGATTTTGCGCCCACGGCCACCTTCAGCCTGCTCAAAGCCGCCTATGAAACTGCCGTATCAAAGGGATGGACTCCCAATGTGGGGAGTGTGGTTTCATCGGATATGTTTTATACCGAAGATCCCGATGAATGGAAACTCTGGGCCCGGTACGGAGCCCTGGCGGTGGAAATGGAAACATCCGAACTGTATACCCTGGCAGCAAAATATGGCCGGGAATGCCTGTCCATCCTTACCATTTCCGATAGTCTTGTAACCCATGAAGCAACTTCACCGGAGGAACGGCAGACCACATTTACCAGGATGATGGAGGTTGCCCTGGAAGCTGCAATTTCATAACCCTTCAAGAATCAGGGTATTTCCCGAAAATATGGCTGAGGTGAATACCCTGATATTAATAATTCTGATGGACCCCATCATTTAAAAAAAGGAAAACCCGTGCCGCAAAAAAATAATTTACGAATTGTATTAATTGTTGATGATGAAGATTTTATCCTGAAATCCCTGGCCAGGGAATTAAAGGATTGGGCGGATACAAACAGCCTGGAAATCCAGACAGCCAATAACGCCAGTAAGGCCTTAATGATAGTTGAAGAGTACGCCCGCAGAATTGTCCTGATAATTTCGGATCTGCGGATGCCGGGAATGAAGGGTTCCAGCTTCCTCATCAAGGTCAATAAGGAACACCCGGAAATTGAAACCATTCTCCTGACAGGTTTTGCGGATACCGAGGAAATTATCAAGGCCATCCAGGGCGGGGTTTACAGTTTTATCCATAAACCCTGGGAACCGGATTACCTGGTGACCGAGGTAAACAAGGCATTCCAGCATGGGGAACTCCGCAGGAAAAACGAGGAATATCTGAAAATTGTGGAGGAGCAGCTTAAATGGGCGGGTGAAATGCAGAAGTCCATTCTCAAACCCCACCTGCCCGCCGCCCATAATGTGGAATTCCGGCTCACCTATAAACCCAGGGCAGGAATGTACTGCAGCGGGGACTATTATGATGTACTCCCTCTGAACGGGAATGTATATATTATAATGATTGGGGATGTGGCGGGACATGGGGTCAGGGCAGCCCTGGTCACGGCAATCCTGAAATCCGTGATTTACCCCGAGTATATCCAGCAGAAAACATCCAAAAATTTTTCCCCCGCGGATTTCCTCAGCTGGCTGAACAACCGGATGAATTTTGAACTCCGGAAAACCTCGGGCCTGCTGATAACATTTTTTATCGGACTGGTTGATTTATCAAAGCAATCCATGACCTATGCAAATGCAGGCCAGACAAAACCGTATATTATCAGGAAAAGAAATATTATTGAGGTTCCCGTTTCCGGGACAAGCCTGGGGGTGACCGAATCAATCACCTACATCCAGCAGGAAATCAGTTTTGAGCAGGGTGATGTATTTGTTCTTTATACTGATGGATTAACCGAAATCAGAAACGCGGTCCGTACGGTTCAAATGGAACCCCGGGACCTGCTTTCCCAGGTTCCCTATGGACATGACTTCCATTTACGGCTTTTACAGACAGCTTTGAAAGAAGCCTCCGCGGAAGAATTTACCGACGATGTAACTATTTTATCCTTAGGCATACTGTAATGGCTGTAAATGAAAACAGTTCCCTCCGGAGCCTTCAGCTTTCGGTGGAACTCTGTTCCCTTTTTGCCAAGGACGATTCGGAACATGCCAAGATAGAATTAGCCAATATCATGAAACACCATTTCCAGGCCGGGGAATCGGTTGTTTTGTATGGGAAAAAAGAACGGGGGTTCCGGCTCTTTAAGGCCGGTGCCCGGAGAGCAAAAAACACCGGTGGGGAATTCACAATTGAAGGGCTCCGGTTTGACGGTCCTGCCCCGGGAATTACCCTCTTTGGCCCCTGGGCATTTCCCGGAACAAAAAAAAATATTCCCTGCTGGATCGCCTTTAACATGTACAACACCCGGTTCTCCAATGCATATATCCTTCTGGGAAGGGAAAAACCCTGGGACAATGAACAGGAAAAAATAATTCTAGCGGAAACCGGAAAGGTGATTGCCCCGATTATCGAAATCCGGACCCGGAAACGCCAGGCGGAAGAGGAACAGCAGAGAACAGAAAAACTGTTACAGGACGAACGGAACCGTTTATTTACATTGATAAACACTTCCCCGGATATGATCTACGAATGCAGCAGCCAGGATGAAATCATCAGTATTAACCGTTCCGGAGCGGAAAGCCTTGGGTACGGTGCCCCGGAAAATCTGATTGGAAAAAAATTATCCAGCCTGGCCGCGGTAAAAAAGGACCGGGCCGCTTTGCTGCGGGAACTGAAAAAAAATAACCGGGTAACCAATTTTGATATAACCTATCTGCACAAATCCGGGGCCCGGATATTCTGCGTAGAGTCAGCCACGGTGATAAAAAACAAAAAAGGCCGGATTATTGAATACCAGGGAATTGTTACGGACATAACAAAACATATAAAAATTGAAGATAAGCTTAAAAAAACAAACCAGGCTCTGGAAACCGCGAACGCCAAATTAAAACAATCCCAGGCCATGGTGATCCAGCAGGAAAAGCTGGCATCCATAGGACTGCTGGCCGCGGGGATTGCCCATGAAATCAACAATCCCCTCAGTTATTTAAAGAGCAACCATGGGACAATAAAAAAATCCGTCAGGGACATTGGGGAATCCATAAAAACCATTGGCCCCGCATTAACTTCATCATCAGAAAATGAATACATCATTTCCCATCTTTCCCGGAGCAGCGGCAAAATAAAGGAAATGGAAGAAATCTTTGCCGAGTCGGATGACGGGTTTCAGCGGATTATCAAAATTGTGAATGACCTGACCATCTTTGCCCGGTCGGATACCAGGGATAATTTTGAACCCTACGATGTTAATAAGGGTATAGAAAACACCCTGGCCCTGGCGGCTGCCCAGATCAAAAAAGTCGCCAGGGTTGAAAAATCCCTGGGGACCATTCCCCTGGTTCTTGCCAAGGGAGGAGAAATTAACCAGATAATCCTAAACATCCTGGTAAACGCGGTCCAGGCTATTGCGGATCAGCACCGGGAGGAAAAGGGCCTTATATCCATCAGTACCAGAAGAAGCGGCAATTATGTCCGCATCAGGATAAAAGATGACGGCCCCGGTATAGCCGAAGAACACCAGACCAGGATCTTTGACCCCTTTTTTACCACCAAGGAACCCGGACAGGGGACAGGCCTGGGCTTGAGTATCTCCTGTGAAATTATTGGAACCAAACATAACGGCAGGATGTGGTTTGAAAGCGAAGAAGGCCGGGGAACTACCTTTGTGATAGACCTGCCTATTAATACCCCCGGGAAAGGCAGGGGAAATGAAAAATCCGGTCCGGAAAAAGGGGCGGCCTGCGGAATTCCGGGAAAACGCAGCAATATAGTTGACATTGGGACCTAAAATCCTTAAAATACCATTTGTCTAGTACCTGCCCGGATGGTGGAATTGGTAGACACGCCAGTTTCAGGTACTGGTGCCCGCAAGGGCATGGAAGTTCAAGTCTTCTTCCGGGCAGCTTTTTAAGTCCTTGCAGTGCAAGGACTTATTTTTTTTGTGGAATGAACCTCCCCGAGGCAGAGCCGGGGTATCTTTAGAACCGTTTAACTATGCCTCGGGGAGTTTCGTTCGAGAGGAAATTTATAATACCGTCTGGTTTAATACCATAACTTGTAAGCTGCGAGTCCTCTGGGCCGCGGCAAGCCGCTGGGTATTAAACCAGACTTCCGAATAAAAAAGTTTCTCCATCTTACATCTAAGGAAAACTTCTAAAAACTGAAGTTTTTAGAAGTTCCCTAAATCTTTTTCTTAAACATTCCCATTAATGCCCGGGCTTGTTTATCCCTGGTTAGAACCAGCATCATCAATCCCAGGCCAAAAAACAGTATCCCCAGGATTACCAAAGGAACGCCGTAGGAAATAATTCTGCCCTTCCCTGCAAATACAGCCTTAACCAGGGGACTTAAAAAATAAATAGGGATAATACAAATAAAAGAAAAGACCGCCATCTTAAAAGAATATCCCAGGGCAGATTTCAGGACCCGGCCTACGTCAATTTCAGGATTTTTCTTCAGGAAGAAAAGAAGGGCCGCGGTATTAATTCCGCTGGCCACGGTTAAAGCCAGGGCAACCCCGCTGCCCTTCATGGGTCCCACCAGCACTGCCGCCAGCAGCATATTAACCGCAAAGGAAATGATCCCCGCCAGGGTTGGGGATTTGGAATTGCTTTGCGCATAAAAGGCCGGCGCCAAAATGCGGTTGAGGGCTATGAAAAACAGCCCGACAATATGATAGTTAAACGCCCCCAAGGTCAGCCGGACCGATTCTTCGGTGAAGCTGCGGTTTTGATACAGAAGACGGATGAGGGTTTCCCCTTCCAGCAATGCAAAAAAAGTAAAAGGAATAGTAATAAAAGCCATGATGTCCATGGCAAAAATAAGCCGCTCGTTAAACAATTTCCATTTAAAAGTCTTCGCGTACTCCGCCAGGTCAGGCAGAAGTACGGTCCCCAGGGAAACAGCAAAAACCCCAAGGATCAATTCCTGAAGTCTCAGGGAATACTGCAGGCTGGAAACTACCCCTTCCCCGGCATTACCCGCCAGGGCGGTAGAAACCAGATCGTTCAGCTGGTATGCGGCCATCCCAATAATAGTGGGGCCGATAAGCCGGAGGATTTTTTTGGTCCCGGGATTCTGTATAGCCTTCTTCAGTCCGGTAAAGACAAACCGGAAACCCTTTTTTATTACAAAGGGAAACTGAATAGCCGCTTCCAGGAACCCGCCGATTAAAATACCTATAGCCATCGCCCTGGCGGGGTTTGCCATATAGGGACTCAATACATAGGCGCATAAAATAGTAACCACATTGAGCAGGATAGGCGCAATGCCCGCGGGGGCAAAAACCCGGACCGTATTCAGGATTCCCTGAAACAGGGCGGCCAGGGAAATAAACCCCAGGAAGGGAAACATAATCCTGGTCAGCAGGACCGTCTCATCAAATTCCTCCATACCAAAAATAGGTATGATATAGGGCGCTGCAATAATGCCGGCAGCCACGGTAAGACTTACAAAAAATGTAAGAAAGGTTAAGATGGAAGAAAGGAATTCCTTTGTTTTCTGTTTATCCCCCTCAAGCAGATATTCCTTAAAAGTCGGAACAAAAGCTACGGAGATTGATCCTTCGGCAAAAAGGCGGCGGAACAAATTGGGAATCATAAACGCCACGGAAAATGCATCCGAGAGAGCGCTGGTTCCTAAAAATGATGCCTTGGTCATTTCCCGGATCAGTCCAAGTATCCGGGAAATAAAGGTCAGCAGAGAAAGAAATGTCCCATGCCGGACCAGGGATTTTGAAGAAGATGTTTCATGTTTCTGATCAGCCTGGTTTTCTTCCACCCGGTGTTCTCCGTAAAATCAGCATCCTCCGCCGCAAACAGCAGGGGATGCTGGTTCTGTAAAGTAAGGATTATATGCGGGTTTCATACCCCGCAAAACAGTTTCTTTGTAGCTTCAAAGAAGCGCCCTAAAACTCCTACGCGAAAGCGTGCAGGGGGTATTAAACCCGCCTACGAATAAATATTGGGTATTGCGGTTTTATTAACTATAAAACGTGAACGGCGGTCATGTATAGAGGTGATTAATTTCCGGATGCCCACCGCAGGCGGAGCTGCATCTGCTGCTCCAGTACTCTGTCCAAAGGAAGAGGATCCGATCTGGTTGGCGCCTGGGGTTTACCCTGGCCATCCTGGATGGAAAGCCCCCCATTGCCAATACAAAGGACCGCTTTTCTGACCGGAAAAATTCCTGTTTCAATATACTGTCTTATGAAGGCGGTAAAACTTTTGGCAGCAAAATCCACCGCAGCTTCATACAGTTCGATAAATGAACGGTAATCTTTTTTCCCGTCATCCCTGGGATAAATCCAGCTTTTCCGGGAAAGATTAAGATAGTCTACTCCCAGATCAAGCTTTTCCGGGTATACCAGGCTAAGGGAACTGCTTTCATCCATCCAATTGAAAGGATCTTCCTTGTCTAATCTCCGGTGGAGGGAGGTTTTCCTTGGATCGGTAATTTTGTAAAAAAATGCCGCATCCAGAAAAGCATTCTCTATCCGCTGCTTTAAATATTTATCATCCGCGGCCCGTTCGGGAAATGCCGCCAGGAGAGCCTTCTCAATGATCAGCTTCAATTCCCCTGGAGGATCCTCACATATTTTTGAGAGGAACCCTTCCTGGTTCCAGGTTGAAATGTGGATTCCCCGGAGGCAGGACAGCATCAGCACATCCAGGATTCTTTCCAGAAATATATGGGTCCGTTTGTACCGTTCGGTTTCCGGTTTTGCCGGAGTCACCCACCCTGATTTATATACAATATACGGATGGGCATGCCTGTCCAAAAATGCATGGGTCATGAATCCAAGAGCATACGCCCCCAGAAGATTTATTCCCTCATCCCCATGGCGCTGGAGAATATCATCTTTTGATTCGCTCTGGACCGGAAGGGTCATTTCCAGAAGTACCGCAGAAAAAGCGCCATATCCCCGGCGGTGGAGCAGGGTTCCATATTCAAGTGAAACAGGCCGGGTCCGCTGGTTATGGTAAAAAATATCCGGCCCCTGGCATCCCAGCGCAAAAGCGTCCTTATGTTCAAATAAAATTTTTTCCAGGATCCTGTCAATTCTGTTTCCATAAACAGGCTTTAAAAGAGTATGGATTCTGTAGATCACATCCTCCCCAAAGAGGATATGTAAAACCTGGGAAGGCATCTTTACCTCAATTTTTTTGATTCTCAATTAATAATATAGTACATTTAATTTTTTTTTCTAAATTGGATAAGAAAAACTGACCGCAGATTGGTAGAAAACATGGATTTAAAAATACAAGGAATACCCCCGGGCCCTTCGAGGGCCTCAAAGCCCGGGGTTCCGGTGATTGAGGCCCCCAAAATCACCGGAGACAACAAAGCTCAACTTCACAGGCCCTTCGAGAACCTCAGGGCCCGGGGTTCCGGTGATTGAGGTTCCCGAAATCACCGGGGACAACAAAGCCAAACGTCACAGGCCCTTCGAGGGCCTCAGGGCCCGGGGTTCCGATGATTGAGGCCTTCGAAATCTCCGGGGACAACAAAACCAAACGTCACAGGCCCTTCGGGGGCCTCAGGGGCCGGGGATTCCGGTGATTGAGGTTCCCGAAATCACCGGGGACAACAAAGCCAAACGTCACAGGCCCTTCGAGGGTCTCAGGGGCCGGGGATTCCGGGGATTGAGGTTCCCGAAATCTCCGGGGACAACAAAGCCAAACGTCACAGACCCTTCGAGGGCCTCAGGGGTTGGGAGCTCCGGATCATTTAAAATTTATAACTCATCATAATCTGGATATAACTATTGTCCTGGTAATCATGGAAATCACCGTTGTCACCGCTGGTAATATACATGCCGCTCAGTTCCAGGATAAGGTCATCAAATACATTGTATGAAACCACCGGTTTTACCAGCAGATCCTTAACGCCAATCCCCACCACCACATTGCAGGACAGGGCAAGCTTTTCCCGGAGGAAAGTATCTTTTAACACAATGGAAATTTGGTCCGTTACATATTGATCGTTTGCTTTATAGTCCACATCGTATTTAGCCGGGTATGATCCTGAGCCAATCCTATCGTTTCTCAAAACATATTTGCCGATGTTCTGGACATTCAGATTAAGATTATGGATTGGTATATCCACATCAAAACCTGCGACCCAGTCAATGCTGTTATTCCTGGTCCAGGGATCATCCCCATCAATATCGCCGGTTAAATAGTATGCCAGTTCCCCCCGGAGATTAAACCGGCCCAGGGCAGCCGCCGCTTCCAGGCCGAATACCTGAAGACGGTCATAATGGACTTTAGGAAGAGCAGCATCCTTAGATAAATAACTGGAATCTCCTGATTCGGCCATCCGCATGGCATACAAATAACCCGACAGATCCACCGACGGCTGTTTATAGTGACCATAATAATAGGATGCTCCGATATCTACCATGCCGATGGTATAGGTCAGCCGGAGACCAATCTGGCCGTAATCAAAGGTTGATGTGGAAGGAATGATGGTATCCTCCTTTTCGGCGATAGCCATTAATGATGCAGCGTCATTCGCCGTCAGGGCGGCTTTTCCCTGGACAGCCAGTATCTCCTGGGCTATGGCGGTTATAGCCGCATACCGGGAGGGTTTCCAGATTCCGTCCCGGGCAAAGCGGTCCGCGGTCATGATGGGCGCATATACCGCTTCTGCCCGCAGTCCTATGGGAGCATTCCAGGCCACATGGAACATGGGTTCCGCCAGCCGGCGGTCAATATATTCGGGAATAATAAACAGGGTAAAATCGTTGGCATTAAAGTTGTCGATTACATGGAGATTATCCCCCTTCCCCCAGACCAGTTTCATCTTCCCGCCTTCAATAACAAAGTCCCCGGCGTAAAAGCGAAGGGTCAGTTCATTCAGGATATCCTGGGGATACTCCTGGATGGTCTGCATATCGAACTTAAGGGTTCCCATAACTTCACTGGACCTTCCTGCATAGGACACGTCAAGGAATAATTCCGGAGAAATGTACACCGCATCATCAACCTTATCAATATCAAAAAATGCACTGGAAGAATCCCCGCCGAGGATTCCCATAACATAAAACGATGCCTTCCCTCCCAGGTGTAATGCGGAACCATCAAGAAATCCAAAGAGGCCTCCGGAACCGCTGCTGTCCTCTGAATCTAAGCCTTCATCAAAGGCAAAACTATCATCAAAGGATTCCTGGGCCCCCGCATTCAGAATGAATATAAATAGAATACAAACAGCAACAGTAAATATTTTCCATCTTACTTTCATAGGGTTATCTCCTGGGTTTATATACGTCCCGTGTTGAGGAAATTCTGGGTGAACACATTATCACTTACGGGTTTATCCAGTTCAATATTGGTAATAACCATCCGGGTTGAATGACCGGTCTGAACATTTTTTAAGAGGCTGGTTATAGGAATATCATACCCGCTGACGTTCTTAATTTCCTCCACGGTCATTTCCTTGTAAAGATTGCCTTTTTTGTCGTACATCAGGGACCGTACGGGAACCAGGGTTTTCTTATCAATGTAAACAACCCGGTAGGAATATTCCGAAGATGAAGCTGCCTTGGGGGTTGATTTTATTTCCCAGCAGTCAAAGGTATTCACGGTTTTTTCCGAGAGCAGCTCGTGGGTATCCTCATCCACCTCCCGGGTACTCATATCGTCATATGATGCATCGGTTCCCATAAAGGATTTGCTTCCCTCGGAAGCGGCAATCCGCCGGGTAGTCCTCAGGGCGGGCAGGTAAATCCACTTGTCATCGGCCCGGTCTTTATTTTCAACTTGAAGAAACCGGGTATCCTTTACCGATGCGGGACTCCGGAAAATCATCACCGAAGATGAAAGGTTATCCTTTTCCTTACCCCATTGTTCCACCACCCTGGTTTCGGTGCTGCCGTTGGATTCAATCAGGTCCATCCGGACCAGGGCATGGGTATATGTGGGGGATTTCTTATCCCGGACGCTCTGGATAATCTCCCGGCCATCCAGGGAAAAAGCCCGGATTGGCAAAAGCAGCAAAAAAACCGCAGCTATCAAAATGGGATAACGTATTTTTTTCATGAATAAACTCCTTCAAAATAAAATCACCGGAAAACCAGTCCGGGTTTGTTACATAAAACAAGGAAACGGAAGACGGCAAAACAAGCTTGTCTCATCCCGGATCAAAAAAAATTCCGGCCGGATTTTTTTATTCCGCCGGTACCGCATGCTGTTCCGGGGTAGTTTTGTTTACCCTTCTCATAAACCTGGGATTAAAAATATTCAGTATTCCGGGTATTACGGTCATAGCCATAATAGAACTGGTGGACATAACCACCATCGCCAGTATACCGATATACCTGAGTACCACAAATTCGGATAAACACAAAACCAGGAATCCAAGCCCCACCGAAAGCGCGTTGGTAATAATTCCCCTGCCGCTTTTTTTGAGGGTCCCTTCGGTCACTGCTTCCAGATCATTGGACCGGGCCCGCTCAACCTGGTAGTTCGTCATAAAATGGATGGTATAATCAATTCCGACACCAACGGCTATGGATGCTATCAGACTGGTGAACATGTCCAGGTTAATACCGAACATTCCCATGGCCATATAATTAAGCAGAATGCAGAAAAACAGGGGAACACAACCAATAATTCCCGCCAGGACCGACCTGAAATAAACCATCAATATAATAAATACCATAACCAAGGAAAATAAAAGACTTGCCATCTGGCTGGAAATAATCATATTGGTCATGGTGTATTCCAGTTCAGCGTTACCCGTGGCCTGCAGGGTGTACCCTTCCGGGAAATATGCCGCAGCATATTCCTCCACATCCTTAATAATATTCCCGATAACATGGGTGCTGCGGGTCCTCAGCTGAACCATTACCCTGGCGGTTCCTGGTTCCAGGGAATCATCAATAAATGAATCCAGGGAACCGCTGAAAAGCAGCAGGTATTGGGTTACCAGATCCTTCAGGTCCTCCCGGTCTTCAGCGGGGTATTTGGATGTATCGTAGGGAATTTCGTAGTACGCAATTCCATTGTAGTTCATTTCCCGTTCCAGGGCATTAACCATCGACTGGATGCTGGCATTTTTTCCGCCTGCCATAATATAGGCCCGGTTAAGTAAATCCAGCCCATCCTTGAGGGTGATGGTTTTCTCAAGTTCCTGGCTGTACCCGATATTGGGATCCAGGAAATCGATGTATCCGTTTCCCGCGGGTTCCTCAAATGTATCAAACGAATCAAAGGTACCAAAAGTATCAAGGGAATTACCAAAACTGCTGAATGAAAAATCTTCCCCGGAATAATCATAGTTGTCCCGGGAAAGGTTTTCATAGTAGGAGGCAGCCTCCGGAACATGCATAACCTGGTTCATCCGTTTAACAAATGTTGTGAACGAAACAACCTTTCCCACTTCGTGGTATTTTTCCGCAAGATATTCCTGGAGATCATCCAGGGGTTTCAGGATTTCCGGCCTGGTCATATCCCCTTTCTCCTGACCTTCAACCATCAAATAGATACTGTTTGTTCCGGCAAACTGCTCATCCACAAAATTGACATCCTGCCGCATGGGTGACCCCGGGGGAAAATAATTAATCAACGCCGTATCAACCACAATTCTTTTTATGCCCAGCCATGATATGACAAGGATAATGATACTGGTAAGTATCAGGCGGATTGGACTGCCCGCCATAAACCGGTAAAGCCTGTGTAAAACAAAAGGTTTTTTATTTCCGTCCGGCCGCATTTCTTTGGCTGACCCGGGTACAACCTTTTCTTTGAATTTTTGCTTGAACCTGGCAAACCCTTCGGACCTTTTTCCGATTTTTTTCACCGGCTTAAGGACCAGCAGCGCAGGGATAAAAGTAATGGAAAGCAAAAGTGAAAAAAATACCCCCAGGGCGGTAAAAACTGCAAAACTCCTGAGCGGTACCAGGGGACTGGTTACCAGGGATATGAATCCCGCAATGGTGGTTATTCCAGCCAATATCACCGCGGGAAGAACACTCTTTAACCCGCCAAGGATAATATCCAGATGCTGTTCCCGGGTAATCTCCCCGGAAGCTTTTTCTAAATCCGCATAGTAATGGTTCAGTACATGGATGCCGTATGCGGATCCAATGGCAATCAGGGCTACCGGGATAACACTGGAAATAATTGTAAATGTAATGTTCATCATCGCCATAATGCCCATGGACCAGACCGTGGCCATAAACACAGTGATCAGCGGAAATAAAGTTCCCTCCAGGGTATTAAAGGACAGGAAAAGGCAGATCAGCACCACCAGGACAACCAGGGGAATCAGCCGGAACAGGTCTGACTTCATAAAAAGCAAAGCGTTCTCACCCACCACGGGATCCCCCACAAAGGTGAGTTTCAGATTCGGCAGCGGGGCTTCCTCCCCCGCCACAATCCTTACCGTATCCAGGACAGCCTGTTTTTCAGCGGATGAAAGATCCTGGTCCAGGGTAACAGTTATCTGGGTACTTTTCAGATCATCGGATATGACGACCCGGTCATACATTTCATTCCAGCTGGATAACTTTTCCCGGATAAGCATCAGGTCCTCCGGGATTCCGCGGTATTCACCGCCGATAAGTTCCCCCGAGGAAAGACTTCCCGCATCATCATAAATAAAATCAATATTTGTCAGGGATACCACATCCTTAATATGATCCGCCTCGGATAAACGGTCCGTAATTTTTTTTATGATGTCAATGTTTTCCGCGGTCAGGATGGTACCGTGTTTGTCCTGAACCACCACACTTAGTTTTTCAGTCCCGCCGAATTCGTCTTCCATTTGTTCAAGCCTGAGGTAGGATTCATGTTCCACCGGCAGGTAAAGCCTGAGGGAATTGTCCAATTTTATTTTCCTCAACTGGAAAGCAAAGAAACAGGTAACCAGCAAAAAAAGAGCAATGATAATCACCGGATGCTTAAAAAACTTTTTTGCCATTTTTACTCCTTTGAAATAAATATTTATGGGAACTTCTAAAAACTTCAGTTTTTAGAAGTTTTCCTTAGATGCAAGATGGAGAAACTTTTTTATTTCGTTATAAGAGCCTTTTTCAAAACTCGGTTAGTTTTGAAAAAGGCTTTTGCAGAAAGAATGCTATTTCCTTACCCATAAATAAAATAGTATTCTTTCTGCACTTACATCTAAGGTTGCTTTTTCAAAATTACGGACCTTGCGGTCCGG
>JAVBPH010000115.1:0-6502 GCA_031549725.1 Treponemataceae bacterium
GCTTTTGCAGAAAGAATGCTATTTCCTTACCCATAAATAAAATAGTATTCTTTCTGCACCTACATCTAAGGTTGCTTTTTCAAAATTTGACATTTTGAAAAAGCCTCATATATTTTCTTTTTTATTCGCAAGTGGGTTTAATACCTTCTGCACGCTCCCGCGTACGAGGCTCTGCCTTGCACGCGGGAGCGTGCAGAAGGTTTTTGATTAGGACGTAGTCTGGTTTAATACCCCGGGGTTCGCCGCGGGTTGTTGATTTTAAGAAAATTGATTGTAACTAATTCAAAAGCCTGTTATTTTATATTAGATGAGATTTTCTTAAACCTACCCGGGTTTTGAAAATAGTTGATGTTACCATATAATTAAATATAGATACAATGTAAATAATGTTTCTCAGGAGGCTTCCCATGAAGCGTGCCATACTTTGGGCGCTGCTGTTTTTTCCTGTTATATCCGCTGCAGCAGAACCGGTGATCCTGACATTGGATGATGTGATAAATCAGGCTCTGGTGGAAAGTTATAATCTCCAGCAAAAAATAATCGATGTCGAAATTGCCCAGATGCGGTCCAAAAATAACTGGTCCCAGTTTCTTCCGGGGATAAACGCCGGGGCGGGGTTGAATTACAGCAACAACCTTTTTACGGAAAGTACTTCTTCGTCAAACCAAAATCCCCTGCGCTACAGCACATCCCTGAATCTTTCACTGCAGTTAAACGGCGGTATTCCCTATCTGATGAAAAATAATGGTCTGGCTTATCAGACTCAAATCCTGGATTATGAAAATACCCGGCGCCAGTTGGAAGTCCAGGTGGCAAAAACCTTCTATAATCTGATAGCGGAAAAAGAAAATCTGGCTATTCTGGAGGATGTGCTTAACCTTTCGGAACAGCAGTACGGAAAGGACCAGGTGGCTTTCCGGAACGGGCTGATCAGCCAGCTTACCCTGATCCGGAGTCAGCTGAGTGTGGAAAGCGCAAAGCTGTCACTGGTAAAAGCCCAAACCCAATATGATATCAACAAGGTGGCTTTCCTGATGCTCCTGGGATATGACCAGCACCTGGATGTTGTTTTTGAAGGGACCCTGGATATTAAACAGATGGCCCTTGATCCGGAATATCTCATTGTGACGTATCTCCACAAACGGCCGGATATTATGAGCCAGCAGTACCGCATCGAAATCCTTGATAACACCAGAAAACAAACAGCCATGAACGCCAGGGCTCCGTCGCTCAGCCTTTCCGCCGGATGGAACGGCCAGTGGACTGACAGCTTCACCGATGCCATCAGCGGCGGTGTAAGTGTGGGAATACCCATCGATCCCTGGGTGCCGGGTTCAAAGTCCGATCAGAATATAAAAAGCGCCTCCGGAGATACCGAAAAGGCAAGAATAGAATTACGGAACCTGGAGGATACCGCCGTAACCCTGATCCGTTCCCTCACGGCGAACCTGAAAAATTCCTGGGACAGTATTGTCATATCCCGGCTGAAAGTACAGATTGCGGAACTGACCTACACCCTGACCGAACAGGGTTTTCAGAACGGCACCGTGGAATTCATCGATCTTGAAACTGCCCGGAAGGATATGCTCCAGGCCCGGCAGGAACTATTAGTAGAAGAAACGAATTATAAAAATGTGATTTTTGATTTGGCCAGCGCTTTGAATGTGAACTGGCAGGATCTCATGGGGAGCAGTTCATGAAGAAGATAAAAGGCCGGGCGGTGTTCACCATCGTCCTGATAGTACTTTGTGTTGTATTGGTTGGCGCTATTGCATTCAGTGTCCTCAAAAGAATAAACAGTCCTGGAAATGCACAGTCCAGTGAAGTGATCCTGGGGCCCGGCGGCGCTCCCGCTCAGAATCCCCAGGCGGGCAGAGCCGGAAACAGGAATGCCACCATTGTCCGGGCAGTCCCGGTAATTCTGGGGGATGTCCGGACCAGTGTGGTGATCAACGGTGATATCCTGGCCAGGAACCAGGTTTCGATCAATCCCACCATGGCGGGTAAACTGACGGATGTGTATGTTAACATAGGTGATTCCGTCCGGTCGGGCCAGACGGTAGCATCGGTGGATCCTTCCAGGCCCGGGGAGGTGTATTCCAAGAGCCCGGTGGTTTCCACCATTTCCGGGACGGTTCTATCATCTCCGGTGAATATTGGCGATTCGGTAACAACCCAGACTGCTATCCTGGTAATCGGTGATTTGAACAGCCTCCTTCTGGAAACCTACGTTCCCGAAAGGTTTACCACGGATCTCCACACCGGACTGACCGCGGAGGTCAGTTTTGAAGCCATGCCCGGGGAGATGTTCCGGGCGGAGGTTTACGAAGTAAGCCCTGTCCTGGACCCGGCCAGCCGTACCACCAGGACAAGGCTGCGTTTTCCCGTGAGGGACAGCAGGATCAGGGTCGGCATGTTTGCCGCGGTTCATCTGGTGACCCGGCAGTCAAACCATGTACCACTCATCCCCAGGGAAGCGCTGATCAATACTGCTGGACGGTGGATCTGTTATGTGGTGAATCCGCAGAATACAGCTGAACAGCGGGAACTCGTCCTGGGTCTGGAAAGTGAAGATACGGTGGAAGTTATCCGTGGGGTAAGTCCCGGAGAGTTGGTTGTTACATCCGGGCAGAATTTCCTGAGTGACCAGGAACCGGTCCGTATTGTAGAGTAGGGCCCCATGAACATACCTAAATATTCGGTAAGCCGCCCCGTAACCATAGTAGTCCTGTATGCCCTGGCCCTGGGTATAGCCGCCACCATGATTCCCAATTTGGCGGTGGATCTGTACCCTTCAACCACCAGGCCTTTCCTGTCGGTGTATACATCCTTTTCCGGGGCAGGTCCCGAGGATATAGAAAAAAACATTACCGATCCCATAGAGAAAGTATTGGCTTCCACCAAAGGGCTGAAGGAAATGACCTCCACTTCGGGGTTTGAGTACAGTTCGATAAACCTTTCCTTTGGTTATGGAACTGATATGGATGAAACCATGACTACCGTCCAGAATCTTCTGACCAGGCTGGCAAATTCCCTTCCCGACGGGGCTAATACTCCCCAGGTCCGGCGCTGGGATATGTCCGCCATGCCTATCATGCGTCTGGTGGTAAAGGGGAACTATACCCCGGACCAGTTGAGGCTTTTTGCAGAAGACTATATCCAGGCCCAGATCGAAAGGATTGATGGGGTTGCCGCGGCGGATGTGACCGGCGGAACCAGCCAGATTGTGAAGGTTGAAGTATCCCTGAACCGGCTGGCCGCATTTGGGCTCACCCTGAGCGATATTACCAGCGCCCTGAAAGGCCAGAGCATTCTCGTTTCCGGGGGAAGCCTGACCAGGGGCACCAAGGAATACCAGATTCTGACCCGTCAGGAATTAAATACCCTGGACGAGGTCCGGCGGCTGGTGGTGAAAACCATCACGGTTCCCGAGGGCGGATCAACCGGGGTAAATCGTTCCCAGGTGACCCGGCTGGAAGATGTGGCAACGGTCAGTCTGGGATACAATGACAACGCCACCCGGGTTTATGTGGACGGCCTGAGCGGAGTATACATCCAGGTTCAAAGTGAAAGCGGCAGCAACACCGTCAAGGTAGCGAAGAACGTCAGGGATGCCCTGGATGATGTAAACCAGGATCTTCCCCAGGGAATAACCCTGGAGGTGCTGTCGGATAACACCTCCATGATTAATGCCACCCTGCAGCAGGTTTATTCCAATGCATTCCAGGGAGCCCTCCTGGCAATGCTTATCCTTTTCCTGTTTTTACGGAACATCAAGGCCACCCTGGTGGTGGGCCTGTCCATGCCAATCAGTATTCTCCTGACCCTCATGTGCATGTCGGTCTTCGGGTTTACCCTGAACCTGCTCACCATGACGGGACTTATCCTTGGGCTGGGTATGATCGTGGACGGTTCTATTGTTATCCTTGAAAACGTCCATAACTACCGGGAACGGGGAGCAAAGCCGGAGATTGCGGCTATCCTGGGAAGCCAGGAAATGACCCGGGCCATTATAGCTTCCACCGCCACCACCCTCTGTGTGTTTATTCCGCTGATCATCTATAAAAACGATCTGGAGATGATGGGCCAGCTGTTTAATGACCTCATTTTTACCGTGGTAATCTCTTTGGTTTGTTCACTCCTGGTGGCCCTTACCCTGGTTCCTGCCTTGTGCGGTCCCATCCTCAAACTGGATACAAGAAAGCAGAAGCCGCTGAAAAATCCTTTCCTGTCAAAATGCGATGCGATGTTTGAATCGTTTTTTAAATCCATGGAAAACGGATACAAAAAATCCCTGGCCTACTGCCTTGACCACCGGGCATTAATTCTTGTTTTTGTTGTCCTTATCCTGGCCTATTCGCTGCTGCAGTATTCCAGTACAGGAATGAATATGTTTATCCGGACCAGAACGGACGATACGGTGACCATTAACGTTACCATGCCCCCGGGGGCCACCCAGGACACCACCGAACAGGTCCTGATGGACCTGGAGGATATTATTAAATCCGAAGTTGAAGGATACACCCATATTGTAATTACCAACCGCCGGGGCAACACCGGGGCATCCGGAAATATTCAGATCACCCTGCCGGAACCGGTAAATCAGATTGATACCCCCACCACCATCCAGCAGAAGCTGACCCCATACCTGGCCCGGTTCCCCGGAACCCAGATTGCATTCCGGGCAGGCCGGACCATAGGAAGTACCTCCGCCATAGAAATTGCCCTCAGTTCCCGGGATGCCGGGGCACTCATGGAAAGTGCGGATGAAATAAAAAATATCCTGATGCGGTATCTCCCGGAAATAGAAGATCCTGTCATTAATATTGATGAAGGGGGGCCCCAGCTGCAGGTTGAAATAGACCGGGACCGGGCAGCCGCCCTGGGGGTTTCCCTTTCCGCCATTTCCTCCGAAATCAGGACCGCCATGAACGGCACCACCGCAACCACCATTTCCCAGGGGGATAAGCTGATTAACATTAATGTGATGCTCCAGGCAGAGGACCGGGAGGGGCTGCCGAACCTGGATGCTATTTCGGTGAACAGCAGGAACGGTTCCAGGATTTCCCTTTCAAATGTGGCGAAGGTGATTGAGAACCGGGCGCCCTCTTATATCCGCCGGGAAAACCAGCAGCGGATGGTCCGGATTACCGGGGACCTGCCCCCGGGGTTGGCCGCTACGGACATGCAGGTCCGGCTGAAGGATACCGTGGGTCAATACTATGTCCCCCGGGAAGGTGTTACCGTCCGTTACCTGGGTGAGGCTGAGGAAATCCAGGAATACAACCTGCGGTTCCTCTTTATCATTGGGGTAGCCATATTCCTGGTCTTTGGGGTTATGGCAAGCCAGTTTGAATCGTTTGTGGATCCCCTGATTATCTTTTTCTCCATACCGCTTCTTTTAATCGGGGTAATCTGGATATATAAAATCGGCAACGAGGCCATGTCCATGTTCTCCATGGTAGGGGTGGTTGCCCTGGTGGGTGTGGTGGTTAACAATGGTATAGTCCTGGTGGACTATACCAATACCCTCAGGGCCAGGGGAATGCTTGTCCGGGAAGCCTGTATGGAAGCAGGCCGCCACCGGCTCCGTCCCATCCTGATGACCAGTCTTACCACTATCCTCGGCATGGTTCCCATAGCCTTTTTCCCGGGGGTGGGGGCAGATACCATTCAGCCCATCGGAAAAACCTTTGTGGGTGGTCTGACCATAAGCTCATTCATGACCCTTTTTGTTACGCCGGTGATGTATTCGATCCTGAATTCCCGGCACGATAAAAAAAAGAAGGCGGTATGAAGGTTTTTCAGCTTTAGAAAAGATCCCGGTGCCTGGGTTATGCAGAAAGGGACCGGAGAAAAAAACCCCAGGGTACAGCCAACTGCTGTCTGGGTACTTAAGGATCGTCCATATAAAAACCCGGGGGTAGTACTGATGTATACTATTGTAAGCGTAGAAAAACCAAGATTTCTTTGCGGACGGTATGCTGGTACATAGCGGATATGAGAGGGACCCAGGCACGCCTTCCGGGGCCGCGGGTAATGAAGGTGTGGAACTGTCCCGGGACTATGCAAGCCCGGAAGCGGAAGAAAAGGGTCATGCAGATGGTTTGAAAGTCCTGTCCATAATTAGTCGGGATTACACGATCAAATAGCAAATTCCAGTATAATTGGAATAACGCAGCCTCAAACACATAAATATGTTCTGTAGTACTCATTTTTTTAAAAAAGATAGATAAATCCTCCAGGTGGGTGTATACCGTTCAACGGTGAAGTAAAAAAGATCCATCCATACCCGCTGAGGAAGGAGTCCCCCTATGAAAATCCGGTCAAGCAATAAAAAGATATTATTTTTTGTTTTAATTATAGAGGCTTTTTCAAAATGTCAAATTTTGAAAAAGCAACCTTAGATGTAAGTGCAGAAAGAATACTATTTTATTTATGGGTAAGGAAATAGCATTCTTTCTGCAAAAGCCTTTTTCAAAACTAACCGAGTTTTGAAAAA
>JAVBPH010000096.1:0-6376 GCA_031549725.1 Treponemataceae bacterium
GCCGGACCGCAAGGGCCGTAATTTTGAAAAAGCAACCTTAGATGTAAGTGCAGAAAGAATACTATTTTATGTATGGGTAAGGAAATAGCATTCTTTCTGCAAAAGCCTTTTTCAAAACTAACCGAGTTTTGAAAAAGGCTCCTTCTATAAACATGAATCCTGTCATCATGTCCGGCTACCGTATGGAAAAACGTACGGGATACCGGTAACGGACCGCCACGGGAACCCCGTTCGCCTGGGCAGGTGTACAGCGGACTCCCTGAAAGGCTTTCACCGCGGCTTCCCCGAATCCCTTTTCAACGGGGTCCTCTTTCATGATAGTTATTTTCTGGATTTCCCCTCGCTGATCAACAAACAATTCAAGGTATACGGTCCCTTCAATTCCAGATTTCAAAGCAATAGCAGGATACACCAAACCCCGGCGGATTTCCTGTTCCGAAAAGAGGGGAGGTATGGAAACCTTATGCATGGGAAGATAGTCTTCCTGTTCATAACCATAAACAGCTCCGCGTAAAGGTTCCGCCGATACAATTACATTATCCGGAATCTCGTCGGTTTCTACCATCACCACCGCGATACTTTCAATGGTATTCTGGTAATTAACCGGCGGCGGTTCTAACGGGATTGCCGGGGCTATAGGAATGTCTTCCTTAAAGTCGGTCAGCTTCATAATACTCACCGGCGGTTCCGGAATTATCCGGGGGGTGTCCATATTAAAAGTAATGAACAATACTACTCCATGTAATCCTGCGACGACCAACAATATGCATAGGCGAATGAGATTTTGTTTACGCATCTTTTACCACAAAACTTACAACCCTATGCTCCAAAAGCTGCAGGGTTTTTAATACATCATTGACATAATCAAAGGGTGTATTTTTATCGGCTATTACATGCACCCGGGTATCCGGTGCATCCTTGTACATATCCACAATTGCATATTCGATTGCTGCTGCATTGGACGGAACACCATCAAGATAAACATTGCCTGCCTGGTCAATCCAGATTTCCATGTTTTTTTCAGCGCTGGTTTTTTTTGCTGTCCTTGCTTCAGGATAAGCAATTTTAACTTCCTTGCGGTAATTTATCAGTGAAACCAGCATAATAAATATCAGCAATAGAAATGCCACATCGGACATAGCATTAAGAGGTACGGATGGCATTTTCCGGTTACGGCGATTTATTTTCATAGTATTCCCTATCAGGTCCCTTCTTTGATTTTAAAAGAAAAGGATTCTACTTCTAACCTTTGTGCTAATTCCACAAAGGTTACCACGTCCTGCCAGTGCGTACGGGGATCCACCAGGAGTACCACCGCAAGGTTTGGCTGATATGCAATGGCGGCGCCAATCTTTTTTTCAGCATCCTGAATATCAATTTCCTCCCCCATCAAAAAAAGCTTTCCCGTATCATTCAGTTCAAAACGCATAAGGTCGTCTTTCAGAATTAAACGTACCGAATCCTTTGCTGGAAGGTTCAACAGAAATCCCTTGTTTACATTAAATCCGGCAATCACAATAAAATAAATAATTAAAAGAAATGCCAGATCGCTCAGGGCGCTGTTATCGTCATATCCTCTTTTCTTTCGTCTGCTGATGGTCATACACACAACACCTCAGTTTCAGGAACTGTTTCGCTGGGGACAAACTCGCTCTTTGTCATGGCGAGTTCAATAATAAGATCGGAACAGGTCTTTTCTGTTTCCCTGGAAAACTTATCCACCACATAAGTAAGAATGGAGTGGGCGGAAATTGCTATTACCGCGATTACCAATCCGAATACCGTGGTAATAAGCGCTTCATAAATACCGCTTGCCACAATCTGGGCATTGACTTCGGTTGCTTCTGCAATAGCCTTAAACGCTCCTATCATACCTGAAACCGTGCCTAAGAAACCCGTAAGCGGGGCCAGGGAACCAAGAACCGTAAGAAAACCAAAACCATTTTCCAGGGAATTGATGCAGGTAAGAGCCTCCGCTTCAACAGCTTTTTCCATCCGGTATTCAGGAAGCTTTGCCCGCCTTATTAGGACCAGGAGAATCCGGGCGCCCACCCTGCGTTTGGTAAGGGGCATTAAATATTTTTTTGCGCCGGATAAATTATTTGAGTGAATGTATTGTTCAACATTCTTCTGCAAATCATCAAGACGAAGATTGTGATATGAAAGGTATACCACCCGTTCCAATATTATTGCTATTGTGGCAATTGAGAAAGCCAGGAGGGGCCACATAAATATCCCGCCCATCTTAAAAAAGTCCAAAAGCGAAAAAACAGCATTTCCATTATCCATAATTCAACTCCAATACATTATTTTTTTGTCAATTGAACGGTAGTGTTCAATTGATCACATAAGTGATCCCATTCATATTCGAGGAAGATCCAGCCTATGGCCTCTTCCCAATCTCTTAAAAGTCCCCCGGAATTTCTGTAGATATGTAATTCTTCAGGGAAAGTTTTTTCTGTGTAAGAAATATTCCAGTTTATATCATCAGCCCTGGACCATTCTGCATTATTCCTGGTCCATGTACCGGGACGTTTCTTTGATGATACCAGTTCCGGAAAAATCAGGGGTTTCCAGTAGTTTTTAAAAGCCTTTTCGTTTTCGAAATCCGGAACATTGGACTGGGTCTGCATCCATTCCACCAGCGCCAGGATCCGCTCATGCCGGTTATTCAGGGCACCGAGGGCCGATTCACCGATTAACCTTTCCGCATTGTACCGTATCTTTCCGGAGGAAATTCCCAGGGGTTCGATAAGAGAATGAATCCGCAGAATTCCATATTCCTCCCTGTTTTCAAAGGTCCCTGTCCCGGATACTTCCATGGTAAATTCATTCCAGCCAATGGAACTGCTGCATAAGAATGTATAAGAAGTGATATAGAAACTGCCGTCCGGCTCAGGTATGGAACCTTTAAATAATATATTTGGCATACTATTAACGGAAATGGTAAGATACGTATCACCTGCTTTATTGCGCACATATTTAACCGCCATACCGTCTTTGGATTTTTCATGATATTTGTATACCATTATTTTCTTTGAAGCAGCGGCGGTTCCATCTAACGACTGTCCGGCCTTTTCAACCAGGGTAGTACAACTGCTGAACAGAACCGCCAAGGCAGCTGCTGTGATATGAATAATACTTATCTTTTTCATTAGTAACTCCATTTGAATCCAAAGGAAACCATCGGGATGGGCATTTCAAAACTGGCGGAACTGCTCCCTTTATCTTCTTTCCCGGTATAACTGTTAAAGGTGGTATTACCCTGGGGGCTGTAAACTAAGCAGAGAATGTTTTCAATACCAAGGTATATTTCGGATTGTACTTTACCTTTCCTGTCAAAGGTATAAAAGGAAAACTTAAGATCCAGAGGAATAGAGAATGAAGTCCGTTCGGTGTTCGAATACACTTCAGTCCGCTTCCACTTTTCAATGATAGTGCCGTCTGGAAGTTCCACCGGGTAACTAATGATAGAACCAACCTCCTTTTTGGGGGTACCGCTGGCAAATCCAAAACGGGTGGCAATATTAAACTGCCGGGTGGGCTTAAAGTTCACGAAAAGATTCACATTATGGAAACGGTGAAACTCAGGATAATACCAGCCATCCGTGGAAACCTCGCTTCCTCCTACAGGAAAATCTGTGGTTATATTGTTCGGATCCCTGTAACGGGCATATGTAAAGGAATAAGAAATCCAGCCATCCCAGTAACGGGATTCATACTTCTGCAGAATGAGATCAAACCCCCAGATATAACCATCGCCATCAAAATAATACAGGGGTTCCGGGTTGTCCCTGGTGATATCCATGGTCAAATAGGTACGGTCAAATACATATTTAAAATATCCTTCTATATTGAAGGTAAATCCGTTAATGAAATCGATTTTTGTGCCAATTAATGATGTCCATGACCGGTTCGGCTTAAGCTCAAAATCGTCTATACCATTACGGTCTTCAAGATATTGAATATTGGGGTTTATAGAGGAGAACATCCCGGTACCAAGGGTAACACTAAGGGAATTGATAATTCCCACATCCTTGATTAGGCCGAAATCCATATTAAACCGCGGATTTAAAACAGGCATGGTCTGAATTGTAAAATCCCGTCCCATGAAATAGAGATGGTCCACCCTGAGTCCCAGTTCGGTTCCAAAACTTTTTCTTTTATTGTTATTATATTCCAGCAGCATATAAGCAGAAGAATTAAGAGCCTTGTTATTCACATCAATTGTATAGTCCACAGGAAAGCTATAATATCCGTAAATAGGACTGGCATCTGTTCCGATATTTCCCGGTTCTTCATACCAGAGCTTATATTCCTGTTTTTGTTTCCACCCGGAATATAGTTCCTGTAAACCCGCGGCAAATAAGAATCCCTTTCCTAAATCCCAGTCAAGATCAATACGCCCCTGGAAATTAGTAACCCTTTCGGTTCCGCTTAATTTTTGTTCATCTGAAATTTCATAGGAAGTTTTACCGTTTATTTTCCGGTCCGCCACTCCATCAAGCATGTCCCAATTATCAAGAAATGTTCCGGAATACTGGACTGTTACATAATCATTTATTTCGCCGTCAAGATTAGCCCGGTTAATTCCTGCCCCTAGGGTGCTTTTAATCACCATGGAATTTGTGGGATTAAAAACAAGACCGGTAGTAACAAATCCAATCATATTTTCCCAATAAAATTTCATATCGTTATTGCTTTGCATGGTGCTTTCTGTGGTTTCCCCTTCAAAATTTACACCAACACCATCACTCCCCAGGAAACCACTTAAAACCCATTCCAGATTTGAACTAAACCGATAATTTGAGGACACCGCTCCGCTTCGGATAAACGGGGCTATTTCAATAGTCCTAGCTTCTTCAATAAATTGTTTTGCAGCCCAGAAAAAGGGATCCCAGTAGGTCACCTTTCCCTGCATGAGAATTCCGCCTTTACCGGCAAAGGGATATGAAAGGCTGAGATTGGCTGCGCTGGATGAAATTCCCAGATCTAATTCAACCTCCGTATTTGAAGGTTTTTTCGCTTCCACCTCTAAGAGGCCGGATATGGTTTGGCCGTATCTGGTGGAAAATACCCCGTGGGAGAGTTTTGCGCTTTGTACCATTTTAGGATCAAAAATAGAGAATCCGCCGCCCCAATGATAGGGCCGTTCAATATAAAATCCGTCAAGGCAGGCTACTAAATCCAGCGGATCGCCACCACGGATGGAGGGCATCGCATCAAAAAATCCGGCATATCCTACACCAGGAAGCAGTTTGATCGAAGTCATCACGTCTTCGATCAGCCCTATCTCAGAAGCCCTGGCCAGTTCCTTTCCTGAAATGGTTATGCTCCGTCCGGATGCGATTTCAGTTGCTCCGGAAGCTTTGGCTTCAATAACCAGTTCCTGGCCTTCCATGACTCCGCTTAGACGCAGCTCCACGGTAAACCTGTTTTTTCCCGGCGGAATGATCAGTCGTCCGTTTTCGTATCCGGGATAAGCAATCCGAACCACCACCTGGGAATCCTCAGGGACATCCATGGTAACCTTGCCATCCTCATCGCAGGAAAATTCTCTTCCGTCCCATGCACGGATAATTGCCCCTTCCAGGGGAATTCCCAGATCTCCATCCTGTACCGTAATTTCGATATCCCGGGCGAACAAGGATAAACCCGGGATCACCAGGAGCCAAAAAACGAACAAAAATGTTTTGTTCAAATATCTGTTGTGGTTAATATTGTTATGTATCATTTGGTTATTAAACACGGCTATTCAATGTTTTTTTACCAAATAAATGAAAATAAATAAAAAATGCAGGAACCCATCGGCACTGTCAAAAAACGAATACTTTACTATTTCAGTTTGAATCTTATACAGCTTTTATTCGCAGGCAGGTTTCATACCCCGCACTTTAGGGCGATTCTTTGAAGCAGCAAGAAATTGTTATGTGTACATGAAACCTGCATATAATCCTTACCTTACAAAACCAACATACACGCTACTTGCGGCGGGGTTGTTGATTGACTGCTTTGAAATAATAGAATATATCGATAGATTATTATCCTGTTATTTTTTGTTACTATAGAAATGGTATGATTAAGATGTTTTTTATCATTTAATCCCGGTATTTTTTATGTTTGCTGCGGCAGCCAAAAACGGATAGTTCCTTTCCAGCTTCATGCAAAAGTATATAGAACAAATTCATCCAAACTGGTCCCTGACCGGGAATAAAGTCATGGATTTTTTGCAACAATATAGAGGCTTTTTCAAAATGTCAAATTTTGAAAAAGCAACCTTAGATGTAAGTGCAGAAAGAATACTATTTTATTTATGGGTAAGGAAATAGCATTCTTTCTGCAAAAGCCTTTTTCAAAACTAACCGAGTTTTGAAAA
>JAVBPH010000079.1:0-19481 GCA_031549725.1 Treponemataceae bacterium
ACCATTGGCTCCCGGAGTCTTTCTTCCCTTCGTTTACCAGCCGTACCGCCCTCTCCCTCACCTCGGGGGAATACCGTGTTTCTTTGCCCATATCCGTATCCTCTCATACTTTGGGCTCTCCGGTAATCCCGGGGCGGTTCAAACTATTGATAGGGCAGTAAAAAACATAATCAAACATTACCTCGATATAAACCCGTACCTATAATCAAATTTTTTAGTTTTGGACAACGTTTATTTGGATTATTATCCCTAACCCTACTTATGCCCCAGCAGCAGTGAATATGCTTCCTGGGCAGATTTTGCAACCAAAAGGGACTGGCGCAGTTCCTGGTTTTTAAGTTTTGCACTGAAAAAGGACAGGGTCTGCAGGTAATAGGCATGCTGGTTATACGCAGCGGCGATCATAAATATAAGCCTGACCGGCTGGTCATCCAGGGTCTGAAAATCAATAATATCCGTATGGCTGATTCCCACGGAAACCACCAGGTCCGTCACAGAGGACAGCCGGACATGGGGAATCGCAATTCCCCGGCCAATGGCGGTGCTCATTAAATCTTCCCGTTTCAGTATTTCCGTGGCCAGTTCCTGGCGGTTTTTTATCTGGGGAGCATTGGCCAGATTATCCGCCAGGGCCAGGATAGCATCCCTTTTGGTTGAATAATTAAGAAAGAGAATCCTGTCCGGGGAAATAATATTTTCTATTTGAACGGAATGGCTATCCGTTTTGTTGGTTGAAAGGCGGTCATTTACCCATTTTTCAATATCCGATTTTTTAAAACGCCAGACAGTCCCGATTTTTCCTGCGGGGATTTCACCCTTTTGCGCCCAATCGTAGACGGTCCGTTCGGAAACCCTTAAATATTTTGCCACCTCTTCTATGGTGAGAATATCATCATCCATCATTTCCGCTCCTCATTTTGAACGAAAAAAATCCAACCTATCCGTGTTATTAAGACTGAATTTGTTCAAAAAAGTGTTTGTTTTTCTTTTATTTATAATATATGTAATATTTTGCACCATACCGTAAGATATGTCAAGTCTTTCTTTTAAATACACAAATAGTTCAGGGGAACATGAGGATTCTCAAAAGATTGCAGGGATCCGGAAAAAACTTTTTTTACTGGTGATTTCGAAAATCCCAATCACCGGGATTCCCGGCCCCTGAAGACCCTTGCCCGGGGCTCTCGAAGGGTCGAAAAGCCCCGGGGAGAAAAAAGCTTATCTTTTACAATGATTTTGATAAATCATGAAGTGAATCGAAGGGGACCAGCTCCGCAATGGTGGTATTTACCCTGTCTGCTCCGGATCCTCCGAAACAGACAGGAGCTCCCGCGGGCATAAATTCGCTTAGGACCTGCCGGCAGGCACCGCAGGGCCCCACGGGTATTTCCGAATCGGGGGTTGAAATAGCTAAAGCAATAAACCGCTTAACCCCGGAACTTATGGCTGATACCACGGCGCTTCTTTCAGCACAAATGGTTAATCCGAAGGACCGGTTTTCCACGTTGGTTCCGGTAAAAATCTTTCCCTCTTCGGATAAAAGGGCGGCTCCCACCCGGAAATGCGAATAAGGTGAATAGGAATTGAGCGCGGCTTTTTCAGCCTCTTTGAATAACCTGTCTAAATCCATAAAAATCCTCCAAATGCCGGGCAATCATTAGTTCTTCTTTAATTATAAAATGCCTTATCCAAATATAAAAGCAATAAAGACAGAAATTAAGCCGTCTCTTTCAACTATGTTTATCCTGAAAAAAATTGACTTTTCTGGAGAATTCCCCGTTTCCGCACCACCATTTACAAAAAATCAACATCCCGCCCTGAAGCTCGTACGCGCAAGCGTACAGAGGGTATTAAACCCGCATGTGAATAAAAAAATTACTTTAAGTTGACATATATTGTATATCCATAATACCATACCATAGAGACTTCTTTAAATAATGCTTTAAATAGGTTTCTATATAGTTCTTATCTTCAGGGTTTGGGTTAAACAATGGCAAAAAAAAAGAAAAAAGTATGGATTCCCCTGGTTATTCTGCTGTTTATTCTATACGTTTTCCTGGCAGCCCAGCCCATTCAGCTAGAAACTGTTTTAAAATCCCGGTGGATCACCCAGGTGGATGGTGCGGATACCGGAAAAAATGCCCAGGGAACCCTAACCCCCTTTATGCTGGAAAACAGATTCGGATATGTGGACAGCGCGGGCAATTTTTCATTCAATAAAACCAAGGAAGGATATATCAGCCTGTCGGATTTCCGCTGGGCAGAGTATGACCATACACCTGAAAAGGTTGACATTAAATCACCGCTGAATGAATTGCAGTTTTCCATATCAGCCCCCCGGGGATATCCATTTTTTATGGACAACAGAAATTTCATCCTGGGTAAAGAGCAGAACTCCATCAGTTCAATTGATGATAACGGCAAGGTGAAATGGACCTATGATTTTGACGCCCCCATCACCTGTATAGATGCGAATGCAAATCTTTTGTTTGCCGGATTATTGAATGGGACAGTGGTATTATTGGATAACGAAGGAAAAGAAATCTTTTCCTTTGACGCCCTGGGCTCCCGGATTTTAATTATCTATGCATGCAAGATTTCCGACGACGGAAACAGGCTCGCCATAATTTCCGGATTGGATGAACAGCGGTTCCTGCTGTTTGAACAGCACGGTGACTCATACCGGGTAACCTATCATGAATATATCGGTGAAGGATTCAGGAGGCCCATCCTGCTTTCATTTATTGACCAAAACCGCCGGGTGGTATTTGAACGAATGGATGGTGTGGGAATTTTTGATACCCAGACCCGGCAAAGTACGGTGGTTCCCCTGGATGGCAGTGTGTATGCCATGGATACCAAGGGAATAGATGATTTGTTTTTTGTCATCACATCTTTGCCAAACCAGAAGAAAAATCTGGTCATGATCCGGTATCCCGGTATTATCACAGGCAAGGCTCCTTTTAAGGCTGAATCCGCATTTTTAAACCGGGAAGATTCAGCACTGATAGTCGGCGGCGGCAACACCCTGATATCCTTTGAACTGGAGAAGAGGTAGTTTATGGAACGGAAAGTCAAATGTATATCCGTCATAATTGGGGTCATCTTTTCCTTATTATTTGTATCCGCTGTTTTTGCCATCGACTGGCCGTCAAGTGCCGGAAAGATCCTGTATAATTTCGGCTGGAATGATGAGGGCGAACCATCGCTTTTTTATTCCTTTGAATCGGAAGGCACCATCCGGGCATCCGATTCGGGGGAAATTATTTTTACCCAGGATGCCTTCAATACAGCATCCAATATCCCGTCTCCGTTAGGTTCCTGGATGGCCATTGAACAGGGTGACGGCCTGATCGGTGTATACGGATGTTTTGAAACCCGGGAACACGGGGCTATTTCCCATATTGTGGAAAAGGATGCAATCCTTGCTTTCTCGGGTAAATCCGGATGGAGCGACCGGGACGGGTTCTGTTTTACCTTATTTGACCGGAAGGAAAAACGATGGGTTAATCCGGCTATGATTCTCCCTGTTATGAGGGATACCCGGGCTCCTGTTATCCGGCAGGTCCTGCTGGTCGGACAGGACGGAAGAACTATCAATCCTGCCCAGCGGAGAAACCTGCCCCAGGGGCAGTATAAAATATTAGTTGATACCCTGGATTCCCTGGTGAACGCCAATGAAAATCCCCTGGCTCCCCACCGGATTACCTGCATGGTAAATGGTATTGAAGCGGGGGTGCTGCACATGGAAACATTTTCCGGACAAAACGGAAGTCTTATGGCTTACCGGAAAGCCCCGGTTCCTGCCAAACAGGTTTACTCACCCTATCCATCATATGAAATCGGCGAAGTCTGGTTCAACCGCGGTCAGGCTGTCCTGGAGGTCATCGTTCAGGATGTAGCAGATAATACCAGGAATGTGGTGTTCCGGCTGGTGGTTGAATAGGTCATTTTATGGGTTCCCCGGATCGCAAAAAAAAATCTGTTAAAACCTGGTCCACCCCGGTGGAATCCCAGGAACATCAAACTGTTGCCTGCGCCATTTGCGGCGGGACGGTTTTCAAAAAGTCCCTGCAATGCGAAGGGTTCGGGTATGTCCGGTGTCCCCGGTGCGGACTAGTCCAGATGAATCCCCAGCCTTTACACGGGGATGTAAAAAAACGTTATCAGGAAGGGTATGGGGAGGATTACCTCTCCTATGAAATTTCCAACGAGGTTTCTTTTTTAAGACTTCAGGAACTGGCTTTACATGATGCGGATTTTGAAAAGATTGAACAGGAATTCCTGAAAGAAGGAAAAAACCGTCTTTTGGATATTGGTTCCGCCACAGGGACTTTACTGGAAAAACTCAGGGACCGGGGATGGAACGTTTCGGGAATTGAAATCTCCACTCCCCAGGCAGCATACGCCAGAAAACACAGGGGCTTGGATATTATCGGGGTTCCCCTGGAAAAGGCCTGCCTGGAACCCGGAAGCTGCCATGTGGTCCTTGCATCCCATCTGATTGAACACCTGAATAACCCGGGGGTTTTTGTCAGGGAAGCGTACCGGGTTCTTAAACCGGGCGGGTACTTCCTGGTGACCACCCCCAATATCAGCGGATTCCAAAGCAGAGTGATGGGAGGCCGGTGGCGTTCAGCCATATTTGATCATCTTTATTTGTTTTCAAAAAAAACACTGGCCCGGCTTTTACGGGATGCGGGATTTACTATAGAAGGTATTCCTACCTGGGGAGGACTTGCTGCAGGGCTTGTCCCCAGGCCTGTAAAGAACTTTGCGGATAAAGCGGTAAAACCTCTTGGCCTTGGAGATGTGATGCTGGTGAAAGCAAGAAAAGTACAACTATAACGTCGGCGGGTCTGGCGGGTAACAATTTTTTCTGCGGGTGGTTTCGGGAGCCTCAACCACCGGGAGTCTCCGGTCCCTGAAGCCCCCGAAGGGACCCGGAAACAATATTTCTTTCCAGTAGTTTCGAGAGCCTCAACCACCGGGAGTCTCCGGTCCCTGAGGCCCCCGAAGGGACCTGCGAAGAAAAATGTGGTTTTTTTAAGAGAAAATCACCTGTATATTATTCGCCGTAGATATGCTCAAAGCTGTGGAGCAGGTCCAGAGCCTTGTCTTTGCAGCCGCCGCAGACGGTACCTATCTTTGTTGCATGCTGCAGATCTTCCCAGCTTCTGGATCCGTTTTGATAAGCCTCTTCAATATCCTTATCGGTGACCCCAAGGCAGGTACAGATCACCGTGGCTTCTTCCTTCAGCAATCCTGCTCTGTTTGTTTTGGCCAGATAATCGTCTATGGCACCCCGGAGGGCCTTATCGCCAAGAACCGAACAGTGGATTTTATTTTCCGGAAGCCCACCCAGTTTTTCCACCAGGTCCTGGGGTTTGATGTTGTAGGCATCCTTAATATTCATTCCCTTGATTACTTCCGAAAGCATGCTGGTGGAAGCAATAGCGCTGGCGCACCCATAGGTCTTCCAGCGGACGTCGGTGATGATATCATCTTTTATTTTCAACAGGACCAGCATCTGGTCTCCGCATTTTATATTTCCCGTCAGCCCCCGGGCATCGGCCTGGAAGGTTGACTCATCATCCATGAGTACATTCCGGGGATTCATGAAATGATCCTTAACTGTATCTGAATATAACCAGTCTGTCATATATGCTCCATAAAATAATGATAGGATTGTCCGGCAATTTCAATTACCGGACAAATTTAATTTCTAAATATTTCCGTCTTTTATCCGGCGCTCACCGTGGACATAGCCCGCAGCCGGGCTATTACGGGAGGAACCGTATCAATAATATATGCAATATCCTCTTCGGTAACTCCCCAGCCCAAACTGAACCTGATGGAACCGTGGGCCAGTTCAGGACCAACCCCGATGGCCATAAGCACATGGGAAGGATCCAGGCTCCCCGAAGCGCAGGCAGATCCGGTGGATACCTCAATGCCCAGAATATCCAGGGAAAGCAGAATCGCCTCCCCCTCTGCCCCGGGGAAGGATACATTCAAAGTATTGGGAAGCACATCCGAAGGATGACCGTTGATCCGGATGTTTGGTATCTTTGCGGTAAAACCATCCCGCAAAAGGGTCCGGAGTTTCAGCATCTGCTTTCCGTAAAGATCCAGATCCTTCAGGGCAAGCTCCGCGGCTTTTCCAAAACCGAATATACCGATGTTGTTATACGTACCCGCCCGGAACCCCTCTTCCTGATGTCCACCCTGAATAAGGGGAAACAGGGGAGCCCCCTTTCTGGCATACAGGGCACCCACTCCCTTGGGACCATAAATCTTATGGCCGGACAAGGTCAGGTAATCCACCCCCAGGGTATCCACATTAACAGGAATTTTACCGGCCCCCTGGACTGCATCGGTATGGACCCATGCACCTGCGGCTTTAGCCAGTCCGGAAATTGATGGAATATCTTCAATGGTTCCGATCTCATTATTGGCCAGCATGATAGAAACCAGCAGGGTTTTTTCGCTCAGCTTTGAACGGAACTCATCCATATTGATTTTTCCGTCCCCATCCACCCCAATAAAATGAACCGTAAAACCCAGGGATTTAAGGAAATTTCCGCTGTTTAACACGCAGGGATGTTCAATGGCGGATGTAATTATTTCCGTTCTGCCCGATGACAGAACCTTTCCATCCGGACCTGACGCAAGCTTCCTTATAGTCTGAAAAACCGTGTTGTTTGATTCGGATCCGCCGGAGGTAAATATAATCGTTTCAGCGGGAGCACCAATAAGAGATCCCACCGCAGCCCGGGCTTTTTCAAGTTTGGCCTTTGCAGCCCTGCCGGCACTGTGCATACTTGAAGCATTTCCGTAAACTTTAAAATCTTCGATCATCGCGGCCTTTACTTCTTCCCTGATAGGGGTGGTCGCATTATAGTCCATATATATATGTTTGGATAACATAACTGCTCCAAAGGGTTTATTCGCAGGTGGGTTTAATACCCTCTGCACGCTCCCGCGTGCGAGGCTCTGCGGCGTTCTTAAAATCTTGTATATGAAAATTATATGGGTATTAAACCCACATAAAATCCATACCTTCCAGAACCAACAAACCTCGCTGCTCTGCTGCGAGGTTTTTGATTCTTTACTCCCAAATATACTGATTTAGCCGGATTTGGGCTACCATGATGGATGGGATTTTCTACCCGGGGATATCGTTTTTTAATGCCCTCACTATTTCTGCGCCGCCGGCGATGATTGTATTCTGCCTGCCCTGTTCCTCAATATCATCCGTCATATTTTCCCCGGGAAATGGAACATAAAACGCCGCGGATTGGCCAGGGGCAATCGCCCTTTGGGGTTTATCAAATTCCACGGTAACCCCGCCGTTTTCTAAGGGATGAACCCATGCGGGAGCAGGAACCGATGCGAGGCGTATCTTTACCCAGGCCCGGAAAGATTCCGTCCCAAACCCCGGCGCCCAGACCGGGTCCCGGGCTTCCAGGGCGGAGGCAAATAAATCCGTTTCCGGTCCTGCGATTACCCGGTTTGTTTTTGGGTTAATGGAAACCACATAGAGGGGATCCGGGCCCAGGCTGACCCCCAATCCCCGGCGCTGACCAATGGTATACCGGATGATTCCCGGGTGTTTCCCCAGGATTTTACCGCTGGTATGAACAATTTCACCTTCATCATGGGGAACAGATGCGAATAATGTTTCAAAATCTTCTTTGTGAAGAAAATCCTGGGAATCTTTTTTTTCTGCGGAAACCAGTCCCTTTTCCAGGGCCAGCTTTCTCACCTGGGCTTTGGTCATACCTCCCAGGGGAAAACGGCTTACCCGGAGCTGCTGCTGGCTAAGCCGCTGTAAAAAATAACTCTGGTCTTTGGACAGATCAATTCCAGGAGAAATATAAATCCCCCGGGAGGGATCTCCTGATGGGGCAAAAAGCCGGACATAGTGGCCTGTAACAAAATAATCAAAATCAATTCCCCTCCGGCGGAGTTCCTCCGGGAGCAGTCCGAATTTTATCCTGGGGTTACACCGCAGACAAGGATTAGGAGTTCTTCCGGACAGGTATTCATTTCTGAAATAATCCATCACCTCCCGCTTATAGGGAACAGAAAGGTCTATCAGGTAATAATCACCCCCCAGCTCCTGGCAGAGCCTGCGGCAGTTTTCCTCGTTTTCCTTACTGAAGGGTCCGTAACAGCCTTTTCCTCCGTCCGGAGGAAACCGGAGGCTGCTATCGTACATTACCATGCTCACCCCGGTAACTCTGCATCCCCGGTCTGCCATGAGAAGGGCCGCCAGGGATGAATCCACCCCGCCGGACATGGCCACCGCCACATGGGAACCCGGCGGAGGCAGGGATAGTTCAAAAAAGGGAATTTCCATCATGGTTTACCAAGTGTATCAGAATACACCAGGTTTTAAAAGAAGGTCCGCATACTAGAAGTTTTTTTTAAAAAAAGAGTATAATAGCTCCCCATGGCCGTTTTGCCCGGCAGGGCACCATGTGAATCTTTACGTTGGAGTTTGATGCAGATGGCACTTATTAAACATCAGGATACTGGTCTCATCATTGGAGACCCTGATATATTTCCTATAAAAGAAACGGATATTTCATTGATAGAAAAAGATCTGAAACAGGTCATGGAAAAACTGATTCTTTCCGCATCGGGGTGGCGGACTGTTTTTGCCAAAAGCGGTGACGAAGAGGATCAAACCTCCGAAATAACCGGGGCCCATAGGATTATAGCCGCCGCAGCCGCATCGGTTTTCAGCGGATACCTGAAATCAACCAGCGGGAAATCCAATCCGGAAATTATTCTTGGCATGGATACCCGGCCCACGGGACCCGCCATCGCCGATATTATGATAAGAGTTTTTATTACCCAGGGCTGCCGGGTCCGTTTTGTATTTATCAGTGCGGCACCGGAAATTATGGCCTACGTAAAATCCTGCGGTGATAAAAACCTGGCGGATGGTTTCGCTTACATTTCAGCCAGTCATAATCCCGTGGGACATAATGGATTAAAATTTGGCCTGGTTGACGGCGGTGTCATTCCGGGAACGGAAGCAGCAGTTTTAATTGATGCATTCCGGGAACTGATGAATTCACCTTCCCCGGTTAAGGACATGATCTCCCTGGTCCGGAACTGCAATGCGGATATCCTCAGCCAGGTTTATAACAATACCGCATCAGTTAAAAAGGAAGCCCTTGAAGCTTACCAGTCATTTACCAAAGAAGTGGTCACCGGGTACCAGGACAAGGAAAAACAGGATGATTTTTTTGGGGTGCTGAAACAGGGTATTACCAAAAAACCCCTGGGGTTGGTAATTGATTTTAACGGATCATCCCGGACACTGTCCCTGGATATGGATTTCCTTCCTTCCCTGGGAATTAAAATTCATCCCATGAATGATAAACCCGGGGAGATTGTCCACCGGATTGTTCCCGAAGGAGAATCCCTGGACACCTGCCGGATTAAACTGGAGGAACTCCATGCAAAGGATCCTTCATTTATTATGGGATACATGCCCGACTGCGACGGAGACCGGGGCAACCTGGTTGTCTGGGATGAAAGAGCCGGGGTTGCCAGAGCTTTGGAAGCCCAGGAGGTATTTGCCCTTTGCTGTGTTTCCGAGCTTGCCCACCTGGTCTGGACCGGGGAACTCACCTATGACATGAAGGGCAACGCCCTCAATAAAGTTGCAGTAGCCGTTAACGGCCCCACCTCCATGCGGATAGACCGGATTGCCGAAGATTTTGATGTTTCTGTTTTCCGGGCAGAGACCGGGGAAGCCAACGTGGTTGGCCTGGCCCGGAAGCTCCGGGAACGGGGATACCAGGTCAGGATTCTTGGGGAAGGAGCCGCGGGGGGAAACATCACCTACCCTTCATCAGTCCGGGATCCCATTGATACGGTTTTTGCACTCATAAAAATTCTGACTATCCTAGGCAATGAAACCCGGGAAGGTTTTTTTGAAACCTGGTGTGACCTGGCGGGCAGGTCGGAAATTTTCCGGCCGGATTTCAATTTAATGGATGTGGTGGCTTCCCTTCCCGCTTTTATCACCACCGGTTCCTACAGTGAGGATGGTATCCTGAAAGTAAAAACCAGGGATCACAGTCTCCTGAAAAACCGTTACCAGGGAATTTTCCTCCGGGAATGGGAAGAACGAAAGGATTATCTTAAATCACGGTATAATATCACTTCCTGGGATGCGGTGGCATTCGTCGGGATGGAAGAAAAAAAAGGCCTTAATCATTTTGGTGATGCCGGCAAGGGCGGGTTAAAAATCATCTTCAAAACCGAAGGAAACCATGCCGTAGCCTGCATCTGGATGCGCGGATCCGCCACCGAACCGGTCTTCAGGGTCATAGCCGATGTGGAAGGTTCCGACAAGCGGATGGAAAAAGATTTCATCGACTGGCAGAGGCGGATGGTTACGGAAGCTGACAATATCACCGCATAGGATGGTTTGAGTATCACGGGGAATTTCCTTAATCAATATTTGCCAATTCCCCTATGGTAATATTTTTGCCGCCGCTGTACTATTAGGGAACCGCTGATTAAAACCGGTCGCAATATGCGACCAATCAGCGGTTCCCTCCGCAATTCTTTGTGCAACAAAGAATTGCCTACATAAAAGAATACACTGATTAATGCTCTATGGGCATTAATCAGTGTTTCCTTAGGGGGAGAATACGGTTTTTTGTTTTAAAACAGAAACAGATTTTTCTCCGAAGCCGGTTTCAGCTTAACAAAGTCTGTAACCGTCTTGGAAAGAAACTAGGAGAAAGCACATGGGAGTACGGGGAGAAATTTTTTCTACGAAGGTATCACTGCAAAACCGGACATACTTTTTTAATGTCAAAGAAAACCGTATGGGTGATATATACCTGAATATAGTTGAAAGCAAAAACCGGGAAACCGGCGGTTTTGAAAGGCAGTCGGTTATCCTGTTCGCCGATGATTTAGGCGACTTCCTTAAAGGCTTTGAAGAATCCCTTAAGGTGATGGAAAAGGCTGCCCGGGAAAAGAAGAAACCCCTGCCTCAGAAAGTTAAAAACGAAGACGGAAGTTTCAAAAAAAGAGGAAAACCCGGTGACCCTCATGTTATTGTAAAAAAGAGGGACAGCAGCAAAGCCGGGAAAGAAAAAAATTCCAAAGATAAAAAACCCCGGCCCAGGGCGGTAAAGGCGGTCCGCCGGGAAGAAGATAAATGAACATCACATTTTGCAGGAAATATAGTTAAGTTCGACTAAGCTTTACATAGATAACATTGCCAAATGTCCTGGAAAGATAAGTAGCAGTTTATAGTTAAATAATAAGTTGTTGATAAATGGAGGCAGGCATGGACGAAAGAGATTTTGAAAACACCAATACAAGAGAAAAAAAATCCTCTTCCCGCGAAAGATTTATTGGACCGCTTGACCTCAGCTATGATGAAATCCCTATTTACAGGAGACGGTGGTTTGCGGTCCTATTAATGGGACTTTTTTTGCCTGCTGTAATAATAATCCATTTTACCGGCGATATTTATGCCTTGCGGGATAAAAAAGTTTATAAATATCCGGACCATAGTTTAGGAAAATTTGCTCTTATTCTGCTTATTGCGGGAATAATCCAGCTTATTTTGATTGTGTAGCTTATATAGTTTACTGACAAAAGACTATTGAAAAAGCATTTGAGTATTTTGAAAAACCATGAGACTATATTAATTCGGCGTTCTTCGCTTCATAGAGTTTCTTGAGAAACAGCTGCATGAACATCAGTTCCGGTTCTTTGGCAGGCCACCCGAATTGTTCACAATAGCTTTTTTCAGCATTGGATTCGCAACCTTTTAACATGGGCTTCCCTGGCTACGTTTTGTTTCTTCATACATTCTATCTTGTTTTTCAGTGGGCTCGGACAAGACCCGGGGCATCTTCAGCAATGCACCGTATCCAACGGAGGCTTGTGCGACAGGAAACGTATTGAACCAGACTTCCGAATAACGGTCCGGGCCAGGCTAAAACAATTCCAGCTGGCTCTTTTTTATACTGAAACTGTGACGCTGGATCGGCGACACACCAAACTGGGCTATCCGGCGGAAATGTTCCCTGGTCGGATAGCCCTTATGCTTTTCATATCCGTATTCAGGATAAATCCAGGAATAGCGTTCCATAACCCGGTCCCTGGCGGTCTTTGCCAGAATTGATGCGGCCATAACCGCCGGGATTTTTGCATCCGCTTTTACCATAGCCTTACAGGGTACGGGAATTTCCGGAATGTATAACCCGTCTGTGATAGCTTCTATTTCCGGATTGGGATATTCCATGGCATGGAAGGCCCTTTTCATGGCCAGGAGACTGGCATGGAGAATATTAATTCGGTCAATTTCCTGGGGACTGGCCCAGCCAAGTCCGTAGGCAATTGCCCCTTCCAGGATTAGGGGCAATGCTTTATTCCGCTGGGATTCATTCAGCTTTTTTGAATCATTCAAAAGTTCAAAGGGAAAACTCTCCGGCAGAATAACCGCTGCCGCATACACCGGTCCAGCCAGGGGCCCCCGGCCTGCTTCATCAAGTCCGCAGATCAACGGCACATCGGGACTCCTGTCATTTCTTAACACCCCCGGGAGGACTCAGCATGAGGGTATATTCGGCGTGTTCATCCACCGGATCATCCGGGGATGAAAATAAACCGGCCGCGGCATACAACTTTGTTTCTTTGGGAATATTCATATCAATCCAGTTCGATACGGTATATCCCACATTGCTCTGCATCATTTCTCCATGTTCATTAAAGATTATCAGCAGGTACCGTTTTTCCCCGGTACCATCCACATAAAATCGGTACTGGATCTGTTCATTCTCCGGGGGAATAAGGTAAAGGACCGCACCCAAGGGCGGCACTTTTTTGCGGGGACCATATATATCCACCGATTCAAAAGAAAAATTTTCCCTGGACAATATGGTCCCAACCTGCTGGCTGATTTCATCAAGAACCTCCGGGGAAGGGCCAATATATTCCATCACAGGATCGGATTTTGTTTTTGATACCGCTGCAGGGGGTACCGTATTACAATTATACACACCCACGGTTCCGTTAAGATGCAACGCCGCAATTTTATTCATGCCTTCCATATACACCAGGGGTCCCTGGCTAAGATATTCCATGGGATACGTTTTTTTCAGCTCCAGGGTTGTTCTGTCGTAAACCAGGAATGAAGGTTCATCAGAGGCAAAAATAATTTCATTTTTAAAAACCAGGGGACCGGAGGTTATCCTCGCCGGATCGTATTTTATTTCACCCGCAGGTTCCCTGGGAATTGCCTTTGTTTTTTTGTCCGGGTCGCCGGTTTTATAAACACTTACTGTTCCGGATTCATTTATCTCATACTCAAACCTGCCATACCTGGCTTTTGTATATCCAGCCTCAATTTCCGCCGGATATTCAAGTACATTTTCCGTTTCACCGGGATCCGGGGAAGGTATACTTCCGGAAATCACCTGGGTATGGCTGCCACTCTTTACAATAAAATAATCGGGACCGAATATAATTGTGCCGGGGAAATACGAAACCAGAGAAATTACTACATCCAGGGATATCCCGGTAATTTCCGTGTCCTGGGGATAGGAAAACCAGGAAGGATGGGTTTCATGGTCCTTATCAATAGTATCCTGATTGGAATTAAAGAAGCTTGAAAAAAAATCCTTCAGAGCACAGGAACTAAGCAATGAAACGAACACCAGTAAAAGTAATAACAGAATTTTATTTTTCATCATTGCCCCTGAAATATCCGGCCAGTCTAAAGGATGAAGCGGAAAGAAATTTCAACCTATGCAGATTTCCGCTGGCGGTATAAGCCATGGGAAAATAAGCCATCTCGGAGGATATACCCATTTTGTTTGCCAGGGAATTCATGTAATCCTTCAGGATCATCATAATATGGTCATTGCTGCCGCAGAAAAATTCATCCGGAGCAAAATTTATTTCGGAAAAGGTCAGGGGCTTTTTTTCCATAACCGGATCAACGGTGAACAGCACCTGCCCGGAATTTCCAAGAAATAAAGCTCCCCGGGTATCCGCATAATCCACTGCCCGGGGAATCACCAGGGAAATTCCATCCGCAGAAACCTTTTCATGTACCGTCACCATCCGGAGGGGAACAGAATTTATATCAACCATATGATATACCATGGATAAAGCGGGCTTTTCCTTCTGTAAAATTTCCGGGAACCTGTTATTAAGGAAGTTTTCAATTTCCCCGTTCAGCATATCCTGAAGCGGTACATACCGGCGGCTGTCAAACAGCAATTCCGAAGCCAGGTAATCCTTTGCTGTCAAATTTTTAAACGCTTCCATCAATTCATCCGGGGAATAGGATTCGGCTTCTGCAGCAAAGGTTTCAGTCTTAACAAGTATATCCAGAAAATTCTCCCCATCGTATTTGCCGGGTTTATCTGTCTCATCACCGTTAAAAAAAAATCTGCTGCCCCTGGAAAGCTCCCAGGGAATATAATTGTAAGCCTTCCGGAGATGATCAAAGGCCCCGGTAATTAATTGCCGGTCAAGACCTGTGTCATGCAAAAAGGTTTCCGGATATCGGGAAAGTCCGATCCACAAAATAGAATATATTTCCGATAATGCTGTACCATAATCAATATGGTTATAGAACAAACCCGCAAGTACCGCCGGGTCGGTACCGCAGAATGTTTCCAGGAATAGTTTTATGGAATCAAAGGGTATATCTTCCTTGGGATAATCATCCAGAAAGGCGTTGACATACCAGACAGCAGCGGCGGATGCGGGAAAAATACAATTCATTTTTTTTAATGCATGGTATTCTGCTTCAAACATCAGCAGATACTTTTTGAATGTTTCATTGGATGAGCTGTCAAATATATGTATATTTTCTGCAATTGCCCCGGGGCTTGCATGGGAAAGCAGGACCACCCATTTTTTATAATGTTCCGCATCCAGAAGATCCGCTTCTGCCCGGAGATGGATAAAAAGAACCGAGGGACAATAGACCGCTTTTCCAATAATCCCGGAAAGCCTAAGTTCCAGGGATTTCAGCTTATCCTTATCTGCGGATTTAATATTTGCATTAACCAGCGAAGAAAGTTTTGCACCGTTATCCCTGATTACCTTTTCATGGGCTGATAAACTTATTAATCCTTCCTTAGCCTGAAATTGGTCATGGGAAAAATCCGATGCCTGCTGGTACCGCAAAAGCAGTTGTTCCAATAAAAATTCTTTCACGTCGTAACGCCGGGGATTAAAATGGAATCTCCGATCCATTCCGTAGCGTTGGCCCGGCAGGGAATGTTTGTATTCCCCAAGGAGGAGAGACAGATAAGCCGTGTTAAGCATGGTGTAATCCATCGATTCCTGGATATCCGCATTTTGCTTAACCGTCTTATCTATTTCAGCCATATATTTTTGGGCTTGGGCCTGGTCTTTCCTGGGAATAAATTGAAACCAGCTTTCTTCATCGGAAAATATTGGATTCACTGCGGACAGGCATATCAGCAGTAATAATAATGGGCGGGCAATTCTCCCCCTGGATCCTTTCATCATTTTTTCCTTGTACTAACTAGGTTGTTTTTTCCTTGCGGTGCATAGTCCCGGTTGAATCCCATAATGGATTCCGCGGGATAATTGTCATTAAGGATATGGCTGAACCCGATGAAGGTGTTCCCTCCAATTTTTTTCGGGTCCGGGGTATTGGAAAATATTCCGGAAAACACATTGGACCGGCTGGAACTTCCGGTGAAAATAAAACTGCACCCTGTTACCCCGGGAACATTTCCTTTTATCTGAACCGCCTGGGCTAGAAATGAGGTATTCAGCTGCAATTCCGTGTTTACCAGGGATGTTTCGGACCGGTCCAGTATCAATACAGTTCCATCCCTGGATTTTACAGAAAACAGGCTGTCCTGGATCAGTATGTTTGAATTAACGCTTTCCACGGCGGAACTATAATCCTCTGCGGTGACGGAAGCGTTTATATTCTGAATATGAAAATTAACGGAATCAATAGAAAACAGGGTTCCCGTTTTCTCTGCCTTAAGAACAAATGCCGACCCGGTGATGTTTATATCCGAAGCAGAAGCATGGAGAACCAGCCCATGGGTTTCATCAAGGGTTATTACAGTATCCCTGATAAGTCCCTGGGTTGCATCGAAATAAAAATACGGGGACCTGCCCGGTCCTTTTACGGAAGCTGAGATGGAACAATCTTCCAGATACACATTACAGTCCCGGCTTGTCCTGATCAGGGGCCCCGTACCGGATACTCTGCTCTTTATCATTGTAATAGCCGATCCGGGATTTCCTTCAATCAGATATTTCCCGTTTCCCGGCCATTCGATCGATGTATTGTAAAACGTCAGTTTTCCCTGCTCCAGGGTGATCCCGGCTGTGGGATCAAACCTCAGGGTTCCCGGATATTCTGCGGGTTTCCATTCACCGTCGAATCCGCCGTTAATAACTATTTCCCCGGACAGGCTTAAACGGGATTTAACCGCCGCGGTTTCCGCAACATAAATTACCCTCCGGCCTTCTTTAAGAGCCAGGGCAATGGCTTCGTCCAGAGTTTGAAAAGGTCTTTCTCTGGAACCATCGGGGTTTCCGTTTTTTACCGGGGACACGTTCCCGGCTACATATATTATTGAAGGATCCAGGGTGAACCGCAGGAAGGAACTTCTGCTTTTGTTTCCCGAACTGTCTACTAAATATGCTTCAACGTTAACTAATCCAACCTGGTTTTTTTTACCCAACAACTGGACAAAATTATTCACCTTGAATAATTCCGATGAACCATCATCATATTCGGTATTGATAAGAAGGACCGCTTCAGTATCAGGGTCGTTATCATCAATGACCACAGAAATCCGGGCATCCCTTTGCCAGGAATCCGGTGAGGGGGCTTCCAATACGGGAGCCTTTGGTTTTCTCCGGTCCTTGTGCCAGCTCTTTAATGTTTCCCCGGCTCCGGAAACAAACTGCCATTCCATATCTTCCCCGTCGCAGGCATCCAGGGAAATCTGTCCCAGTACATCCTTGTTCAATTCCAATACGGGGGTTGCAATAATCCACTGGAACCGGTTATCAGCCGGGTTCTTTTCAGCGGAAAGTGATTCCGCTTTATACCGGTAGGAAAAATATCCCTGGACTGTTTTTTGATCCTTTTCCTTTGGGATTTGCGGTACCGGATCTACAGCAACCTTAAAGGGTTCCTTATTTGTTTCATCCTGGATAATCCATTCCAGGGTTCCCCCTTCAATTGGCAGGGGAAGAATCTTTTTTCCATCCAGCCAAACCTGATCATTGGACAGGCGGTACCAGACATTTGAAACATCCCCAGGCCAGTAAACGACCCGGCTGTTTCCTGAAAAAGCCATCCGGGGACGCACCGCATCCGGCGACGGAGCGGATCCCAGGGAAACATCACCTTGATTGGTATGGGATACCTGGGGGACTTCGGGCATACCGCTGTCCTTTCCTTCCAAAAGAATTGCATACCGGGTGGTATACCCGTTTTTTCCTGCCTGAAGAAAAACATACCTTCTAATCCGTTCCTGGGGACGCAGGGTAATCTGTTCATCCCCGGGGAAAGGGGAAATCCCCTCAAAGGACCAGAGGAAATCCCCGGGAATGCCAACGGAGGTTTCGGTCTCCACGGGATTTTCTTCCAGGGATTGAAGGGTTCTTAAAAAAGAAGGAACCGTATCTTCATTTAATAATTCCGGCGGCGGGAGTACTGAATAATCAATTTTTTCCTCATAACTTATTCCTCCGGTCTGGCGAATCCCTATCCGGATACTCACATCCCCGGTTTTATCAATCCTTACCGGGGACGTATAGGGAGTTCCGGTTTCCCCAAAGGGGTCACTGCCATCGGAGGTCCAGAAAATTTCATATCCCGAAATATTTTCTATAATTAAACGCTGGGGATTTGCCCAGGTACCGGTCCTGGGATTTTCAACCCTGACCGGGGGAAAATCAAACCGCAGATCCCTGGGAACACTGCAGTTGCCCGCGGGATCCTTTGCCCAAACCACCGCGGAAAATGAAATGAGCGGCAGTGAGGCTTCGTTCAAGTTGGAAACAAAAAAAGGTTCCGCCCCGGAATCGATTACCCCCTGGCTGATCTCTCCAACAGGGTTGGAACACCTGAACCTGATTTTGCTCTGTTCATCGATATAAGGAATTACCCGGGGATTTTCCGGGGGCTTTTTATCAATATTGATGATATACTGCTTTACTTCCAGCAAAGTATCATCAGGAAATGATGCCCTGCGTTCGGCGGTGAGATTATATGTCCGCTCTTCCCCCTGGTCAGCTTTCAGGGTAATTGATGTCGGACCGGGGCCGGCATACACTTCGGCTCGGTCAATCAGGATCCGTATTTTTTCTGCACCGGAAACGGAAAACCAGAACTCCTGGTCTTTAGAGAAGGATCCGCCCTGGGCATTGCTGATAATTCCATTTTGTTCACCGGGATTTCTGCTTTGACTTTCCAGAAAAAAAAGCGGCAAAAGAAATAATACCAGAATTAAGAAACACGGTTTCCTCATACAATTCCCTTTATGAGGGACAGTTTTGAAATTACATATTCCAAAATTGTCCCCGGGGAACCTCCAAAAACTGGTTCAGTTTTTCAGAGATCCCTTTATTTAATTATATCCAATATTTGTTTTAATTCGGGATCGTGTTTATAGTAATACATTTCCAGTTCTTCCTTGGTGAGACCCACTAATTCATGACTCATGTAATGGATCCAGCTGTTTTCGTCCCTTACGGATAATTCATGCTTTCTGCACCAGTAATCGGGCTGAACCGGCAGCTGTGTTTCCTTGTCAAAAAAATATTTATAATCATGGACAGCTACCTTCATATCTTTCCGGGGAATCCCCTTTTCAAGGATAATTTCAGCCAGGTGATTTATGGTTTTGCCGGAATCAAATATATCATCCACCAGGAGGACCTTATCACCAACCCGCAGATGTTCCGGCGAATAGGTCCAGCCTTCCACCATGATTTTGTCTTCGCTGGCCCCCACCCCCGTATAGGACCGGGCAACCACAGCAGCGTAATACACAGGCCGCTGGCCTTCCCGGATAACTTTAAAATATTCGCTGATCACATTCCCAAGGTAGGCACCGCCCCGGAGAGAAACGTAGATTACATCAGGAATGAACCCGTCACAGGCTATTCTGTGGGCCATTTTCAAGGCATTGTTTCTGACAATATCGTAGGGAAGAAATTCCTTATTCATGTACTTATTGTACTATAAGGGGGGAACGGATAACAACTGGGATAAATGATATTTTTACATCAGAAAAGCATTATTCATTAAAAAGGACTGTATATAGAGGCTTTTTCAAAATGTCAAATTTTGAAAAAGCAACCTTAGATGTAAGTGCAGAAAGAATACTATTTTATTTATGGGTAAGGAAATAGCATTCTTTCTGCAAAAGCCTTTTTCAAAACTAACCGAGTTTTGAAAA
>JAVBPH010000044.1:0-7610 GCA_031549725.1 Treponemataceae bacterium
TTTTCAAAACTCGGTTAGTTTTGAAAAAGGCTTTTGCAGAAAGAATGCTATTTCCTTACCCATAAATAAAATAGTATTCTTTCTGCACTTACATCTAAGGTTGCTTTTTCAAAATTTGACATTTTGAAAAAGCCTCATATAATCATTTTGAAAACAACTTCGGTGTTTGCCGCGGTTGTTTTTAAACCGCAATTTTATTAGCAGGCGGGTTTAATACACGCTCTTGAGGGCGATTCTTTGAAGCAGCAAAGAAATTGTTTTGCGGGGTATGAAACCCGCATATAATCCTTACCTTGCAGAACCAGCATACCCGCAGCTTGCGGCGGGGTTGTTGAGTATACGTGGATTTTTATGCATATACGAGTTGATCCAATATTAAAAGAAGCAGCATCTATCTTTAACCGTCACGGGAAAGAGGCCTATCTGGTGGGAGGCGCCGTCAGGGATATTCTCCTGGGGAAAAAAGCCTCCGACTGGGACCTGGCCACCAACGCTGTTCCGGAAGAGATTATGCAATTTTTTAACCGGGTAATACCTACGGGAATTAAACACGGGACGGTTACTATTTTATTTAAGGGTCATTCCATAGAAACCACCACATACAGAACCGAATCCACCTACAGTGACGGCCGGCGTCCGGATCAGGTGGAGTATGCCGCCACCATAGAAGAGGATTTATCCCGCCGGGATTTTACCATGAATGCCATAGCGGTAAGGCTTCCCCAGGGGGATTTGACCGACCCTTTTATGGGCCGCGGGGATATCAAAAAGCGGATTATCCGGTGTGTGGGAAATCCCCATGAGCGGTTTCACGAGGATGGCCTGAGACCCCTCCGGGCTGTCCGGTTTGCGTCCCAGCTTCAGTTTGATCTGGATGCATTAACCCTGGAAGCAATCCCTCGTGCCCTGGAAAAAACCGCCGGGGTAGCTCCGGAAAGGATACGCCAGGAACTGGATAAAATTCTTATGTCCGTAAAGCCTTCAACCGCATTCAGGTTGATGGAAAAAACAGGACTCCTGGAATTGATTCTGCCGGAACTGGCCGCTTGCCGTGGAATAGACCAGAAGGGATATCACCGGTTTGATGTTTTGGATCATTCCCTCCTGGCCTGTGATGCCGCAGCTGCGGAGGATACTTCCCTTACGGTGAGGCTGGCCGCACTTTTTCACGACATAGGGAAACCTAAGACCCGGCGTTTGGGGGATGCGGGGATATGGACTTTTTATAACCACGAAACCGAATCAGCTAAATTGACCCGGATAATCCTGGGCCGTCTCCGGTATCCCAATAATATCATTGACGGGGTCTGTCATCTTATAGAACAGCATATGTTCCATTATGATGATGCCTGGTCGGATGCGGCGGTACGCCGGCTTATTATCCGGATTGGCGAGGAAAACCTGAACGATTTATTTGCACTGCGCCGGGCGGATGCTTTTGGCACCGAAGGCAGGCCCATGGACCCCAGGTCTTTGCTGCCATTATACGACCGGGTAGAAGAAATACTGAACCAGGCCAAGGTTTTTTCCTTAAAGGATTTGACAGTAACCGGAAAAGACCTGATTGATTTGGGAATCCCCCCGGGACCCCGGATGGGAATTATTCTGAATGAACTGCTGGAAGCAGTGGTGGATGACCCCGAACTTAACACCCGGGAAAAGCTGCTTGAAATTGCAGGAAAAATCGCTGAAAGATATAATCAGACATAAGGCTCAAACACATACAAGATTAAATACTCAGCGGATTTTATAAACCCCATCCTCTTCCGCTACCATGGATTCGCTGTTCAGTTTCTCCAGGGCTAGTTTTAATCTGTCATATTCAAAGCCGGTCTGCCGATGCAGTCCTTCCAAACTGGCAGGACCGTCTTTTGCCAGGGACTTGATTATGGCTCCCCTCACCTGCCGGAGGGAACCTTCAAATTTACTCTGCTTTGCATAATGGGCGCTCCGGCGGTTGGGGTTAACCGTCACTTTTTTTAGTTCCGCTCCGTAGTCCATTAAAGCCCAGTACCACTCCCTGGGGTTGTCCCTGTCCAGGGATTTTTCAAGAACAGGAAAAAGTTCGCTGTCCATGATACCGGACTGGTCCTGGAAGAAAAAATGCAGCAGAACCCTGCGGATGTTTGTTTCAATAAAAAGGCTTGGCACATTGTAGGCAAAGCAGGCAATTGCTCCGGAACTGTATTCCCCTATCCCGGGAAGTGTTTTTAACTGATCCGGTGTCCTGGGTACCTGTCCGTTAAAATGATCCACAATTTTTTTTGCGGATTCCCTTAAAAACCTGGCCCGCCGGTTGTATCCCAGGCCGCTCCACTCCCGGAGAACTTCCTCCAGGCTGGCCTCTGCCAGGTTCTTCGGGGAAGGCCATTTTTCCATCCAGCGGTTCCAGTAGTCCACAACCCTTTCGGTCTGGGTCTGCTGTAGCATAAATTCCGAAACCAGTATTCCCCAGGGGCTGGTATTTTCCCGCCAGGGGAAGGTTCTTCCCGCATCATTGTAATGGGTAACTATTATATCCCTGAAAGTTTCTATATCCATCTGCTCTGGTAAATAAGGGCTGGAATCAGAGTAAATTCCGTTCCTTTAGATCATTCATAATTAATTCGGAAATCCTCATGGGTTCAATGGTATCGGTATCAATAATGATATCCGCAAAGGAATAATCATCATTATCAATTCCATAGATCCGCAGATACCGTTCCTTGTCCTGCCGGTCCCGCTCTTCGGTAAAGGCGGCAATTTCCACAGGGTTGCCCCCTTCTCGCTTAAAAATTCTTTCAAAACGCACCTTGGGGTCTGCCTTGAGATATACCTTTAAATCGGCTTCCTTAAGCATCCATATGGCGAGCCGGGAACCCAGCACACAGCCGCCGTCTTCCCTGGCCAGCTCCACCTGCCGGCGGTCAACCTCTTTGTCCCACCAGTCATCCTTTGCAGCCAGGGGCATTACCTCTTCCAGGGAAAGGCCCCTTTCATTTGCCAGGCTCCGGAAGGTAAAATTGATAAACCGGAGCCCCAACCGGTCCGCAAGTATCTTACTTACGGTGGTATTTCCGCAGCCGCTCTTTCCTGAAATGGCAATTCTCAAATCCTTATTCATTCTACGTTCCTTAATTGTTCCCGGATATTCTCAAGGGAATCCTTCATGGATACCACTTCCCGGTTCACCTCCAAAACAGGACTTTTTGAACCAATGGTGTTTATTTCCCGGTTAATTTCCTGGGACAGAAAATCAAGCTTTTTCCCCGGGGCAGGATTCCTTTCCAGTTCTTCCCGGAATTCCTTAAGATGAGCATCCAGCCTGCAAAGCTCCTCGGATATAGTATACTTCATCAGGAGGATGGCTGTCTCTTGAAGAATACGGTTTTCATCAACCTTATCGGCTAAATATTCTTCAATTTTAGTGCGCAGGTTTTCCTGGATATCCTTTTCAAGCTGGGGAGCATACCCCTGTACCAGTTCCAGGGATTTCCCTATGGTATCAAGATGGGAAAGGATGTCATCCCTGGTGTGGTCCCCTTCCCGCTGCCGTTCCGTATTAAATTGTTCCAGGGCTTTTTTTATTAATGGTTCCAGGGCAAGCCAGTACTTTTCGCTGTCCCGGTTTTTATCAATCTGCAGAACCCCGTCCAGGACAAGCAGATCCTTAAGACAGGGCTTATCCTTCAGTTTCAGGGATTTGGAAATGGTTTCCATGGCCTCATAATAAGCCCGGGCTGCCCCAAGATTGATGGACACAGCCATATCCGAATTCATTTCTTTTAATCTGATATTTATTTCAACTTTTCCCCGCCGGCAGAACCCCGCGGTTAGTTCCTTAATTTTCAGTTCCACCGAAGCCAGGAAAGGTGGGAGATTCACAAATATTTCCAGGAAACGGCTATTATATCCCTTTATTTCCACCGAGAGGAACAGCGAACTGTCCTGCCATTCCTGGTATCCGTAACCGGTCATACTTTTCAAATTACTGCTCCATAAAAAATTTATTCACAAGTGGGTTTAATACCTTCTGCACACTCCCGCATGCGAGGCTATGGGGGTTCTTAAAGTCTTGTAAATGAAAATTGTATGGGTATTAAACCCACATAAAATCCATACCTTACAGAACCAACAAACCCCGCCGCCCCCGCGCGCTCTGCCCCGCACGCGAAAGCGTGCAGAAGGTTTTTGATTTTTCAAAACACCCGGAACATGGATATGATCCAACCGGATTATTACAAATAAAACGAGACCTGAACGATGATTAAAACCCCGGTTCGGTCCTGTATTTTAAGGTTTCAAACACGGTTTTTCCCAGTTTCCAGTTATCCCCTGCTCCCATAGTAATAAACAGGTCCCCGGATTTCAATTCATCAATTAAAAAATCCTTTGCGTCCAGGGGTTCATCAAAGTAATATGCATCTTTACTGAATATCTTCGCCTGTTCAAAAAGGGTTTTGCCGTTCACGCCGCCATGGTATTCTTCCCTGGCGGAACCGTAGATTTTATGAAGCAGCAGCATATCCGCATTTTTAAAGGACGATGCAAATTCCTTCAGCAATGCAGCGGTCCTGGTCTAGGTATGGCTCATAAAACTGACAATTATGCGCCGGTTTGGATAAAAACTTCTCAACCCTTCCAGGGTTGTCTTTATGGCCGTAGGATGGTGCCCATAATCATCCATAAAAAGAATTTCCCCGGTCTCCCCCAGAATTTCCGAACGCCGCCGGCTGCCGCTGAAGGATTCCAGGGCCTCGTCCATTTTTTTCAGGGATTCATCATCCGGCTGATCGGGACCAATTTCTTTTTTTAAAAGACCCACCGTCAGGGCTATGGCCGCGGCGGCATCAAGAACCAGGTGTTTCCCGGGAACCTTCAATTTAAATTCCTGGTTGAATCCTTTAAGTTTCATTTGGATCCGTTCTTCACCGGCGTTCATATATTCAATACAGTAATCCCCTTCTGCGGTAAAACCATAGGGAATATATACCAGATCGGGTCTTTCCTTCTGCATGGCCAGGGCAACTTCCTGGGCGCCCGCATCATCGGAACAGTAGATGAGCTGTCCCCCGTCCGGAAGGAGCCGGATATAATCCATAAAGGTATCCCGGACGGATTCATAACTGGGGAAAAAGTCCTGGTGGTCCCATTCCACACTGGTTAAAACGATCCTTGCGGGGTGGAACGAAAGAAAATGTCTCCGGTATTCACAGGTTTCCGCAACGAAATATTTCTGCCCCAGACTCAGGGTTGATTTTCCCCCAAACGCGGAAACGCCGCTTCCCACGAGGATTTGGGCGGGCAGGTTCAGGGATTTTATCAGGGTTCCCGCCAGGGCGGTGGTGGTGGTTTTTCCATGTACCCCGGCAATTCCCGAAGAATCGAACCGGGCAGAAAAAGTTCCCAGGGCATCGGTATATTTAAGCATGGGAATATCCATACGGATGGCATATTCCATTTCACAGTTGTTTTCCGGAGAATACGCGGCGGAATAAATAATAAGATCCGGTCTTTCATCAAGGTTTTTAACATTAAAACCTTCATGATATGGAATTCCCAGGGATGTAAGAATTTCATCGGTATAAAAGGTTTCGGTGGTATCCGAGCCTGAAACGGCAATTCCCGAATGAAAAAGCAGTTCCGAAAGGGCACACATCCCGGTTCCCTTAATTCCAATCATATAAACCCTGGATCCGGGCTGCAGAAGCTTTTGGTAATCCATATTTTTATCGTACATTATTGGGGTAATTTTTTCAATTAACATGGACCGGGAATGAACCTCTCCGGGGCAAGCCGCGGGATATTCGCACGCTGCGCAAGCGGCGATTTAATCATTTCCTTCGAATCCATGGTCATGAATTAACATGGAATATTTTTTAGTATAGAATAGAATTAACGTATGAACACAAAACCGGTTTTTGCCAGTTCCGGGGATGTTTTTTCCTGGCTTGGACAGTTTATCAATCTTGAACGGGGGCAGACCCGCAAAAGTTTCCAGTTGGAGAGGATGCAGATCCTGGCCGACCTGGCGGGGCATCCCGAAAGGACCGCCCCGGTAATTCATGTGGCAGGTTCCAAGGGTAAAGGGTCGGTATGTACCATGATTGCATCGGTCCTGGGGGCAGCGGGAAAAAAAACAGCTAAATATATGTCTCCCCATGTGTCGGATTACCGGGAGAGGATAACCATAAACGGAAATTATTTTGATGAACCGGTTTACCTGGATGCGGGTTATGAACTGGTAGAAACCCTGGAAAAACTGATGGATCACCTGAAGTTGTACCAGGGTTTTGACCCCAGCACCGACGGGGAAGAACCAACTTTTTTTGAACTGCTTACCCTCTATTTTTTTCTCTGCGCCCGGACTGCCCAGGCGGATGTGATGGTCCTGGAAACCGGCATGGGGGGCAGGCTGGATGCCACCAACATCGTTGATCCCCTGGTGTCGGTTATTACTATTATTGAACTGGAACATCAGGAATACCTGGGAAATTCCCTCGGGGAAATTGCCCGGGAAAAAGCGGGGATCATCAAAAATAGCCGCCCGGTAATTCTTGCCGCCCAGGACAGTGAAGCCCTGGATGTGTTTGTTAATACCGCAGTGTCCAGGGATGCGCCGCTGTTTTATTTGCCCAATCTGATAGACATAAGGGATGTAAAAGTCGATGTCCGGTCAACCAGATTTATCCTGGAGGATAAGGAGGACAAATCCCTGCTGCATATTACCGTCCCAATTCCCGGACGGGTCCAGGCGGAAAATGCGGCCCTCACCTACCTGGCCATAAAGAAAGCATTCCCTTCAATCAGCAATGAAATTATTGCCCGGGGGATTTACGGAATCAGAATGACCGGCCGGTTTGAACGGCTTCTGGATGATCCGGTTTTGATTATCGACGGGGCCCACACAAAACGGAGCATGGACCTTTGTACGGGAACATTTTCGGATCTTTACGGTACCGGGGGTATCCTTGTGTTTGGATGCGCCGCAGGAAAGGACCTGCGGTCCATGGCAGAAATTGTTCTTCCCCGGTTCCGGGTGATTGTTATTACCACCCCGGGGACCTTCAAAAAAAGTGATCCCCGGTTTATTTATGATACCTTTATAGCATTATCTTCAGGAAATCCTGTACCGGAAATTATCCTTATCGAAGATACCGCTGAAGCGGTCCGGTATGCTTTGGATGCCGCCGGGGAAAAACATCTTCCCATTTTAGGAACCGGGTCGTTTTATCTGGCAGCGGAAATTAAAAATAATGAGGATGTTCTGCTTCTGCAAGGAAATCAGCATACCCCGTCCTGAAGCTCATACGCAAAAGAGTACAGAGGGTATGTTGGTTCTGTAAGGTATGGATTGCAGCGGGTTTTATGGTGATTAGAACTCATTTCATAAATAACTTACAAAAGCATATCTTCCCTCGCCGATGGTTCGGCTTTTCGGGAATCTCCGGTCCCTGGGGGTACTTGTGCTGAGGTCCTCGAAGCATCGAAGGGTCCTGCGAAAAAAACTTCATTGTCGCAGGTGATTTCGGGAGCCTCAATCACCGGGGATCTTCGGTCCCTGAGGTCCTCGAAGGGCCCTGTGAATAGGAAACTTCATTGTCGCAGGTGATTTCGGGAGCCTCAATCAC
>JAVBPH010000064.1:0-31300 GCA_031549725.1 Treponemataceae bacterium
ACATCCACCAGCCGGAACTGCCACTTAGCCTTGGCGGTCCCTCCTTCAATCGTCGCCGGTATCTGCGCCTGGGGTATGTGGCTGTTCGGGTCCTGTCCATCCCTCCACACCTGGAAGGTCACCATGTTCCCGTCATCAATATCCTTCACCTGGGCGGAAAGCTCCAATACCTCGGTCTGTTTTACCTGGGTCTTTACCCACTTGAGTGTGGTGAACTCAGGTTTCTTGGTTTCCTGTTTTGCCCGTTCTTCATTATATTCTTCCATATTCTTCGGGTTGATGATCACCGGCATGGGCATACTGGCTCCCGGTGCCATGATCACACTGTTGTTCTGCATCCCGATATCATTGCAGGTGGTGACCATGCTCCCGATCACCGCCGCTTCCTTCCCGTTGATCTTCAGTTTTTTCCCGGTCCCTCCGGTCACTTCCCCGATCTTATTCGGGTTTTTCGAAAACTTGATGGTTCCCGGTAATTGAAGATGTACCGGGTTGTCATGTTTGCTCTTGCTTCCCTTGGTCGCCGCATCATGATTGTTTACCCTCACATTATCGGAGAGCTTATCATTCAGTTTTCCTATATAAGGATGGGGTAAGGGAACCGTGGCGGTTCCACTCCCGGAGGGAATTACCATCATGTGGATGTCAAAGCCCATGACCTTGTTTCCTTCGGCCGCAAGCTGTTTCCCCTCGGTGGTTATCCCCTTGGAGGCATTGAGTTTGATGTTCTTTCCCTTAAACTTCACTTCTTTATCACAGGACAGGGCTATATTCTTCTTTGCTTTAATCGAAATATTATCGTCACCGGTAATTTCCACGGTTTTCTCTGCCTCAATGTGTACGCCGTCTTTCCCTTCGATAGTCACATTCCGGCCTTCTATAGTGATATTTCCCAATTCATTGATAAATTCCATACCTTTCGCATTGGTTAATGCCAACCGGATTTTTCCTTCGGCAGTGCTTAGGATGATTCCTTCCTTTCCTTCTTCATCAATTAGTTCCAAACGATGTTTTTTGCTCTGGAAGAGCATACTGTCCGCAGGATTCTTGGTGGAATGTTTGGGGGGCCGGGCTTTAAGGTCATAGATGCAGCCTAATACAGCTCCATGGGAATGGCTGTGGCCGGTAAATACCAGCACTACCTGGATACCGATATCCGGAAGGTACCACCAGCCGGAGTCCTTGGATGCCCAGGGACGGATTACATGTATCCATCCGGTTACCGCACCGGGGGCAATCATATCGCAGGCGACACGGACCCTGCCGAGCTTTAAAGGGTCCTTGTTATCGGACACTACACCGTATTTAGGCAGGGCCAGCTCTCTGATTTTTCTTTCACGGAACTCTAAAATGCCGTCGGCCCCTTCCCTAGGGTCGGGTTGGTCTACCAAAAGCTTCTGTATTTCATGCTCTAAGTTCATCATAACATGCCTCCTGTGGTGTAAATAAAATGATCTTTTAATTGGAAATGATTGATTTTTGGAATATTAAGAAGGGTATTAAGTATTGTACTATAGGATTGTAGCACAGTGTTCTGTGTTAGTATAGGATTTTTTATGTTAATGTGCTTTTTTGTTAAGCATATTACAAGCCATATTAAATCACTTTATATATTCGAACCCGCACACCCTGTCTGCGCTAATACTATCTTTATGCGGTATTCCCTTAATACCATAAAACATTCCGGGATATTGTTAGTCCGGCTATCCGCTTATCCCCGGACCATGCTATATTGCCTTCATGGAAAAAAATACCCGGCAGGATTTTACACTCATCAGTACCGATGCGGGGCTTCACCGGCTTCTGAATTATTTTAAAACAAATGAGGTCACGGAAATTGCCATGGACTTTGAGGGGGAGTTCAACCTCCATGTGTACGGCGAAAAATTGTGCCTTATCCAGGTGTATGACAGGAAGAACCGTTTCATCATTGATCCCCTTTCCGTAAACGATGGGGAAATCCGGCGTTTTCTGGAAACCAGAATTATCAAGTATATGTACGGCGCCGAGTCGGACATCAGCCTGGTGTACAAGCAGTACGGCCTTAAACTGGAACGGGTCTACGACCAGCAGCTTCTGGTGGACACCCTGGGTTATGACAAGCGTGGACTGGATGCGGCGCTGGAGCGGGCCCTGGGTATTGTGTCCGGGGGAAAAAAGAAATTTCAGATGTACAACTGGACGCTCCGTCCCATTAATCCGGATGCCCTGGAATACGCCCTGGCGGATGTGCTGCATCTTTTTGACCTCAATGCCGTTTTAATGAAGGAAATAAAAAAAGCCGGCAAGTACGATGAGCTTATCCACCGGCTGGTCAGTTTCTCCTTTGATTTCGACAAGCAGCGGGTACCGGGAATTTTTAAACAGCGGGAATACCTGTCCCTGCCCGGGGAACAACAGGAAACCCTGAAGAAGGTTTTCGATATCCGGGAGGATATGGCCCGGAAAAACAATGTTCCGCCCAATGTGGTGCTGGATAAGAAGGACCTTTTTGCGGTTGCCCGGGAGCCCCGGTACATCCGGCAAGTCAGGTTTGACCGGAGGATGACGGAAGCAATGAAGCGGGAACTTACCGAGAAGATCCTTGCCGCGGGGGGAACCGCTGATTAGGTCCCCGGACATATATCAGGGATCGCTTTTTATATCCCCCGTGTTTATAACCCCTCAACACTGAGCACCACCCGGACGCTGCCGGTTCCCAGGGCTGCGGCAAGGCCGCGGGTATCTTCTATATAACCAAGCCGGGTATAGCGGTAGGATGTCCGGAAATCCTTGTAAAACAATACGAGGCAATCCGGGCCGTAGAGCATCAGGTCGCCGGTACGGATCTGTCCCACCTCCCGGGTATCAGTGGGAAGTCTTTCCGGCAGGTTGTAATATTTTTCATTGCCGTTTAATTCGGACATATCCAGGGTCAGGGGGAGCAACGCCAGCAGGGCCCGGGCAGCGGCGTTGTCCCGTAGCTTCCCGGAAAAGACCGCACCGTCCAGGGTAATACGGATATTTGCCATGGTGGATTCCTTCTCCTCGTCCTGTGTCCCGGTGCTGCCGCATACCAGGGCTATGAACAGCAGAACCGCTGTGATCCATACCCCGGAGGGACGGGGAAAATTCTTTTTCATATTCATAACCGCCGTTTCATTTTTTTAAACTATACCAGGAAGGTTCTGAACACCGGATGGTACTTCAGAGCCCCAGGCTTTTTGTCCATACGGCCAGCGCCGCCTTGTCCGGTCTGCCGTTCAGGAGCTTGGGCTCCTTCCATATTGCAGTGCCCGGAACCGAGGGGCGCAGCTTTTCCATGGTCCTGCCGAAACCGCTGCCGCCGGAGGTCGCAAAGGGCACAATGACCTTGCCGGAGAAATCGTAGCTTTCAAAAAAGGTATTGATAATCGCGGGCGCCACATACCACCAGATCGGGAACCCCACAAAGACAGTATCGTATGCGGCAATATTGGCTTCATGGTCCGCCAACGCCGGACGGGAAGAGGGGTTCTTCATCTCGACGGTACTCCGGGCTTGGGTATCATTCCAGTTCAGATCCGCCCTGGAATATGGCACTTCCGGTTTGATCTCATACAGATCGGCGTTGATTGAATCCGCTAATGTTTTTGCGGCATTGGCGGTCACGCCGCTGGCAGAAAAATAGGCTACCAGTTTTTTACTCATAATTGATGCTCCTTTTTTCAGTTGAAATGTTTTTTATTCGCAAGTGGGTTTAATACCTTCTGCACGCTCCCGCGTGGGAGGCTCTGGGGCGTTCTAAAAATCTTGTAAATCAAAATTGTATGGGTATTAAACCCACATAACATCCATACCTTACAGAACCAACAAACCTCGCCACCCCGCGCGCTCTGCCTCGCACGCGAAAGCGTGCAGAAGGTTTTTGATTTCACCAGATTGCCCACGCAATCTGCAAATGCGTACTCCGTCCGCGTTCTCCAAGGAAATGATTTAATCGCCGCTTGCGAATACCCTGGACAGGCTCATTCCGGGACAAACAGGGACTATATGACAGTCCTGCCATCTTACATAATTATGGTTCAAATTTATACCCAATCCCCCACACGGTCTGGATGTCATTATGATAAGGGCGGATCTTTATGCGCAGGCTTTTAACGTGGGTATCCACTGTCCGGTCGGAGCCGCTGAATCCGGGGCCCCAGACCTGGTCCAGCAGCATCTCCCGGCTGAATACCTGGTGGGGATGACGGCAGAGGAACAGGAGCAGTTCATATTCCCTGGGGGTAAATTTTATTTTTCTGTTTTCTATTTGGACATCGTAGGAACTGGTGTCCATGGTGATATGGCCGCAATGTATCGAATGGGATGTGGACGAGGCGGTGCCGAAGATTTCCAGCAGGTTCCTGATCCTGGCCATAAGTTCCCGGGGAAAGAAGGGTTTTAAAACGTAATCGTTTCCGCCGGAATTGAATGCCGCCAGCCGGTCCTCCTCAGCGGCGCTGCTGCCGAGGAACAGTATGGGAATCCGGGAGTTATGGTGAATATATTTTGAAATGATTTTGCCGTTCACCTCGGGTAAATCCGTATCAAGTATGATGAGATGATAGGACTTGTTTTTCAGCATCTTGAGCGCCGAGATTCCGTCCGGTGCTTCATCACAGTCCCAACCTTCTTCCAGGGCGGATAGCTTCACAATGGAACGGATTGAAGGGTCTGCATCTGCGATAAGGACTGAGGTATATCCGGTCATGTATGCCCTCTGTTTAGAATGGGATGGCCTACATCTATTATACGGCGATTAGAGCAAAGGGACAAACATTTTTTTCCGGAAGATACAAAAAACAGGACCGCGGATTTCCGCCGTCCTGTTTTGGTAAAAAACTGTCAGTACAGCGGGTTATCCGTTGCCGTATTGGCAATAACATTTTTGAGAATACCTACGGTATCCAGGGCATCCTGAAGTTCCTTTTTAAGCTGCTTGTTTTCCGCATCCAGTTCGCTGACCTTTGACACTCCGGAACGGCGGGTTATCCCTGCTTTTTTCTGTTTTGGGGGAAGGATTATCTCGCTCCCCTTGATTTTCCGCAGTATCGCCGGATCAACCTCCACCGTGTAGGTACTATCCGAGAACTCGTTGTAGGGTCCCCGTTTTACATAGGTGGTGTGAAGCAGCTCGTGGGAAACATGGCCGTTGGGTTCCTCAAGGAATTCGGCATAGAGGGACTGTACAAAGGGATTCTCGTGGGATTTCCTCAGTTTCTTGCTTTCATCCTCCGAGTAGAGTCCCAAAAGACGCTTCTCCCGTACGGTCGGATCCTCCGAGCGGGGCTGGCCTCCGCCCATAATACAGCCCCCGGGACAGCCCATCACCTCTATAAAATGATAGGGTGATTCCCCGGCATCTATCTGTTCCATAAGTTTATTTGCCCCGGCCAGGCCGCTGGTAACCGCCACCTTCACGGTAACCCCATTCAGGAAGGAAAAGTCCGGAAGGGGATTTTCTATGGTAACCGCGGCTTCCTTTACCTGGTCCAGTCCTACTATGGGGGTGACATGCAGGCCGTCAAAGGGAAGTTCCCTGCCGGTGACCAGTTCATACACCGTCCTGAGGGCTGCCTCCATCACCCCGCCGGTCAGGCCGAAGATATCCGCCGCACCGGTAGACATTCCTAGGGGATTGTCGAATTCCTCATCGGACAGGTTCCGGAAGTCGATACCCGCGGATTTAATCATCTCCGCCAGTTCCCGGGTGGTGATCACCGCATCCACATTGGGAAGGTTTTTGTTTTTCATTTCCTCCCGGACAATCTCGAATTTTTTTGCCGTGCAGGGCATGACTGAAACCACAAACAGGTTCTCCGGTTTGGTTCCGGTCTTTTCCGCATAATAGCTTTTAACCAGGGCGCCCAGCATGGTGTGGGGTGATTTGCAGGTGGAAAGGTGGGCCAGCCTGTCCGGATAATTGTGTTCCACATATTTTATCCATCCTGGGCTGCAGCTGGTAATCATGGGCAGTGCCGGTTTCTTTGTTGTCTGAAACATATCCTTGACCCGGGAAAGAAATTCGGTACCTTCCTCTATAATGGTGAGATCCGCTGCAAAGTTGGTATCAAAGATATCGTTAAACCCAAGCCGCCGGAGGGCTGCGGCCATTTTGCCGGTAACCCGGCTTCCCGCTTCGTATCCGAATTCCTCACCCAGGGCTACCCGGACTGCGGGAGCAACCTGTACCACGGTTCTCACCGCAGGATTGCCCAGGGCATCCCAGACGTTTTTGGCGGAGCTGGTTTCCTTGAGGGCTCCCACGGGACATACCACCGTACACTGTCCGCAGAAAGCGCAGTTTACCGTTCCAATGGGCATCCCCATGGCAGGGGCTATCTCCGTGTTGAACCCCCGGTTCTGGGGATTGAGGACTGAGGCTTTCTGGATTTCCGCGCAGGCGGTGACGCATCTCCTGCAGAGGATACATTTGGACATATCCCTGGTGATGGAAGGGGAGGCATCCATATGAAACGCCGAATGGGTTCCCTCAAAACGGGATGTGTCCACCCCAAGCTGTTTGCCCAGGGCCTGGAACTCGCAGGACTGGTTCCGGGTACAGCTTGGGCAATCCTGGGAATGGTCCGAGAGCATCAGCTCATAGAGAACCCTCCGGGCCTTGCGGACTTTTTCGGAATTGGTATGCACCACCATACCATCCCTGGCCTGGGTAATGCAGGACGCCGCCAGGGTAGCCGCGCCCTCAACTTCCACCACACAAATCCGGCAGGCTCCTATCTGGTGGATTTCCGGAACATAACAGAGATTCGGTATATTGATATGGTTTGCCCGGGCCGCATCCAGAATGGTACTTCCCTCATCCACGCTGATGTTTTGATTGTTTATAGTAAGGTTAATCATTTGCAGCCCTCCTTTCACAATGCAGGCAGCGCATGGCTTCGGCCATGGCGGTTAACTTATGGTAACCCAGGACAACCTCGTTGAAGCTGCCCTTCCGTTTATCCAGATCCAGCATGTCCAGGGGATACCGGGCAAGTTCCGCGGCTTCGTCGTCATCGTATTTAACATGCACATCCACCGCGGGTCCCTTGTTCAGGATTCCCTCTCCTCCCAGGTAACGGTCTATGGCCACCGCGGCTTTCTTTCCGTCGGCTATAGCCTGGATTACCGTGTCGGGACCCCGGACAATATCGCCCCCGGCGAAGACCCCTTCCATGGTGGTCATCATAGTATCCTGGTCTACCGTAAAGGTTCCCCATTTGGTCCGGCCGATATCCGTAGCGGGGATAAACGGCAGGTCCGCATACTGGCTTACCGCGGGGATAACCGTATCGGCTTCTATGATAAAGGATTCCGCATCCCCGGGAACGGACTTTCTTCTTCCCGAAGCATCAAACTCCCCGAGTTTCATCCTGCTGCATTCCACCCCCTGGACATGGCCTTTGCTGTCGCCGATAATACGCAGGGGCTGGGCGAGCAGGATCAATTCGATTCCTTCCTCAACCGCTTCATTCACTTCGCTTTCATATGCGGGCATTATATTTCTGGTTCTGCGGTATAACAGCCTGACCTTCTTTGCTCCAAGACGCAGGGCGCTCCGGGCCGAATCAACAGCGGTGTTTCCTCCGCCGATAACCACCACCCTTTCTCCCATCCCGGTTTCCTGTTTCAGGTTTACCCTTTTCAGGAAATCGATACCGTGGATAACCCCTTCGAGATCCTCCCCGGGGATATCCACCCTCTGGGGAATCTGGGTTCCGGTGGAAACGAAGATGGCATCGTAATTCTCCCGGAGATTATCGAAGATGACTTTTTTGCCCACCTCCGTATCCAGGTAGATGGTCACCCCTTCCTTTTCTATGAGGGCTATCTCATGCTGGAGCACATCCTTGGGAAGCCGGTATTCGGGAATGCCGAATGCCAGGACCCCGCCGGCGATGTGTTCCGATTCAAATACATCCACCTCATAGCCGATCCGGGCAAGATAATGGGCTGCGGTCAGACCCGCCGCGCCCGCGCCGATTACGGCCACGCTTTTCCCGTTTTTCGCAAAGACAATATCCTCGTAGGAAGGGCCTTCGTGTTTGTATGCATAGTCCGCAACAAACCGTTTTAAATCGCAGATTGCCACCGCTTCGTCCATGCTCCGCCTCCGGCATTTGCTTTCGCAGGGCCGTGTGCAGATTCTTCCGCAGACCGCGGGGAAGGGATTTTCCTGGCGGATCAGGTTGTAGGCATCTATGAAACGTCCCTCCGCCATAAGTGATGTATAGCCTGGAACATTAACGTTTGCCGGGCAGGTGTTCTCGCAGGGAGAAATAAACAATTCCCCGCAGACCCCGGCACGGCAGTGTTTATAGCGGATGTGTTCAATGAACTCATCCCTGAAATTATTTATGGCGCTGAGGACCGGATTCGGGGCGGTCTGGCCCAGGCCGCAGACAGCGGTTTCCTTTATGGTTTCCCCCAGCTCAACCAGGAGATCAATATCGGATTCTTCGCCTTGGCCGTGGGTAATCCGTTCCAGTATTTCCAGCATCCGTTTGGTGCCGATCCGGCAGGCTACGCATTTGCCGCAGGATTCATCCTGGATAAAATCCATAAAATACCGGGCGGTATCCACCATACAGGAATCCTCATTCATGGCGATCAGGCCACCGGACCCCATGATAGCCCCCAGGCGTTTGAGCGCGGCATAGTCGGTTGGGGTATTAAGGTTTTCCCGGGTAATGCAGCCACCGGAGGGACCGCCGATCTGGGCAGCCTTGAATTGTTTTTTCCCCGGAATCCCGCCGCCGATATCAAAGAGGATGCTCCCCAGGGGTATGCCGATGGGCACTTCCACGATACCCGTATTGGCGATGTCCCCCGCCAGGGCAAACACCTTGGTGCCCTTGCTCTGCTCGGTCCCGATACCCGCAAACCAGGCCGCGCCCTTCAGCATGATCGCCGGCACATTGGCAAGGGTTTCCACATTGTTGATGATGGTAGGATCTCCGAAGAGTCCCTTCTGGAACGGGAAGGGCGGTTTCTGTCTTGGTTCTCCCCGGCGGCCTTCAATGGAATTCATCAGGGCGGTTTCTTCCCCGCAGACAAAAGCCCCGGCGCCTATCCGGATATCCAGATCAAAACTGAACCCGCTGCCGAATATATTTTTCCCGAGGATACCCCATCCCCGGGCCTGGGCAATGGCCTTTTCCAGCCGGGAAATGGCCAGGGGATATTCCGCCCGGACATACACAAACCCGTGCCCCGCACCAATGGCATATGCCCCGATGATCATGCCCTCAATCAGGGAATGGGGATCCCCTTCAATAATGCTCCGGTCCATAAATGCACCGGGATCACCCTCGTCGGCATTGCAGACCATGAACTTCCGTTTTCCCGCGGCCTTAAGGCCGGCTTCCCATTTTATCCCCGTGGGGAATCCTGCGCCCCCCCGGCCCTGAAGCCCCGAGGCTTTTATCTCCTCCACCACCTCCCCGGGTTTTTTCCGGATAAGGGTTTCCAGCACCGCCCGGTAACCGTCCCGGGCAATATAAGCCTCGATACTGGCATGTTCTATGATACCGCAGTTGCGCAGGGCAATCCGTACTTGCTGGGTAAAGAAAGAAATTTCTTCAATCTTCGGAATATGTTTCCTGAGGGATGCATCAAAAAACGTGTATTGCTCAAGAATCCTGCCTTCTCTCAGGTGGGCCCGGATGATCTTTCCGGTATTTTCCGGGGTAAGCCCGGTGTAAAAAATTCCCTCCGGTTCGATGAGCATTACCGGACCCGCTGCACAGGTTCCCATGCATCCCGTTTCAATCACCAGGGCCTGGTCCTGGAAACCTTCCCGGACCAGAGCTTCGTGAATGGCACTTTCTATCTCCGCACACCCGGAGGACACACAGCCTGCGCCTCCGCAGAGGAGAATCCGGTAGGGGCGGGCCTGCAGTTTTCCCTGGTAATCATTTTTTATTTTTTCCAAATCGGCCAGACTCTTTATTTTCACTGTAGCCTCCTCAATGAACCTTTTTCAAAACCCGGCTGGTTTTGGAAAAGGTTTTCGGAAAACCAGGAAGTACCCGGTCTTTCATCAAAATTCATGGATGCTTTTTCAAAATCTGATATTTTGAAAAAGTTCTAATATGAGGACAAAATGCTGTCCAGTTTATTCACGTTCACCTGTTTGTAAACCTTGCCGTCGATCATTATTGCCGGGGCCAGACCGCAGGAACCAATACACCGGGCTACTTCCAGGGTGAATTTGCCATCCTCCGTGGTGTTCCCCAGGTCCACCCCCAGTTTTTCCTGGAGTCCCTCAATGACCCGTTTGCCTCCCCGGACATAACAGGCAGTACCAAGACAGACCCGGATGGTGTGTTCCCCCTTTGGCACGGAAGAGAAAAATGAATAGAACGAAACCACCCCGGAAATTTCCGAAAGGGGTATATTCATATTTTTGGAAATGAAAACCTGCACTTCCCTGGGCAGGTACCCGTAAATCTCCTGGGCCAGATGCAGTACCTGAATCAGGCTTCCTTCTTTTCCTTTGTAAAGGTCGATAACATTGGCAATCCGCTCGAAGGCCTGTACCTCCTCTGTGTCCTGGCACCGGGGATCATATTCACTTTGATTGTTCATTGTCTTCCTCCTTGAAAGTAATCTGCTGCAAACTTTTCTCTCTATTTTTATAATAAGGCTAAAATGTGAGAGAAAAATGAGGATTTTTCATACTGTTTTTTCCTTCATACATAATTTTTTACGGGTTTTATCACATTTTCATCACAATTTTAATTCACAGGCGGGTTTCATACCCTCTGTATGCTTTCGCGTACGAGCTTTAGGGCTATTCTTTGAAGCAACAAGGAAATTGTTTTGCGTGTATTAAAACCGCAGATAATCCTTGCCTTACAGAACCAACATACACGTTGCTTGCAGCGGGGTTGTTGATTTCCGGTTTTTGAGGACAATTGGGGGGATTATTGTATAAGGAACCCCTGATTAATACCCAAAGAGGATTAATCAGGGGTTCCTTAGGCATGAAGGATAATTACCCAAAAACAAACAGCTTTTCATCGAAGCCAAATCCCATGGCCTGTCTATTCCACCGTAAACTTGGCCACTTCCTGTACGAGAACCTGGATATTCTCCCGGGTTTCCCGGGTGATGCCGTCCACCTTCGTCACCGCCTGGTTTACCTGATCCGCCCGGGAGGCCATTTCGTTCATTCTGTTCTGCAGTTCACCGGTACCCGTTTCCAGATTCCGCCCTTCCTCGGCGATCTGCCGGCTGCCGCTGAGCATTTCACCGGATCCGTCCTGGACCTGCCTGGTAATGTCGTTAAGGGACCCCATCATCTCAAGGATTTGTTTGCTTCCGGAATTTTGTTCTTCCATTGCGTTTTTGATGGATACCACCTGTTCCGATACAATCTGTACACTGGATTCAATTGCTTCAAACTTACCCATTACTCCGCCGGTACTTTTGGTAATCTTATCGATGCTGCCCTTAATCTTCTTGAGTACCGTACTGATGGTTTTGCTCTGCTCCGAAGAATTTTCCGCCAGTTTCCTGATTTCATCGGCGACCACCGCAAACCCCTTGCCGGCTTCCCCGGCATGTGCCGCTTCAATAGCCGCGTTCATGGAAAGAAGATTTGTCTGGGACGCGATATTTTCCATAACCGCATTGATTTCCAGGAGTCCCTCGGACTCAGCGGAAATTGTCCGGATATCCTCGGCTACTTCGGCCAAACCGTTCCGCCCGATTCCGGAAGCTTCCGCAAGTTCCTTTATGCTGGCGGTTCCCTTTTCAAGGGTCACCGCCACGGACTGGATGTTTGCCATCATCTCCTCCACCGCCGCACTGGACTGGGCCACATTCCCGCCCTGTACTTCCACATGATTGTTAAGTTTTTGGATATTCTCGGTTACCTTTCCCATGACCGCGTTTGTCTCAGTGACGGATGCGCTTTGGCTTACCACCTTGCCTTTGATATTCTGGATATTGTCGGTAATCTGGTTCATTGCTGCGGCGGTGTCGGTCATGTTGCCCGCTAGATCTTCACCGATACCGGACAGGTTATGGGTTTGGTTTTTAATAGTAATAATAAGATCCTTAATCTGCCCCAGGATACGGTTGAAGAAAGAAGCAACATCGCCTATTTCATTTTTCCGGTTTATATCGACTTTTATGCTGAGGTTTGTTTTCCCTCCGGAAAATACAGTCTGGAGAACCGCCGCGGTTTTGCAGAGGGGATTTACAATGAAAATCTGCATATACACCAGGTTGAACACGGCCATTGCCATGACAATGGCAATGGCTGCCAGCATCATGGCTGAAACGGCATTCTGGACCGATACCATTTCGTTGACATTAGCTTCGGTCCGGGCAAACACCTTCTGCTGGAACTCATCCATGGGGGCCATTATTTTTCTTGTTTCGTTGATGTACTCATTGCTGAATACAAGGCTGATCGCCAGTTCCCGGTCGGGTGTTCCTTGGACGGTATAGTTCCCCGCGGTATCCTTGAAAATCCCCTTGACAGCGTTCATTGCCTCAACTTCCAGTGAAACCAGGGCATCGGATAATTGGTTGGCCTTTTCCACCAGGGCAAATTCTTCTCCGGTAATGCCATATTCCTTCAATAATTCCAGAAGTACCCGCTTTTCTCCGGGGGCAATCCAGGTATCCCCTGAACGGGGGTCCTGGCCGTTGCGGACAGACAGAACCTTATTGTATGCTGCCTCCGCCTCGGGCGCGCCGGTGGCGGCATAAACCCGGACCTGCCGGGTCAGTTCCTCGGAACTTGCCCGCAGTTCGTCCACCAGGAGCATACTGTAGAACCTGTTATCCGCAGCCCGGCGGACGTCCATATTTTTCTGAATGAGATAACCAAAAACAACTGCCGTAAAAATAATAAGAACGATGATTGCGAGGTTAATAATCCCCACTGATTTCCTGATGGTCATTGTGCTACCCTTCCTAAATTGAATAAGGACAAAATCCTTTTATCAATCCGGCGGGGATCCTATCAATATGCCCCGCCGGAAACTTCCTGTTTGTCCGGACATTTCTATCCCCGTTGTACTTCAGGGGAAGTGCAAATACGAAAAGAACCACAACAATGTTTCAGTTAATTAATTATTTTTAATCCACTCAATAGATAGAATATAATCCTTTTTATGATAAATAAGAAAAAAAAGATTAATAATCGAGGCTTTTCAAAATATCAGATTTTGAAAAAACCTGCAATTTGCAGGCAAATTTAATTGTGTATGTACCGGGATGATGAATACTATAGAAGAAAACGGCAAAAAGATTTCCATTTCGGGATAATTTAAAAACTGATACTTCATTACCAGTGTTAAATATTTTTATAAATACATATTTCTTTTCAGATTCCTGGGATGCTTCGAAGGCCTCAGCACAAGTAACTTCAGGGTCCGGAGATTCCCGGAACCTACCTCTGGGGACCTCTTATAATGGAACAAAAACAGTTTGACACCCCTTGCCGTAAAAGATATTGTGTAATATGGATGAATAATCAGTGCCCAAAAAAGAATGGTTGCGGATTAATTTAACCTTGCCCGGTGAACCGCCCCGGTTACTATTGGGCAATCAATGTGGTTGCTCCCTGATAAAAGAAAGTATGAAGAAGTATTCCGAAAAATCTCTGATGAAATTTTAGAGGTCAACATAAATCGACAGGAATGGCAATTATGAACAAACCGGATACTCCCTGGTCATTGGATGTTTCTGTTATAGCCGGAGAACTGAGCACCGACGCAAAACATGGTCTTAGCTCCGGCGAAGCGGAACGCCGGTTAAAGGATGCGGGTGAAAACAAAATTACCCATGCCAAACCCATCACCTTTTGGGATATCCTTCTTGAGGAAATAAAGGAGCCGCTGATTTTACTGCTCCTGGTTATTGGTGTGATGTACAGCATCTGGGGGGATATTGGAGATGCCATTACCATTATCTTTGTCATTTTTGCTGTAGCCATGGTTGAAGTCTACACCGAGTATAAAGCGAAAAAAAGCATTGAATCCCTCAAAACCCTGTCCCAGCCTACCTCATGGGTAATCCGGGAAAACAGGCCAACCGAGATTCCCGCGGGCCATGTGGTACCCGGGGATATTCTTATTTTGAAAAGCGGCGTAAAGGTTAGTGCGGATGCCCGGGTGCTGACAAGTTTTGACCTTGAAACGGATGAATCCCAGCTCACCGGGGAGGCCATGGGTGTCGCCAAAACCGCGGCCCCCATTTCTGCCGGTACGGGTCTCAACGACCATACCAATATGGTACACATGGGCAGTATCATCCTGAAGGGGAAGGGGACCGCCATGGTAACCGCCACCGGTATGGACACGGAGCTTGGAAGAATTGCGGGCCTGACCGGGGAAGTCCGGGAACCAAAAACACCCCTGCAGAAATCCATGAAACAGCTGTCCAAGACCCTGATCTGGGCTGCGGCATTTTTCAGCGTGCTCGTGTTTGTGCTGGGCTTGCTCCGGGGATTTCCCCTGCCGGAAATGATCCTGACCGGCCTGTCATTTGCATTTGCCACCATCCCCGAGGAAATGCCCATCATTATCACCATGGTGCTGGGGCTTGGGGCCATTCACCTGTCAAAGAAAAACGTGCTGATTAAGCGCACAAAAGCTGCGGAAACCCTGGGCAGCGTCACGGTCATTGCCACCGACAAGACGGGCACCCTCACGGAAAATAACATGAGTATTGGGCGCTGCTATTCAAAGGATGAAGTGAGCCTGTTCACCTATGCATCGTTATTGGCGGATGTGGAATTTGACGGAGAAGGGGGTATCCTGGGGGACCCGATGGACAGGGCCGTGGTACGTGAAGCGGAAAAACATAGCATCCACAGAGCCGGGTTGCTCCGGGAATATCCGCTGGTCAGGGATTACGGATTTGATGAAACCGCGAAAACCTTTACATCCCAATACCGGAAGGGAGACAGGACAGTTACCCTTATCAAGGGTGCCCCGGAAAGCGTATTTTCCCTGTCGGAACAGGATGAGGAAATGCAGCGCCATCTGGATGAAGCCATGGCCGCGGGGCTCAGGACCATTGCGGTGGCCTTCAAAGAGGACACGGCTGAATTGTATACCCTTGCGGGAATTATCAGCTTTGATGATCCCGTCAGGGATGGTGTGCGGGAAGCTATTGATAATTGCTATACCGCCGGCGTAAAGGTTGTCATGATTACCGGGGACCATGGGGCCACGGCAATCCGGGTGGCCAAAAACGCGGGGATCCGGGTAACCGGTGTGCTTACCGGGGAAGATATGGGAAAGCTTCCGGAGGACCGGTTAGCCGCTGCCGTTAAGGACTGCAATGTGTTTGCCCGGATCTCACCGGAACAGAAGTTTTTCATTGTGAAGGCGCTCCAGGAAAACCGGGAGGTCGTTGCCGTAACCGGCGACGGAATAAATGATGCCCCCGCCCTTAAAGCCGCGGATATCGGTATTTCCCTGGGCATCACCGGGACGGATGTGGCAAAGGAAGCGTCGGACATGATTCTGCAGAACGATAGTTTTGCATCTATTGTTACCGCAATTGAAGAAGGCCGCCGTCTGTATGACAATCTTACCAAATGTGTGAAGTATTACCTGGCATGTAAAATCGGGCTTATCCTGTGCATATTGCTCCCGATGCTGCTGGGTATACCATTGCCGTTTTCGCCTATACAAATCATCATCCTGGAACTGTTTATGGACCTGGCGGCATCCACTTCCTTTGTGGTTGAAAAAGCTGAAAGTGATGTGCTGAAACGGAAGCCCCGGGATCCGGAAGTACCCTTTATGAACAGGAAGATGATCCTTGGTATAGTCAGCGGCGGTGTAACCCTGGCGGCAATCGTACTGGGAATCTATTTGTTTGCCCTGGGTTTCGGCGATGCGAATGCCCGGACCCTGGCATTCGCGTCATGGCTTTTAGGCCATGTGGTATTGGCTTTTAACATGCGTACAGAGCATGTACCGGTAACAAGGACCGGCATTTTTTCAAGCAGGATGTTTAATATCTGGATGGGCGGTGTTATCGTTTTCCTTTTAGCCGCCTTGAATATACCCGCATTAAGAACGTATTTACAGCTTAATAGTATCGGAATTGTTCCGGTCCTGTGGATAACGCTGACCGCGGTCCTGGCAACATTGTGGATGGAGATTCGTAAAATAATCACCTGGAAGGCTTGAAGATTGGTTTTAATTCTCTGAAAGAGAATTTGCCGGTACCGCTGCAAAACAGATCATTCCGGGGAGAATATCGTTGGGTCCCTGGGGCATCTTCCGTCTATAATTGCTGTCGCTAATGTATGTAGCTCCGCCCCGGAAATCCTGGGCGGAAGCTCAGAAGTTACCGTTTCAGTCAGAAATTTGGGCAACAATATTACTGCGTGATACAGATTTATCGCTCTTCATAACCTGTTTTGAACGGGCGGCTGTATCGGAAACCAGATCCCACCCATCATATACTTCGGTAATTTTTTTGCCGGATGTTTCATAATAATAGAGATATAAACCGGCTGGTTTGATAATGGATTCATTATAAATTTTAAGTCCATTTCCCATATAGTAAAAATGTCCATTCCCTTCCGGGTCGAGGGTCAATGTGATTGTTTGATCAGTTTCACGCACACCACTGATTGCAGTGATAACAATTGAAGCGCCGTCATGAAAAGTTCCATCATTCTTAATGGGCTCTTCCCTGTAACCACCATTACCATAGAGACTATAACCCGTTACCATAGTAGCAGCTGTTCCTACCCCCAGGTAATAAAATAGTTTTTCCCCTGCTATTACGTCCAGTTTTATTGGACCATAATATTCAATCTCCCTGTATTTATAGTATCCTTGCCCTATCCAATAATCATTTTTTTTAAAAAGCCCTGTCGGATCAAGGTCGAGGGTGACTATGTTGTCAACAATGTCACCGATAGCGGAATGCGATACATTCACATTACCGGTAATTGTCTGTTGTGAACGGGTATTGAACTTATCAATAGAAGTCCAGGGAGCTTCAGCATGGACAACTATTTTTTTACTAAAGCTATTTGCATTTATACGATAATAGAGATAATAACCGGCTTTTACCCGAAAAGAACCTGCGTCTGAATATTTAGTCCCATTGTATTCAAAATAGCCCCATTCACCCGGATCCAGGGTAAGGGTAACCACATCTGCAACTACAGCCCCAATATCAGTGGACGAAATCTCCATATCACCGGAAACTTTTTGCTTAGTGCGGGCCCCAAAGTCAGCTACAGGCTCCCAGGAAGGGTTAGCACAACTTATAATTGCCTTATCAGTCTCATAATAATAAAGATAATCCCCGGCTGTTACCTGAATATTACATGCATCATGATATTCAATTCCCCGGTATTCAAAATAGCTCCCTTCTCCTGGATTAAGGACAAGCGTAATTATACTGCCAACCGAAGCAACAATATCTGAACGTGCAACCGTCATATTTCCACTGACTTTTTGCGGAGACCGGGCTCCGAAGTCATCTGTAGGTGTCCAGGAAGAACCAGTACGGATAACTATTCCTGTATTTGTACCATTTTCATGATAATAGAGGTAATCCCCAGCTATTACCTGAACAGGGCCTGTTTCGGAATATTGAATCCCCCGGTACTCAAAGTAACCAAGGTTTTCCGGATCCAGAGTAAGGGTAACTGAAATTGCTCCGCCGGGAACAGTGCCATTAGGACAGGCAAGCAAGCAGAAAACTATTAATAGCAACATCAAAAACGGTATTATCATCATCTTCTTCATCTTCATATTCTTCGTCTCCTCCTTTGGTTCTATATTTATTTCAAGGAATAAAGAACTTGTTTCAAAACTCGGCTAGTTTTGAAACAAGCCACTAAATACAAAATTAATCTCATAGCTAAGTGAAACCGTCTGATCAAGGGCATTTTCCGGGATATCCCTGAAATGCCCGTTGGGTACAGGAAAGACCCTGGTATAGAATTCAAATAATCTCAAGAATTAAGTTCCGGAGATTCCCGCCCCTAATCTGTGGATCTCCGTTCCACCGCTCCTATCGTAAGGAGTGGTTCCTGTAACCTGGAGCCGGGAAACGCCCCGTTGGTCGGTGGAGGGTACGCCCCATGATGAAACACTACTGCTTAAAATCTTGTAATGGGCCAAACCATCACTTGAAATCATAAGTGTCTGGGCGGATATCACCTGTCCATCCCAGTAATAATAATGTACCGTATACCCCTTAGCTCCTTGCTGGGGATCCCAGCTGACCAAAAGGCTTGTGGTGCTTTCCTCAAAGGTAACATTGACGCTGCCGGTAAAACTTGTTGCTTCCGGAGGTACCACCGCGGATGGCCTTCCGGTAGCGTTGGAACAGTTCAGAAAAAAGTTCAGGTAAAAATTGTAATAATAAGAATCTTAAGAAATTCTTTTGCCATAATAAAATCTCCACATTCCTTTGTTTTACAGTACGTGCCCCATTAATGCGGACTGAGATACCCCTTCTGCATCATACCCTGTCCATAAAATGAATTTCGGCAACCTATTGTATTTTGCCATCGTTCGTTATAACCGCAGAACCATTGTGCAAGGTACCGGTGGTTTCGCCGGTCTGCTTTATAATTTTGAGCTTTGCCTTATCCGCGATTGTAATGATACTGGTATTCCCTTCATAAAGTGTGAAAATGGGAATAGCGGGTACGTTTGCAAGTATATTGCTGCTTACGGAGATGCAGGCCGTATATGTTGCTTTTGGGCTATTACTGGAATGGATATTTGCATTGGGATTCAGGGTATTTTCAACATAAATAGTCCCGTAATAGAGCACCCCCGATGAAGTCGAATGGGCCACGTATATATCATCGATATTTGCCATGGTACCTGTGTCTGTTCCCTCGCAATATGCCAGGGCACTTTCTTTTATATACAATTTAGTGTTGCCGCTTGGTTTCCCGGTACCATTCACGAGGTAAATTCCCCTGCCGAACTTAAAGCGGGCTCCGTCGGCCATTTTATTACCCTTGATAATACCGCCGTAAAATTTCATGACCGCCCCGGCATACATATACACGCCGCCTCCATTACGTTGGATGTCACCGGCGGCGGCTTCATTGTTTTCTATGGATCCTCCATTCATAATGAATAAGCTGCCCGTGTCTGAGATGGTCACCCCTCCGCCATCGCCTTTTGCACTGTTATTGGCAATGGTCCCGCCGTTCATGATAAATGTAGTACCCAGGGTAACCCGGACACCACCGGCATCGTAACCCAGTTTGTTTCCTGTTATTGACCCTCCATGCATGGTAAATGTACCGCCCTCTATATATACGGGAGTACAGAACTTCATGTTGCGGATGGTAACTCCGTCGTACATTACCAGGTTTGAGTCTGAATAATCAACTCTTATTGCGGCGCTGTATCCGTTTGCCACGGCCTGTCCTCTTCCATCGCCGTCTATAATAATAGTGCCGCCTCCGGATTCAGCCCCAAGGGTAGTGGTTCTGTTGGTAAAGTTAAACATAATGCCATTCTGGGAGGCACCCCGGGTAATGGTCGTGGTACCCTCGGAAATAATCTGTATGGTCCTTCCTCCAGTCACGGTCATCGTTTCATCAACCACTTGAGTACCAGCCGCCAGTTTGATGACAGCGGATTTGCTCACGTAAAAATATTCGTATTGAAGTCCCTCATTAATAGCTTCATCCAGTTTCGGGAAATCCCTGTCCCCGGGACCCACCGTAAGGGTAGTGGTGAGCTGGATAAGTTTTCCCAGGCTGTTGATCCGCCAGGTTGTTCCCGAGGGATTCGGCGTAACATTAAACTTTAGATTGGACGCCGCATTCGCCGATCTAATCTGGCCGCTGAGGACAACCGGTCTTGTTCCGTAATTACTGCTCTCCACGGTAATAACTCCCGCGGTGGATGCGGTCAGATCCGAAGCGATGTTCAGTTTCTTTATCCCGGTCCCGGTTCCGGTTAAATAGATGTCATTCCCTGTGGAAATAGCAGCGGCTCCGCCCATGGTAATGGTACTGTCCGCATAGACCCCTTTGCCATATCCGCTGCCGGTCAGGCTGTTGCCTGTAAAAGTATTATAGTCCCCTGCGGATTTAATAAATTCGGCGTTGTTCATGATGCACACCCCGCCGCCGTTGGTACCGGCGGTATTATACCGGAGATACCCGCCGCTCATCTCGAACTTGGTATTTGCCCCGGTAAGGTACACCCCGCCGCCGCTGGTTCCGGCGGTATTCTTATAGGTGCTGCTGGAACCTCCGATATTACCGCTGACAAGCTTAACCTTAGCTTCGGCGGCGGCATAAATACCTCCGCCGTTTGCGGAAGCGGAATTGTTCTGGATCGCCCCGCCTTCCAGGGTAAATTGGGTGCCACTCCCGGTGACATACACACCGCCGCCGTCATTCAAGGCGGTATTCTTATAGGTACTGCTGGAACCTCCGATATTACCGCTGACAAAATTAACCTTAGCCCCGGCAGCGGCATAAATACCTCCGCCGTTTGCGGATGTGGAATTGTTCTGGATCATCCCCCCGGTTATGGTAAATTGGGTAGTGTTCCCGGTGGTGTATACCCCGCCGCCGTTGGCTGCGCTATTATAACTGATGCTTCCACCGGGCATGGCAAACTCTCCGCCGTTCAGATAGACGCCGCCCCCCCGGGACGAGGCTGAATTTTTCTCCGCATCCAAAGAACCTCCTATGGTTCCGCTGTTCATGGTAAAGATGCCGCCGTTCATATATATGCCGCCGCCGTTGGCTGCGGAATTGGAGTAGATCCGGCTTCCGTTCTCCATGGTAAAGGTACCGCCGTTGACATACACCCCGCCGCCGCTGGCTGCGGAATTGGAATAGATCCGGCTTCCGTTCTCCATTGTCAGGATTCCGCCGCTGACATACACTCCGCCGCCGCTGCCGGATGTGTTGTTATTTCCGCTGATGGCTGCCCCATTTTGTAATTCCAGGTTGGCACCGGTGCCTATGGTAATAAGAGCCGTATCATTTGAGCTGTTACTATTCTTTAATTCCAGGGATTTACCGGATACGGGTTTAATTATTAATGCTGAATCTGATTCCAGGGTAAACAGGCTTCCTGTTTTGTCTGTTCCAAGATTTATGGAATAAGTATCTTCACTGGTAAGGGTAATGGTTGTATCGGTTTCGATGGTAAGCGGCTCGATGTTATACAAGTTCTCCAACACAATAATAGTTGCATTATAAATAACACTGGAATTGCTTATTCTCAATAAAGCATCAGCCAAAGTCGTTGGTGTTACCGAGGAACTCCCTGTCCACCCTCCGTCATTATCCACGTAGAACGTACTGCCAATGCCGTCATAAGTAAACGTACCCGTAGAAGGAAGCCCGTCCCGGTTGGTGAATGAGAGGGTCACCGTATAAACTTGATCGGAATAGGTTTCCTGACCCTGAAATGCATGATACGAATAATCAGAGCCGCTGGGTATGGTATTTCCGTTTCCGTCGGACCAATCCGACCAGGTAAAATCTAATGGATCCAAGGTTCTGGTAAAGGTTTCCGGGACAAGTTTGTCACCGGCGGAAATGACCATCTTGTCCGGGCCTCTGAAATCATTCTGCTCCGTCTGTTTCCAGGTCATTTCCATTCCATAGTCATATTCCTTCCCGGTTTCCGGTACTATTTCACCGATCTTCATATTTTCCGGCGCCGCCGGATACTCATTGCACCTTAGTAAGGGCAGTTCATAGGTTTCTTCAAAGGGGTCCCTCCCGGACCCAAGGTCCTTCAATCTGAGCTTTAGCCGGAATTCATCTCCCACCTCTGGATAGTTACCTTCACCGGTAAGACCAATATGTATGGTTACCATATCTTTCCTGTCAGGACCATGCTCGGCTGTAATTCTTACGGTATTCCCATTGATGCCTGTTATATCAGTAATATGGGTGGTATCATTTGCTTCTCCCAAATTTTCCCATATTCCTGTATATGTTTCAATAATCGGCAATAACCTGTAGTTTTTAGGATTTCTGAGAAATACGGTGATTTTTGTCTCCTCCCCCGGAAGAATAATCCAATAATTCCCATGGATATCCGCGGACCTTCCCTCCAAAACAGTAGTGTTAAATTCATGACGTCCGCCGGCGGCGGTATTGGTGTAGGTATCAATATATTCAGGAATATCCAGATTGTAGAGATTGCATCCCGACAGGAATACAAGAAACAGCAGGTTTATGAAAGCCAATTTTGATATAATACTATGGTTCATATATTACTCCAGTTCTGTCAGGACGGTGAATAATTGCAGAAATTAATTGATGGTAGGCAAATAAGGATTAACATACTGTTCTGCCGTCCCGGAGATATTCGTCTTCAAAAAAGGAAAGATTCTTCAGGTGACCCTTCCGAATCTTTCCTTATAGGCTGATTCAAGCAGTATCATAAAACAAGTCTTGTTGCTTATGAGAATTATACCATCCATGGAGCTGTTTTATGGGGTCACAAAATGCCCACTTACGTCGTTAAAAGGGCTTTTTACGACAATATTGGAGAAACAGGGGGAAATTTATTGGATGCTTTAAAAACGGCTTAAATATCCCTGTTATACCGGGGAATATGGGTTCATTGAAATTATTTTCTGACCCGCCGCAAACCCTGTAATGGTCAGGATGGCATCATAATTAATCTCATGGCTGTGTGAAACCGTCTGATCAAGGGCATTTTCCGGGATCCCCCTGAAATACCCGCCGGGTACAGCAAAAACCCCGTTATGGTATTCAAGGAACCTCCGGAAATTCAGATCCGGAGGTTTCTACCCCTAATCGCCCGGACTCCGTTCCACCGCACCTATATCGTAAGGAGTGGTTCCCGTATCCTGGGGCCGCGGGACTCCCCGCTGGTCGCTAGAAGGTACACCCCATGTAACAGTTCCGGGAATTTTATTATGGGCAAAACCGCTGGCTTTTATCATAACCGTAGGGGTCGTCCCGCTGCTGATTTCCAGTTGAGCGGTACCATCACCTGATAAATTCTTAAACACAAGTCCAAGTGATGTAGTACTGTCACAGAGATTATAGTTGGCGGAAGCGGTGAAAATACCATTATTTACAGAATAAAATTCACTCCTTGCAGTGCCCGGGCCAAAATAATTTCCAATTATAATGTTTCCATAAACTTTGGTGGTGTTGCTGTCGTTATATATTCCGCCCGCAGGGGAATTTAAGCTAACATTTGCAGTGAAGGTACAGAACTGTATGACAGGGACATTGCCGTTTGTGATGTACATTCCACCACCTCCGGGGATCAATGTCGCTTTATTTTTCCAGAAGGTACAGTTTGTAATAATGGAAGGGCTATCAAAAAGCGTTATCCCTCCCCCTGAATCGGCGCTGTTTTCACTGAATGTACAATTTTCAATGATAGTACCGCCGGATGATATACATATCCCTCCTCCCATTCCCCTGGCTACATTTTTTGAAAAGGTGCAATCCTTCAAGCTTAATCCGCTGCTCGCATTTATCACCATTCCCGCACCGTAACCATTGTCTCCTGTCTGATTTTCCGAGATGGTACAGCGCTGAATAGTAACACCATTACACCCGGTCATATAAATTCCGCCTCCCTGGCCTCCGTAGCCGCCGTTTATTGCATAATTATTTAAAAAATCGCAATTCTGTATTATCCCGGTACTGGGCTTTTCCATATACAATCCTCCACCCATGGATAATGCCAGGTTATAACGGATTGTTCCGCTTTTTATTTCGATGGAACTTTGCCGGGAAGCATCCACGTAAGCGAGGTAAATTCCGCCTCCGGAATATGCGGTGTTGCCATTTTCTTGTAATGAGCCGCCTATAATTCCGCCGTTCATAACGAAACTTCCTGATGCTCCCACATATATCCCGCCACCACGACCCAAACCCATATGGGCGGAATTGGAAGCAATAGTCGAATCGTTTTCCATAATGAGCTCGCCTCCGGAGCTGATATATATTCCGCCGCCGTCACTGCTGGATGTATTGGATCCTATGATGGTCCCGTTTCTCAGCTTAGCCTTAGCACCAGAATTACTAATATATATTCCGCCGCCTGCGGTGGCGGAATTATAACTAATGATTCCGCCGGTTACATCTAAATTCCCGCCGTTCAAATATACTCCGCCGCCGAGGGAAGCAGTATTAGCATTGCCCTCACCGCCTATGGTTCCGCCGTTCATAATTAATATTCCCGTTCCTGACACATATACCCCGCCGCCGTTGCTGGCAGAATTGGAAGCAATGGCCGACCCGCTTTCCATTATGAGCTTACTACCGGGACCGACATACACCCCGCCGCCGTATCCACCGGCGGTCTTATTGGAATTTCCTGTTAAAGATACACGGGAATTCATTTCCAGGGTTCCACCGTTGGTCACCTTTATAAGGGCGGCTGTGTTATTGGTTCTTCCGGTAAGACCGAGGGTGTAGGAACCGGAAGTTTTCAGGATAAGTTTTGCCCCCGACCCCACGGTTATCATATTGCCTGCACTGCTCAGCGTGATGGATCCGTTTTGGTTTCCGCTTTGCAGGGTAATTGTTTTATTTATCCCCTCAATGGCACAAGGTGGAGTTGCAATCGTATTTCCGAGCATCGTTATGACGGCAGTTTTGTTGTCCTCCACAGCATTAAATGCATCTGCCAGGTAATAATAATATTTCTTGTTCCCCGATATATCCACTTCCAGCCTGCTTACTGCGATGTGGCCGGTATCTGTTATCGAGTACTTGGTACTGGAAGCAGGCTGTTCCAGTTCAAATCTGACATAACGGGTATAGACGCTTGATCCGGTCAAGACAAGAGGAGTTCCTGTATAAACTGCAGAACTTAATTTTGCTAGTGTATCGCTTCCGGTAATTCCGCTCCCCAGGGTAATTCTTTTTCCGCTGGCTAAATATACATCGTTGTCAGTGGAAACCCTTGCACCTTTATCAATAGTAAAGGTTCCGCCTGTTACGGAAACCCCGTGGCCTTTGCCGCCGGAAGGGGTAACCGTATTGGAAAATATGGATCCGCCATTCATGGTGAGGTTTCCATCGACTATAATTACCCCACCGCCCCCGAGATCAGCTGAAGCAGTATTCCCATGGATGTTTCCGCCCTCCATTTTCAGGCCCCCGCTGTTCACATACACGCCGCCGCCGTTGGCTGCGGAATTGGAATAGATCCGGCTGCCGCTCTCCATGGTAACGGTCCCGCCGTTGATGTACACACCGCCTCCGCTGCCGTTTGTATTGTTGTTTCCGCTGACGGTCACTCCGTTTAATAATGCCAATTCAGCACCGGTATCCACGGCAATAAAGGCCGCATTATTTCCGGGGTTACTATTGTTGTTTAAATTCAGGGATTTCCCGTTGTTTATGGGGCCAATGATCAGTTTTGAATTCTCCCTCAGGGTAAAGAGGCTTCCCTGGCTGCCGGCTTTAAGGCTTACCGTATAATCAATTGCATCATCTGCCACGAGGGTGATGTTTTTATTTTCCTTGATAATCAATGGTTCCATGTTGCTTATGCTGCCTATCACAACGATGGTTACTTTCTGGATAGTACCGGAATCATTTATTTTTGTTACGGCAGCATCCAGGGTGGTGGGATTTCCGGGGGAATTGCCCGCATTAGGATCACCGGGGGTTCCATCATTATTCACATAGAACCAGTCGCTGGTTCCATCGTAGTCAATGGAATTCCCCGATGGTAAACCGTCTTGGTTAGTAAAGGCCAATTTTACGTTATAGGTCTGACTTGGCCATAATTTTTGGGATTGAAAAGCATGGTAGGTATAACCGGTACCGCTGGTTATGGTGATGGAATTATCATCTATCTTCTTCCACTCCGACCAGGTCCAGGTGTATGGTACGGTTGATGTATCCGGAGGATCCAGGGTTCTGGTAAACGTTTCTGAACCCAACCCCATATCTGCGGAAATGACCATGATGTCAGGGCCGCCGGCATGGTTTTGCTCGGTTTGGGTCCAGGATAATTTTAAGCCGTAGCCGTATTCTTCACCGGTTTCTTTCTCTATCCTGCTGACGGATGCATTTTTCGGGGTTGCGGGGTACTCGCTGCATCTTAGTAAGGGCAGTTCATAATATTCTTCAAAGGGGTCCCTCCCGGACCCAAGATCCTGCAATCTGATCCTTAGCCGGAATTCATCCCCCGCCGCCGGCTGGATACCTTCACCAATAAATATGGTTACCAGATCTTTCCGGTTAGGGTCCTGTTCAGCTCTGATTGTTATGCTGTTTCCATTGATACTTGTTATAGACACATTATAGGAGGCATTATAAACAAATCCCGAAGCTTCCCATGTCCCTGTATATCTTTCAATAATCGGCAATAATGTGTAGTTTTTGGGGTTCCTGAGAAATATGTTGATTTTTGTCTCCTCCCCCGGAGGAATAATCCAATAATTCTCATTGATATCCGCGGACCTTCCCTGGACAACGGCACTGGCAAATTCATGACGTCCTCCGGCGGCATTATTGGTGTATATATCTATATATTCAGGAATATCCATGTTGTAGAGACCGCATCCCGACAGGAATAAAATAAACAGCAGGTTTATAAAAACCACTATTGAAATAATTCTCTGGTTCATATATCACTCCAGTTCTGTCAGGCTGGTGTATAAGTATATTGAAGGAATTGACCCATGACAGTTGAATAAAGATAAACGCATTGACCAGGTTTCGGACAAAATGCAAAACAAGGTTCGCCGCTTAAACACTACTTAATGAATTATATCATTCCATTTATTGTTTTCTTGGGCAGATCCTGCCCACTTACGTCGTTAAAAGGGCTTTTTACGACAAATCCGGGGGATAAGAAAAAAATCCCCCGGACATCCTAAGACCGGTCCATGGATCTGTGTTATACTGAAGGATATGAGTTTGTTGTTGAATGGCATGATAATAATTGCGGTGCTGGTTATGTCCGCGTCGGTTTTTTTCAGCGCCCTGAAAAAACGTTACAGGACATTCGCCATAATCATCATCTATGTACTTTTTACCATGTTCTATGCAACCATATTATTTCTGGATTTCCCCTGGAAAAGGTATATACCCCCGTTTGTTTTGCCTTTCCTGCCTACCCTAATTGCTTTTAAAAACCATCCCTTCCAGCAGATATTTGTGGTATTTACAGTAATTACCTTCGATCTGGTGGTTTCCGCCCTTTCCTCTGTGGTATCCCAGATCTTTGATCCCTGGGGAAGTGTGGAGTTCTTAATTCTGTACACCATACTATTCTGCGGTATCAGCCTCGTAGTTGCCATCCTGGCGATGCGGCTTGGCAAGTCATTTTTTAACCGGTTGTTTTCATATACTTCCCCCCGGATGTGGGCCTTGTATTCACTGGCTCCGGGGATTTCCTTTTTTCTTGTACGCACTGCGGTTTTCAGCCATTTCCAGATCCCTCCTCCCTATATTGAGGATATTCCCGGGACGCTGCTTCTCCTGTTTCTTGTGGTCACCAGCCTGACCCTGGTTATGGTGGCCATCATCACCACCCGGGGTAAAGCGGAAATGTCTTTTGCCTTGAAGCAGGCCGGGGAAAGCCTTTCCGCGGGCCGGGAATACTACCAGCTGATGAGCAAAACCCATGAGGAAATACGGTTCCTCCGGCATGACTATAAGCATCAGCTGAACGTCCTGGAGGGGCTTCTCAGGGAAGGCCGGGTAGAAGATATGAAGGTCCTGCTGAACAGCATGGAACAGAACCTGGATGATGCCGCGCTGCCGGTCTATTCACCCAACCCGGTGATCAATTCCCTGGTGTACCGTTATGCCCTGTCCTGCGGGGAACATGGTATAGATTTTTCTTTCCGGTCCCAGCTTCCCCGGGAGTCCCCGGTGGACCACTACGACTTAAGCGTGCTGCTGGGTAATCTCCTGGAAAATGCCCTGGAGGCATGTTTGACGCTTCCAGGGGACAAGGAAAAATATATCGCCGCGGATATCCGGTACCAGGGAAACCAGCTCTGCTTTCAGGTTAAAAACAGTTTCGACGGAATCCTGATTATGCAAAACGGGGAAATCCGGAGCAGAAAAAACAACGGCGGTCTGGGAATCCGGAGTATCCGGGCGGTCTGCGCCCGGTATAACGGGGACTATCTGCCTGAAGCCCAGGGCGGAGAATTCACCGCCTATGTTTTGTTGAATATATAATCCAGGTATTGGCGTTTAAACCCGGAACAGCGCTTTGACACGGGCAGTTGGGTCCCGTTTACCACTGCCACTGTTTTGGAATCCGTGTTCTGTATAAAATCCATGTTTACAATAAAGGAATTGTGGCACCTGATAAACCGGCGGTCTTCCAGCAGAAGCTCCGCGGCTTCCTGCATTTTCATGCGGGTTTCCAGAACCTGCCCGTCCTCAAGAAACAGGAAAAAAGAGTGGTTCCGGATTTCCCCGTAGAGCAGTTCGGAAAACAGAACCCGCCGGGTACTGCCCTTGGTCTTAATTAACAGCTCCCCCGGGGGACGGCGTTGGGCAGCATCCAGCCGGTCCAGCACCTGGTGTACCGACGGGGCCTCCGCGGGTTTCAGGATATAGGAAAAAGCCCCCACCCGGTAGGATTCCGCGGCAAAATCATTGCTGTTGGTCAGGAACACCATGGAACCGGAGAACCCCAGGCCCCGGAGTTTTTCCGCCAGCTCGGTGCCCGTCATGCCCGGCATGATAATATCCAGAAAAAGTATCTCATTTGAACCGTCCCCGGCTGAAGGCTCCCGGTCTTTTACATAATCATACAATTCCCCGGGACCGGCAAAACAGAGGATCTCCGCCCTGCCCCCGGAATAATATGCGGAAATAATTTCGGATAAACGGCGGGTATCCTCCGCATCATCGTCGCAGATGAGAATACGGTACATGGTTAATATTATATCCAATTAATGGCGGGAAGGAAATACGGGATTTCCGATATTGACCTGGGGATTTTTTGCCAGGACCCGTATCTTTCCAGGGTTTTGTTCATCAATTGATTGAATATGGCTGAGGCTGCCGGTACACAGAGGAAACATATCCCAACGAACCATGGCAGGCATCATGTATCCTGCCGGATTTTCCCCTGTCTCCCCGGATTAGTCGTAAACAGCCCATTTAACGGCGTAAGTGGGCATATTATAACCAGGAAAATAGTTTTTCCGGTGGTATAATTTTTAAACATAATGAAAATTCATTTTATTATACTGCTCGGAATCCGCCCAAATGCAGCCCGGAAGGTTTATGAAAACCTTCCCTGTTTTTGGATTACGAATAACCCGGGTCTCATACCTAAAAGACATTGGGGGCTATTATAATGAAAAAAACCTTCCTTCTTTCACTGCTTTTTTTCCCTGCACTGCTTCTTATTATAACCGGCTGTTCCAACCCAACAAGCGGTGGGACGAGTCCGTCTGAGGAAGAAACGATAATCTATGCCCCGGCTTTACCGGATACCTTCTATGTAAGGCCTGGCGGGACCGGTGATAAGGATGGATCTTCCTGGGAGAACGCGTTTGCGGAACTCCAGGAGGCGATAAACGCGGCATATGCGGAGGCGACCATAGCAGTACCGAAATATGTGCTGATATTGGGAGGGGCCACGTATTACCCCGCCAGCGGCGGTTCCGGCGGCCGGGAGAAGCATTTTTCCCTGAGGGATAACGTGACGGTGATCGGTGGCTTCCGGGGGGATGAGATTGATATGATTCCCCTGGGGGAAGCAACGGTCCTGTCCGGGGATATCGGGGTAAAGGGTGATAAGAGTGATAATGCTTATCATGTATTTTACCATCCCGATGTAACAAATCTTGATGCCACTGCGGTACTTAAGCATGTTACTATAACGGATGGAAACGCGGATGGAAGTTATCCCCACAATTCCGGGGCTGGGATGTTCAATTCCAGCAGCAGCAGTCCAACGGTGGAGAACTGTACCTTTGGCGGAAACAGTGCCAGTTCCGGTGGCGGTATGTACAATAACATCAGCAGTAGTCCTACGGTGGAGAACTGTACCTTCAGCGGAAACAGCGTCAGTTCCGGTGGCGGCGGTATGTACAATAACAACAGCAGTAGTCCGACAGTGGAGAACTGTATCTTCGACGGTAACAGTGCCCACGCCGGCGGCGGTATGTACAATTCCAGCAGCAACCCAACGGTGGAGACCTGTACCTTCAGCAGTAACAGCGGCGACGGAATGAATAATTACAACAGCAGTCCGACAGTGGATAATTGTATCTTCAGCAGTAACAGCAGCGGCGGTATGTTTAATCACAGCAGCAGTCCGACAGTGGATAATTGTATCTTCAGCAATAACAGCGGCGGCGGTATGTACAATTTCAGCAGCAGTCCTGCGGTGGAGAACTGTACCTTCAATGATAACAGTACCTCCGGCCAAGGCGGCGGTATGCATAACAAAAACAACAGCAGTCCGACAGTGGAGAACTGTACCTTCAGCGGCAACAGTGCCAATTCCGGCGGCGGTATGTACAATTACAACAGCAGTCCGACAGCGGAGAACTGTACCTTCAACGGTAACAGCGCCACCAGCGGCGGCGGAATGTTTAATTCCAGCAGCAGCGACCCGGTGGTGAAAAATTGTACTTTCGGCGGCAACAGTGCCGATGCCGGCGGCGGTATGTACAATTCCAGCAGCAGCCCAAAAGTCTATGGATGTATCCTGGTAGGAAACTTTAAAATTGGGGATAGTTCCGTGGATGAAATTGCAGGTACTGCCTTTGCTGTTGGAAGTACGGATAACCTTATCCGGGGAACTGCGGCGGCGGAGCATGATAATTATGGGAAAACCTTTATCGGGGATATAGGCACCCTGTTTGCCCGGATAGACGGCAGCGGAAAGGCGGAACTTTGGGACAACGGCGGCCCCACGCAGACGCTGATGATAAAAGAATCCTACGCCGATGCGCGGTTTTCGATTCCCTCCGGGGGAGAATGGGCTGCGGGTATAGAAGTGCCATCCGGGGACCAGCGGGGTTATACCCGTTCCATCGCCGACAATGCCGGTTATAAGGGAGCGGTGGACCCCCGGGCAGGACCGTAGGAAGCACCGGATACAAAGCTGCCGCGCCGTTCCATGCGAGCTCAGGTTGGGGAACGGCGGCGGCGCGTATAGACTTTGTTATATCCGGTTTTGACTGTCTTGCATTGCCGTTTACTATTGAGGCTTTTTCAAAATGTCAAATTTTGAAAAAGCAACCTTAGATGTAAGTGCAGAAAGAATACTATTTTATTTATGGGTAAGGAAATAGCATTCTTTCTGCAAAAGCCTTTTTCAAAACTGACCGAGTTTTGAAAAAGGCT
>JAVBPH010000033.1:0-22768 GCA_031549725.1 Treponemataceae bacterium
CATCCTTTACTACCGCAGTTACAAACCAAGGCGCATTCACCCCGATGATATCTTGGTATAATTGGCATAGCGGATCTTTCTTTTCCATGCGTTACATTTTACCGCTTTTTCTTGTTTTCCACTATATTCCCGGAAGAGCCAAAAAATTAACATTAGAATCTATAAAATTAATAGAACATTATGGCAGTACAAAATCATATAATTCCGAGAAAGATAGATATTGTGTTGAATATGATAAGGATCATATTTATTATGATTTTCCTGATGATCCCAATGAAATATTATCTGATTATGAAGATGAACAATTACAGCAAATACCATATAATAACCCTCATTTTATAATTATGATATATACTTCTGAACAGCTAATGAATAAAATTATTAGACAGAATAATTTTCTCAGAGGTATATATATAGATGATACCAATGGAAAAATAATTCCAATAGAAGATTTTATCAAATTACCTCTTTAAAATAAGGTGTCAATTTATCTTTGAATTAATAAATTGTAGATCAACATTATTATTGTTGATATTATGGGAAACTGCAGAGATGCTTGAAGCAATATTTAATATCTGATTAGAAATTGAAAATATAAAACTAACTATGGAAGTCCTTGAAGATAATAGAATTTTGACCAAATGGACATTGGAAGGAATAAAGAAAATATGGTAGTCAATAATCAATTTTTTGTAGGTTTTGAAGGTGAGTCATCAGTAGACTTAAAATTACTTCAATTCGGGGAAGAAAAAAAGAGAATGATAATATGGGAAGGTTATTTTGAAATAATAATGGATTGTTTAATAACTTGCTTAAAACAAAATGATATAAGAAAAGGTCTGATAAAAGGTGACTGGTATGAAAAATCATCGTGGTTAATTGAGGATTTAGATTTTGAAATAAACCAATTGAAAAATTTTTCATGTGACAACCTTGAAGATGAAGATAAAGAAAAACTTTCAAAAATATTATTAAAATTACCAGAAATAGTTAATGAGATAATTTCTCTTTTAGTTGAAGCAAGAGATGCCAATTATGATGTATATATCTCAAGTGATTACTAAGTGATAATTTTTAGAATATTAAGATCATCTGAGTGTTTTATAAAATATTCTTTCATATAATATACAGGAATCGTAATTAGCCGGCATCCGCCTGTAAAAACACTGCCACCCAAAATATAAGATTAATCATCCCCAAAAAATCAGCGGTTATTAAACAGCTTCCGTTTCAACCGCCGCGGTCGTTTCAAGAATAGTAACCGTTCCCTGGTGGGCGTCAAGTTTTATCAGATCCCCGGTTTTGATAATGTTGGTGGCGTTGGCTACGTTAACCACCAGAGGCAGCGCGTATTCCCTGGCAACCACGGCGCCGTGGGAAAGGGCTGACCCGACTTCCGTAACCAGTCCCCCGATGATGCTGTAATAGGGGGACCAGCCAATGTCGGTAAAAGCCGCCACCATGATTTCACCCTTTTCCAGTTTTTTTGCATCCTCCACGGATTTTATGATCCTGGCAGTTCCCTGGACTTCACCCCGGCTGATGGGAGTTCCGGTCAGGATCATTCCGTTTTCCGTCTCAACCTTTTCAATAATTACCGGGGAAGGTTTGCCGGTGTAGAATTCGTTGAATTTGAATTCCATCTGTTCATCCAGCAGTCTCCGCCTCTGGACGGCCCTTTTAATCAGTTTTGCTTTTTTATCAAAGATAAGTTCCCCGATTTCCTGGTGGGTGAGAAAATAGATCAGGTCCTTTTCGGGCAAAGCGCCGGCATCCACCAGCATCCCCGCTAAAATGTCGTATGCTTCTTTGAGGATATCGATGGCCATAACAAATTTCGATTTGGTATATTCCCTGTTGTATACACCGGCCCTGGCCTGGTTTATCAGGTATAGGAGTCCCTTCCTGGCCATGCCTTTTTTCCCTTTCAGGAATTCCTCAATATTCTGGGCCAGCCTGGAAGGGGGTTTCGGCGGCTCTGTCGCCCCGGACATCATAACCATTTTGATGTTTTCCATTAGGGCTTTTTCATCATGCTTCCAGGATTTATTCCGCATTTCCGCTTCCCGGATAGCCCGGTGTCCGTGGCGTTTGATAAAATTATCGTAGGCCTCCCGGATCGAACCCTTATCATTCTTAATGAACACCGCAAGCTTTTCATGGGAATAATGAAGGGTATCGGGGTTTTTCTTTAAAATTTCCAGGGCAAGTTTCCTCATGGACCGCAGAATATCCACGCTTTCGATATTGTCGATATCCTCCAGCAGGCCCGCCACCACAGCCTTGGCCGCATCCTCCGACCCGTATTCTGTTTTAAGTATACCAATCAGGGCGCTGCTCATTGCGCCCGAATGTCCGCTGGTAATGTAATGGTAGTAGGTGGCATCAATATATTTGGCGGTGGCCTTCTCAATATTTTTATAGTATTTCCCGGGATCAGGGGATTTTTCTATGTTCAGCTTTTTAACCAGCCGGTCAATTTTTTTCATCGCCTTTTTTCTGGAAAGAAGAAAGTTGAAATATTTGACGCTGTTGAAAATCCTCACCGCCATGGGCTTGTTTTTCCAGGGTAAAGCGGGGGTATCCTGCAGGGTTTTGCCGCAGATGCTGGTTTCCACATCGCTTTTCGATGCCCCCAGAATACAGGTGGCCATCTTATTAATCGCCGTGAGGTTAAAGAAAAGGTGGTTCCTGAAGGATGTGATGCATTCCCCCGGGCGGATTTCCTTCAGGTTCCTGTAGGCACCGGTAACAATGAGCATCCTCCGCAGGCCATAATCAATACCCATAACCGAGGTGGAAAGCGAGAGGGGCGTCACCGCGCCGGGCAGCATTTCCCCGATATTGCACCGGGTAAAGACGGAATTATCATCACCATATATACTGTCCAGTTCGTCCACGGTGGCCTCATCCAGGGTGGTGATAGGCCGGGCCTGGAGCCAGATCAGTTCACCGTCTTTTGACAGTGCCCATTCCAGGTCCAGTTCATGCTTAAAATACTCCAGGGCTTTTGCCGCATCCTGGCTGATCTTTGAAATAATAGTGGTGTTAAGAATGGTTCCCGTATGGTTAACCTGGGGGATGTGAATTTCCCCGTTCTGTCCCCGGGATATGGGAGCGCTGTACACCTCTGCTGAAGCCTGTCCTGAAACCAGGCTTTCCCCCAAACCTTCCACTGCTTCAACCAGCAGTTCCCGTTTTCCCGTGGCCGGGTTTACGGTAAAACAGACTCCGGCGCAGGCCGGGTCCGCCATTTTCTGAACCACCACCGACATACTTGTGCTCTGGGCCTGGGAAAAAAAACTGGAATAGGATGCGGCCCTGGCATTGGTCAGGGATTCCATGCAGCCCCTTAATGCCTCGATAAAATCCTTCCGGCCTTCCACATTTAAAAAGGTGGAATATTGTCCCGCATTCGAAAAATCCGCCCCGTCTTCTGCGGTTGCCGAGGACCGGACCGCGGCCTTGTTGAACCCGCATCGTTCGAAATAGGAAGCCGCGGTTTCATAATCCCCGGGGCTTTTAAGTCCGGTAATGACAAAACCATCCGCCACGGTAAGGCCACCCCGGATTAATTCCGCAAGACCCCGGGCTTTTCCGCCCGCCAGTCCGTAAGCTTCAATGGGTAATTCCTGTAAATTGTAAATAGTCATCCTTATATTATCCTTTTTACTTTAGAACCCGGGGGGCCGGATTAATTTAATTTTCTGGACCACCGGGATTTGTCTGCGTTAAAGGCAAATTCCGTAATTCCCCGGCCCTGGATGCCGTTCACGGTAAAACGGCTTACCCCTTCATGTACAAAATATGTCCCGTTTCCAAAAACAAAGGGAACCGTGAATTCCAGGGTACATGAAACTTCACGTTTTTTTCCGTCTTCATATATAACACTGTAGGAGAACTGATTTGGCACCCCGCCGGTAACGGGTAATTCATCCATGGGGGTACATTTTTTAACACATACGGTTTTCCCCTGGGACGTAAAAAATCCGGCCTGAAGTTCGGTAACCGCGGGATACCGGATAAGGCTGTTGTGGATAAAATCCCCATTTTCCAGGAGACCCACCAGCCATACGTACCGGTCAAAATAGTTCCAGTCCCGTTTGCCGTAACTGTGGTCCCGGAACGCAGGCAGGGAGTTCAAATTGATGGTTTCATTTCCCAGTTTCAGAGTCCCGGTTACCGTCCCCGACTGCTCATAATGCACCTGATGATTCTCCGACAGGGCCGCCCGGAATTCGGGGGTGAATTTTTCCCTGGAAAGGGCCCTGGCCACGGGTTCGGTGGACATATGCCGGGAAAATTCAAAGGAACCGGTTAGGGCATTAAATTCAGCGTTCAGCTCAGCGGGGATATCCGGGGAAGCGTGGTCTGCGGTATATCCCTGGTTTCCCAGGATACCTTTTTTAAGCATCCCCCGGTAGGAAAAGGCCATCCGTTTTCCCCCCTCAAGGCATTCCACCCTGGCAGGAGGGGTTTCCCCCTTGGGAATATGGTCTTTTTCATTCATAAAAACTTCCCCGGAGGGGCTCCGGTATACAAACCAGACCTCGTTAGGATAATTGCCGCCCCGCATACCCAGCCGGATATACAGGCTTTGTTTGCTTTTCAAGTCATGAATTGAAAAATAATGGCTGTTGTTCTGATCATCCCCGGCATCCCCGGCCAGTTCAAACCGGTCGGAATAATCATCGTTAAATGGATTTTCCCGTTTTCTTTTGTTCATAGCCATGCTGATGACTGCTTTTTTAATCATTTGGATTATTGCCATGATGATAAACTCCAAATAGTAAAAGTTATATAGATAAAATATTGTTTATTCATTGCGTTTTTTCAAGTTGTTTTTCAGGACAAAGCCTGATTTACCATTAATTTATCAATTATTACAAAAAAAACATAGCCCCAAAAAATGTCCTTTTAAAAAAAATATTCCCCCCGGGTTAGTCCGGTTTTTTTCCCTAAACCCAATTTTTTATACGTTTTATGCAGACAAATGGGAATATAATTCTTATAATATAACCTATGGGAATATCAAATTCGAAGGAATTCTGAAATTTCCTGGGAGAATTAATATCTATAAAGTTGAGGAGGAAACCATGACTACCTTGAGAAAATGGGTTATACCCATGGCGGTGGTACTGCTTAGTTTTGCCGTAATTGTTGGTTGCACCAGCGGCGCTAAACCAGTACAGCGGGAAGAAGGAAAAATCTATTCCTTGGTTCTGCTTCATACGAATGATCATCATGGATCGGTCCTGCCGAAGGAAGGCCAGGCCGGCCTCGCTGAACGGGCTACTTTTTTTAAGGCTGTCCGGGCCCAAAATTCCCAGGTCCTGATCCTGGATGCGGGGGACATCAACACTGGACCCGCCCTTTCAAATATGTTTGATGCCGAACCGGATATTAAAGCATATAATATGATGGGGTATGATGTGGGAATCCTGGGAAACCATGAATTTGACGGAACCTACGAAAAGCTCCAGAACCAGCTGGCCATGTTTAATTATCCCATTGTAAATGCCAATATAATGGATAAAAGCGGCAATCAGCTTCCCGGAACCGTTCCGTATATCGTAAAGAATTATGATGGTATCCGGGTTGGTATTTTTGGTCTGACCACCAAGAGGACCGTGGAACTGACCGCTGCGGGTCCCGACGTAGAGTTCACCGATGAGATCGAGGCTGCAAAAAAAATTGTTCCTATTCTTATCAATGAGGAAAAGGTGGATATTGTTATTGCCCTGACCCATATCGGTGATGTAGAGGAAGCTGAAAACCATACCACTTCCCCTAAGCTGGCCGAGGCGGTGTCCGGAATCAATATCATTATTGACGGGCACTCCCACTCATTTATGGAAAAACCCATGAAAGTAGGGGAAACCTACATTATTTCCGCCAATGAATGGGGAAAATTTGTGGGCGAAGCTAAGCTGGACGTGGTGGACGGCAGGATCGTTAAGTTTGACTGGCAGCCCATCATGATCAACAGCAAAGAGGAAATCGTTTTTGCGGCGGATGCGGCAATTGTCGAAATGCTGGCACCCTATGTGGCAAAAGCAGAAACCTCCCTTAAGGAAGTGATCGGTGAAGCTTCGGATGAATTTGTCTTCGGTAACCGCCTTACCCGCTATACCGAAACTTCCCTGGGGGACATGATCTGCGATGCCAACCTATGGTACATCAATGATGTGTTCGGCCAGAAAATTGATTTTGTCTTCCACAATGGCGGAAATATCCGGACAGCCCTTTCCAAGGGACCCATTACCCGGGAAGCAATAATGACCATCCTGCCTTTTGACAATTACCTGTATGTGGTATCCATGAAAGGTTCGGATGTTATTAATTTGTTCAATTTTATTGCCACCATTCCCCAGGGTAACGGCGGTTTCGCCCAGGTATCCAAGGAAGTACGGTATACCATTGATTATACCGGCGGGAAAGGCCAGCTGAAGGATTTGACCATCGGCGGCGCGCCGGTGGATCCCAACAAAACATACAAGTTCTGTACCAACGATTTCCTTCTGGATGGCGGTGACGGATATGTGGTTCTGAAGGAAAAATCCATGAGCCCCTTCAACACCTCCTTGACCCTGCAGACCGTGGTTATCGAATATATCAGAAGCCAGAATGGTCTTATCAGTCCCAAAACCGATGGACGGATTAAAGTCATCGGCGGCGCCAAGATTTAGTTTTTTTTGAATTTTGTAAAAAGCCCCTGTTATTATTAACAGGGGCTTTTTATTCGCAGGCGGGTTTGATACACACTCTTTAGGGCGATTCTTCAAGTCAACATAGAAAATGTTTTGTGGGGAATTAAACCCGCATAAAATCCATACCTTACAGAACCAACATACCCCATGCTTGCGGCGGGGTTGTTAATTGACTGTTTTTTCGAATAATATATGATATCTACAAAATTAAATGATCAATTTCATGGTATAATTTATTAATTTCATTAATAAATATTTGTTGACAAAACAAAAAGTTAACCCCTATCATTTTAATAATAGCTCAGAAGGAAGGTCCGGAGATATTGTCCGGGGTTTTATGTTATGTGCCCTTTATTTGGAGTTATTATGAAACATTACATTGCCAGTGATTTAAAAGATATGAACCGGCGGACCGTGTACAATCTTCTTTCTACCGCCGGGGAAATATCCAGAGCCGAGATATCAAGAAGAACCGGAATCAGTTCCCCCACGGTTATAAAGATCATCGATCATTTTCTTGATATTGGAATTGCCTGCATGGGCGGGGAAGGGGAAAGTAAATTAGGCCGCAAACCCCAGATTATCAAGTTTAATTATGATGCCGCATATTCCCTGGGGATAGAGTTTGATGAAGATCATATGTATATCGGACTGGTTAATTTATCCGGGGAAATTCTGGATGTAAAGCAGTATAAAAATGAACCCTTCATCCATGCCATGTTTCAAAAGCGTATTCCCGAATCTGTTTCCCGGTTTATCGCGGAAAAACAGCTGGACAAGGAAAAAATCCTGGGAGTGGGGATCGGAATCCCCGGTTCCGTCAATTCCGTAACAAGTATTATTGAGTTTGCTTCCATATTTGGAATAAATACCCAAATAGATCTTTCCAATTATATAGAAGAATTGGAAAAAATCCTGGGATTCCCCGTGATTATTGAACGGGATGTATATGCCGCTGCCCGGGGGGAATTCCTCCATGCATCCCCGGATAATTCCAAAAAAGACTTGATTTTTCTTCTGATGGGTTCCGGGGTTGGGGCAGGGATTATCCTGGATGGCCGGCTCCGCCGGGGCAGCGCCCATTTAGCCGGGGAAATAGGGTATCTTTGTTTTGACCCAAAGGGAAGAATTAATCCCTCCTCCTTAGGATGGCTTGAAGAAAAGGTAATGCAGGCCAGAAGGAAATTCAAAGATGGAACCCGGGAAGTTATTAATGAGGTGGCGGATAATCTTGCCCTGGCTGTTTCTGCCTTGTCCATAAGCCTGGACATTGATCATGTGGTCTTCGGCGGTATCCAACAGGAACCCTTTGGGGCGTGTCTGCTGGATGCAATCAACCAGCGGCTTCCCGGCCTCTGTCTGAGATCCACCCGGGTTTATACTCCTCGGTGCAAATCCCCCACCATTGCAGGACTAGCCCTGATTATAACAGAAAGAAGTGTGGAAAAGGTTCTTGGGAATTTCCGGTAGAAATTAGCCCTGATTTTTGACCAAAGGGACTATTTTCCCAGCAGGGATTCGTACATCGCCGCATATTCCCCTGCGGATTTTTTCCAGGAAAAATCTTTTTTCATTCCCCGGACCTGCATGGTTTTTATATGTTCTTTCTTATTGTAATATGCCCAGATGGCCCACCCGACGGTATCGTAGATAGCGTGGGGATTCAAATCGTCAAACATAAAGCCGGTCCCTTCCCCTTCTTCCTGGTTGTAGTTTTCCACGGTATCCACCAGTCCCCCGGTCCGGCGGACAATAGGCAGGGTCCCGTAAGCCTGGGAATACATCTGGTTAAGCCCGCAGGGCTCATAACGGCTGGGCATAAGGAAAAAATCGCTTCCCGCTTCTATTAAATGGCTCAGGCCCTCGTTGTATCCGACCTTGGCGGAGAAATTCGGCAGCCTGGAAGAAAGGCTCATGATTTCATGTTCACACCAGGTTTCCCCGGAACCCAGGACAATAAACTGGAGTTTCATGTCCCGGCAGAATGAATAGGCGCTTCCGTATCCCGGACCGAACACTTCGCCCACGCCCTTTTGTTCGGTAAGCCTGGAAATTAATCCTATCAGGGGAATATCCGGTTCCACCGGCAGGCCGAATTCCTTCTGAACCGCTTCCTTGGCCAGGGCCTTTCCGGACATATCCTTTATACTGTAGGGTTTTGGTATGGCAAAATCATGGGAAGGGTCCCAGAGGTCCGTATCAATTCCGTTTAGTATACCCGAATAATCCCCGGATCTGTAGCGCAGGACTCCATCCATGCGGAAACCATGGGCCTGGGTTTTTGTTTCATTGGCATAGGTGGGGGAAACTGTATTGAGTTTATCCGCGGAATTTATCCCCGCCTTGAGGAAATTCATCATATTCCAGTCATCAAAACCGGCCTGGTAAAACACATTCCAACCAAGATTTAAAAAGGGGAAATTTTCCTTGCTGTATATTCCCTGGTACCCCAGGTTGTGGATGGTTAAAACCGATTTTGTATTGGCAAATCCTCCCCGGCGTTCCCCGTATTTCAGGAACACCGGGACCAGGGCTCCGGGCCAGTCATGGGCATGGAGTATATCGGGATACCAGGAAACCTTTCTGCAGATCTGAAAAACCGCCCGGCAGAAAAAAGCAAACCGCCGGGGATTATCCAGGAAATCCGGTTCCGCGGGGGTGCCGTAAACTCCTTCCCGGCCAAAAAAGATTTCATGATCGACAAAATATATGGTAACCGGATTTTTTTTCGGGGACCCCGGAAGGACGGTTTTATATACCGCGCACCAGACTTCCCCGTCGCCCACGGGAACACCCATGGCTCCTTCTATCTGTATCAGTTTAGATCTGTCAATGCTGTAATAACGGGGCATAACGATAGCAATTTCATGTCCCTGTTTGGCCAGGGAAAGGGATAAAGCCGAAACCGCATCGGCCAATCCGCCGGTTTTTGCAAAGGGAACTGTTTCACTGGTGGCCATCAGAATTTTCATGTAAATCCCCCCTTAACTATGCATACCATATTATCACATTTAGGAAAAGAATCTCTACCTTTCCCCGGGGAACCCCTGGAAAAATCCTTTCCGGTTCCCGGGGCGATTTTTAAAACTTCTGGACCATGGAAAGGCCGTTTTCCTGGACTATTTTAAGTCCCTTGTCGGCCTGTTCCATTTTAAAGATAACCACCGCTTTGCCTTCTTTCCCTTCCAGGGATGCATATAGGTATTCAATATTTACATGTTCTTTCTGAAAAAGCTCCATTACCTTGGCAAGACTTCCCGGTTTGTCCTCAATTTCAACGGCTATCACATCGGTCATCCGGGTGGTAAAACCCGCATCGTTTAATGCCTTCATGGCTTCCAGGTTTTTATCCGCGATCAGGCGGAGAATTCCGAAATCTGCGGTATCCGCAATTGATATGGCCCGGATATTGATATTCGCATTAGCCAATACCTTGGTTACTTCACCCAACCGGCCCGCGTTATTTTCAAGAAAAACCGAAATCTGTTTAATCTGCATGCATATCTCCTTAAGAAAAGGGAATACCCAGGGGGTTATCCTTCATTATAATATATCAAATCTATTCCTGCTCATTAAATAAAAGATTATTTTCCGGGTACCGCCAAAAATGTTTTTGGCGGTTTTCCGTTTTATATCTTCCGTTTGTCAATCACCCGCTTGGATTTACCCATGCTCCGCTCAATGGATTTGGGTTCCACCAGTTTAATCTTCATGGAAATACCAAGTTTTGATTTCATCACATTTTCGATCTTTGTACGCAGTTCTTCCAGGCCCCGGGTTTCATCGCTGAAGACATCCTTCTTGACTTCGACCTGGAGTTCCACCTCATCCAGGTGGTTGGCTCCCCGGTCCACCACGATCACATAGTGGGGATCGGTACCTTCAATTTCGATCAGGGCGTGTTCGATCTGGCTGGGGAATACATTGACCCCCCGGATAATCAGCATGTCATCGGTCCGGCCAAAGAGGCGGCTCATCTTGACGGTGGTTCTGCCGCAGGAACATTTTTCCCGCTGGAGAAAGGTCACATCCCTGGTACGGTAGCGGATAAGGGGGGTTCCTTCCTTTACCAGGGTGGTAAATACCAGTTCCCCCTTTTCACCGTCCGGCAGGGGCTTTCCTGTTTCAGGATCGATAATTTCCGGATAGAAAAGATCTTCATTTATATGCAGCCCGTCCTTTGCTTCGCATTCAAAGGCAACCCCGGGTCCGGTAATTTCCGTCAGGCCGTAAATATCGTATGCGTCAATCCCGTACCTGGCTTCGATTTCCAGCCGCATATTCTGGCTCCAGGGTTCGGCGCCGAAACAGCCGGACCGGAGTTTCAGTTTCTTCAGATCGATGCCCTGTTCTTCCGCTTCTTCCGCCATGAAGAGGGCATACGACGGGGTACAGGTCAGGATAGTCGAATTAAAGGATTCCATGACCATAAGCTGCTTCTGGGTATTGCCGGAACTCATGGGGATGATGTTTGCCCCCAGGCGTTTTGCCCCATAATGAACCCCCAGGCCACCGGTAAAAAGACCGTAGCCGAAACAGTTCTGAACCGTATCGTTCCGGTTTCCCCCGGCTCCGGCCAGGGTCCTGGCCATGGCTTCTTCCCAGTGTTCGATATCCAGCCTTGTATAGGCATCCACCACAGGAACCCCGGTGGTGCCGGAACTCATGTGGATTTCTTCAATCTCCGATTTGGGACAGGCCAAAAGACCATAGGGGAAGGTTTCCCGGAGGTCTTCCTTGGTGGTGAAGGGGAGCTTGGCGATATCCCCCAGGCAGGTAATGTCCCGGGGGGTGATCTTCAGTCCCTCCATCTTTTTTTTGTAAAAGGGAACATCATTGTACAGTTTTTCCACCAGGTTCTTAAGCCGGGCAAACTGGAGCTGCTGCCGAACTTCCTGATCCATGGATTCATATTCGGGGTTAAAAATCATACCATATCCTTTATCCGCTGCAATCCATACCTTACAGAATCAACATACCCCGTCTTTCAGCGCGGGGTTGTTGCTCTTATCTATGAAACCTCTAAAAATTACAATTTTTAGAGGTTCTGCAATAAATCATACATCCTTAGGCCGTTTATCAAGTACCCTGACGGCCTTTCCTTCGGAGACCGGAAGACTGCCGTTTTCATGGAGTTCCACCCTGGGATTTATGGAGATGGAAACCTGCAGTGTCCGGGCAATGCGTTCCTTCAGGGCGTTCATAGGCCGGGAGTCGTCCATAAAGATATCCTGGTTTACCTCGGTCTTAACCGTGAGCTTGTCCAGGGAACCTTCTTTTTCCACAATAATAAGATAGTTGTTCCCGATTTCCCTGATGTTCATGATTACTTCTTCGATCTGGCTGGGGAACAGGTTGACCCCGTTAACGATGAGCATATCATCGGTCCGGCCGGTGATCCGGCGGAGCCGCCGGTGGCTTCTGCCGCAGGAACAGGGTTCGGTGTAAAAGGATGTGATATCCCTGGTCCGGTAACGCAGAATCGGGGTGGCTTCCCGGCAAAGGATGGTCAGGACCAGCTCGCCCTTTTCACCCTCCGGCAAAGGTTCCAATGTATCCGGATCAATAATTTCCGCGATGTAGCCGTCTTCCCAGATATGCAGGCCGCTCTTGTACTGGCATTCAAAGGCTACCCCGGGGCCGTTCATTTCCGAAAGGCCATAGGAGTTGAATACATCGATATCCAGGAGACCCTCAATCCGTTTCCGGGTATCCTCCGAATAGGGTTCGGCGCCGGCAAAGGCCCGCTTCAGTTTTAAATTACTGCGTTTAACCCCTTCTTCCCTCATTTTAGATTCCACGTGGAGCAGGAAACTGGGGGTGGAATGGACCACGGTGGTTTCAAAATCCTGCATCAACCTAAACTGCCGGGCGGTATTGCCCGCGCCCGAGGGAATCACCATCATGCCCACTTCCTCGGCGCCGTAGTGGAAACCCAGGCCCCCGGTGAAAAGACCGTAGGTGATCATGTTCTGGAATACATCTTCCCGGGTGCAGCCGGTACCGTAGATGCACCGGGCCATATATGACGCCCAGGCCTGGACATCCTTTTTCGTAAGATAAATGGTCGTGGGAATCCCGGTGGTTCCGCTGGACGCATGGAGCCGGACCACATCCGCCTTTGGTACTGCGAGCATTCCGTAGGGGAAGGCATCCCGGAGATCGTGTTTCGTGGTAAAGGGAATCCGCCGGATATCATCCAGGGTTTTTATATCATCACTGGAATTAAGTCCCGCTTCCTTTAAACGTCTGCTGTAAAAGCTGGTTTTAAAAGACTGGTCCACCACATGCTTCAGACTCTTCAGCTGATGGGCTGCCAGGTCCTCCCGGGGAAGGCATTCCATTTCTTTGTTCCAGTATTGGATATCCATAATTAATCCTTTCCGGCGGCTGCCCTGCCCAGGGCCAGGGCTTTCAGATTTGCTTCTACCACGCTGGGTTCCTTGGAAGCAAACAGTTTTCTTATGGTATTTTCCAGGCTTTCCATTTTTAATGGGAGGAAAGGAGATGATGCTCCCACAATAATTACATTGACGGATTTTGCGAGGCCCGCCTCTTTTGCCAATCCCGCGGCTTCAACTATGTGGGAATTGGGAACCGCCCTGATGGATGTATAAATCCCTTCTATTTCCGGATAGTCGGGAATATTCACAAAGGGTTCCGATGATGTTACCAGGGCACCCCCGGGGGCAAGCCAGTCCAGATACCGGAGGCTCTCCAGGGGTTCCATGGAAATAATCAGGTCCGCACTTCCCCTGGGGACCAGGTCGGATGCAATAACCGCATCACTGATCCGCAGGTGGGCCAGCACGGCTCCGCCCCGCTGGGCCATGCCATGGACTTCGGACTGACGGACCTTAAGTCCCTCGCTGTGGGCGGCTTCCGCGATTACCGCAGCAATGGAAAGAACCCCCTGGCCGCCGACCCCTGCAAGAATAATATCCCTTTTCATGCTTCACCTCCGGCGGCTTTTCCGGCCTTGGCCTTCTTCTGTCTCTTCCTGAAAGCCTCTATACATTCCCGTTTAAAGATCACCACCGACAGTCCGGGATATTCCATCTCCTTCCTGAACCGGGTGATGTTTTCATCCTGTTTATTTTTCAGGGCCTCCAGTTCTACCACATGGTCCGGATCAACCCCTAGTCCTATTATCAGATCCCGGAATTTTGCGGAGGGGATCATGGTATTCTGGCAGCCCGTCATGGCCACAATCGAATTGTCCAGGATAACCAGGGTCATGGGGGTATTCGCTGCCGCCGCATCGATCAAGGGGTTCATCCCCGAATGGAGGAAGGTGGAATCTCCGATTACACCAATGGCATATTTGATTCCCGCATCACTGGCGCCCTTGGCCATGCCCACGGAAGCTCCCATGCATACAATGGTTTCGGGAACCGAATGGGGCGGTGTAGCCCCCAGGGCGTAGCATCCTATGTCTGCGGTGATCACCACCGAATCGTAACCCTCCGCGGATTTTTTTATTACCGTATAACTGTCCGCATGGGGGCAGCCCTGGCAGAGCTGGGGGGGCCTGCCGGGGAGTTTTACATCCATGGAAACCCTGGGCCGGGGTTTAAGTCCCAGCCCGGCCCGGACATTGTCAGGATCCAGTTCACCCGCCCTGGGGATGGTCCCGTCAAGTTTTCCCCTGACGACCAGGGGCAGTTCCAGGATTCCCCGGAGCTTTTCTTCAATTAAAGGCTGACCCTCTTCAATAACAATAACTTCTTTGGCATCCCTGCAGAGCTTCCGGATGGATTCCACGGGTAGGGGATACACCCCAATATGAAGCCGGGCGGGGGTTTTTCCCCGGAGGTTTATCAAATCTTCCAGGTTTTCTTCATAGTAATTACCCCCGCATCCGCCGGTAATGATTGCCAGGCTGGTATCCCGGTTTTCCAGTTCCAGTTTATTTGCTTTATGATTAATGGACCAGGTCTGCATGGTTGCTTGTTTTTCAATCAGGGCCTGGTAGTTTCTCCGGGCAAAATTGGGCAGCAGCATCCACTGGGTTTTGTCCTTTGCCTTGCCCAGATTTTCCTGTTTAAGGGGTTCCCCTAAAACAACCCCGGCCCTGGCATGGGAAAGCCGGGTGACCAGCCGCAGCAGCACCGGCACGTGAAGTTCCTCGGACAGCTCAAAGGCTTCCCTGGTCATGTCGTAGGCTTCCTGCTGGCTCCGGGGTTCCAGGCAGGGAACCCCCGCAAAACCCGCGTAGAACCGGGAATCCTGCTCATTCTGGGAACTGTGCATCCCGGGATCATCCGCCACGGCCAGAACCAGCCCCCCGTTTATTCCCAGGAGGGCACCGTTCATAAAGGGATCCGACGCCACATTCAGGCCCACATGCTTCATGGTGACCATGGCCCGTTTTCCCGCATAACTAACCCCCAGAGCAGCTTCCAGGGCGGTTTTTTCATTGGTACACCAGGCAGCCAGGGGACCGCCCGCTTCATATTCGGCAATCAGCCGTTCCAGTATTTCCGTAGAGGGAGTTCCGGGGTACCCATAGGCTGCCCCCAGACCTGCATGCAGAGCCCCCAGGGCAACCGCTTCATCTCCAAGCAATGCTATTTTGTTCATAATACCTGCTCTAAAAATAGATAACCACATCAGTAAACGCGAAAATTTGCTGTTGCGGGATTTAATGAATTCATTTTATCAGGTAGACCCCATTATGCCTAGATCATTTTTAGTATATTTATGCGGGAAACAGAAATAACTTCCCTTGGATGTGAATATTTATGCTATTTGCTGATGATGGGAGATAAAGAAGGTTAAGGGATGGACGGTTCCGGCCCCTTCGAGAACCTCAGGGACCGGGATTCCCCCGGTGATTGAGGCTCTCCAAGGGACCCGGGAGAAAAAAATTATCAATAGAGGATTTTTCAAAATGTCAAATTTTGAAAAAGGCTCAATAATTTGTTTTCAATTTCCCTTGACAATTATTATCATTCTCATGTAAAATGAGTATATACTCAATGAGTAATAGCTCACCAAAAGAGATAGTATGCAGGTTTCAAAAAGACAAAAACAAAAAGAACAGACCCGGAGAAAGATCCTTGATGCGGCTTACCGGGTGTTTTCCCGGTGGGGTACCGCCGGCACGACCGCGATGATTGCCAGGGAAGCGGGAATAGCCCATGGATCGGTTTTTGTCCATTTTCCTACATACAATGATTTGCTGGCATGCCTCTTTGAGGATTTTGGTACCCGGGCCGGACTAAGACTGCATGATGCCGCTGAAAAGGGGAAAAGCCTGGAATATGTAATGTCGGCTCATCTGGATGTCCTGGAGGAATATGAGGATTTCTATACCAGGCTGGTTACCGGGATGAACCTGCTGCCCGGGGAGGCAAAAACTACCTTTGTTGGGTTTCAATCGGTGGTTTCCCTTCATTTTAATAAAATGATTGAAATGGGAATAAAGGCCGGGACCATGAAGAAAATTCCCCAGCACATGGTTTTAAATACCTGGATTGGTTTAATCCATTATTATCTGCAAAACAGGGAGCTGTTTGCCCCGGATGCATCCGTCATAAAACGGTACAGATCCGAGTTAAGCGCTGCCTTTTTAAAACTTATATCCAAATAACGGAGGTATGAAATGAAAACCTGTATTGCCTGCGGCATGCCCATGAAGTCCGCATCCGACTTCGCCATGAATGATCCCAACAAGGATTATTGCGTTCACTGCGCCCGGCCCGACGGAACCATGCATTCTTTTGAAGAAAAGAAAGCCGGAATGACCGAATTTATTATCAAAACCCAGGGTTTTGACAGGGAAGCCGCCGGGAAGATGGCGGAAAATATGATGCGGAAACTCCCTGCCTGGCAAGGGCATTTTGCATAATAGAAAAACATCCCTGCGATGCTTCTTCTGCCCGAGACTCACCCCGGTGATTGAGGCTCTCGAAATCACCTGCGAAGGAAGGGCTTTCTTCTTCACGGGGCCCTTCGAGAACCTCAGGGACCGGGATTCCCCCGGTGATGGAGGCTCGCGAACTCACCTGCGCACGCAGGGCCTCCGACCTCACGGGGCCCTTCGAGAGCCTCAGGGACCGGGATTCCCCCGGTGATTGAGGCTCTCGAAATCACCTGAGAAGGAAGGGCCTTCTTCTTCACGGGGCCCTTCGAGAGCCTCAGGGACCGGGATTCCCCCGGTGATTGAGGCTCCCGAAATCACCTGCGAAGGAAGAGCCCTCTTCTTCACGGGCCGTAACCGTCCTACAATAAACTTACCGGGTCCACATCAACTTCAATATACACCCGGCTGTCCTTTTGCTGCTCGTATATTTCCAGTGCCTGCCTGGCCGCCCGGTGCAGGGTTCCCATGGATTTTCCCCGGAGCATGATATGGCAGCGGTGGTTCCCCGCAATAATATTGATGGGGCATTCCGAGGGGCCCAGCATATCCGCATCCGCGGGCAGCAGGGGTTTCAAAATTAATGATAACGTATGAATTGCATTTTCCGCTTTGGCAATTTCCCTGGAACGGGAGGTAAAACGGATGATCCTGGTGTAGGGCGGGAAATTCAGGATTTCCCGCTGCTTAAGTTCGGTTTCAAAAAATCCGGGAATGTCCATGTTGCATGCATAGGTAATGGATGGGTCCGCGGGTCTGAAGGTTTGGACAATGACCTTGCCGTCCGGCGCATATCTGCCTGCCCGGCCGGCTACTTGTACAATGTGGGAAAATGTCCGCTCCGCCGCCCGGAAATCCGGAAGATGCAGTCCCGTATCCGCCAGGACAACCCCCACCAGACGGACCCCGGGAAAATTCAATCCCTTGGAAACCATCTGGGTTCCCAGCAGGATATCGACATATCCCTGGCGGAACATTTCCAGGGTTTCCCTGAGGCTGCCCTTCCGGGAAGTGGTATCCGCATCCGCCCGGAGGATCCGCAGATCCGGGAAGGTCCTTTGGACTTCCTCTTCGATATTTTCCGTTCCGAATCCCATGAAACCCGCTTCCAGGGAACCGCATTCCGGGCAGGCCCCGGGCGGTGCTTCGGAATATCCGCAGTAATGGCAGATGGCCCGGCCTTTGCTTTTATGGTATGTCAGGGATACGCTGCAGTTGCGGCACCGGAGTTCGTATCCGCAGGATTTGCAGTGGTAAAAATAAGCAAAACCCCGGCGGTTTAAAAAGAGGATGGTCTGCTTTCCCGCCTGGGCGGTTTTACGGATCTCCTCCTTTAAAAGAGGACTCAACACACTGTCCGAACCGGAGAGGTTTACCGGGACAATCTCCGGCAGGATTCCCCCGGAAAGCCGGCGGGTCAGGTCCAGCCGTTTTATGGTCCCTTCGTTCATCAGCTTCCAGGCTTCCACGCTGGGGGTGGCGGAACCCATGATAAGCCCGGCGCCGCTGACCGAACACCGCCGCATGGCCACCTGCCGGGCATGGTACCTGGGGCTGTTCCCGGATTTATATGAACCGTCATGTTCTTCATCAATAATGATAAGCCCCAGATTTTTCAGGGGAGTAAAAACCGCACTCCTGGGACCCACCACAATGCTTATCTCCCCCCGGCGGATTTTAACCCATTCGTTGAACCTGGCCGCGGGACTCATCCCGGAATGGATAGTCGCGGCCACCGAACCAAACCGGCGGTTTATGGATTCCGCGGTCTGGTGGGTCAGGGAAATTTCCGGCACCAGGTAGATGACGGATTTACCCTGGTTAAGCATATATTCCGCAGCCCGAAGGAACACTTCGGTTTTCCCGGATCCGGTAATTCCGTACAGGTAAAACATCGAGGGGCCCCCAGGGGAGGACCCATTTTTTTTTCCGCATCCCCCGAGTATTGCATTCAGGGCAAGTTCCTGTTCATCCGACAGGTCAAGGCTTGTATCGGATATTTCATCTTCATCATCCGGGAAGGAACCGCCTTCGCTGATCCTTCTTCCGGAGGGAATCATGGAAGCCAGGGCTTCACCAATACTGCATAAATAAAACGATGATACCCACCGGGCCAGGGCAATTTCCTCATCATCAAAAACCGGTTCCTGGTCCACCACCCGGCGGACCGCTTTTATTTTATCCGGGGTAATATTTTCAGGAGGGGTATCCCTGGCATCAATCACGTAACCCAGCAAATCCCTTCTGCCGAAGGAAGCCATAACCCGCTTGCCCTTTGCGGCCTCACCCTTTTCATCGGTGAGATAGGTAAATACCTGGTTTACCGGAACATCAAAAATAACATCCACGTAGGATTTAGGGGATGTATCAGGAATCATGGTCTTTACCCTGTTTTGAATCTTCAGCATATCCGGGATCTGCTTCAGCCAGGGCATTGCGGAGAATCTTTAAATCTTCCCAGGCGGGACGTTTCAGCGTGTCGTCCCGCAGGAGCGCGCTGGGATGAAAGGTGGGCAGAAAGGGAATCCCCAAAAAGCCGGTGAACTGTCCCCGGAGATTTGTAATGCCCTCGGATGTGTTGAGCAGTGTCTGGGTTGGAATCCTGCCCACCGAAAGGATAATCCGGGGATTGAGCAGGCTGATCTGCCGTAAGAAATATGCCCTGCACGCGGCGGTTTCCCCGGGCAGGGGATCCCGGTTGTTCGGGGGCCTGCACTTAACCACATTGGCAATAAAACAGTTTTTATCCCGGAACAAACCAATGGAAGCCAGCATCTTATCCAGCAGCTGGCCCGCTTTTCCCACAAAGGGCCGGCCTGTCTGGTCTTCCTCCGCTCCGGGACCTTCACCCACCACCAACACCAGGGGATGTTCCGCCCCTTCGCCGGGAACAGCCTGGGTCCGCTTTTCACATAGCCCGCAGAGGGTACAGTTTTTTATTTCACCGGCGATTTTTTCCAGGGAATCCCCGTCAGGGTTATCTTCATAAACCATGGGTTCCGCAGCTGCGGATAGGGGTTCCCGGATTTCATCATCCAAAAAGGAATATTCCGGCCTGGGAGACCTGTATCCGTCCCGGAGATAATCATCCATGGTATCAAATAAATGGGCTAGTTTGGCTTTTTCCGGTGCGGTCATACCCTTTATTGAACCCTAAGAAAGCCCGGATTGCAAGGGGCTGTAATGCCTCAAAACGGAAAAAGTGAAAATTTAAAATATGATGGGCCATTTTCAAAACTTCGTTAATTTTAAAAATGCCTCGGGTAATTTTTTCATTATTGATATTCCGGATTGTCCCGGATTTAATTTGACAAAAAATGCGTAACCGGAGATAGTATAATTAATCAGAAAAAATATTTTGTTAATTAAACAAGAGGATCACCATGAAACAGGATCAATTAACGGTTAAGGCGGCGCTGCAGATTCAAAAGCCTGCGGATGAGATATTCGAAGCTATCATCAACCCGGAAATAATGAAGAATTATTTCATTTCCTACGGATCCGGACGGATGGAAGAGGGAAAACAGCTTATCTGGCGTTTCCCCGAATTCGAAGGCGATTCTCCGGTTAGGGTAGGGAAGCTTGTTCCCGGCTGTTCCATCTCATTTTATTGGGGAGCGGAAGGCCAGGAGCTGACCGTGGATATCCTCCTGGAAGCCCGGATGGATGGTTCCACGGTGGTCCGGATTACCGAAGGCACCATGGAAAACAACGAGGCCGGAATACAATGGCTGGGAGGAAACACCGAAGGCTGGGCGAATTTTCTTGCCTGCATGAAAGCCTGGCTGGAATACGGGGTTCACCTGAGAAAAGGGGCCTTTGATTTTATGAGGGGATGAAACATTATTTCAGATAAAACCAAGTAAAAATATGAATCTTCTTAGATTATTCCTTTTATGCAGATCACCCTATGATGGTTGGATCTGGGCAGGGGTATACAAAGTCCTTCCTGTACAATGACCGGTAGAGTACATTCCAGGATTATTTCATGACCATATCGTCTTTATTGATCCCCGCGCCTAGATCCCAGAGAAAATCAAAAAAATGATTGAAACCTTCAATTTTAATCTGTTTTGTTTCCTGCTCCCTATCCAATTTGTATGTAACGATAATTTCGTGCTCCTTAAATTAAAAAGCAGTCTTAATGAATCAATATGGCTTAACAAGACGGAATATAGGAATTAGATTGGAAGGCTGTTGTGTTCATACCCGGATGCTTGCATCGGTTGATTTTTAACGCCCTGGATGAAGGTTGAAACGTTTGTATGTGGTATTGAACACTCAGCCTGTATAATAATTTCCTCTGCAGCGAAGATACCCCGAGGCTCTGCCTCGTGTTCTTCATTTTTACCTGTACCGCTTTTTTACTTTGTTTTTTATTACCTATAATAATTTTAATAAATAAAAATTTGATTACAACAAGCATGCGGGTATAATCTCCTTTCGCCCTGGTACAGTTGTGGTAAGTTAAAAAACTTACTATACTGGGGTTTCACAAAAAACAATAATCAAACCGCACTTTACCGAAGGAATGTATTATGAAAGAAACACGAATATCGATGCTGTCGTTTCAGATGAGTCTGGCTGCGATGGCAATCACCAGTATAGGTCTTGTTACACCAAGGCTGACCGAGGATTTTTTGCTCAGTGTCTCCCAGCAGGGTATGTTAGTGAGCATTCAGTTTACAGGCGCCGCCATTGCGTGCCTTTTAAGCGGTATATTCTGTGAAAAATACGGCAGTGCGTTTATCACCCGGGTGTCCCTTTTGATAGGTTTTGTGGCTCTTACGGGCTTTGCTTTTATACAGAGTTATCCCATGGCGCTTATCGGTGTGTTTTTAATAGGTGCGGTGGTTCTCAGCCTTGAAAATTCACTGATGAGCTCGGCCCTGTCTATAGAAGGCCGGGGCCACCTGGCTAATTCGATCCTCCAGGCATCGTTTTCCGTCGGAGCAATCCTGGTTCCCCTGCTATTTCTCCTGTTCGGCATATGGCAGCAGTGGCGTCCGGTGTATTTTACCCTTGCTGCACTCACCCTTCCGGCGCTGATTGTTTCCCGGGGCTCCCTCAACAAAAGTGAATCCCCGGGCCTGGTCCGCTCGCTGAAGGGGTACCTGCGTTATTTTACAAAGCCCCGGTTCATGCTGGGTGCGGTGGTGCTGTTCCTTTACGTCGCCGCCGAGGTTGGATTGTGGTCCCTCACGCCAACCCTGTTTGAGTCCACCGGCGGGGGCCGTCTGGCGGGGATTATTTCTTCCTGCCTCATCTGGGTGATGATGCTCGGTGGCCGGCTGCTTGGGACTGTTCTCATGCGCCGTTTCAATATGATACGCATCCTCATTCCCTTCGGTATGCTCGGCATCCTTTCCTATACGCTGTTGATTTTTACATCCGGCCCCGCCGCTATAGTCTTCGCCGCGCTGGCAGGGTTGTCATGCGCCCCGTTTTACGCATTTGTCACCTCGTGGTCAACGGTTGTTGCCAACGACAAATCCAGTTCATACCTGGCGTTTGTTATGGCGTTCGGATCATTCGGTCCTGTCTTTCTGGGATGGATCGTCAGCCTCCTGGGCAACACGGTTGCGGGGAAGCTGATTATCCTTCCCGCACTCTGCTGCTTTGCGGTTATGATGCTGCTTCTGTTTTTATTCGGCCTGCGCAGCGAAGAAGACCTGGCGGTATAAGAAAATCTAGGTTCTTTGCAGAATGCTGCAACTTTCTTCACCGGTGTCTCGGTCCCTAAGGCTCTCGAAGGGCCCTGCGAAAAAGAACTTTTTCATCACAGGTGATTTCGGGAGCCTCAATCACCGGGAACTCGGTCCCTGAGGTACTCGAAGGGCCCCGTGAAAAAGAACTTTTCATTCAGGGTCTGGTTAGCGGCTGATGGGAGTCCCCTCCGGCTCGGAACATCGTGATCCTCGCCTCCGGGCCGTCTTTTTTTCTAAAACCGCATCCCTGCGGTTTTACCCTTCCGACGCTCTCGCGTCTCCAGGGCCGAAAAAAAGTTTCGACTCCCATCAGCCCAAAAAAACGACCCCGTTCGGGGTCGGGGTAGCGGCTGATGGGAGTCGAACCCACGTCTCCAGCTTGGAAGGCTGGGGTAATAGCCGTTATACGACAGCCGCAGGATTTGTCCATTTTATAGAAAAGGGGCGGGGAGTGTCAAGTAAATGGGTGAAAATTGGTAAAAAAA
>JAVBPH010000103.1:0-33525 GCA_031549725.1 Treponemataceae bacterium
TCCCGGTCAGGGAGAATTGTTTGACCAGGAGGAAGCAGGGGCATCGGTTTCTATAGAAGAAGAAACTGTTTTGGAAACCCCGCAGCTGAGCGAAGTAAAAGCCCACAAGCGGAAGAAGGCAGGAAGGAAGCCCTTATCGGCAGATCTCCCCCGGAAACAAATCATTATCGATATTGATGAAGAGGAAAAGCAATGCGCCTGCGGATGCCGCTTGTCCAGGATTGGGGAAGAAAAGACGGAACGGCTTCAGGTGACCCCCGCGCAGTTTTATGTAGAAGAAACGATTCGGCCGAAATACGTCTGCCGGAATTGCGAAGGGAGTGCTGATGAAGATGAAGGGAAGCCGGTGTTCCGTGTTGCTGATGCGCCGAAACATCTGCTGCCCGGTTCCATCGCCACTGCGGGACTGTTGAGCTTTGTGTTTACGAATAAGTTTTGTGATCATCTTCCGTATTACCGGCAGGAGAAAGCCTTTGAACGGCTTGGGGTGAGCTTGAGCCGGCAGGATATGTCGAATTGGCAGACAAAGGTGCATGAACTATGTTCTCCTTTGGAAGCGTTGATGATGGATCATTTAAAAACGGGAAAGGTCATCCGGATGGATGAGACGACGGTACAAGTGATGGGAGAGGAAAAGCGGAAGGATACGGATAAGTCCTACATGTGGCTTGCCCGGGGAGGTCCGCCGGATACACCGGTGATCATCTACCGGTATCAAAGGACCCGTGCATCGATCCATGTGGATGAGTTCATCAGGGGATTCTCAGGTTTTCTCCAGACCGATGGGTATAAGAGCTACAAGACAGCGCTGGAGCGTCACCGCAGGGAGCATCCGGAAGATAAGATCATCCATGTTGGCTGCATGGCCCATGCGCGGAGATATTTCTATGAAGCATCGCTGGTCAATAAGCAGTCGAAGAGTCCTGAGGTGGCCCTATCCTATATCCGGAAAATCTATCAGGGGGAAACAGTGCTGCGGGAGCAGAACTTGAGAGAGGAGGATTTTCTTGAGCAAAGGCAGAAGAAGATTCTTCCCATACTGGAACAGTTTCACCAGTGGCTGAAAGAGAAGGCGCAGAATATCCCCCCGAGCCAGAAACTGGCCCAGGCGGTTTTCTATACCCTCGGTGAATGGGAGTACCTGATCGCCTATTTACAATCTCCTGACCTCACACCTGATAACAACCTCAGTGAAAACGCCATCCGACCCTTTGTGCTCGGCCGGAAGAATTGGCTTTTTTCCGGAAGCCCTGAGGGGGCCAAAAGTTCCTGCTTCCTGTATTCCCTGATTGAAACGGCAAAACAGAATGGACGAAATCCGTCGGACTATCTAACGCATCTTTTTCTCAAAGCCCCTTATTGCAGATCCCAGGATGACTGGCAGGCATTATTACCCTGGAATGTTAGCATTGAGCCTTACAGTCCCAAAGGGATATGGGTGTCCTGAATTTGGTTTTTCGGATTCGCAAGGGGTGAGTTTTGACGGATACTTTATAATTGAGTGAATTGATCGATATTGATCTCACATGAATATATGAAATGTTTTTCTTTGCTGAAAGGGAACCTTCCGAGGAATAAGCAAGAAACAACTTTTATTGAAGAACTCCCAGGCACAGGATATGCCTGCATTTTTTCTCCTCTTTGAAATAAATTATTTTGAACTGATCTATTAAAATGTGGAATTCGACTCCTTGTGATTCTAATCTCAATCGTTAAATATTACCGGGATGTTCATTATTTTTCCTGATTCTTTTATAGTTTAGTAATATATAAGCGAAAGGCTATACCCAATATTCAGAGGAATTCCCAATTTTACCCAAGTTCCATCATCTTCCAATCCGCTTTCTCCCGTGTTTCCCCGGAGAATTTTTACTTTCTTCATAGCTTTACAAGAATATTACCTTAAGCGTATTAGAATGAAAAAGATTTCATTCCTTTCATTTTTTTATCGCTTGATTATTCTTTTGAAAATATTTTGTTTTTAAATGATTAGTTAGTATCTTAATAATAGTTTGCATACTATTTTTGATGACTATTGTTTGAGTATCAGTATAAAGGGTTAAAAATACGACTCTGAAAATCCGGAAGAACCGGATTTGTAATGAAGCAAAGAATATCATTATTGCAGGAGGTTATGGAGTTCCGTTTGCCGAAGTGGGAAAAAATCAAAGTCACGTTTTTCAAGGGAATTTTAAGGAGAAAAAGATGAAGCTTTCGACAAGAATAGTAACCAATATAGTCGTGCTGGTCCTTCTTATTTGTCTGGGTATCGGTATTACCGGAATTCTAATTTCTTATTCCGTTGTCAATAAAATAGCTAGGGAATCATTAATAACCCAAGCCGAAATGGCAAAAAAACTGGTTGAGATGGAGATAGAGTCAAGACTAGCGCTGCTTCTGGATGTTGTTGACAAACCCGAGTTGAGAAGTCTTGACTGGAGAATTCAACAACAGGAACTGATCAATGATGTTGAACGGTTAGATTACTTGGATTTGGGAGTCATGGATGCCGATGGCACTGTCCGCTATGTACTTGGCAATGAAACCACAAATCTTGGGGACCGGAATTATGCAATAAAGGCACTCCAGGGAATTCCCAATGTATCCGATGTTCTTATCAGCAGGGTTACTGATAAACCGGTGATGATGTTTGCCGTTCCCATAAAAAACGATGGGGAGATAAGACAAATCCTCATCGGCAGGAAGGATGGGTTTTTTCTTAGCGAAATAACCAGTCCCATGAAGTTCGGAGAATCAGGATATACCTATCTTATTAATAGGAACGGCGTAGTAATTGCCCACGATAACAAGGATTATGTGATAAATGAATTTTCTCCGATAAAAGCAGCAAAAGAAGACCCGTCCATGAATTCACTTGGGGAAGCTTTTTCATTCATAATCGCCAACGATAAAGGCGTCGTGGACTATGACTTCAATAATCTAGAAGTCGTAACCGGGTTTTCATCCTCGGATAACACAGATTGGATATTAGTAACAACCATGGCAAAGAATGAACTTCTTTCGGGTATATATACCCATAGTACTTTTGTTATTTTCGGGACATTGGTACTTTTGCTTGCGGGTATCATAATTGCCCTTATTATTGGAAGGTCCATATCAAAGCCGATCGCAACCATGGTACCAATATTAGAAAATGTATCCGAGGGCAATCTTACCAAACGTGTTCAGATAAAATCAAAGGATGAATTGGGATTTATTGCGGATACATTTAATCAATCCATTGAAGGATTGTCCCAGATTGTTTCGACTACAAAGAATGCAGCGGGAAAGCTGGATGCTATGTCCAATGACCTAATCAGCAGAATGAATGATACCATGACATCCATGGACCGTATTGGCAAAAATATTCAAAAAGTAAAAGAACAAGCAAGGAGTCAGTCCGAATCGGTAAGTGAAACTAACAAAACTATGGGAGGGATAAAAAACCTTACCGATGATTTGAATAACCTTATCAGCAGCCAGGCCTCGGCGATTGTGGAATCATCCGCTGCAATTGAGGAGATGGTAGCTAATATCAAATCCGTTACTGACATTCTCCAAAAAAGCGCAGCATCTATGGAGTATCTGCTTAAAGCTTCAGATTCAGGAAAGCAAGAAATCCAAAGGATAACCGGAATTATCAAAACTATAGAAGATGATTCTGATGGGCTTATTGAGGCAAGCAATGTAATCCAGAACATTGCTCAACAGACAAATCTCCTCTCGATGAATGCAGCAATAGAAGCAGCCCATGCCGGGGAATCAGGGAAGGGGTTTTCCGTGGTTGCCGGTGAAATCAGAAAATTAGCGGAAAATTCGTCCGAGCAGGGAAAATCCATTACTGCAGTCCTGAACAATCTGAAACAGAGGATCAACAGTGCTGTGGAAGTTTCCGATAAAGCCCAGGAACAGTTTGCCCAGATCTTTGATCTTGTCAAACAGGTGCAGGAACATGAAACAACAATTAAGCACGCTATGGAAGAACAGACCATAGGAAGCGGCCAAATCCTGGAAGCTGTAAAAGCAATTAATGATATTACGTCCCAGGTGAAGGATGGCTCAGGGAATATGATTGCGGGAAGCGAGGAAGTTCTGAGGGAAATGCAGAACGTTATAGTTACAACACATGAGGTGGATATATCAATGGACGACATGAGCACCAACCTTGGGGATATCAATAATGCCATTCAAAGTGTAAATGCTTTAACCCAGGAAACAAAGTCAAGCATTGATATGCTTTCTGGGGAGGTGGAGAAGTTTATTGTTTAACCAGATACCATGCATACATGGATAAAGCCGTAATCTGCCGGATTTATCCAGGCTATTAAAGAAATTTATTGCTTTATTGTGAATTTACAGAACATAAACTATTAAAGTTAATAAAGGATAACCATATGCTTAACAATAATTTTTTGTTGCAATTAATACGTAATGATGTTTCTGGTTCCAGGAAGAAAAAGGAACCAGGAAGGATAGGAACGATTGGTTTTAGCAAAATCTATATTAATCATATTTATCCTATTGCTGTTGCGGTGAGTCTTGCATTTTCGTTCCTAGGTATTGGATTTATTCTCATAGCGGGACATCTCAGCAAGATAGATACTGTCGAAAATATCCAAACGGCTACGGAACAAATCAAATTCGCCATTGAGGAATATGTTGGGAAGGAGTTTGAAACATTAATGACCGCCGCAATTCTTGTGAAAAAAAACGGGGTACCGGCTGAGGACAATACAGACAAGTTAACAGATAGGTTAATTATGGCAAGTTTTGCGAATTACAATGCCTTTGTCCGGGTAGGCATTTCAGATAATGCAGGTAAGGCAATATGGATCGATAAGGGCGGGATAAAACATCGGGAGATGTCGGACGAACCATTTATTATCTCGGCCCTTTCAGGAAAGCAGGTAATCACCGAAACAAAAAAAAATGCGGTAAATGGAATGGATGTTAATTTCTTCGCAGTTCCAATAATTGAAAGCGGAAAAAACAATGTCTACGGTGTTTTTTTTGCCGCCAATCCGGAGGATGAATTACGCAGAATTACCGAACACTCTATGTATGTAGGCAAGGGTATATGTCATATTGTAGACGCAAATGGCAATTTTATAGTGAAATCAAACAGTCCACTTGTCCTCGCCCAAGGTAATAACATCTTTAACCTTAAAATACCTCTTGATGAAGTTACAGAACACAGTATACGTTCTGATTTCCAAGCGGGCAGAAGGAATTATTTGGAAATAACATTTTCCGGCGAGAAACGCATGATTGCCTATTTACCGTTGAATATAAATAACTGGTTTGTTTTTTATGCTGCTCCTGAAAATCTCGTAAGTACAGGGGCTAATAATATAACAAAAGGCGCAATTATCATAATCTGTTCTGCGGTGCTGATATTTATATTCCTTATTTCCCTTATTCACCGTATAAACAATACTTCCAGGAAGGCCCTTGAGACTGTTGCATTTACTGACCCCCTTACAGGAAAGCACAATTACCAGAAGTTTCTACTTGACGCAAAAGAAGTGCTGAGCAAATCAAGAGGGGTACACTATGCTGTCTGTTACAGTGACATAAAGGGATTCAAATATATAAATGACTTTTTCGGACGAGATGTTGGCGACCGATTGCTTCAATATTGGTCTGATTTCCAGTACGAAATAACCCAGTCAGGGGAAGTATGCGGGCATGTTTATGGAGATATTTTTGTTTCTCTCAGGAAATACCATAGCAAACAGGAAATAGAAACACGTTTTGAAAGTACTGCGCGGCGGCTTATGGTATATCCTGAAACATTTTCCCAAGGATATAAGGCGGAGCTTTTCGGAGGGGCTTACCTAATCAGTGAATCCGAAGGAAATCTTGAATTAAGCGATATGCTTGACAGGGCAATTACAGCACAAAAGGAAGTCAAGAATGCAGGCGGAACGAAACGCTTAGGTATTTATACTGAGGAAATGAGGAAGCAAAAGCTATGGGAAACCGAAGTTGAATCAAGAATGGAATCTGCCCTCGAAAATGGGGAATTCAAAATATATTTACAACCAAAATTTGATATACAGCATGACAACTCCATTATTGGCGCAGAGGCGTTGGTCAGATGGGAATCTCCAGAAAAGGGACTTATTCCACCCTGCCGGTTTATACATCTTTTTGAGCAGAACGGGTTTATTATTAAACTAGACAGATTTATTTTTGAAACAATCTGCAAATGGTACAGGGTTGATGTATTGGATAACGATGTGCCACGTTATATCCTTTCAGTAAACGTGTCCAGACTTGGATTAATGCAACCCGATTTTATCAGGACCTATATGACAATTAAGGACTTGAATGCCATTCCAGATGGTTGTATAGAACTAGAATTTACCGAGAGCCTTGTGTTCGGGAATCATAAATTATTTCAATCTATTGTTTCCGATTGCAGACAAAATGGATTTTTATGTTCGATGGATGATTTTGGATCGGGGTATTCTTCATTAAATCTTCTCAAGTCCATCCATATGGATGTACTTAAATTGGACGGGTTATTCTTCAAGCCCTGCGAAGACACCGAGAGAGGACAAAAGCTTGTAAAGAATATCATTGCCATGGCGAATTCATTGGACATGAAAACGGTGGCTGAAGGAATAGAAACTGTAGATCAGGTTACGCAGTTGCGTGAAATAGGATGTAACGCAGTACAGGGATATGTTTTTTCAAAACCAATGCCGATTGGTGATTTCTGTCAATTTTTCAGGCAATGGAATAGAAATGCCCGGCCCAGAGAACGTTAGCCGTTAAGATAACCTGGACCTATTCCTTTTGAATTTACCTGTAATAATCATCTTCAAGATCATGGTATTTTTTTATTAGGCGTTTTTTATCCTGCTGTGCAAACAGCTCCAGGGATTTTTCAATGTATGTATCCTTCTGGGGAAAGTCAGTCAAGACAAATAATGAATTTACAAAAATACGGAAAACTTGCTTATAATCCCAGGATAAATTACGGGTGTATAAACAATTCACTATACCGTATACACTATGTATTGCACCTGTGGCACCGATTAAAATGCTGTTTTCATCCGCATGGATGCCGGATTTTTGGCATGCATTTTTGAAATCTTCAAAGCAAGCATCAATTCTCCTGATTATGTAATCGCTGTTCTCTGATAATTCGGCATATACCCTGAAAATTGATTCGCATTCAATAGAGATATAATATTTTACCAGCTGGGAAAACAATAATTCCAATAAAGCGTCCTCCGGGAAATGTATGTCCCGAATCACCTTATTGATCTTATAAGAAAAATTGAGGTATATGGCCCAATCCAGATCCTCCCGCTTAGGAAAATAGAAACGGATATGGCCCGGACTCATTTTACATGAATCACAAAGTTGCCGGATGGTTGTCTTTTTGCATCCCTGAGTCCTAATTAAATACCGGAATTGCCGGAGGATTTTTCCTCTGGCGGCATTGCCTTTTTGTTCCAAAATACCCTCCTTGCGGAAATTACCAACACTGTACACTCAATTTCCCGTCCAGTATCTGTTTGTACTTCCCCACCGCCTGCTTCCATATATACATATACCGTCCCGATGCCGATTCTATTTTTGTCCCATACACAAAAAACTGCTCCAGTTTGATATCTCCCTTCGCTGTCAGTATCTTCTTCATTATCCTCACCAGCACTTTCCCTCGAAATGCGTTCAGTACCCGGAAATCAGGTTTTTGATTCTCCGATATCCACATATACATCACGTACTCCCTTACTACTTTGGCAAGCACCCGATTGGAACACACCATATTCATGTACCATTATACAAACAGTTTTGTCATCATCACCGGATGATACCTCGAGGTTGCGCCTCCTATCTGGTACTTCCTTATCAAATCTCCAATCCCCATTTCATCTATTTCTTCACATACCAACCTTAGTCAACAACAACCACCAAAGGTGGTGGCTTGAATGAAGCCCCTAAAAGGGGGCTTTAAAAACTAGGAATATTTGCCCAATATCCATTCTTTCCATGCGTCATAATTAGACTAATTTCCACTAATCATTTTACATGAAATATTTTTTCAATTTCCATCCCTCTATCCTCAAGCTTATCTTACGGTATAACCATCACGACATAACCACGGCCAACGGCTGTGGGTTTCTAAGTTTCACTAAATGTTCCGCGGAGCGAGCTCCTCTACTCGGGGGAATTAAATATGATTGCTTTTGGTCGTAGGGTTTACAGACTATTTTCTCGTTTTTGCTCATTCGACAATTTTATCATACTTTTTCTTTCAGGGGAATTTTAAAAAAGGCTGTTCTTTTCTTTTTGGACGGCCCTTTTTATAAAAGAATCAAAAACCCCGCCGCGGAGCAGCGAGGTTTGTTGGTTCTGTACGATATGGATTTTATGTGGGTTTAATACCCATACAATTTTCATTTACAAGATTTCTAGAATGCCCCAGAGCCTTGCACTCGGAAGCGTGCAGAAGGTATTAAACCCAGTTGCGAATAAAAGCTTATCCGGAAACAGGCCTGTTACGCAAGGTTGGATAGTAATTGTCAGTGTTTATGCCATTCTCCGTCAGGAACAAATAGAGTACTGGCACCAATAATGCTCATGTTGTTATCATCAACAAATGAATAATCGATGGTGATAATATCAGTGCAGGGCTCCCAGGTTGTACCCATGCAAGAAATATAATCATGACTTTCTGAACAATTAGTACCATTAGTTGAACGCTCACTAAGAATAAGTCTTATTTGAGTATCATTATATAAAAATGTTCCTTTATAGTGTTCGACCCACCCACCTAACACAAAGTGGCTTTCCACCTTATTTATACTGATCTTGATATCAATACCGGATGCGCTTTGGGATGTCCACTGCCCGTCAAACCTGGTTGGTTCACTTGATTCGGTAAATGTTGATTCGGTCCCGGAATCATCTGTCCCGGTTTCAACACTCCCGGGATCTCCACCCCCACCCCCTGCGGGATTGCTGCAGGCTATTACAAATACCAGGCAGACCCCAAAAATCAGTACAAATTTCTTCACTGCTCCGCTCCTTAAATGATAATTTTTAAACTTTTTTGCATGATCTTATTATTAAATATATCAATAAATTTATAAAATAACCGGTACTTCCCGCTTATTATAACATAGGTTTTGATACAATTCTTCTATAAAATAAACGAAAATCAGAATTTATGCTGAGAGAGGACCCGCAGGAAAGGACATTATTCCTAAGCATTGAATAATTTTATCATGGATATAGTTTTTCGCAAAGATATATAATATTACGTGTAATTTTTATCGAAATTCAAACCTAATGGATGGTAAATCCATTACGTGGAAGACCGGGAAGAACTAAACCGGGACCTATTCAAAAAATATCAGTTATCTCCCGGATATTTACAGGAACAAGGGTATACCTTCACCGGATGAAGTTTCCCGGTTTATTAAAACAGAAAAAATTATGGAACAAGAAAAAGCTTTGGCTTGGCTGAAATCACAGAGGAGTCCAGTTTAACGATCCGAAGCCATACCCAGTACTCTGTACCGGATTCAAGCCCATCAAGAAGAAATGAAGTTAATGCGAAGACCGTTGTCATTGCTTTTGTTGCATCATCATAATTTTCTCCTTTCTTGTAGTAGCAAAACTCACGCTTAGCTACCGGCTCATCTAACTCCCATTCCACCATCATTTCTCCTGGCACACCGGTTCCTCTAACAGTAAAGGCAGGTCCTTCCGATTCAGCCTCCTTGCCGTCGCCACCGACGCCATTCTGACATGCTAATAAACCGATACCTATAAAGACAGCAACAATAACAAGGCGCATATACTTCAATTGCATAAAACATCCTCCTAAAAATACCGCATTTTTTCAGAAAAAGATTTAACGATATTAACTTAACATGGTCTCCATTTTATACTTATGGGTGCTTTTCACAATGCATGGAGACTTCACCCTGATGGAATGCCCTGTACCGGATTAACCGCCAAGGGCGGATAAAACAGGTTTCCTGCTACCAGAAGGATTATACCCCGTTTTACTGTTTTTTTCATATAAAAAGGTGCATTTTACAATAATTCATGGGAATTACTCGAAAAAACCTGTCACCCAACCGCTGAAACCGCCCTAATGCTCTCCGGTTAATGCCCGGAGAGCATTAACCGGCGTTTCCCCGGATATGGCGCGGAAAGTGGGTTTATCCCGATTTTTCCGGAGCCAATTCCAAAAAAACAACCTAATTTTGAAATTGGCTTCTATATTATTATCTATTTTCAGCTAAATATGGTACAATATATTGTCTTGTTTTGTCCCTTATTACTGGTTTTTGGATTATCACAGTGGTATGATATGATTAACAATCATCCGGTCTTATGTTAGAGAATAAAATGAATAGTTTTGAAAAAGATAGATTTTCCATTGGTTTTAAATACGCTGCGCAATGTTTGTTTTTGGCGGGAAGCCTGATATGTTTCTCCGCGTGCAATCTTTTCAATTCATCCGTACCTGAATATATTAATAAATACGCCTATACCGCAGGGGTCGGAAGTCTTTCTGTTTCCTCCTCCGCAGCGATAAGAAATTCATCTTCAGATAATACTCTTATCATACCCGTTGCAGGAGACGCAGAGGGAGATAACCCGACGGTTGTTAAAATGAAACTGAGAAACCCCCAGTCGTATAACTTAAAAGTCGGGCTGGAACAGTATGTTTTTGATTCCGGAACCACCACATACCAATGGGAGCTTGTGAGTCCCAGCGCAACGGCGTCCAACGGTGCCCCCTGGGACTCGCCGGAATATAAACTTGAATACGCCCATCCGGATCTGATAACTGTAACCATAAAAAAAGCATATGTGAAAGATGAATTCCGGCTTCGTGTTACGCTGGAAGCTGCGGACACAACCAGGCCGCCCTTTGAACCCTATGAACTTCCCCTGCTCCGGTGCAATACGGAGCCGGATCTCCCTCTGATTACAGAAGGGTCAAGTTCAGAACCTGCCAAGGCTGTATGGGATATGGCATACCCGGAGAAATCGAACAATAAAATTGAAAAAATAGTAATCTCCTACAAGCAGCTTAGGATGGGCGATATCCCCGTAAAGACTGAAACCATAGAATATACGAAGTCCGGCGAGGAATGGAAATCCGGCACAATGATAATTGCTGTATCCGATTCCCGTACAACATACACTGCCCCCTTCCCCGCCGGATATTCCGATGAAGATACAAGTTCCCTGCAGTTTAAGGTAACCATTTACAATGATGACGGTCTTGCATCCTCCGCCCAAACTTCCGGATATGGGGACTCAGCACTAAACACCGTCTATATCGACCCGGTTTCAGGTGATGACACAAACAATTCAGGGTTCAGCAGCAGCCGGCCCGTGAAGACCTTTTCTAAAGCCATCGAAAAACTTAATACCACCGGCGTTACGGAAGGAAAAATAATCTTACTCAATGATATTTCTTTTTCTTATGCGGACGCCAGTACAAATGCTCATATTACAATAGATAATTTTATTGGAGAAACACTTTCCATAATTGGAGCGGGTGGTAGAAAAACAATTTCCGGTTTAGGCAGCAGTAAAAAAATCTTTTATATTGATAATGGTCCCGCAAAGATTACCCTCAAGGATCTGAATATAACATACGGGGGACATGAGAATGGTAGTGCCGGCGGAGGTATTTATCTTGCATCCGGAGAACTTACCCTTGAAAACTGCGACATATACCTGAATAGGGCACCGAAGGGAGCAGGCTTATACCTGACGGGAAGCGGTTCAACTGTGATTATGAACAGCGGGTCCATAGGTAACAGTACGAATGGAAATACCGTTCGCAATTCAGGCGGCGGTGTGTATATGACCGACGGAGCCTCCTTTTATTTTGGAGGAGATGCCCTCATTGGTTATAATACCGGAATATCAACGGGTAGTGTGGACGGAGCCGGAGTATATATTGAAAATTTCGCATCGTTCTATATGAGCGGAGGGGCAATCAGGGGGAATAAATCCTCCAATGGTAATGGAAGCGGAATGGGAGTTTATATTGCTGCTTATGGAAAAATGGAAATGACCGATGGAAGCATTGACGGTAATATCGGTACTTATGCCGAAGGTGGAGGAGTATACGCGGGGTCCGGTAATTTTTCCCAGTCTCCGGAATTTTACATGACAGGCGGTGAGATTAAAGGGAATAGGGCTAGTAATGGAGCTGGCATTTCTCTTATTGGAAGTGCAAAAATGAGAATGACCGGCGGAGCCATTGGTACCGCCGACAGTCATAATACAGCTAGCGTTTATGGCGGCGGAATTCAAATGGAATCAATATCTGGCGAAATCGTACCAGAACTTATAGTAGAGGGAGGCGAGATTACAGGGAATGTAGCGAATGAATCCGGCTACGCCGCGGGGGGAGGAATATATGTCAATAATGGCAACGTTATCATGACAGGAGGTGTCATAAAAGGCAATACCGCCCCCAACAGTGATGGCGCCGGGATATTTCTTAGTGGTACAGGAACCAATTCTTTCACAATCAGTAACGATGCTAGGATTGATGCAGATAACATCATCCTGTTGGGATTAAATGAGGTAAGTAAATTATACAGAAAAATAACCCTGGGGGGAGATTTTACAGGTAATGACATTATTGCAAAGATAAAGATAGAAAAAGACCCGGAAATACCTTTCGCCGGGAAACAGATTCTTGATTTATCCGAAACAGGCGGCAGTATTAGTCCATCCCTGAGGGACCGGTTTTTGCTGGATAACTCCCTAAGCGGTTATAGAATAGGAACCAACGGAGAAATTGAGGTTAGTAGCCCATAGGCTGTTCCGGCAGTGAGTGGTCTGTACAGCCTGATTAAAATTAAAAATAGCCGATAACCTGCTCATTCCCTGGTTTTGCATGAACCTGACACGGGTAATGGGGATGTGGTTTTTTGGAGTATCCCATAAGCCGGCCGGTTATGCGGGGCTCAGGGAAAAGCAGCAACGCTTTCATGATGGCTAAAAGGAAACATTTTTAGGGTTGTCACTTAACTGGAAGACCGTTTTACAATTACAGTATAGGGGTAGGCCCTTTTATCAATCAAGAATTTTTAAGTCTGTACAGGGTTATCCTTAATTAAAGCTGATATGGACGAATCCCTTTCGAGTACTCCGGGGCATGCAGGCCCAGGGACCAGCGAAACGATGATTCTTAATATTACACATCAAAAAAACGTACCCGAATCTTTTTTTGAGATTCCCCGGATCCCCTCATGTCCTGATCCATCATTCCAAGAAGCCTCCGGCCTTCCCGGGGCCGGTATATCTGAAAGAAGCGATAATCCTATATAAAATGCCATACTGTTCAAGACCAAATTCCATATCTAAAAAACCCTGTAGTAGATATACGATAAAAAACTGGTACTCAAACGATATGAAAGAAAAAATGATTCATGAAACACTGGAAAGTGACAACAGCAGAAATAAATATAGATAAAGATATTGTTTTTTCCGGCATGACAATGATTATCTTGTCTTCGGCCTGCAATAGGATTATTATTGAATCTGTCATAATGGCACCTCTAAAGACTGAAGTTTTTAGAAGTTCCCATAATTATATTGCCGGAAAGGACAACAATGCTTATTAGGAAGAGGCAAACCTATGATCGTACAGACACTCCATGAAAACTGGAAAATGAGAAACAGCACTTCGGAAACATGGTTTCCCGCAGAGGTACCGGGATCAGTATACAACGACCTGCTGCTGAATGGGGAAATGGAAGATCCCTTTTGGAGGGATAACGAAAACAAAATCCTTCCAATAATGGAAAATGATTTTGAATATGTCACGGTCTTCGAATGTGCTCCGGGGCTGCTGGACTGCGGCAGGATACTGCTCCATTGTGATGGCCTGGATACCATTGTTGACTTATACCTGAATGATACCCATATTGCCTGCACCGACAATATGCACCGCACCTGGGAATTCGATGTAAAGGATTTTCTGAAATCCCGGGACAATGTTCTGAAAATTCTGTTCCACTCCCCCACTAAATATATCCGGGAATGCAACCAGAAAAAATTTATTGAAGGCAGTTACCATGCCATGGAGGGATTCCCGCAAATCCGCAAGGCCCATTGCATGTTCGGATGGGATTGGGGTCCCCGGCTTCCGGATGCGGGTATTTGGCGGGATATCTCCCTCCTGGGAATAACCACAGCCCGGATCGATAATGTCTACGTTACCCAGGAACACAGCGATGGTCAGGTTGCGCTCCGGCTTAAGGTTGCGGTGGATCCCTGTTGTCCTGTAAATGCCGGTATTGCGGTACCCCCGGCAAATGCTTTGGACTGCAGGTATGAAGTCATAGTCAGTGATCCCGGTGGCAATGAAATCCTTTACGAAGGTTCTCCGGAGACAATCCAGATAAAGAATCCCCGGCTCTGGTGGCCCAACGGTTTTGGTTCCCAGCCCCTCTATACTGTAAGGGTAACCCTGCTGCACCAGGACACCGAGCTTGACCATTGGGAACGCAGGATCGGTCTGCGGACCATGACCATGCATATCGAAAAGGATGAGTTCGGGGAAAGTTTTGCCCATGAGGTAAATGGGGTCCGGATATTTGCCATGGGTGCGGATTATATCCCGGAGGACAATATCTACAGCCGTATCACCAAAGAGCGGACCAGAAAACTTCTGGAGCAGTGTACAGCCGCAAATTTCAACAGCATCCGGGTATGGGGCGGCGGGTATTATCCAGAGGATTTTTTCTTTGACCTCTGTGATGAACTGGGTCTTGTAGTATGGCAGGACTTTATGTTTGCCTGTGCAGCTTACGATCTTACCGAAGATTTTGAGCAAAATATCCGGGCGGAATTTACGGACAACATTAAACGGATCCGGCACCACGCCTGCCTTGGCTTATGGTGCGGCAACAATGAAATGGAAATGTTTGCTGTCCAGGACGTCTACGTGGACACACCAAAACTCAAGGCGGATTATATCAAGATGTATGAGTACATCCTTCCGGAAGTGCTGAAGGAACATGATCCGGAAACATTCTATTGGCCCGCCAGTCCATCCTCCGGCGGCAGTTTCGATGAACCCAATGATCCCAACCGGGGGGATGTACATTACTGGGAAGTGTGGCATGGAAACAAACCCTTCTCGGATTACCGGAATTATTATTTCCGGTATGCATCGGAGTTTGGATTCCAGTCATTCCCGGCACTTAAAACCGTGGAAGCCTATACACTTCCTGAAGACCGGAACATCTTTTCGTATATTATGGAAAAACATCAGCGGAACGATGCGGCCAACGGAAAGATCATGAATTACATGTATCAGACATTCCTGTACCCCAACGATTTCGATACCCTGCTGTATGCTTCCCAACTCCTGCAGGCGGAGGCAATCAAATATGGTGTTGAACATTTCCGCCGTCACCGGGGAAGATGCATGGGCGCGGTATACTGGCAGCTTAACGACTGCTGGCCCGTGGCATCCTGGTCATCGATTGATTATTTCTTCCGGTGGAAAGCGCTGCATTATTACGCAAAACGTTTTTTTCAGCCGGTGATGATTTCCTGCCACGAGGAGGGCCTGCTGACCCAGAACCCAAACATAAATGCAGAGCCGAAACCCCTGAAGAAAAGCTTCCGTCTCTGTGTTGCCAATGAAACCATGGAAGAAAAATCATTGACCGTCCGCTGGGAAATCCGGGACAGCAGTGCCAAAAAACTGCAGGGACATTCCCGGGAAATACATGTGTCCCCCCTGTCTTCCTGCTGGCTTGATACAGTGGAAGTTCCGGACTTGGCGATCAACGACGAATACCTCAGCTATAGTCTCCATGACAAAAATGGATGCATTTCATCGGGAACCGTAATTTTTTCTCTGCCGAAATTTTTCCATTACCGCAATCCCGTCCTAAGCTGTTACGTTGATGGAAGCACAATAGTTGTTCAGGCAAAAGCATATGCCAAGAGTGTGGAAATCCTTAACGGGAATGAGGACCTGGTGCTTTCGGATAATTATTTTGATATGAATGCCGGAGAAACCAGGGTCCGTATCCAAAGCGGCAAACCGGAAGGACTGCGGCTGCGAAGCGTGTTTGATATACGGTAACAAAGGAAAAAAATCGCTGCATATTGCGGAAAGTTTTTAATTCTTTAACCCATAAATCATTCCTGTAATCTGCAGCGGCCGCTGCACCAGCCGGGTATAACATGGGACTGACTGCCTGGGCCTACAGTAATTTGCATTATTATTGTGCAGCCATAAATAACTATAGGGCACCTCTAAGGAAAACTTCTAAAAACTTCAGTTTTTAGAAGTTCCCTATATTGTAAACTTTTCTATTTCCCCGGAAAGCATATCTATACTTTCCTTCGTTTCCTGGGTTACGGTGTTTACACCCTGGATAGCCATATTGATATCCCCCAGGCTGGTGTTCATATCATCCATGGAATTATCAACCTCCTGGGTAGTGTGAATAACCTTCTGCATCTCCCTTAGTACTTCTTCACTTCCGGCTATCATATTCCTGGAACCGTCCTTTACTTTGGAGGTAATATCATTAATAGCCTTCATGGCTTCCAGGATTTGGCCGCTTCCTATGGTCTGTTCTTCCATGGCACCTTTAATCACCGATTCATGATCCTGCACCTGGACAAGAAGTTTAAGAATCCGGGCAAATTGTTTTTGAGCTTCATCGGAAACATCCACCGCTGTATTGATCCTCTGTTTTAGATTATTAAGCACCAGGGTGATTGATCTTCCCTGCTTGGAAGAATTCTCCGCCAGTTTTCTGATCTCCCCTGCAACTACCCCAAATCCTTTTCCCGCATCTCCCGCATGGGCAGCTTCTATGGCCGCATTCATCGAAAGAAGATTTGTCTGTTCCGCAATATTCTGGATCATATTGCTTGCCTCTATAAGACCCTCCGAATCGGATTCAATCGCCGTAATTATCTCGGTGACCTTCTGTATTTCCTGCTTGCCCACATTCGATGCTTTGAGCAATTCCTCCATGGATGCGGCGCTCTTATGAAGGGTATCCGTTACGGATTTGATGTTGGCCACCATTTCTTCAATTGCCGCGGAGGATTCCACAATAGCCGATGCCTGGCCGCTGATAAGGTTGTTCAGGTTGTCCGTTAATTCTTTGATTTCTTCCATGGTTTTATTTGTACCGCTTACTGAATAGGACTGGTCCATAGCCTGTTGTTTTACCTTATGAATATTTGCTTCAATGCGTTCCATGGATGCCAGGGTTTTATGCATTTTTTGAATAAGATCTTCGGACATGACATCCAGCTTACCCGTTGCATCCTTGGTGGTTGTAACAATCTGGGACAATCCCTCGATAGACTGATTGAAGGTATTTGCAATGAGGCCCAGCTCATCCTTCGAATCCACCTGGACCCGGTCGGTAAGATTTCCTTCGGCTACACTTTCCAATACCGGTACAATAGCCGCCATAGGTTTGGAAATGGATCTGCCGATGATAAGGGCAATGACAATTCCCAGCAGCAGGAATCCCAGTGCTCCAAAGATTACAAAAGCACCAAGGGTATAAACACCCGAAAGTAGTTCCTGTTTAGTCATGGCTACCGCATAGATCCAGTCCATACCTTTTATTGATACAAAACCAATTACCACATCGGCATTGTTAAAATTGTAATCCACTACGCCTTCTTCCTGTTTAATAATATGGGAAAAGGCATCTGCCAGGGATTTCAGTGACGGATCCTGTTTTGATTCTTCAATTGGGGCGAACTGGTTCATAACATAATCCTGGTTTCTGTGTGCAATAATAACCCCGCCCCTATTGAGCATATATGTATACCCGGTTTCGCCAAATCCCAGGGTATTGGTAATTTCACTCAGCACATTGCCGTCTTTCCTGGCGACCAGGACCTGCCGCACTATTCCATCCACAGTGATAGGAACAGCAAACATCATTACCGGTTTATTAATGACCCGGCTGATAATAACATCCGAAACACTGGGTATTCCTAAAAGCGCATTCCGGGCATAGTCCCGGTCGCCGAGGTTTGAAGTTTCTTCTCCCAATACATAACGGACTGTACCATCGGGATCCATAATCCCAAAATCCAGAAAATGGGCTTGGTCAACTATGCTTGCCAGATGTTCCCTCTGATCCTCCCAGTTCAGGCTTTTCATTTCAGTTTCATTTGCTATATCCTGCAGTATCACAAACTCGTTTCTGATTTCTGCTTCCACAAGCCTCCTTCCTGTTTCTGCCTGGGTCATTAGGGATTTCCGGGCTATATTGTTTACCTGGGAATAGGAAATTACAATTGCGGTAATACCGATTCCCAAACAGATAAAAAGTACCAATGTAACTATGGAAGTCACAACTTTTGTTGAAAGTTTCATCTTTGTTTCCTTAAATTAATTAGAGCGGACGGGAGCATGAAAACGGGCGCAAAATATATATTTTGCGTCTCCGCTTCCGCAATACTTTTAATATGTGCTTTGGTTTTTCTATACGTTCGGATTTTCTTTTTTTAATATCCATGGGTCTACCCATCCTGGAAAAAACGTAAAGCTGAAAATAAGGCCAGTACCTAAGCAACTGGAAAACAACACATATCCAAATATCGATATGTATTCAAAACCGCTGCACAAATAATATAACCCACTTCTCCTTGCTTATTTTGTTATGCATTGCAGCAAATAGCGCATGTACTATTAATATACAAAATTTCTGTTTAAATGTATTCTTTTTTAATAAAATGTTTTGCCGGGATAAAGTGATCTTTGTGAATCGATTATTTTACGGAATCAACAGATGATTTTTTTATGGAATAGAAGCTGGACTTTTAGATTGTGTTAATATTGCTGCCCGGTTCTGTATTTTGAAATATGTTTTATAGAACAATAAATATCCCTGGTGTTTATTTCAGGTCATCCAAAAGATTTTTCAGGTTGTATTTTGCCAACTCCCCTTCCATAGCATTCTGGACTTTGAAAAAATACGGATTAAGGACCATCTCGATTTTGCCGCCCACAGGACAATTAGGCGCCGTATTTTGATGTATCTTAAATAAACGGCCATCCTTAACAGGATCAATAGCAAGATAAATATTCTTGAGGGAAATATCCCTGGGTTTCCGGGTAAGGGTAATACCACCGGTTCCTGGGGCTACCTCAATAAGCCCTGCTTCTTTAAGCATCCCCATAATGTTCCGGATAATCACAGGATTTGTATTGGCGCTGGAAGCAATAAAATCACTGGTAACCTTATGGGTTTCCTTAAACACCTCAGCGATTAACAGTATATGGATAGCTATGGAAAATTTCGTTCCGATCTGCATAATACTTTACCTATGAATTGATTATAGCACTATTTACGGCTGGGTGATAAGACATAAGGGCACATTTAAAACTGAAGTTTTAGAAGTCTCCATAATTATTATATGAAAATGTTCCTTCAGGAAAGAATATCCTAAAGGAACAATCGCTGTTTTTATATATCCCGGTCCCTGATCTTTTCAGGGACCGGGTTGTGAAACATAAATCATCCTGATTTTAATAGAACAACGGAAGGAAAATATCCAGAAGATAATCCCCACCCCAGTCGGGATACTTGGCCACAATAGCATCCCTGGCTTCTGATGGGGTGCTATAAACCGCCACGGCATTTTTTACAAAATTGTTATAGTCCTCCACTTCGGCAATAAACTTCCCGGCTTCCATGGGGGTACCATGACCACCGATAAACCAGGTGTAACCTTCCTTCTGAAGACCTCTTAAAATATCCAGCCGGACATCCAGGGGCGGAAGCGGTACATGGAATTCCGCATATCCCAGGTGATGTACCAGGGCTATCTTTTCGGCAGGAAGCTTAATAACCCAGGAGCCTAAATCCCGGTATGCAACAAATTCGTATCCCACACCATCCACAGTAACCGTTCCTGCGGCCAGCTCTTTAACAGGAAGCCCAGTTCCCTGGGGGTTCTGTTTTATTGCTGCGGCCTCCGCACTGTACAGATCAACATTAGGAAAGAGCTTATCTATGTTAACCCAGTGGTGATCATCACCGTGGCTTATGAATATCCGGTCAATTGGCTTGTTCAGAGAATCCGCAAATGCCTTGAAACCGGCATCCGCATCTGCGCCGCCAAAACTGTCAATAATTACGAGCCTGGTGTTTTCCACGACCACCGCATTGGCCCCGCCGGAGGAGTAGGTGTGAACCTTTACATTTCCGGTTTTCCGGGTACTGACATTTTTGTCAGTGGTGGCACAGGATGCCAGAAGGAAAACACATAAACAAAATGTACAAAAAAGCAAAATACCTTTATTTTTCATCATAATCTCCTGGGATTCCCGGTTTGATGATTTTCCGGAAATCTGTAAAGTTTTATATCTGCCGCCAACGGCGACTGTTTCTTGGTGTAATAATTTTTATTACATCTATGGTTAAAAAAAATATAAAAAAATCTCTTTTCTACAGTTACGCTGCCGGACTGCTTATCAGATATCTGAAGGAAACTTCTAACAATCCAACCGGGTTTTTAGATGTGCCCTGAAATATATCGGGATGGATTCCTTAATCATGAAAGTATCCGCAGGAATCATTTCATATTTTTCATAGGCTGAACGTTTTCGGTGGATTTCCGCTAAAATCCGCAATAGTTGCTTCAGCTTCGGCAAGATAGAAGATCTCAAAGTCCGGATTATCCGGTGTCTTGTAAATGGATTTTACCAGGGGACTAGCCTCCTGAATTCTTCCCTTGAGAGCCACATCCCGGGAAAAGGCAACCTTTCCTTTCAGACGAAGCCAGGCAAATTCCGGGCTGGAACAGCATACTTCCACATGGGGCTGCCTTTTCATTTCTTCAAAAACAGGTTTTTTGTTGGAAGTACAGAAAAAGAACTTTCCGCCCTCTTCCAGCATAAATTGGAAAGGCCGGACCTTCGGTTTTCCGTCCAACCCAAGGGTAGCAAAAAACTGGACATCGTTCTTTTCCAGAAACTCTTTTACTTCATTCATAATAATTCTCCTTCATGGATTTTGTTGTAATATTATTTATTACAACTATAATTTATATCATTTTTTGATGTAATGTCAAGTATTACATCAAGAATAATAATAAATTTGTGTAAATTTAATAATTGTTTCTGTTTAAAAGAATAAGAAATACGTTTAAAAACAGGCCTTTCAGTATTGAAAGAATTTCCAAAAAGGGTTTTCAGAATATGGGGAAAAACTTCTTTAATTCAGGGCGCAGGATTTTTTTAGTAACCTATCAGTTAAGTGCTTCGGAGATTGACCGGAAAACATTGCCCTTGTTTTCCGGTCTTCCGCCGGAGAGGTAATAGACAAAAGAATTCCTTATACGCTGCATCTCACAAAACACCCTCTATTTGACCCGCCAATAACTGAGACCAATAGTGAAATTTACCATATTAGGTTTTGAACCTTTATCAAATTCCTCGCTATAAGCAAGTACATCACCTCCTCCAACAATAACTCCAAAATCCCCAGACAAGGTTGGGGTAAATCTATAAGAAATCCCGGTCCTGCCGGCAACATAGTAATAAAGGGAATAGCCATCACCGCTCCATTTTGGCCCACCTATTTCTTTGACCACTGAAGCATTGTAGTAACGATCCAACCCCAAGCCTACGCTCGCACCAAAGTTAAACAAAAGACGCTGGGACCGGCCTAAACGGATCTTATACAATGCACCGAAATCGAGAGTAAACGCCCACTGATCGGCCCCTTTATGAAACACCTCGGTATATTCAAATTGTTCTTCATACGTATTTTTTCCAGTAAAGGACAGTTCGAAGAAGTATACATTGGGCAGCAAAAAAAATTTCCCATATTCTTTGAATCTTCCCAGAGATGGAGTGATACCGACTCCGTAAATAAAACTATTAGTACCATCCCTATATTCCCCGTATGAATCATATGACTCAAGATTAATACCCCCACTGAAAAATAAACCAAAAGTGTCGCTTTTCTTATTATCCAGATCAAAGGGTCCGGCGGTACCGGGAACCACCGGGGCGCGGACAAATTTAAGTTCTACCCCTTCCACGGTTTGGTCAAGACCTCCGGGATTGGTGATGACCAGATCGTATGTTCCCTGGCTGACCGCAGCGGAGGAAAATTCCACCTTAATCCAGGATTCGTCAAAACTGTAATCCAGGGAGATCGGATTTATTTGCTCTGAACTTTTTTTCCGGGAAATAAGGTAGACCTCAGCATATTCAACCAGGTCCCGTCCGGATATGGTTATAGTAAAACTGGTACTGCCCTGGATAATTTCAACCTTCGAAGGTTTGTCCGCAGCCGGGACCTTGGCTTCATAGACGCTCAGTCCGGTCCAGTCGGAAGTACCCACAAGTTTTTCCAGCACATTGTAGGTATGTATCCTGAACCGGTATGCCGCCGGGGGAAGTACCAATTCCAGATAAGTATTTTCTGTCCGCCAGCTTTCCAACGTATGCCATTGGCCGGTATTATCGCGTTTTTCAACTTCCACATCATAGTATAGGGCATTGGTTCTGGTCCACCGAATCACCTGATGGAACTGGCCGGTTTCGTCCTGCCAGTAATCCTGAGCAGGATTTTCCACCTGGGCGAATAGAACTGCCGATATAAGCAGCATCAGAGCAATAAATAATAAATGTTTTTCCCTCATCCTGTTTTTCCCTTTATGCGTACAACTTTTTACTGAAAATTAATTTCGTCTGATTTAACAGTACATCCAATCCGGTATAAAAACCAGTATACTCCCTTATAATACGATCCGGGCAACTCTAAAAACTCGGTTAGATTTTTAGAGGTGCCATGGGAGAAAATTTTATTTCTTTATCCTTTAACGAAATAAAAAAGTTTCTCCATGGTACATCTAAGGAAAACTTCTAAAAACTGAAGTTTTTAGAAGTTCCCATCCCTCATTCTGTTCCAAACATAAGACCGCCTTGCTTGCCTTCGGCCGCCTGGACCTCCGAAAGCTTTACGATAAAACGGTTCTCGGAAATGTCGCTGGGCAGGAAGGTATTCTGGTTTGCAGGAACCGCCTGGACCCGCCAGGTAAAACTACCCTCATCAAGGACTGAAAGATCCGTAAGCGCATATGAAGTGGTCTGCAATGTCCGCCGGAGAACTTCCCGGTCTCCCTGATAAATGGAGAAAACATAAGAAGCCGCAGCGTTTACCGGGTTCCAGCTAAAATTAATACGTTTATCCCGCAGGATGATTGCCTCGGTCAGGATATACCCGGTGGCAGGCCGGAGGTTTGCCGGACTGGAAAGTCTCCGGGGTTCGGGGGGCTGTTCAATGGTCTGGGTCACCGCCGCCGGAGGTGGTTCACTAACCGGAGTTTCAACCGGTGTTTCCACAGGAGCCCTTACCGGAGGCGTTTCGATTGCTGCTGGAGCCGAAGGTCTTGCAGGAGGAGGTTCAACCGGCGGTACCCTTTCCCGGACATTTGTTTCAGCCGGCGGCGGAGGTGGTCTCCGGGGAGGCGTTTCAACCGGTACTGCCGCAGGCGGCGGGGCTTCAACCACAGCGGCCACCGCGGGTGCTGCGGCTATCCCAGGCACGGGGATACGTTGAGGGGGAACACCCTCAAGCACCAGCAGGCTAAGAACCTCCGATGATACCGATTGGGCTTCAACCATATCGACCTGATACACCCCCCAATAATACTGACCTGGACTGAGATCCGAAGCCTTTAGATCAAAGGCAAAATAATTATTCCGTATCTTTTCTATAATGATAGGCTGGCTTAAATCTTCCTGCTGTGACAGAAGGAAAACATACGAAGCAGCCTCGTCCTCCTGTTTCCAGGAAAAGTAGATTTTCCCCTCGGGACCTTCCAGGTACGCAATTTTCTGGCCGCCTATTACTTCAGGAGCAGCAAGGCTTACAGCTTTTTCTATCTGGAAACTCGACAAAGCAGAAGCCAGGGGCGTTCCCTCAAAATCGCTGCTGTACACCGGGGTTACACGCCAATAGTAGGTCCCGCTCTCAAATCCCGAATGCACGATTGATCCTGTTTCATTGCCGGCAGCCTGAACCTGGCTTTGGTAGACCATATTACCCATGGACTGGTTGTCCGCTACTTCCACAAGATACGCCATTGCTCCCTCGCAAGCAGTCCACTGAAAGCGAACGCCGGGACGGGTGGTACTAAAACGGAATACCTCCCGGGACAGGGGCCGCATAAGTCTTGGGGCCTGTGCTTGCACAACCGACAACCTGTCACCCACAACAGCCTGTTTTTCCTCAGCAGATGCTTCGGATGAAGGATAAGCTCTCCAGTAATAGGTCCCATTAGGAAGTTCTGCCCGGGCCCCGCCGGATAAGCTTTGAATACTTGCAACAATCCGGGTGAAATTCCGGTCCTCCGCAACATCCAGTGTAACCGTCTCATTGTTCGGGAAATTGATACGGTTCCATCGGAAGTCAACGGAAAGGGGTATTTCATTATGGTTGAGCAGTTTTGCAGCCGGCCGGGGAAAGAGCACCGCAATATCAGGGGAATCTCCGCTTCTTCCGGAGGAGTACACGTCACCCGCAGAAGCTGAGACTTGCCCGTTTTTACCCCGGATCTCCGCGTTGCCTTCCAGCACGCGGACATCAATTCCATCCGCCATGGCTGAGGTCTGTAGCAGACTTCCGGAAACGGCGTCAATTACCGTGTCTCCCGTCTTGATGCTTACTGAACCGGAACGGGCATCCACGGAAAGACTTCCGCTGGTAAGACCTATAGGAAGTTTCCTGGATTTGGGAATCTGCACAAGGGTGTTTTCTTTCAGGGTGATGATCCCGCTCCCGTAAAGGCTTACTGTGGCCTGGGAAAGTTCGGCGGTCCTGATATAATCACCGGCGTATACCGGACTTTCCTGTTTCAGCCGGTCCCATAAGACCCGGTCTTCAAAGCGCCGCTGCGCCGCCCGGTATTTATAGGTAATGGTTCCCACGGGTTGTTCCGACATCCGGGTCAGGGTTTGGTTCAAGTCGGCCCAGAAAAAAAAGAGCGCAATAAGGGCTACAATAATACAAACCCCGATATATATAAAATCTGAAAGGCCAAAGGCTTTAGGTAAAAAAGGAGAAGAATTTTTAGCGTTCATAATTCCTCCCGGCAGTATAATGACCTGCACTTACTTTCAGGAGCTGTATTCTTGTGTGCCGGTCTATGATAACGTAACATTTCTATCATACTTCGCATGCTTTAATCAGCTCCCTATCTTATATTTCTTTTCTTCCGAGTTCGTATCCACCTTTGAAATATCCGGAGTATCTATATTCAAAAGTTTACGGACCTCCGCCAGGGTGGCGGGGCTCTTCTGGGTCTCCCCTGATTTTGCCCGGATATTAACCACCGCAAAAAGACGTACCGGTTTTTCTTTCCCCTTTACCTTAACCGGGGGCATCTCCTCGGTAATAAGATATTTGCCGACCAGGTCATAGGTATTTTCGGTAATAAGAATATCCGTTCCCATGGGTTTGTTGAGGGCTTCCGTCCGGCTGGCTAAATTCACCGGATCGCCGATGACGGTGTATTCCATGCGCTGGTCACTGCCAATCTGTCCGGCGGTTACAATTCCGGTATTTATCCCGCAGCCAATCCGTATCGGCGGATTCCGGAAATCATTATCTTTGCGGTTTTTATTCATCTCAAACAAAGCAACCCGCATCATGAGCGCAGCCTTTACACCGTTAAGGGCATCCTTTTCGGGGCTTCCCGCACTGTAGGCTGTCCCCCAATGGGCCATTACCGCATCACCGATGAACTTGTCCACCACGCCGCCGGTTTTTTCAACGCATTCCACCATGCGGGTAAAATAATCGTTAAGCCAGTGAACGATTTTCTCGGAAGCTTCATCCCCGTATTCCTTGGTGAAGTTTTCACTTTTTTCGGTAAAGCCACGGATATCGGAAAAGAAAATGGTCGCATGCTTGGGAAGGCCCCCGGGTTTAATTTCACCCCGCATGGCCCTGACCGCAATATCCCGGTTGGTAAAACGCCCAAAGATCCCCAGGGCGGAACTCATCTTTTTGAAACTTTCATTCAGGACTCCAATTTCGTCATGGGTTTTTGACTCCAGGTTAACTTCAAACTGCCCCCCTTCGATATGCTCAGCTGCTGCGGTCAACCCCTTCAAAGGCCGGGAAATGGTCTTGCTGAAAAGCCAAACAAGAATTGCAGCCGCAAAAAGCACCGCCAGGGTCAGGTAAATGTTGCGCCGGGTGGTGGCTGCTATCCCTTCAAAGACCTTGTCGTATTCAATGCTGGTGATAACCAGGACATTCCCCAGGGATATTTTTTTGAAAGCCCCGAAGAAACGCACCCCATCCTCATCGGTGTAGAGAGATTGCTGATTTGAAGCGAGATTTTCCTTCATGGCCCGGATATAGCCCTGGTTCCCCAGGTTCACCCCCGCTGCGGCCAGTTCCGCATCGGGAGAAATCAGGATATCCGCCCGGTCGTTTATCATATAACTATTATTAACTCCGGTTCCAAAGGTATCGGCAAGGCTTTCAGGGGAAAACAAAACCGCCGCATAGTCGGAATTGGTCCGGGGAAAAATCAAACAGAGCATAGGAATTCCCAGGGCAGGTCCGGCATTACGGATAAGCACCTCCCCCGCGGCTGCCCGTTCAAGGGCATCCCCCTCACCCGCAATAAAAGTATTTATTGCATCAGGTGCAATTCCGGCATCCCGGAAAAAACGCTGGTTGATAAACTCCGCCTTATGGGATCCAAAAGAAAGTACCGCCGCGGTATCCCGGTATTCCTCAAAAAAATACGCCACCCCATTCCGGGTCAAAATCTCGGAGGAGCCGGGACCGTAAACCGTGTTGAGCAATACCGCAGTATTCGCCCGTACACCGTTGAGCATTTCCTCCGCCTCTGCGGCTGCACGCTGATTAATAGTTAAATTGTTATCCTCCGCGGTTACCCGGATATCCATGGTTACCGTCCAGGATACCAGGGCAGTGATGGTCCCCAGCGAAACCAGGCTCAAAATGGATATGATGATTACTAATTTCGCCCCAATGGGGTATCGTACCCGTTCAGCCTTGCCTCTTTCACTTTTTCTGACTTTTTCTTCCATAAATAACCGCCATTATCCTTTCTTTGATTTTCCGGGTACCCCGGGTTTACATTTTTAAAACAAACCGCCGAAATTCCGGCAAAATCTTCTATAGTATATACGTTTTTTATATATAAGTATAAAAATGTCTATTACATTCATACCTTAAAACCATAGAGAATTTCTTTTCGGGAAAACCTTTTTTTGATTCTATAGAATGACCGCGGAGGGACCGGGAATTGAAATGCAGATAAAAGTGAAGCAGGAAAATAACATGCACACCGCCCGGGAAAAGACGGACGGCGCTGAAAAAAAGGGAATTCTTATATTCTAGTAATTCTATAGGAGGGCAGGCAAACCGCATACCGATTTCTCCTTTTGAATTATCCTATCCGGCTTACTCGGGGAAACACAACAATTTGTATAAATACCCTTTTCTTCCGTTGTAGTATACTTTTTGATACTTTAGAGTAACCTGAATTTCATGAAAAAGCAATATGTATAATATAAACCCCTTATTTAGATTTACGGAAACGTCTAAAAACTTCAGTTTTTAGACGTTTCTTTATTCGCAAGTGGGTTTCATACCTTCTGCACGCTCCCGCGTGCGAGGCTCTGGGGCGTTCTAAAAATCTTGTAAATGAAAATTGTATGGGTATTAACCCCACATAACATCCATTCCTTACAGACCAAAAAACCCCGCCGCCCCTGCGCGCTCTGCCTCGCACGCGAAAGCATGCAGAAGGTTTTTGATTTTATGTGGGACGTTTTCAAAATCCGCAGGACCGCAGGGTCCGTGATTTTGAAAAATGCTCATATTACAAAGCTTTCCCCATAATTAAACCCCAGGATTCCCGCCGGAGAATCGAGAACCCCAGCTTTTCATAGAAACCGATGGCATGGGTATTGTTCCCGCTCACCCCCAGGTGTATTCCGGGACACCGCCTTCTGTGCAGTTCCTCCCCAAGGGTATCCATCAGTTTCCTGCCGCAGCCCTTACCCTGAAGGTCCGGCAGCAGGTCGATGTGCAGATGCACGGGATACTTACGGATCCAGGGATCGTTCCTGGGGTTTATAAATGGAACCGTACTGTGGACCAGCTGAATCATTGCCTCTTCAAATTTCGAACGGCAGGTTTTTCCTGACCGGTCCGCGGGGTATCTCCGGCGGAGCGAAGGGAGCCATTCACGTCCAAACCAGAAATTAAACGTAAGGGTATCCGCAGCCAGGACATACCCCTTGGGGACTAAGTCCTCCTCAGCAATAAAACAGAGGGATTTATCATAAAACAGATACGGCGCAGCATAATACTGCCCGAGCAGCAGGGGATCGTTGAACAACCCGGTTGCATCATTCCCGCTATCCCCTGTCTTAAGGCAGATATCGTACAGATAAGGAATATCCGAATCCTCCGCAGGCCGAATCAATATTGACATGGATATGCTTATCCTTTAACAGCACCGGCAACCACACCCTTAGTAACCTGTTTCCGGAAAACCAGATAAAAAGTAATCATCGGGATCATACCGATAACCAGGGCGGCAAACTGCTTGCCGTAATCCGAAGCCAATGCACCGGAAAACCGGTTGATCCCCACAGGAAGGGATTTAATACGGTCACTGGATGCCAGAATGTTGATCAGCATAAACTCATTCCAGGTTCCGCAGAACGACATGATAGCCACGGTAATTGCCACCGGGGCGCTCATGGGCAGGATTATGCTGGTAAAAATCTTCAGGTACTTTGCCCCGTCAATCCGCGCCGATTCGATCAGCGCTTCCGGGATATTCCGGATATATTCCGTACTCAGGTACACCCCCATGGGCAGCCCGATCCCTATATAGGGAATCAGAACGCCGAGTCTTGTATCATACAACCCCACCGCATTTACCATAAGAAACAGGGGAACCATGATGGACTGCAGGGTCAGCAGAATACCAATGATAAAACTGCCGTGAAGGAACGGAGTGGCCTTACTTTTGATTTTTGCAAACGCAAAACCCGCCATAAAACCGAAAGCAATAATCGCTATAACCGACACACAGGTATAGAACATACTGTTGAGCATCAAAACCCCGAAGTTACCGATTTTCCAGGCAATGGGATAATTCATAAAGAACCACAACCGGGGCAGCGCAAGTTTACTGGTGGTCAGGTATTCCTGGGTGGTCTTAAATGACATGATAACCAGCCAAAGAATAGGGAACACCGCCAGAATGGTAAAGAGAGCTTTCACCACATATATAAGGGCTGTCGCCACATAAGAACCTTTTCGTATTTCAGCCATATCTTATTACTCCTTTCCGCCAAACTGTTTTTCCACTCTCCGGGTAATACCTATAAGGACAAAGCTGATAAGGACCATCACCGTGGAGATAGCGTTTGCCAGAGGATAATTCGGAGCGCCCCGGAATGCTTTGTTGTACATATAAAGGGAAAGCACGCTGGTTTGGTTTGCCGGCCCGCCCTGGGTCATGACGAATATAAGGTCAAAGGATTTCAGCGATCCGGAAATGGCCAGGATCGCGCTGGTCACGATAACCCCTGATAAAGCCGGCAGGATAATATACCGCAGGGTCTGCCATTCACTGGCCCCGTCAATCCTGGCGGCTTCCATTACGGAAGAATCAATACGCTGAAGGTTCGCCAGGAATATGATGACGTACAGTCCGGTATACATCCACAGCATAACTATCAGAACCGGTATCATGGGGGTCTGGTTCAATGTAAACTCCTTGGCAGGATTAAACATGCGAACCACTTCCATATAGACGCTGTCACTGTTCAGGTAAAAACTCTTAAACAGGATACCGATAATAACCGGGGAAATAACATTCGGCAGATATATCACGGTCTGGAAAAAATCCGTTCCCTTTACCATTTTACGGGATAGTATATATGCAAGAACGAATCCAAGAGGGATCTGCCCGAAAACTGAAATCAATACGATGTACATATTATTCTTCAGGGCAAGGTAAAAATATTCATCATTAAAAATAGTATAATAACTCGAAAATCCGGCGAACCCCACCTTGGGATTTCCAAATACCGGTCCGCCGTTATAATTGGTCAGACTCAATACTATGGAAAAAATAGTAGGGAATGCCATTACGGAGAAGTAAATGAGAACCGCAGGCAAAATCAGTAAAACATAGGATATGCGCTGTTCTCGTTTATAAGTCAGATCACTCATGGGCAACCACCTTAGTGCATAAAAGTATTTCCAGACAAAGATCAATACAGATGTGTCAAAACACGGCGTGTTTCAGACTGTGTTTCTGTCCGGGAAAGGGCAAATATTGCATCCCAGTCAACATCGTATTTGAATCTTCCCGAGTTTTGTCCGGATATAGAGAAGAGGTGCAGAAAATACATCATGGCGGCTCCGGTAGCAGCGGCAAAGTCGCTGTCCCCGCAGCATTCGAGCCTGCAGGATGTACGCTGGAGCAGGATGTTAAACTGCGGTACCTGTTCATCAATTATTTTTTTGACCAGCGGGAAACGGCTGGCAAGTTCTCCATATAGAAAAATGATTTCAGGGTTCAGTACGGAAATAACGCTTACTAAACTGATAAAAAGATCAACCACCAATTCTGCAAATGCATCCTCGTCGGTCTTTACCGTTTTTATATTTTTTGCGGACAGGCCGGTCTGGCCAATATGGTCACCCTTCCAGGAAGCCGTAAGAAATTCCCCGGCGGCATTTTTGTTGCCCGAATATACCGACCCGTCAATTGCAACACCTATACCAATACCGACCCCTTTGTATTCCCCTAAACGGTGAACCTTCTGGTATTCTTCAACATTTATACAGATAAAATTCTGAAACAAATCATTCCGGTTCTGGGAGAGTTCAAGCCAGGCAAGACAATTGGCATCGTTTTCAACAAAAAACGGCACCCCGTATGTACGGAACAATTCCTGGGAGATTGAATGATTTTTCAGTCCAAAGGGATGGGAAAGGAGGACCTGCCTGCTTTTTGAGTCAATAATTCCGGGCAGGGTGATATTAACCGCCAGCAGCGGAAGCCCGGTCTTATTCACCTCCGGAATGATCACGGACATCACCGCATCGATAATTTCATCGAAGGGCAGATCCGGGAGCAGGTCAAAAGTTTTATAGACCACGGTACCGGACATATCCACAATTACCCCATGATAACCAGTGGGCTGGAGCTCAAGCCCCACCACACAGCCAAAATTTTTATTTACCGAAAGATGGATAGGTTTACGTCCTCCCTGGGGAGTGGCGGATCCTTCTTCTTCCTCGACGACTACCTGGTTATCAATTAATATATTGATGATATTTGATACAGTAGACCGGTACAGGTTAAGTTTCCGGGCAATATCTATCCGGCTGATTCCCGGAAATTTCCATAAAAGCTGAACCACCATTGATATGTTTGCGTTTTTTTGAAAAATATTGTTAACTTGCATCGTACTTCCCCCGGGATAACCCCATGATCCCATTTTCATTACAGTAACATAAATTCTTCTATAAAAAGAGGCTGTTCGTTGCCAAACAGCCTCCAAAGAATCAATCGTACAAAAAGATGATGTTATTTGGCATTCCAGGTGTTGAACGCTTTCTGTACAATGTCAGCTACCTGAGCGGGGGGTTTTGTTCCCATACCGAGTTCCTGAAGTCCATCATTAAGAGGATTGAATACATCGCTATGGAACACGCCGTCGATAACCGCAGTACCTACTTTATACTGCTTGGCGAGGGCACCAATCTGCTGCTGCATAGGTTCCAGCGGCAGAGAGGAGATATCAATATCGTTGCGGGAAGGAGTAGATATGCCGCCAATTTCCAGACGGTATATCTGAATATCTTTTCCGGACAGCCACTTGACCAGCTTCCATGCGGCAGCTTCCTTGGCAGAACCTGCAGGAATAGAAGCATTCATTCCCCAGCCGGTACCCAGAATAGCTGATGTGGATTTGTTCAGCTTGGCACCTTCAATGTCAGGGAATATGGTGATCTGAATATCGGAGGCTTGTCTTGCCGGAGGAATCAATGCCTGACCGGTGGTTTTATCGGTGATGAATGCACCTACCCGCCAGTCGCCGTCAATCATGTATGCACCTTTTCCGGTGGAGAACTGCCCTATAACACTGCCGTAATCGGTAGTAAGGGTTGCCTTTGAAAGAACACCGTCATCGTACAGGGTTTTGATAAAGGCCAGGGCCTTAACAAAATCGGGATCGGTGAACTTCATCTGTCCGGAAAGGATCTTCTGTTCCCAGCCTTCACCGCAGAAGCGGCCGGCCACCAGGGAAAACAGACAGGACTGCATTACCCAGGTATCCTGATTGGCCATCAGCACCGTGTCATAACCCTTTGCCTTCAGAACAGGCACCTGGGCCTTAAGTTCCGCATAGGTTTTTGCAGGGGTCAGCCCGCAAGCCTTAAGCACCGCGGTATTCACATAAAAAGCATGGGTTGAGGTAATGGCCTGGGGGATAATTCCGATGTATCCGCCTCCCTGGGCTTTGGGGTCCAGTGCAGCAGGAACATAGGAGGCAGCGAGATTGTCCTTTTTGACCAGCGGACCCAGATCTTTCAGGAGCTTCTGGGTATGGAGCGTGGTGGACCGTCCCGATGGCCAGGCGTAGACAACATCCGGGAGCTGGCCGGCTGCGGCATAGGCTTCGGTCTTGTTATGGAAAGGTTCGTTGAACAGGTCTTCCCGGATAATTTTAATGTCCGGATTGGCCTTTTCAAAGGCTTCCCAAATGCGGGTGATTTCATCCGCACTATTTGCCGTGGTCATATCATAATAATTGAGTACCCGAAGCGTAACCTGACCTTCAGCACCTTTGGCCTCCTGGTCACCCTTGGCAAATACTGAGGTAACGCAAATCGGTAAAATTAGGGCCAGGATCAACACTCTTGTAAGCTTCATTTTTCCTCCTAAATCATAAATAAAAAATCCTGGGCCGGAACTAATATGTTCCGGTCGTGGTATAAACCAATTTCGGTTGGTTCATACAGTGTACATACATAATAATATCAAAGGTTTTGGGAGCTGTCAAACTTTTTTTTCATTTTTCTTATTAATTTTTGCATAATGAACCTTTTTCAAAACTCGGTTAGTTTTGAAAAAGGCTTTTGCAGAAAGAATGCTATTTCCTTATCCATAAATAAAATAGTATTCTTTCTGCACTTACATCTAAGGTTGCTTTTTCAAAATTTGACATTTTGAAAAAGCCTCTAATGGCAACCTCTAAAAATTCGGTCAGATTTTTAGAGGCATCTGCGGAGAAATTTTTATTTCTTTATACCATAACGAAATCAAAAACCTTCTGCACGCTTTCGCGTGCGAGGCAGAGCGCGCGGGGGCGGCGAGGTTTGTTGGTTCTGTAAGGTATGGATTTTATGTGGGTTTAATACCCATACAATTTTGATTTACAAGATTTTTAGAACGCCCCAG
>JAVBPH010000118.1:0-34906 GCA_031549725.1 Treponemataceae bacterium
CTGGGGCGTTCTAAAAATCTTGTAAATCAAAATTGTATGGGTATTAAACCCACATAAAATCCATACCTTACAGAACCAACAAACCTCGCCGCCCCGCGCGCTCTGCCTCGCACGCGAAAGCGTGCAGAAGGTTTTTGATTAAAACTGAAATTTTAAAAAATCAAGTTACATCGGTTTTAGATTTTTGTTGAGCCTGTCAACAATCCGTTCAAAATCCCTTTGACGGGCTTCTTCACTTTTGAAAGACAGGTGCCGCCTTGTGTAGGTACGTTGAACAGAGGGTGACATATTTTTAAAGTTGTCATAGGCTGGCATTAGGCCGGTCAATTTTTTCGTGAATTCTTTGACCTGCTCCTCGGTTATGGGGTCGCTCTTTGCGGCATTCCATGAACCATTTTTTACCGCAGCTTCTACGGCTTTCTCCCCAAGCGGGGTCATCATTTTTTTATTGCGCAGCATTTCCACTATTTTTTTATTTTTCTCAGACCAGACACTTTTTTCCCGGCGGCGTGCAAAATATTTTACATACCTTGTACTGTCAATACTTTTCATTTGTCCGTCAATCCAGCCAAAACAAAGTGCTTCTTCCAGAGCGTCATTTGCGGTGAGGGTGACCACCGTTTTTGTTTTTCCGAACATAAGCCAAGCACCGTTGTTTGTTTCTGCGTTCTTAGACAACCATGTACGAAAATCACCCCGGGTAGTAAAACATAATTCAGGCGTATCTGCTTTCATAATTACAAAACTCCTTTCATCTGATATATAAAAATACTTGTTTCAAGTTTACTGTATATAAACCTTGTTAAGCTAAGCATTGAAGTTTTATTCCCAGGCGGGTTTAATACCCCGCTCTTTAGGGCGATTCTTTGAAGCAACAAAGAAATTGCTTTGCATGTATGAAAACCGCATATAATCCATACTTTACAGAATCAACAAACCCCGTTGCTCTGCGGTGAGGTTTGTGATTTTTCAAAATTTTTTGAGTGACCCGGCTGATTGCAGCCGCTCATGTATACAGGTGAATATATTGTCTTTGTTTTTATCCCATAAATGCATTGCACCTCCAAGGCAGTTTTGGTAGTCCCTGCAGGTTCCGCATTTCCCGGTTTTTGTCCACCGGCGATCCCTCATGACTTTAAAACGATGATCCCAAACATCCAAAAATGAATCGCTGTAAATGTTTCCCTGAATAAAACTTCTGTTAATATTTGGGCAGGCCGAAATACTGCCATCAGCCAAGACCGATGCAATATTTATTCCGGCATGACAGAAAAAATAATTGTCCCTGACTTTCTTTTCATATTTGCCCACATATGCTTCACAGCTGAATGTAACATTTATCTTATTATCCAGGCGGCAATTCCTGATAAAATCCATTAGCAGTTTTAACTGTTCCGGGGTTAAACAAAAGTTATCATCATGCTTCGCTCTTCCTATTGGCCAAATTGTAAAAAATCTCCAGGCTTTTAGGTTGTGAGCAATAAGAAGCTCCTTTAATTTTTCCAATTCATAGACATTTCTTTGATTTACACAGGTTATGACATCATGGGTTAAATGATTGGTTGAAGTGATTAAGTCCAAAGCTTTAATTGCTTTTTTAAAACTCTGCGGATTTCCCCGGAGCCAATTATGGGTATCCTCCAAGCCGTCAATGCTTAGTGCAATTGAGCCTATACCTGCAGAAATGAGCTTCTCGTGTATTTCCGGTGTGTAGGCATAACCATTTGTTACAATGCCCCAGAGAAACCCATTTTCCCGCAATGCCTTACCGCATTCAGGCAAATCTTCCCGCATGAGCGGTTCGCCGCCGGTAATTGCCACGGTTATGCTGTTGGGTTTATATATTTTTTTTAATGGTAAAATTGCATTCAAAAAATCATCGAAGGGTAAATCCGGGAATTTGCTGTCCGCTGAACAATCAGAGCCGCAATGCAGGCAGCTCATGTTGCAGCGCCTTGTGCATTCCCAGAATAGAAATTGCAGTTCGTGAAGAAGCGTTTCATTTTTCCTGAACTGTTTAAAAAAAAACTGATTAATGTTACTCATTATTTTTCACATTCGTTGTTTCTATATGCGTTAAATCCACTTTCATCACACTTTTAATGTCATCGGCTGTAACACTTATCCGTTTCCATTGGAATACCCTGTTTGTATCAGAAAAGTCTAATACATATGAATCCCAGCGGGGTACTTGAATAGAAAACTGTCCGTTTTTATCCGAAAAAATATTAAACCCGCCCATTAAGGATCTGTCACTTGCCGTTAAGAATATTCTTACGTGAATTTCCGGAGCCGGCTCGCCTGTTTCTTCCGAGAAAACAAAACCATGAATATCCGTAACATCACTTTCCCTGAATAAACTTACCTGTATTGGATCTTCAACTTTTTCCCTGGCAATTTCCATCGATTTTTGGATAAAAAAACCGCCGCCTTCAAAGCCGTCCAGGTCTTGAAAAGTGATACGGTAAACTTCAGACTCAATTATGTAAAAATTAAAACGCCCATCGCTGTCGGTTTTTACATGGGACCATCTATCGCCAATTACATGAATTCCCTCTATCGGCTTGCCGGTTTCTTCGGAAATGACTATTCCATGGACGGGAACTGTAAATGCTTCCGGATCGGGTTCCCGCATTGAATATCCTGCATGTGCCAAAAAAGGCATGGTTGTAATCCCGGCAGCAATAAAAAATTTTCTAAGGGACAGGCGGAACTCTCTGATTATCTTTTTCATAACACATCCTTTATCAAACATATGCCTACAGAACCTTTATGTTCAGGCTAAGTCACTTGTTTTTCTGTCCACCCACCGTTTTCATAGATATAGAGGATTTTCCCGTAGATCCCCAGATCTACTTGAAATTTGGACTCGTCAATCCATTCAAAATTATAATCATCTTCATTAAAAATGTGTAATTTTCCATATTTCCCTCACAATCTTTCCTTAGTATCCTGCTTACTAAAAAACTATTCGGTTATTTTGTCAACAGTTTTTCTTCTTTAATTCTCCTTGATTGGCTTTCACCATATACTATTTCACCACCATTATCTTACCTATTGCCTATAACATCCGGGGTTATACGATATGGGGCTAAACACCAATGTTTCTGACAATATATTCATTACTGATTATATTTCCGCAAAATGCATTACTGAAATGGAAATGCCACTCACCATATAAAACCATATGTTTACTACCACTGTTATGTTTATAAACTAATGCCATATAACCCCAGTCGCCCTCATAATTGATAATGTAGTATATCCAATTTCCATATTCTATTTTGGAAAAATATTTATTATCGGCATTATTAAATAAGTCAAAATACTTGTCACATCTTTCCGCAGGGAATCTGTTGCAGAGTTCATATAAAGGAATAACATCCATAATTTTAACCTGGATCCATGCGGTTTCTTTTTTCGGATCCTGAGAAAATATTTTTATAAAAGAACATTTAACAACAGCTGATTTATCTATTTCTTCAGGTGTAACCGGTCGCCAGCAATATGAATTTTTTTCATTAAAAATGTGAATTTCTTTGTCTGAATTTATCATTAAGAATGTGAATTTTCAATGAAAATATTATAATAGCAAAGCAAAAATCAAGATGCTGCCATATATATAATGGAGGTATCATATATGATAATAGAGATTACATTTCCGTTCGACCCTGAAATTTTGGGACAGGCTGGACCTATTCTGATCATAGGACGAGGAGATGAATTCTTCTGGGCAGTTTGCGAGTATTTTGAATGATATTTATTTAAAAAAATAGAAGGAAGGCTACTCAATTATTTTAGCCTTCCTTCAAAAGATGGGATAATTGGCGGTTAAAACCTCAATTTTTGTACCATGTTTATTTTCTGCATTCCTGGACATGGACTTACACATTTTTATTTCAAAAGAATACCATTGATTTTTCTCTATCGCTTCAGATAGGGCTTTATGTCTGAAGGAACTTAGAAGAAATTTCCCCTCAATGTTTTCTAAAATATTGATCAAATCCATAAAATCATCATCAAGGTACCCATCAAAATGGGCCATATCAGTACCAATGTATGGAGGGTCACAATAAAAAAACGATTCTTTTGTGTCCCTGCTTTTAATGATTTTAAGGGCATCTGTACATTCTATCTGGCAATTTTGCAGACGGATTGCATAGTCAATGTTAAAAGCTTCCCTTTTGTTTGTGATTTTTTTCGTTGTTGTGCCTGAACGGTCGTACCCAAAACTGCCATCCAACATTGCCCCATACGACTGATTGGCAAGGACCCAGACAGCCCAGGCACGTTTGATACTATCAAACATATCCGGGTTTTCATGAATAACCCTTGCTTTTCTGTGTAAATCCCGGCTATGCAAACTGATTGAAACCTCCTTTTCAAGGGTAGTAAAATCACGCTTACATACCTCATAAAAATTGATCAATTCATGGTTTGTGTCGTTAATGACTTCTACCGGGGAAGGTTCCTTTTGAAAAAAGACAGCTCCGCCCCCGATAAAAGGTTCACAATACAGCTTATGTTCAGGTATCAATTCGATTACTTTAGAGGCTAATAGTTGTTTTCCGCCGTAATAAGTGATTGGTGTTTTCATTGCTTCCTTTATCTAATGCCTTCTTATATTCTATTCAGATGGTTTCCGGGAAACGCCACCCAGTTCGTCTGCTTCATTTTCCGGCCATCGGTTATAATAATTTTTTGCAAAGCGGGAACCTCTAAACATTCTTGAAATTATATTCATCGTGACTGAAGGGATGCCAATTGCTAAAAGGTATAGTGGTCCCCATTTTTCTGACTGCCTGCTATGACCGTATTCATGTTTAACATTCTCCTGGCTTTTATTCTCCGAAAGGAAAATATAATTCCCCAACGATAACCCGAAATAATCAATACCCCCAATAAAAAAGACAGTTTTTCCCATATAGCTTTCATCTCTTTTCATTTTACCCATAAAAAGACGTTTTAATAATAACGCCAATAAATGTTGCGGAAATTGCCATATCCAAAGCAGACACTTTTTCATTTAAAACACCTTTTATGCTACTGTACGGTTATACCCACCCGCTGCCGTATCAGCAACTGGATCAGAAGTTCCTGTCGAATGCATATAACATTCATTATAAACCCCTGTTTTTGGTGCTATAGTAGATGGCTTACAAAGCACAAAACATCTACATTCAGAAAATCCATAACCCTTACCCGAACCCGTGCCAGTTCCCGTTCCATTAGAAAGAGTAAAATCATTACATTTAAAAAATCCGCACCCAGTTATGATGCCGCTAAGCGACCCAGCATTAGTGCCATTGCCATTGCCATTGCACAGTGTAAAATTATTGCAATTAGAAAATCCATAGCCATAGCCAGTCCCGACTACCGGGCCAGTACCAGTACCCGTCCCAACGCAAAGTGTAAAATTATTGCAATTAAAAAATCCGCAACCAGTTCTAAAACCAATGCCGGTTCCACTGCAATTGGTTAAATTATTGCAATTAGAAAATCCATAGCCATATCCAATCCCTGCACCAGAAGCATTACTAATTCCATTTCCAATACAATTGGTAATTTTATTGAAATTAGAAAATGCTGTTCCATCTCCAACATTTCCAGAATCACATGAAACTTTTATGTTTTTTATATATTGATATCCATCATAAGGAACATTATTATATAATCCAAAATATTGGCCATTATAAGCAATATTTTTTATGTGAATGCTAGATCCAATTTCCCCTGAAACTTTTATTGTATTGCTCTTAATAAAATCTATTCCAATAAAACTTCCATCAGCGGGAATATTTAAAGTCCATTCACCTTTTTTTATTAAGATCGATGTATAATCATTTCCGGAAACATTTTTTGCCCAATCTTCTAATTTTTTATTTGAATCAACAACATAGGTATAATCCAGGGCTGCATATTTTTCTGTTAACCGCAAAGCATCATCCGGTTCAACGGGTGTCCCTGATTTGACAGTTCCGTTTTCGCTTCGTTTCACAAGCATATCCGGCACTGCTTCAACGGTGGACCCATGGACAGAATCGGCCCCCGTTAATTTTTCATGACTTCCGGTCATTTCTTTAATGGATTCAAAGGACGGGGATTTTTCCCTCCTTATCTCATTAACTTCACATGATCCAGAAGCGTCCACAAGGATGTCAGCCAATAATAAACCGCTGTCTATATCAGGTTTTGCAATGGTTTCCTTCGACCCTGCTTCACTTTCGATGACTGTCAGGATCATTGACTCATGCAGAAAAAGGTCATGCCGGTCATTATTATCATCATACACATCTCCTGATGCCTTACGGGTAAACCGGGCGACCAGTGATACCCATTTATAGGAACCGGATGCAGGTAATTGTATTGATGAAAGGTCATGTTTTATTGAAGTATCGGTTTGTATGACCTGTCCTTCTTTATCGAATCCCCATCCAGGGGATACCGTTACTTCCAAGGCATCAAGCCTGATAGTAAAACCCGAAACAATACCATCCCCTTTAAAGGCGATGACAACACGGTTTTGTAGTTTTTCTATTTCATCCTGGGTACTATTAAAATGTGCGGCTTCCGGATACATTCCTTGCACAAAATTGATTCTATCCATGTATGAACCTCCCTTTATACAGATACAATATTTATTTGAATGTCAGGGTCGAGCGACATATCAAGAAAAACATAGAGGTTTTTCCGCTCATCTTCGGTTAGGTTTTTTACTTTCAGGAGGAACCGTGCGCCCCCGCCTAACACGGCGTACCCCAGCCTTGAATACCCTATCCGGAATCCATCCTTCGGATATTCAATAATATTGAAACGGCCAGGGATCAATGCCTCAAGAAATTCCCGGATATGGATGCGCATTCCCAGCCGTTCCAGGTACAATGCTGCCGTTGCCACCCGTTCCCGATATACTTCGTCGGTATCTGAAGGGAACCGCGGGATCATGAACGCTTCCCCATGGGCATGTACGGAATCCATATCCGCAGCCAGGGGAAAGAAGTTGAATAAAACCTGTTCGGCATCCTTCCGTATAATCTTCGCAATCCTCCCAATAATGGAATAGATTGCCTTCCGGCCTTTTTTGCTGTATCCTGGCGGATTCAGTTTTTCGATAGTGTCCTTCATACGTTATGCCTTCTTTGTAATACTGATATCCGAAGGGACTACAATACTGTTTTCCGATGTGGTAATATCCCGGGAAGGCGTTATGATTTCAAGGGAGGCAATAGCAAGGTTTTCCCACGGCTCATTGTAGAACTTGCGGATTTCTAGCTTACCCCCAATACCCAGGGACACAAAGTATTTGTGAATGGCTATTTCCAGTATTTCCGGCGATACATCTCCGGTATACTCAATAGAAACCGCTACTTGTAATACCGATGGAGGGCGGACCAATAAATCCCGGCATACTAATTCGTAATCATGTAAGGCGGTGCGTACACGTTCAAGCAATTCCGTAGAGGGTAAGCCATCAATGGCGGTGATGATGACATCCGTTGACCCCCATCCCCTGGGGGTACGGATGACTTTAGCTGAAGCCACGCCGTCTACACTTAGAGCATGCAAGATATATCGTGATGGCGGGTTTCCTTCTCCTAATGAACGCCACCGGGCTTTAATCCGTTCCCGGTATGATTCGTCCGTTTCATCTTCTGTACCCAGCGACCTAATCCAGGTATCCGGTACCGAAATAGTATCAAGGCCATTTACGACACGTGTCGCCCGCATCGATGTTCCGGAGGGAATATTGTAATCAATGCCGGTAAATTCAGCCTCAACGCCAACCGTAAAGGTATCCGCATGGAAAGCGGTATCTTCTAATACCTTAAAGCGCAAACCCAGCGCATCATTGATGAACCAGGTTCCTTTTGTAATTTTTCCATCCCCCCATGCCTGACAGCGGAAAGTTCCCTGGGTTTTCTTTGCGGTTTTTCTGGCAAGCCCAACGAGCAGCCCCATAAAGGAAAGCCATGTCCCGACAGCCGTATCAAGGTTTGTATTTTTTGCGATGACATTGATGCTGCCGGTGTAAATCATGGTTACAAACCGGATAAAGACTTCCAGGAACGCCCGGAGAACCCCGGTACTTTTGAAATTGGTTAAGCCGGTTTCTTCCTTTGCGATGGTAATGACATCGGCCCGGATTTCTGCTTCCGTTTTGGTTACCCAGGTCATAATACTGCTCCCGTTTCCGCATTGAAATTGAGGACTACCGGATCAACACTATTCATAGGGGTAAAGCTAATCCGGAAGGTTTTGTCATCTATCTGATCCGCATGCACGGATTCAGGGTCTATCCGGGGGTCTTCAATGGCAAGGCGTTCCAGTTCCGTCAGCAGGGATTCCGGCGTGGATACATCATTTAACATAAGAGGGATGGAACTCCCTGCTGTGTTATCATAAAAGAGGGTTCCAAATAGGATACCGATTTCTGAAACGAGGTCCTGGGCAATGCAGCGGGGACCTTCTATAATGGCAATATCCCCATCCTCCGTGAAAATAACATCCCCATTTTTAAGGAGAAAATCCCGGCCATAGTCGCTCATAAAACGCCCCCTTTCCCAACACCTTTTATTGCAGCCTTCGTAACGGTGTCTGTTCCCGTAACCTCCGTAGTAACTTCTGCATTCTCCGTGATATGGGAAACGACCCTGTCGGCGATAGCCTTTGCGAACGTATCAGCGAAGTCTTCCGTATTCATCCCGACATCACCGTTATAACATTGGGTAAATAAGACGATAAAATCATTTTTTAAATCACGCTTTAACGCTGTTTTATCAAGCATATAAAAACCTCACTTTAGTAATTGCGCTATGTCCAATTTGATCAATTGGAGCTTTTGCACTGATGCAGGGGAAACCACATGCTGCGGCGGTGCGCCCTGGGTTTGTATAGCGGCGATTTCATCGATGAGCTTTTCAAGAATTTCTTTCAAGCTTTTCTGTTTTGTCTCAAAGAAGAACAGGGCATCCACATCAACCCCGAACTTTACGCCTTCCCCATCGGTGATCATGAGTTGCCCGTCTGCAAATTCACCGGCGGCATATTCATCCGAATACATACCGGCGATATAGGGAAACGCCACATTCCAGCCAATGAACCCGACAATCACCAGGGCATCCGGAGGCGGGATGGCATAAATCCCTTTTCCTTTTTTCCCTATCCAGATAGGATTGATGGGAACTTCCGCAATTTCCATGTCCGTGTCTTCCAGGGTACCCGCCGTAACAATCCGCACGTCCACGGCGTAAGTATTTTTCCCCGGTCCCTTATATGCCTTTAAAACCCTCCCTATTTGCGGGGCTGCCTGATTGGGAAGTAGGATATTCCGTAATGACTGTTTAATTCGCTCCGTTTTCATGCTGCCTCCGAATGAATAAAGAGGCGGCTTTTTTTGTAGGCATAGGTTAATTCTGTCCGAATGGTTTTCCGTTTTTCCCCATTGATACTGATAATCTGGGAATGACGGAGGGGAAGCGGGAACGTTTCAATGATGTGTTTCCGGTGGCTGATAATATTCTTGTTACTGGTAAAGGAATATTCATCATCCGTGTTTTTCGCAGTATCGGCAAAGGTCCCAAAGCGCAACCGGTTTTCAGCATCAAAGAAAAAACGGATATCCGTATGACCGTATTCTCCTAATGCTTCGACAAGCTGGACAATTGCGGTGTAACAGGATATCCGGGGAGAGGAAAAACGGGACAGTACCACGTCAGGAACCGTCATGACCTTTGTATCAATACCGGCGGTATCAAGAATATCAGATAGGATGCGGGAAGCGGATTCTTTCCTATAGGCCGGGAGGATACAGTGAACGCAGAGCCGGTTACATCCATCGCTCAAGGTATGGCGCTGGTATTGTCCGACCCTGGAAACGTTGAGAATTTCCCCCGTAAAAAGGACCGCATCATCCAGGGTAATGAGGATTTGCTCCCCGGCTTTTCCGTATACGGACAGCGTATCCAAAGATGCCACTGTAAAGGCGGTGGCAGAATCCGTGATCAAGGAAAAGTGTACCGCCTGGGGCATGCTTGAACCATTCACCGATATGCGCAGTTTTTGGGTAAGAATGGTATTACTCATACTTATCCCCCAAGCGTCGCAGCCGTTTTTCCGAGTCTTCCGGCACTTCCGTTTCCTCTATGGTGTCCCCATCATCTGCGGTTTTATTGGCTTTCCGTTCTTCCGCTTTTGCCGCCACGGGGTCATGCTCAACAAAAGATAATTCAGCGGTAAGGATTCGTTTGTCCCGGCTTTCGCTGGTTTTCATTTTCAGAAACAGGACTTCCCGGATTTTCCAGGCGTTAAGCTGGGGATGGGTAAGGGTATAGACCAGCGGCTTTCCGTCATCCCCGATTTTCTTGAATATCCCGGACAACCGTGAAAGGTAATCAAAGCGGGTTGTTTTATTTTTCGGATTATCAATAAGGCGGAGTTTTACGGTAATTTCCGCATCATCATAGCCGGATATTTTCCGCCAGGACCCAGACCCGTCGGCCTTTTTTGCATCTTCAGCAATCAAGGTTCCCTGAACTTCCAGGCTTTCATAAATCCCCGGCAGGGTTTGTGCTTCAGTCCCTTTTGCCTGGGCTATGATTTTTCCGGCGCTTGTATCATTGGAAAGTATCATGCGTACTCTCCTTCTTTAACCAGGTTCATAAGCTGTTTAATAAAATCCCATACATCTTCAAAGTCATTCGCCTGTATGGTGAGGTTTTGAATGGTAACGTTCGGCCTTTCCGTAGATTGGCCGGGTATCTGGAAAGCGCCCAGGTTAAGGGCAGCCTTCCCTTCAGGGGATGCGGCGTTAAAGATGAGGGATGCCCGTTCCGTAAGGACATCCGGTTCCATGCCGGAAGCGAAGGTATCGGTCAAAGCCCTGCCGCTTTGGGACAACTTTGAAAGCGGTCCTTCCTTGGCATTGGAATGGGGCATCTGCGCATCAATACCGGCTAATGATGTACCAAAAGCTTCCCCGGGAAGATTACTGTTAGCACTGATACCGGACGCAAAGGTTTCCGTTAAGGCTTCCCCGGATTCTTTTGATCCCCCGGTTACTTCCTTGAAGAAACGTCCGACGGTGTCTACCAAGCCCTTGAATGGGCCAAGGAGGATATTTACTTTTTCTAAAGCCCAATTCACAAAGCCCAGTAATCCATCTTTTATGCCGTCCCATATTCCGGTAAAAAAGCCGGATATACTGCTCCATGCTCCTGTAAACCCTGATACCAGATTTCCCCAGAGTCCGGAAAAAAAGCTTTTTATGGTATCCCAGTTCTTAATGATGAGCAGCGGGATACCGATGAACGGAACGAATAAAGCCACGGCCCCCAGTATCCAATTTGATGCGCCGAAAATGATTTTTTTAATCCAGTTTATCCCGGCTAAAAACGCATTTTTAATTTTGGTCCATAGACCGACAAAGAAGGCCGATACCTTTGACCAGTTTTTCACGAGAAGAATAATACCGGCGGTAAGGAGGGCAATGCCGCCAATAATCAAGAGGATGGGCCAGAACGCCGCCATGTTCGCCACGGCTGCGGACCAGGCGCTGACAATCCATGCACCCATTTTGGGCAGGATGCCGATGATGCCTTTTCCTAATGATCCGAAACCGGAACCGATAACCTTTAATGGGGTAAGCAGCATCCCAGCGGTGGATTTCATAAATCCAAGGGAGGACGTAAAGAGTTTTGCAATGCCACCGGCATTGCTGATATTAGCGGTCAATACAGAAAGCTGGGAAGCGGTATTGAGTGCGCCAGAACCCATATCAAGGATTGACTTTGCACTCATCCCTACCACAGCACTAATTTTCGATATGGCAGGACCCACCGGGGATTCCATAATCGGCATGGCAACGTTTTGCAGGAAGCCGATTTTCATGTCAAGGAAAAAACCACGGATAGAGTTAATGTCTCCGCCCATGGTGGTTTTTAGGGAATCGGTGGCCGCTTCCATCCGGGCCATTTTTGATTCAATGCTTTCAAGCTGAATCTTTTGAGCCGCATCACTATAGCCATCAAGGGAATTGCCGAAGCTCCGGGCAAAATCGGCATACCCGGCTTTTGTCAGGTGTAATGCACCCTGCAAGGATTCCGCTCCTCCCAGGGCTTTTGCCATGGCTTCATCATTCCCGCCAAAGGCAGAGCGGACCATTTCCAGGGATTTTGCCAGGCCATGTTCCTGAATCATGGCGCTGCCGGATGCAAAACCCAGTTCCTTATATACATCGGACAGGGTTTCACTCGGGTTGATCAATGAATTGATCATACCTTTCATCTGGCGGCTGGCGGTAGTTGTTGTCAGCCCCTGGGCCGTCAGGTATGCCATGGATGCACCTAATTCATCAAAGGTAATCCCCGCATTAGCGCTTAACCCGGTGATCGGCGCCATGGCGGAAAGGAACTCATCCATGGACCCGGCACCCTGAACAAAGGTGGCGCTTAATACATTGGATGCATATTCGGCATCATCCGCCGATAAGCCATAGGCGTTCATGACCCGGATCATGCCGGTGGTGGCAGTTGATAAACTGCCTTGATTTGCTTCCGCAAGTTTTATGGATGCGTTCAGCGCCGCAAGGTGGCTGTCCGCATCCACGACCCCGGCGGATATATCATCAAAGGCAGCAGCCACGGCAAGGGGACCCGCCACGGACCGTCCGCCTATGGCAAGTAGTTCCTTCCGCAGCCCCACCATTTCCTGTGCCGTCCGTCCGGAAGCGAATTGAATATTTTTTAATTTCGATTCAAAACCACCGGCTAATTGAGCCGGTACACTAAGCGCAGCAGATAGTTTCTGCCGGAGGGGGTCAGTCATGCTGGTCATCATGGCCAGGTCAGCAGCCATACGGTTCATTTCCTGGTTTTTGTTGATTTCGGAAATTGCCCCTTGCATACCAGCCAGTGAGTTTTTGGCATTGGAAAATCCAGAGGAAAAAGCATCTTTAAACATCAATGTAATGGAACTTATAAAGTTCATATCAACTCACTCACCTTTAAATGCGTTTACAATGGCTTCCTGCACAATACCAACTTCAAACTCCCGCATGATCACCGCTTCTTCGTATTTTTCCAGCAGTACATCAATCGGGACATGACTGACATCCTCATGTAAAAACCGCCGCACAAACAAGCGAATGCGGCGGATGCTACTTACAGTTTCTTTGTCTTCACGGTTACGTTGTCCCCGAAAAAAGGGCTGATCGCCTTATCCACAAATTGGCCATAGGCTGCCGGGTAATCCCGGATAGCGTCAATGACCGGGCCAGGTTCGGGATAGACAATGATGCTTTGAATCAGGTTCAAATTTGCCACCAGCGGGTTCCGCTGGGCTACTTTTGCATGAGCTTCCAAATCTTCAGTGGTAGGCTTTCGGTAAATAAAGCTTTGTTCATGCAGGGCGTCTTTCTCATCGTTGAAGGAAATACTTCCTTCATAGATACCGTTGGGGTGTTCCTTTTTCAGTTCTTCGATTTTTTCTTTTTCCAATTTCATACTTACTCCTTTGCCTTAGTCCGGCGTGTAGGCAGGTTTGCCGTTTGTGATGAGGGGAGCGGCCAGCGCTCCCTTGATGGGAACCTTCAGGTTTTTATCGCCCTTGGACGCACTGAAGTCCCGTTCCTTAAAATGCACCAAGAGGGTATCGGTGATGATAGGCTGGGAAAGATGGCCATAGCTGACAATGATCGGTTGCGGTCCCATGTTATAAAATCCCCCGGTGGCAGCGGCGTAGGTATCCAGCTTTTCATATTCGTCCCGTGATATTTCCATGTCACATTCGCCCGAATACTCCCCCCGGCCTATGCCGACCGGAATGTTATGCACCCCGGTGATCACCTCATCATCCTTTTTGTCCTTGTAGGATATGGATTCAAGCATGATCACCATGCCGGTCGGAAGATTGACCTTGATGGATTCAAAGTCATACACTTTTCCGTTTATCATTCGTCACCTCCGATTGCCGGGTTTGAATAGGCAATTTCGTTTTCGATGTAGGACAGTTTTCCGAGCGGTATAATCCGCACTTTTGTTTGAATCTTCTTGGTGGAAAGAATGTTTTGCCCTTCCGGAACTGCCACATACCCGTCCGATATTTCCCCGTTCTGTTTCATGATGCGCAACGGGTTTTCACTTTGGGCAATGAGCATGGCAATGCCGTCCGGGGAACCATCCTTGCCGACGCTCACGGCATCATTTACCCACACAAGCTGCGCCTTTCTCACTTCCCGGCAGGCTTTGTCCATGACCCGGCGGCGTTCGACCATGTCATAGTCACTGCCTTCATCGCACATCATCTGACCGGAAGTAATATACATACCCTTCAGGTCGATGATGGTCCGGGCGGTTACATACCCGGCCTCTTTGAGGCTTTCGATGTGGCCGTCATTGATACCATAGGGCAGCAGTTCCAGCGCTGCCTTGATGCTGCCGTACCGGACCGCATCCGGCCCCTGGTGGACATTCCGGGCGGCAAGTTTTCCGCAGTAAACCCCGATGAGTCCCCGGACATCCGTGCTGCCGTTGGGGTCGGCTTCGCTGATCCACCCGGCGCATACCTGAAGGCGGGTGGATGCAACGGTTCCCCGTTCATCCCCGGTCAAGGCATTGGCCCACTGGTCCAGGGTTTCGTTTTCCTTTTGGTACCGTGCCTGGGCAACAAAAAAGAGATATTGATAGATTTCCGCCGCCTCATCCGCCTTTGCTGCCAGCGCCGCCCATAGCGCTTTTTCCGATACCCCGGTAATGGCAATCCACTCAATAGCCTTTTTTGCTTTTAAGATGGTATCCACGGCGGCCAGTATTTCCCCGTTGCTTGCTTTCGGTTCCGTACTCGAAAAGGTAAATACATCACCTTCCGTATAGTTCCCGCTGAAGGTGAGGCTAATGCCAGTACCGGGAATGGTGTATTTCCCGGTATCAGGAATCGTTATCCGTTTTCCGGAAGATCCGTCAATGGTGATCCGAAACACGCCTTCATTGACACTTCCCCCGGCGGTGATTTCGATACTGATTGCATATTCGTTTCGGGGACTTCCCTCTACGGTGATCGTTCCGCTCCCTCCATTTTCTGTACCTGCTATAACAGCAGAAAGAGTTCCGGGGGATGTGCCTTCAAGAGCTATGGCATAGACCGTGGTCTTTGCAATGGACAGGGCACTGATGATGGTATCCCGGAGCGGACCGTCTCCCAGGATTGCATCAACCTGGTCGGGACTTGTAAACGTAAGGATACCCTGACCGAAATTTGCGGCCACACCGATTGCCGCAAAGCGTCCGGTTGCATCAGCCCCAAGGACTCCCATGGCTCCGTCAAGAATTGTATTTTTAATACCGGGAAGCATTGGCACCTCCTGCGGGAGCGTTTAGAAAATTCTTTATCGCTCCCTCAAATTCCTTTTGACTTACTTTTTTCCCATACACCCAGCCGTTGGCTTCACTGACCGCCGCAACAATGGCAGCGGACGTGTTTGTCCTGGATGTAAGTTCCTCCAAGGTGAAAAGGGTTCCCTTTTCCTTTGGTTTGGTATATCCCCCATCATAGTTTTGCGGGGATTCAGGCAAGCCTTCCTTGAGGTCTGCATCATTTCCTGATTTACTCATGCGTTCTTTACCTCCGTCATGGTTTCATTATTCAAGGGATGGACTCATATCCACCGTATCTATAGTTACTGGGCATACATCTGCCTTGAGCGCCGAGAATAGGGAGAACTGAATCACCGCCACGGAACAATATAATTTTGTAACGTTCCCGGCATGGTCAGAATGTTCTTCCCGTTCAATGCGGATACTCCCGGTAAAATCATCATGCTGAAAGCGGCTGGGGATAGCCGGAAGTATTGCGCTGAACAGTTCATCGGCGGTGTCTTCTCCTTCCGCCCATAGGCGTAAAAGAATCGGCAGGATGCGGCTGCCCCGAATATACCGTTCCTTGTATACCTGGTCGGTTTCATCATAGTACCGGACGACCTGTGCGTCCGTGTCATCAAAATTGCCGGGGTTGGTGATCAGCCCCACCAGCGGCCATTTCCGTGCCATGATTGCCTGTTTTTCTTCCGCCGCAGAACGCACGATAACCGCATCCGGTACCTGCTGTTTTACCACCGCTGTCAAAATATCCTTTGCCGCTTTTATCACGCATTACCCCCTAAACCCAGCAGCCCCATGACCGCCGGATCAGACAGGATGTCCCGGTCAAAACCTTCCGGTACTCCCATGTAAGGCCGGGTCTTTTGATGACGGCCTGCATAGACCATGTTCGACCCGAATATCAGAGAGCCATCCGGGAATGACTGCCAGTCCAGGGACCGTTTCAATTGCCCGGAATAATCCAAGATAGGCCCCCATTCGGTGGCCGCTGCCCCGTTGGATTTTCCTTTACTTGCATAGGGGACACGGGGATGCTTCAGCGGTGCCCATGCCTGGCCGGTGACTGGGTCTTGCTGTTTTTCAAATGCCTTCTTAGTGATACGGTCAAGTTCCGCCCCGGCAAAATCCGCAATCGCTTTTAGGTCCGGCATGGATGCTTTTTTCAGGGCTGCCAGTATATCTGCGTATTCGCTGTCAATGCGGATTTCAATTCCTGCGCCTGGCATTAGTACCCCCGTAAATCAAGCCGCTTCATGGACTGTATTTGAATGCCCCCAGCGATGGGCTGGGCTTGCTCCCCTTCTTCCGCATCATCGGGGATGCGGAATTTCCCTTCAGCGACCTTCTCAAGGTAACGCCGGGCAATCCGGGCCTGTTCCATGTGTCCTTCTCCGCCCGAATCCTGCGGCAATAATCCGGAATGTAATAGGAGGTTAGCCCCCGCAAGGTCCTGCGCATATTTCTTGATATTTTTCGGTACCGGCGATAACGGTACGGTATAGCCCCCTGACAAGAGATAGCCGTCAATTTCCGCCTGGGCATTATCAATGGCACGGTCAATCGCCGCCGGATTGTAGCGGCTCCATCCCGTGACATTTTCTTCGCCAAAGGCGGCGTATAAATCAGATACCGTACAGTACGCCATAGTTCCTCCCGCTGCTTACAGCACGTCCTTAATCGTGAAGATTAGGGACGGCGCCTGGATCAGTTCATCCACATCATGGGCGACCTGGACGTATTCCCCGCCAAGGATTCCCCCGTCTTCTTCATTCCAGGTGCGGACCACATACCCGGCGCTGTCGGCGGCGGCATAGCGGACGGCAATGGTTTTGCCGGCGCAGGGTTCATCCGGCACATCACTGACATAGGCAAGGACGACGTTGTTCCCCCATATGCTGGACAGGGTCACGTCCTTTTTGTCATTCCGTTTGTCGAAGTCCGCTTTCCCCTGGGCAATGACCACCCGGTCAATGCGGAACAGTTTTGCAAGGGTAGTTTCATCGACCTTTTTAATCATGTTTGCTTCGCCCAGCTTGTCGATGAGTACCGGATGGTATTCAATGGCATCAAATACCGATTCTGGAATCACCAGGATATTCGGGCGATAAAAACATTTTCCGATTGCCTCAATAATGTCAGCGTGCGGATCACCGCCGGTACTTGCCCCGCTTATCGCCCATTTTTTCCCTTTCCCGGTTCCTGTTCCGGACAAGGCTTGCGAACGACCAGAAAGCTGAAGGATTGTATCGGCAATCCGTTTTTCCTGGGACAATTCCAGCTTGCTGGTGAGCATTTGGACTTTTTCTTTTTCATGTTTCTTGAAAGGACCGTCCATAAACTCAAGGTCACCGCTGTCAATAAAGCTTTTCAAGCCGTGGGGACTTGCGGCATAGTCTTCCAGTTTTCCGGAACTGCTGAATTCCTTTGCCTGACTCCGTTCCCCGGACATGGAAGTATCCGGTACCTTGTAGGCAGCTTCCGCACTGAATACCGGATATTTTCCGGAAGGTTTGTCTACCAGGATGCGGGGCAAAATGAGCGGACCGACAAGCCCTTCCCGTACTTTGGTACTGTAGTCCTGGGCTAAATTACTCAATATTGGACTGACGTATCCTTTTTCTCTTCCCATATTTTTTCCTCCTTCCTTACGCCACCGTTACGGTGTCACGGTCGATGAGCATGTCAAGGTAATCGCCCTTTACGCCGTTTTCCAAAAAGACACCGCAGGTCTTGTATGTCCCTGCGGTACTTCCGACTTCCTCAAATGATCCGTCACTTTTCAGGACGGCCCGTTTCCCGGCGTGTACCGTCGCCCCGGCAAGGACCTTCGGGACGTCGGTCAAGACAATACCGATGGTATCGTCAAGTTCCTTCGTTCCGTTGTCTTCAAAGGAATAGACGCCAATAAAATCACCGGTACCGATTTTGACGGTGTTTTCACCGGTTCCCTGTATTACGCCGCAGCCGGGTTTGATTGCCGATTCACAGCGGTATGCTCTCCGTGTCATTGCTTATTCTCCTTCCTCAAAAAGTGCTGGGGTTTCGGCGTACAAAGCTGCCGCCGCTTCCGAAAAGGACGACAGATTTTTTTCTTTCTGATACGCCCTGATCTTTGCGGACAGTGCATCACCGCCGCCCGCCGGATTGTTTTTTGCCTTGTCCTTGCTGGCTATGTGCTGGCCGGATACATCCAGGACAGTCCCGAAAGATGCAAGGATTTCCCGGAACTCCTTCTGATCTGCGGAATTCATCCGGGTGTCAAAGGTGACGACCCTATCGAACATCGCCGGGATCAGCTTCCCGCCATCCCGCATGCCCGTATAAAAGTTGGTCGCCTCCGTCTTTCTTGATGCGGCCTTCAGGTCGTCATTCTCTTTTTTGTACTGGGCGATTTCCGCTTCCTTGCCCGCAAGTGCGGCTTCAAATGATGTCTTGTCCGCCGGGGTGTTTTGGTTAGGTTCAGGCATAGATTTTTCCTCCTTGGGTTCTTTGTCAAACAGTTTTATGTCATCACGGGACAGCCGCCGGGTGAACCGTGCAAGGGTACTGTTTTCGGCTGCCGGTGTATAACTACAGCCTTTTGAAAAAAAGCTGGTTCCGATTTTGGTTGCGGTGACGGCGGGGTTGTCCCGCCCTAAAAAAGCGATAGCGCTTAAATAGGGGTCCTGCTTCGGATCATCCTTGTCAAGCTCATAGATTTCAGCGGATATGTACCGCAGCCTTTTTAATGCCACCGCTGTTTTGAGGGTTTCGGATATATCCGCCACATCCGCAAAAAGATTGCCCTTTTCATCAACCCGTACTGACTTGACCCAGCCGTGGGCGTACTGGGCTTCATCGGTATCGGCATACATCCGGTGTCCTATTACCGCCGGGGCTTCGACGTTGTTTTCCGGGTCATAGCTCTTTGCCATCCGCTTTACCCGATCAATGGGCCAGTCTCCCTGCGGGTAGTTTCCCGCCTGGAAAATAAGTAATTCAGGCATACGCTCTCCTTACATCAAAAAATGCGAAAATTGAGGGTTTCCCCATCTTCGGGATACCCCGTTTAATAGTGTTTAAAACCCGTTTAATTTCGTTCGGATAGGGGTAAAGCGTCCGTGGAATAGACCGGGTTCTTTTGTGTGTCTCCTGGGGCTTTTTACAGGGTTCTGTTTTCTGCAAAAAAGCTTCTATAGACATGCCCTTACCCCTTCTAAAAAGCTTTCCCAGGAATAGGGTTTTCCGGAGCGTAACAGTTCCGGACAATCCTTCTTGCTCCAATGGTGATGCTGGACCACACAATCAATAGACAGCCCGTGTTTGCGTAACAAGGCGGCGGCCAATGCGACGGCTTTGTTTGTTGCCATAAGTAAACTTCCATCGATATTCATACAAATTTCGATGCCGATGGATTCCCTATTCCCAGGACCATCGCCGTCCCCGGCATGATAGGCCACTTCCTCATCAGGGATGTGCTGGATAATTTCCTTTTCATCCACGGTATAATGCCAGCTTACTTTCTTTTCCTGGGCATCCCGTGTTTTTACATATCGGGCGTGCATCCGGGCGTTCGTCCCAGACAGCCAGTTCCCGGTATTGTGGATGGTTATGTAATTGCAAGGATTGGCCTGACCTGGACGGTTTGGGCTGCCTTCCGGGATAAGGTCAATAACAATGTCTATCATGCATTCTCCTTGTTTCCTCCCTGGTTTCGGGGTATACTCTATACATGGTGATTGCCGAGGACTCGAATACGTAAAGCAGAGCCTTAGCGGTTTTCCGTCCTGGAATGCAGAGGGGTGTAATTCCCTCCCGGTAATCACCAGATTTTTCTATACTGCGGATTTGTATAATGCCCTCCTTCTATCCATCCAGTTGTAACCAGATTCAATGCCGTCGCAGGGGATGTCTGCCGGAATACCGCCTTGATTACCTTTCCATCCCCGGTACTATTTACAAAATGAAATTCCCGTCCAAAGCGGCTGCTGCGGGGCTGCATATACTCATAAATGCTTTCCGGCTTTTGAAAGGTTTCATACATGGTTGTATACAGCCGTTCAGGGATGCGCTGTCCTGATGTTTTATCACTGGTACCGTGGTGGAGGTTTTTATCCGTGGCCATAATCTGCGGCCCCTGGATGCCTTCTTTCATGACAGCAGCATAGCGGGCCGCATCAAGGCAGCCGACTTCATATTGAATCCCCTGGGGGTTATACTCTTTATCATCCAGGCGGCGGATCACGGTCTGAAACTCACCTTCGGTCAGTTTGAACTTGTCCATATCATCCCGGTACCGCTGGGCCAGGTAATCCCTGGCGGACTTCCCGAACATTTTGTAATTCGCCAGGTTTTCATAATCCCGGAAGTTCGGGACCAGCGTTTCCCGCCCATGGTTCACCTTCCAGGTGTTGGGGGTGAATGTCCCCCAATTGAGAGCGTTCCCGCTGGCCGTTACCATGGCAGGCGGGTTTCCGTCCTCATCAGATTCGAGTACCTCTATGCCTTCCCGGTCTGCCTGGGAATCGCTGGCGGTCGTTACAAAACATTCACAGCCCCAATCATTCGGCGGGTAGTTTAAAATCCAGAACGGGTCATCATAGCGGAAGGCGCTGTCATGCAATGCAATGTGTTCCTCCCGCCGGTTTTCTCCGACCAATTTACTGCCGTAAATCCATATAGGCCGAAGCTCCGCACTCTTTACCTGCTTCCGGTACCGGCCTGCGGAATAGCTGGTCCGCTGGTTGGTGTGGTACATGAGCTTTGACCGCCAGGTGATATAGTCTTTATCATCCTTTGTCTTGTCCTCCCGGCCATACCAGCCCTGGGTTTCCATGGTCGAAAGCAGCCCCTTATGAAATTCCTCCCAGGGCTGGCCCTTTGTCTGTGCGGTATTGATGAGTCCGAAAATATCATTCAACACCTGGGCGTTCCGGCTATGGGCGACGGTAAACGCATGGGCATGTTCTGCGGATTTTAAGTCATCCCATTTTTCTGTTTCAATAAGCAGCTTCCGGGATAAAAAATCATGGGCCTCTTTGGGAGGCGGCATATTCTGTATATCACCCACGGCGTGCCCCCAGTTGGCTTGCCACATACCGGATGTTTTCAATACGCCCGGCATGCCGGGCTGTATGGTCTGATACATCGGTTTTCAATAACGCTTCAAAGGCATCCGTATAATTCCCCGCCATACCCAGGGCATCGACGAACTGTTCAATTTCGGCGTTGGTATCGTCCTGTTCTTCCTTGATGAGGGTATGTGCAAACTCATTCATCATTGCCGAATCTTTGGTATAGGCTTTTTCCGCCTTCTTTGCCGAACGGGAAAAAAGGAAACGTTGGAAGATATTTGCCTTCTTTTTTTTCAGCAGCTGGTCCGGTTCTGCTTTTTCAAATGCCTGAACACTGGCTGCCGTATTAAAAAATCCGTCACTTTGTTCCTGGATTTCAAAATCATTGTCCTGCATATCGTATTCCCGGGCGATATATGTTTTTGTTGGTCGCCAGCCCAGGGAATAGAGTTTGACATCCCGATCTGCCCGGGGTGACTGTAAGTCCTCATCCTTTACAAAACAAAACCGGGAAGGGCTTACATCCGGTCCATAATTATAGAAGGCATGCAGGTCAGAAAGCCGGTTGAATCCTTCGCTGGTTCTCCGGCGATCCGCCGCAGCCAGGTCCTGTCGGACCAGGTTGTGGGTTTGGGAAGCGGCATAACTGCCGACCGCTCCGACTTCTGTCGTAAGAGTCTGCCCCAGGGTAGCCTTTGACATTTCAGCGTTTGCGGAATCGATGTACTCTTTATGAACGGAACTGATACCGCCCTTGTTTGCCATGGAATCAATCGTGATTTCTGAACCTTCAGGAACAATGGCCACCGCATCAGCGATCATCTGTTCAAGCGCATCCAGCAATTCACCCTTGAATTTTTCACTGGCATTGGACGGGTACTTTCCATACAAAAAAGCGCCGCCATATTTTTCAACAAATACGGTCCACCATCGGAAGCCGTTTTTCTTAAACGTTGCCGGCCAAAAGCATTTACTGAATACTTTAACCCCGTGGGGATTATCATAGCTGTCCCGGTGCTGAATCAGCAGAAACCGGTTTTCCGGAAGGTTTTCATAGCTGTTTACCCCGGTCTTAAATACCAGTTCATTGTCCTTGGTAAAGTCAAACCATTCCGGCGGCTTGCCTACAATATCTTTGAATCCCCACTGGGTACCCCGTGGAGTCCAGAGGGTTTCCATCGGCTGGTACCCGTATGCCACGGCCTGCATCATTTCTTCCATGATGTGGGGGACATCAAGGCGGCGCAATTCATCTTCAAAACTCTTTGCCGCTTCAATGGACCGGGTATCATCCGCACCGGGCTTTATGAACCAATCGCTGCCCGATACCGTACTGCACCGGATACCCCATACGCTTTCCAGGTGACTGTCCGTAAGGAGTTCCTTCAGGGCGCTGATGCCCTTTCCCATTTTCCGCAAGATAGGGTCCGGGTCCGGCAGCATACGCATGAGCCGGATAAAATCATTGGCCCGTTCCCGTGTCGCAAAATGATCTACTTTGTGTTCAGAGGTTTCCGGTCTTGTCTGTTCCTTCGGTACCCACTTTTCGTATTTTCGTCTTTTGTTCATGAGTACCCCCACAATACCCGATGGGATTCCCGGCGGCGCTTTGATTTCGGCATACCGGCGTTTTTCTTCCGGGCATGATGTTGCAGCATCCGGACCACCCCCTCAAGGGCATCCGGACCATCCACATAGATGCCGTCCGGAAACTGGATAAGCTGGTCAATCAATTCTTTCTGGTCCGGGTCGGTCTTTAAAAACCGAATGACCCCGTTTTCAATCGGGGCAGAAAGGGTTCCTTCAATACGGGTAAATTTATTGATGCTATTGGTCATAGGCCGGTACGGAAGATGATACCCTTCCTTTTCCGCCCTCATGTCAAACACTTCAGAAAGGATTGCCTGTCCGCCGTTATCTTCGTAAAACATCCAGGACGGATTCCATTCGTTGTATATGATGTACATGCCGTCCACCATCCGGGGAATGGACTCCTGCCGGATGCGTGCTTTGAGAATATAGATAATGCCGTCATCACTGATTCCGGCACATATCGTGGCTTTGTAACAATGCTTTTCATCATGTTTGATAGAAGGATCGGTCCAGGAAAACACGAAGGAAAAGGGATTCCCGATAAGTTCATCCAGCGCATACCCTTTGATGCTTTCTTCCGCAAAAACCCGTTCATTCAAGGGTGTGGGGATTAACAGAAATTCCTGATTGTAGGCCCGGCTGCCGATACTCTTTTTCAATTTCATCAGCCGGGGAAGCGGGAACGCATCCGGCCAGGTCGGTTTCCCCCGTGCCATTGCCGGATAGTTGAAGGTCTTCATGGGGTCAATATCGTCGCTGCCCTTTTCCAAAAGACTGGCGACACATTGGGTGTTTAATGGTGTGGCATTGATAATGCAGGAATAGTTTTCCGCCAATGCCGGGACCAGGTCCTGGGTGATCCATTCAATCACTTCTTTGACAAACTTCGGATTTTTGGCCCGCTTCCGGTTTTGTATATCATCAAGCCGGACATAGTCAGGCCGGGACGCTCCCTGCACATAGCCCCGTGGGTCCTGCCCGATGGATACCGCCCGTACCCCTACGCTTTTGCCTAGGGAGCCGGGGACTTCCGCTACAAAATGTTTAATGGCTGCGGGACGGTTCGGCAGAATGAATTCCCCGAAGTCATTTTTTAGACGTGGGTTGTACATCAATTCAAGCAGGAGCCGTCCGGTAAATACGCCGGTCTTGTCTTCGTTGTATGAGGAAAAAATCATGAAGCTGCTATTGCCGTACACGATAGAATGAAGGGGATCAAGAAACCCGAAATAGGTTGATTTCCCCGATCCCCGGAACGCCTTCACCAGGACCGGTTCATTCCGGCACGTGCGGACCTTTTCCCATTCCTTGTGAAACTTTGCCGGAGCCTTTGAAACGTATTCCGGGCAATAGGTCCGCCCGAACTCATAGACGTTATCCCGGCAGCGCTCTTTCCGTTCCGCCTTTGCCTCCGGGGAATTATCGGCGAATAATGGCCGGGATAGGATTTCCGTTTTCAGGTCATTCCAGGCATCTTCAAGCTGCTTGAGGGTTTTGATTTTCTTATAGCTCATAATATTCCCTTCCGGCTTGAATACTGTACCAACGCCTGGTATATGCTTTCCCAGTGTGGGTCCATACTTTTTTTAATATCCGGCTTATGTTCGGTAAGCCAGTCATTCGCTACTTTGATTAGATCAAGGGCAACGCCCAGGTATTGGCTGCGAGTATCTAGCTTTTGCATGACGCTTACATGCTTTGCCAGTGCATCCGCAATCTTTGGATCAGCCAGCTTGTCCGGATCATTTTTAATCTGGACAAGCCATGCCTTGACACTTTCCGCATAGAGGGCAACCATTTCCCCCGGAGACATATTGTAGGTCCGCCGCTGGGAATCCCAGTCTGCAAGTTCTCCTTTTTCTGCTGCTTCTGCCTTCCAACGGTAGACCGTGCTTTCACTGACCCCCAGGTCCCTGGCAATATCAGCGCAGGAGGCAGAGAGGCGGACATACATTTTTTCTGCGTCTTCTTTTTTCTCCGATGCCATTGCCTACCTGATTAACAGCCGTGTAAGGACCGTGACCGCTATGTTTATTAAGAACACCAATACAGAAAGACCACCGCAGGCAAAGACAACTTTTTTCAAAAGGGTATGCACTGTTTTTTCCGTTTCCGATACTTTGGATTCAGCCTGCGCTATCCGGGCGGAAAGAGTTGCAATCCGGTGGTCAATTGACTGGGTGTATTCCTCTTTTAAATACAGTTTTAATTCATCAATACGCCGAAACAATTGTTCATATTGTCCCGCTATGGCGGCAAACTCCGCCGAACAAAAAGGGTTCATAGGGCAGGACGATTGGCCACCGTCCTGTCTTCCCTGCATAGGTACTGTTTGTTGCGTGGTTTGTGCCGATTTTCGTCCTGCCACTATGTCCCCCTAATACACCGGTTATTTTTTTGATATGAGGATGCCTGCGGTAACACCGCCAACGACCACAACGGTTATGCTGCTAATTGCGACCGTCTTCCAAAACTGTACTTTTGATTCGAGCTTCTTTGAGTAATTGATCAATGCGGTTAAGTCCATCTTCAATTGCGTAAGTTCGTTTTTCAGCTTCGGCAATTCCTCTATCAATATGTTCAACTCGCTTTCCGACTTCTCCAATTTCAAGGAGAGTTCCTGCGAGGATGTTCCTGCCTTCTGTAATTCCGTCTGTACTGTCAGCAATATGCTTTCCAATGACAGCAGCCGTTGTTCTGCTTTCTGTAATTCCGCTTTGAGCTTCCCGAATTCTTCCTTCTGTAAGCTCAAGGCGGTTTTCAATAGACTCAATTCGTTCCTGCACTGGTTCAGTTCCCGTTGTATTTCCTCCAGAGTGTCTGACAAATTGGCAGACGAAGACAAAGACGAACACAAAGATGAGCAGAAACAAAATAATAGGAATGTAGATAATACTTTTTTCATGCTTCATGACCTCTTCCCCAGCAGATTGGAAACAACCATGGAAGCGTCCACAGGCGAAAAAACCACCGCCACAAAAAGGGCGGTTTTCAGGGCTGCATCAATATCAAAGTCAGGCATACATGCCGCTTTCAGGATCAGACCGCCGATAGCTATAATCATTGCAATGAGTTTTGACGCTAGACTTAAAGGCTTGCCTTTTAATTCCATGGTTCTTTTTCCTTTACAGATTTGAAAAAACGCATCATAACTGGACCGGCAAACCGGACAGGAGCTATGCCCGTTTGCCCGGCACCAGTATGATGCCGCATGATGAGAGTATAGATTTTTATTTTATAAGCGTTCAAAAAAAGTATTTGAGAAAATTATTTGCACTGAAAATGTGAATTCATGTAATGGGTGGGTAGGTAGTCAGTTCTTTTATGTGTACTGCGCAATCAACCGAATAGGTATTATCGCAAGCCTTCTATTTTCTTTTTGGTCAGCCCCGTTATTTTCTGAATTAGCTTAATATCCATCCCTTCCGCAAGGGCAGCTTTGGCAATCTCGGTTTTTTCATCTTCCCTGGCCTGCTTCAGTAATCCTTCCTGCTGTTTTAATATCTTCCTGACGATTGCTTCTTTCTCCGCCCTGTAGCGCTTTTCAAGTTCATAAGGCGGCACATAGTTTGTACTTCTGGATAGTTCCTTCAGCATACCGGAAAGGGCAAAGCTGTAATAATCTTTTGTACTGATAATCAAGTGATCATCAACTTGTACATCCAGGATGCGCCCTACCTGGTAGAGCTGGTCTGTCAGGTCCTTGTCATTATCTGTGGGGACCAAGCTGCTTGAAGGGTGGTTATGTACCAGAATAATCCGTATTGAACCCTTCTGTACGGCCAGGCGGAAAACATTCATGGGTTCAATAGTCGTCGCAAGGGTTCCCCCAAAGCTGACAAGTTCCACATATTGCAGCTTCAGATTCGCTGCTAGGCCGACGGTCCAGAAGTGTTCCCGGTTCATGTCAATAAGTTCTTCACGAAGGAGGATGTCCCTCATGATGGGATACAGCGTGGCTGGATGCTGGATTCGTTTTTTCTGCGCTTCAGTTAGGGTTATTTCCATAATTATCTATGCAGAGTATACCATATTAAAAAGGTGTGGAAAAGGTCCATTATTCAGCAAGTTGTTGTATTTTACTGCCGTTTGCCTGCCGGTTAAGATGGATAGCATTGCCGGCGTCAAACCCTTTGGTATAGGCTTTATTGGAAAGTGCAGATACGGTTACTTTTTCACTTTTGACGGATAGTTTACCTTTAATATAGGCCCACAAAACTTTTGACCGTTCTTCACGATCAAACCAGCGTACATTTTTTCCCATGTCATGAATTCTTACATGGATATTCTTTGCAGCGCCATACTTAAACGCATTCCGGTAGGGTAATTTTGCATTCTTCCGAATGCTTTGTCTGGCGATCCGCTCAATGGACTTTTCCAGGTACTTGAACATTTCTGCGGACATGGTTACCGCAATATCGCTTCCATAAAAAATGTACTTGCCATCAGAGGTCCGTACAGAAACAGTCCCATTAAGCCAGTTAATTGCATCAATGATTACCGCACGCCAGGAGGAAAGCCGGACCGTTCCCTTTACTTCCTGCTGGGTAATTAACACATCATCCTTTGACAGGGAATATTCCTTCAGCAATTGTTCCGCTTTCTCAAGGGCTGCCATGGCCTCATGTTCATTCGGGGATTTCGATAATGCAAACAGCTTTTTGATTTTGTTTTTTATAACATCATTGTTCATTTTATGGCTTCCTCTATAAAAATCATTCTTTTAAGTCTGTTCTTAATATATCCATCAAGATTTCATCGTAATATTTTCCTTCGGTAAAATATGTTTCCCTTTTTGTTCCAATTACTTTAAATCCTATGTTTTGATAACACTGAATGGCAAGGGTATTAAAGGAAAATACATAAAGGCAAATAGAATGAAGATTGAGTTCATCAAAAGCCCATTTAAGGAGTGTTTTTATTGCTTCAGTGCCTAATCCCTTTCCTCTATCTTTTTTCTCACCGATAGTAATACTTAAATGAGCAGCATGACCAATATAATTAACATCATATAATCCAATAATCCCGATCAGTTTGTGAGTTTTCTTTTTTACATTGGAGTATATTTTTTCATTAAACGCCTTCAAAATCAGTAATTCCAAGTTGTTTTAATTCTTCTTCTATTTTTTCAATTCTTTTATTTAAAATAATATTAGATTCTTCCCAGCTAATTTTTATTTCCTCTTTAAATGTAATAAATTGTTTAAATAAGACATATTCTTTCTTTATTATTTTTTGATTTCCAACACCAGTTTTAAAATTTTTAATTTCTCTTAATTCATCAATTAGCCTGTTTGCCTTGTTAAGATCCGTAAATTTCATTTATTCCTCCTTACTTATGAATAATGTTCCTGATATGTGTCTCGGTATATCCATACCGTAATGATAGTGTCCGGTAGTTTGAGCCATTCCTATAATCGGTCTTGATTGCTTCATAGGTCTTTCGTCTATTCCATGATTTATTGATATATACCCCTTGCCCTTCAAAAAGGTTTATCACCTTCGCCGCATTTTCGGTCCCGATAAGATTATCAAGGGTTTCAAATATGCTGTCCGGTTCAAAAAGGCTGGGGTTTATTTGCTCATCAATGGTTTTTTCTAACATTTTTTGACAGTCCCGCAGTTCCCGTTCTATTTCTCTACATGCTGTGGTGTTCGTGTCAATTACGGAAACAATATGGGCAAGGTCTGTCTTGAGTTCCTGGATAACCCTCATAATTTCTTCATAGGCCGGGAGATTGTCAAATAATCTGGCTTGTTTCTTATCGTCATTGTTCATGGTGTAACCTTCCGCCTGTTTTTGGGTCATATCCTGCTTTTTTCATCATTACTTCAAGGGCAAGGATTACTTTCTGCGCCAAGTGTGGCAATAAAAACCGGGGATGATCTACGCCTGCAATGCGTTTAATAAAACTGCGCAGGGCTTTTTCTGTTTTCGTCCTTGCGCAGGTTTTCCACATCGCTTCAATCTTTGCCCGCAGGTCATCACCGCATCCCCATTCATCGGTACGAATAGGCCGGGAACTGGTCTTTCCCTGATCCCGATAACTTTTAAATCCCAGGTTTTTAAATGCCTTCATAATGGAATTAAACTGGTCTTCATAGCAAAGGTCTTTTGTACTGATAATCCCGGCAGCGCCATGCAATAAGGCCCGGTATGCTTCCTCATCAAGCCCCCGTTCCTTCTTTGCAATGTGTATCAGCGCTACCTTTTTATCCTTATTGATTATCATAAGTACGTTTCCTTTGCCGCTTCGGTATTTACAGAGCGGCAATATCAAGGGCAATCTGCCGGTATTCGTCGTTTTCTCCCCGCTCATATATCCGCAGATATTCCTTGCTTCCGGCGACCTGGATGGAGTCGGTAATCGCCTGCATTGCCTTCAGCCATTCGGGATCATCAATTTCAAGCCTTCGCAGCCCCAGGATGCGGGTCGTATTTATCTTCCCGGCCTTGTCCACATAAAAGGCATCATTCACCAGCGCCCGGATTTCACTCCGGGAGCCTTCCGCCCAACGGGTAATACAGTCATCAATGATTGCCTTTGCTACCTGTAAGCGCTCATCGAATACAATGTGTTCATTGATTGCGACGACAACCTTGTACTGTCCGTCATAGCTCATGAGGGTTATATTTCCCTTTTTCCCACCAACCTTCTTGCCATACTTTTCGAAGGACAGTTCCAAAAAGCTGGACACTTCATTTCGCATGGTTTGTTTCATTATCACAAGGATATCCCTCATGTTAAGCGCTGCCTGGACTATGCCGTTTACGGTTTGGTCCCGCAGCTTATCCACGTCATTGACAAGGTTTAAAGGAACCTTCCGGCCCTGGCTGTCGGTCATGTATTCTTGTTCGTTGTTCATTCTTCAATCTCCTTTTCCCGTAGGGGTTCAATGCGTAAATTTCTTTCCCGGAGGCACTGGGCAAGATGTTCAACAAACTCCGGCTCTCCATCACGATACAGACTCAAAAGCCATTCTTCACCGATAAGATTTTTTACATTTTTTTCGCAACCATCACAGAGCAGCTCAAGGGCTTCATCCCAGCCTTCATATTTTCCAACGGATGGATGCGGACCGTTGTTCATGTAATCTTCAAACTCATCCCGTTCGCTTTTAATAATGTGGGTCGCATCACAGCAAGGGCAGACACATAGTTCATGTACCCAGTTCTTGTTTATGATTTTTGCCACCCTTTTTATGGGGCGTTCTGTGGTGTTTTTTACATATTCTGCAAACGCACCCGGACTTAAAATGCTTACTGTCATATTTATATTCCTTCTTATAAGTACATATTAAGGACAAAGGTTTTCATCCCCAGTCCTAACCGAACAAGGCCGGACCAGTGAAGCCGTTCCCCTGTCTCTTTGATGTTTAACGCCCTGCGGTATAGCCATCCTTTCATTTCTCCCTCCCTAACGCATAAGGTATTCACTGGCTGCCTGGACGGTTTCAACATCCGGCAGGTCAATGCGGTTTAAACCCATAATCTGATGAGTCCGGTTGATAAGTTTTGTCAGGGTCCGTACCGATCCGTTTGAAAGATTAAAGAGTTCTTCAAAGGTTTCCTTTTCCAGTTCCGGCCATACATTCGCAAGAATCTTTGATGCGTCATTACGCTTCATTTTTCCGATCTCAACCAATGCACCGACCCGGCTGGTAAGCTGTTCATGGTCGTTCCGTAAATTGCGCAGTTTGTATTCCAGCCGGGGCAGGCCCGCAAAGACAACGCCGGTCTGTGCTTTATCCGCAATAATGCGCCGGACCAGTTCAAGGGAGGCATCGGACAGATAGTCCGCTTCATCGATAATCAGAACCGCATCCCGGTCCTTCAGCGTAGTGATGATCCGTTTTATGATTGCGGGATTGCCGCCCTTTAATTCGACACCGACCGCCTGGGCGATTTCAGATATCAGTACGCTTTTGGTAAAACTGGCATCAACTTCGATGAGATAGGCGGACTTGCTTTCCGATGCATATTGCCGGAGGGCGGTTGTCTTCCCGGCACCGGCAGCCCCGACAACGACCGCTATGTCCGCATCGTTCTGCGCCATGGATGCGGCTTTCCGCACCTGGCTGACGGCGCTGATTTCGGTAACGGGTATGTATACCCGGCCCAGGCGTTGTTCTTCCCGCTTCAGCCATGCTTCAATTTTGTCTTCCAGGGTTTTGATTGATGCAGGATATGTACGGCTTTTATATGCAGATATGTACCCACTGGAACATCCCAGCGCCTTTGCCGCTTTGTTCTGGCTTATTTTCTTGCCGTCTTCGGGGCTGCCTACGATGGCAAAAAATCTGGTGTATAATTCTTCATTATACGCTTGTTTTGTTTCGTTCATGATTGCTCCTTTATCATGATTTTTATCGTTCCTGTTCACCGAACAGGGTTACATCCTAAAAAAGGCATGACCGTTTTTGACCACGGCCCGGTCCCTGCTATGCCATGCAGAAGGGTGCGCTTCGATCCCTTAAACGATCCGGGAGCCATCCGGCATACTCCTGTTTCCAGGTCTCCTGGCTAGGAAGGTTTTTTAATCAGGATCAAACGGCAGTTTTAATTTCCGTTTCGCATGCGGCATCGTGATAACCTTCCCGGTTTCCGTCTTCCCCATCTGGTCCGGGATCACAATGCCCCCATTCACTACCTGGATGATCTGGTCATCCGGGTATGCAGGGGTTTGTTTTTCAAGGGCTTGTTCTGCGAGTATTTCCGCAGGGGACTTCCGTATTTTTTTGATTTCCTTTCGGGCTTTGGCATATTCGTTGAGGTGTTTCCGTTCGGCAGCCTGGGCCTTCCGTACCCGCCGGATATCGTCTTCCGTTGCCCCGGTGTCGGAAAGCATATTGTTATAGGCTTCGCACAGGTATTTGACTTCCGGGAGGCTGAATATATAGACCTTGCTGGAATCCCGGATATCCCGCCGGACTTCCACCTGGTCCCCTTTATACCGGGCAAGTTCCGGCGCATAGTATTCAATCCCGTCTATGGTCACGCCCCGGCGCTGGATAACACATTTATTCCGCCGGGCAAAAATAAATTTCAATCGTTCATCCGGGACAAGGCGCCGGATGCTCAAGTTTTCTTCAAATACTGCCTGGGGGGTTCTTCCGTTCATGCCGTCCCCGCTGTGTTCCCAGCAGGTGTTGAACCATGTCACAAAGTTTTCATACAGGCGGGTGAATTCCTCCATGGTCATTTCAACCAGCTTTTTTTCTTTACCGTTAATGGCCCGGTAGTATTCCTTTGATTCTTCGGGGCGGGTGACGGTATTGGAACCGACATACGTATCAAAATATTTATCGAAAAGCTCATGGTCTGTACGCCATGCCCGTTCAATCGGTTTGCTTTGCCCCCGGTAGGGCTGGGCAAAATGGATGGTCATACCCAGGTCATGGTAAACGCCCTTCGTATATACCAGGGTATCCATATCTACCTTTACGTGCTTTTCCTTCCATTCACTACCGGCTAACCATTCGGATTTAAAGTCTTTTCCATTATCTATGATGAGGTGCTCTACCAGTCCGTAATCGGTAACCATTTTGTAGAGGGTATGGAGAATAGTAAGGGTTGAGGGGACAAGGTCTATGTGCCAGCCTAAAATCATCCGGCTTCTCATATCATCAATCCGGGTAATCCAGGGACGGTATAGCTTCCCGTCAACATTGAGGACTACGTCCGCATTGCGGTGGTCCATGCTGGCCCATTCCATGGACCGGTATTTCGTATAATCACGTTTGAGGTAGGGATCAAATTTGTCATGGTATTTTGTCGGCCCGTCCCGGAAATAGGTTTTTACCGAGTTCGGAAGGTCAGTCAGGTACCGCACTACCATGGGGTAGGACAGGGTATACCCGAACTGCCGGATATCCCGGTGTACCTGGGCATAGCTGGGTTTGTTTTTATCGAGGAACAGGGATTGTAAAATATCCTTGCAGTCTTCATCCAGGGACGCACCGCTGCCACCCCGGCGGCTTTCATATTGAGGGCACAGCCCGGCAAGGCCATACTGTTCATACCGTTCTAACCAGCGGTAAAAGCTTTGGTAGGTTTCAATATTCCCATGGAAGCCCAGCTTCGCCTTGAGGTCAGCAGCTATCACGCCATTCCTATACCCGGTAATAAACTGCTCCACGGTCAGGCCCGAATCGGACCAGAGTTCAAGCAGCGCCAGGCGCTGGGTTCCTATTTCAATGTTCTTATGGGGGATTTTTTCAAGGGGTTTTATTGGGTAGGTCTTGGCACCACGTCCGGAATACCGGCTGATGACAGCCTTTTTCTCTAGTTTAATCGTCGGTTCAAGCTGCTTTTTCAGGGCTTCTAACGTCGTTTGAATGGACCGGGCATAGGCTTCCTGGATGTCTTCAGGTAAGCTGGCAAGACGGTATCTATATTGCTGACCACCATTTCCATATACCAGCTTTTTTTCCCATGATTCCTGTTCTGCCCGTCTACGTATGGCCCTTTTTTGATTTTGTGTTAATTCAGCTATTTTACTGACCGATACCCATTGTTCCATAATATGCTTTAGTCCCTTATAAAAAGTTCTTCCACCGGAACATCAAGGTAGGCAGCAATCTTGTTCCTAATTCTTTGATTTTCACGACCAGGAATTCCCCAGATACAGCAGGAAACATGCTGGATGTATTCCCCGATATCTGCGGACATTTCAGTAATGGTCTTTCTTTTTTTCATGAGCAATTGGATAATCCGGGCATGTAAATCCCAGTCTTTATATTCCCAGTTATCACGAATAGGCTTGATTTTTCCTGATTCTGCTCTCATACTATAAATTCCTTTAGTTGGTAATTTTTCATCTTTACCAAATGATAATAGGCAAAATGCCGATTGTCAATACTGTTATGGGCATAATGCCTATTATTTTAACAGGGGTTTATAAAATTGAGTACGATAAATAGGCGTTTTGCCGATATTCGGGCATTCAAAAATATGAATAGAAAGCAATTCGCCGATGATTTAGGCATAAATCAATCAGTTGTAGGGGATATTGAATTAGGAAAACGGGAACCGTCACGAGAGGTATTATCCCGTTTAGCAGAGAGATATAATATCAATATTAATTGGTTACTTACTGATCAAGGGAAAATGTTTCAGGAAGATTTTTCAACAATGCCTATAGAAAAGGATGGGGCTAATGAACCAGAAGTAAGTACATCAGAAGGGGTCCCGTATTATGATATTGATGTGGCAGCCCATATTTCTGAAATGCTTATTGATCCAAAAACAGAACCGGATTTTTATGTAAACTTTAAACCGTTTAATGATTGCACTGCATATCTTCCAACTTATGGGGATTCCATGTTTCCTGCCATACAAGCGGGAGATATTATCGCTGTTAAGCAAATAAATAATTGGGATGTGATTCAATGGGGGGAACCCTATGTTATTGTTACCAATTCTAGTGCAAATAATATGCGGACAGTGAAGCTGATTTATCCACACGATGATAAAGATAAAATAATATTGAGAGCATCCAACCCGAACTTTAAAGGGGATACTGTTGTCAGCAAAAATGATATACTTTCGATGTTCATTGTAAAGGGCATCATAACCAGAAAGCAGCTTTAATTTTGTCCCACCTTTCCATATTTACTGATGTCCCACCTTTTTGTCCTACCTTTCATAGCTGCTTTTAAGTAATTCCTTATATTATAAATGATTAAAACCCTTGTCCCACCTTTATAATAAGGTGTATATGTTTGTCCCACCTTTTTAACAGGTTTGTATGTATCCGTCAAAACTCTCCCCCTGTTTTTCTAACGAGGATAGGGATTAAAATCTGATTCAAGCTCAAAGCAAAAAGCAGATTGAGCCAGGAGGAATCAGATGAAGAAACGATACAGCGAAGAAGAAAAGCGTATCCA
>JAVBPH010000058.1:0-9954 GCA_031549725.1 Treponemataceae bacterium
AGAGGCTTTTTCAAAATGTCAAATTTTGAAAAAGCAACCTTAGATGTACGTGCAGAAAGAATACTATTTTATGTATGGGTAAGGAAATAGCATTCTTTCTGCAAAAGCCTTTTTCAAAACTAACCGAGTTTTGAAAAAGGCTCTCTATATTAAAAGGTCCTTTTTTGTTTTTACGGATAGGTTATTCTCTTTCTGTCTTCCTCGGATATTTCCCGCATGGGAACCCTGACGAGATTTGCGTTTTGGCTGAACTTCTCCTTCACAAACGTGACCGCATGGTCATATTCATCAAGAAATCTAAATCCGGTAATCTCAAAATTAAATCCTTCCAGGGCATAGTTTAATGAACCGATGTAGACATAGCTTGCCCCCTCCGGTACGGTGAACTCCATCTGAATAGGAAAATAAATTGAAAATATGGAAAGATTAGCCAAGTTCAGCTGCATATAGGTTAGTTTGATCACCCGGTCATCCGGAACCTTAACGGTTATACAATTAAGTTCAGATTCTCCGCCCAGATAGAAAGTCTTGTTGACTAATAATTCCTTTGTTATTGGTTCTGCAACCCCCAGCATAGCGGTAGTTTTCTCAACTCCCCGGACAACGTCCCAGGCAAAAGTATAATAATGATTCTTATTGATTGTACGATATTGAGAAAAAAAACTATCATTCAGAGCCGGTGTTAACTTTAAGCTGGTAACAATCACAACCTCGGATTTTCTCGGGGCTTTATAGGTTTTCTCCTGGGCAAATAATACCAATAAAGGCGATACCAATAAGAAAATCACCCACAAAAATTTTTTATTTCCCATTTTTCAACTCCTCTATTCTTGCATTTATTACTGGTCCCCATGCGGTATCTTTAAATTGATCAATCATCAGAGTTAGGGCATCCAGCTCCGTTTTTCCGGTATCTTCAACAAATTCCAGACTATCCCCAAGGCGAATAAAACCTTCACCAACAATTTTACATATAAAACTTCCGGCATAATGAAGACCAGGTTTTGTGACCCTGATATTATAAGGAGCATCTGGCATCTGAAGGCCTGGACGGGAATAATAATCCGCCGCAGAACTGCTGGTATATAAATATGCCAATTGAAGACTGGAGCCAACCGCCACCGGCTGGGTAAAGCGGACTGAGCTCCGCCGTCCATCGGTGGATCCGGGAAAAATATACAGGGGATCAAGATCCGGATTTATTTGTACAAAATACACTCCCGCATCAAAAACACCAAAAACAAGAGCATTATTCCCGTTGGGACCTTCAAAATCTTTAACCTTTATATCCTTAGTGTTTGAATTTACTATGGCAGGGGTATATGAACCACAGCCCATTAAAAAGCATATTCCCAAACTAGTGATTAAAAAAGCAAATCCTGCTTTTTTTCGAGTAAAAAGCATACTTAACCTCCTAAGGAAACACTGATTAAAGCCCACAGAGCATTAATCAGTGTATTCTTTAATATAGACAATTCATTGTGCAACAAAGAATTGCGGAGGGAACCGCTGATTGGTCGCATGTTGCGAACGGTTTAATCAGCGTTGCCCTAATTATGTTCAAAACCCCAATTCCCAAGCTCCTTATCCCCAAACCCGGGACCGGTTTCTGTGAATCCATACCCTGGTCTTAACCGTTATCTCCACAATCCGATTCCCAAGGTAATATTTAAGTAAGCTCCCCGGGTCTCGCTTTTATCAATTGCATATTCTCCGCTGGTGGTCAGCATCTGTTCCATTCCGCCTCCAATTCCCAGTACAACAGGAGCATACGTACTGCCAAAACTCAGCTGTACCCCTCCGCCGACTGCTGCATAAGCACCGGGAGGGGGATCTATTGCCTCATGCAAAGAGGTAACATACTGATACCCTATACGGCCTTCAACATAGGGAATAATTCCCAATGATCCGGTAGATAAAGGACACAAACCCCGGATGAAAAGCCCCGGCCTGAATAAAAACCCCGGGCCTTCCGAGGTATCATCGCCCCACACACCGGAGGTATCCACTGATTTTACTGTCGGTATGGATGAATCCAGCACAAGGCCTAAGCCGAAATATTTGAAAAAACTCATGAAATATCCGAATCCAACACTGTCCGGATTGGAGAATGACAAGTTATATTCAACAAAGAGCAGGCTGTCATAGGCTTTTTCGACGGAAATTTTTGATTCACTTTTATCTGTTGTCTTCGATTTGCTTTCCTTGGCGGTTTTACCGTCGGTTTTATCCGGGGCTGTCACCTTAAAATCGGAGATACTGCTAATCCACCATCCTTTGTTTACCTCTGTCCATTCCAGTGAAGACTGGTTCTCCTCATCCTTCATTTTTTTATCTATATCATAGGCAATGGCAAAACGAATAGCATCCAGGGGAGAAGAATTGGCAAATATCCAGACGGCTTCATTCCTTACCCGGGTTGGTGCAGAACTCAGCACGGAAAAAAGAATGTCTTCCCCGGAGGACATAACGTAATCCAGGGAAATAAAATTTGCCATCTGGCGTATCCTTTGATTAGGATCATCTTCATTATTAATGGCGGAAATTTTTGCGTAATAATCGCTCCGGTCCTTCAGGGATTTGTCCGACGATTCCTGGGTTGCCGGAGAAAGGGATAGTTTTACGAAGTTTATTACCGTAGGTGCCGATGGCAGGGAAAAATTGGTTCCTTCGCGGTATCGGGCTTTCCAGGTGTTGATACCAACCACCGAATATCCTCCGGGAGCTGTTTTATCTTCAACCAAAAGCGGGCCGCCGGAGTTTCCGCTGTCCACCTGGGCGGAATGCTGGATAAGATCGGATTTTTCCGTATCAATTATATCCTCGACCCTTGCGTTTGCATTGGTCACAACTCCTTTTCCAAGCTGCCAGCTAGGCTTATTGCCCAGCCCGGGATACCCCGCGGACCATACCTCGGTACCGTCCTTTGGCCTGGTATTTGAAAACTTCATCCCCTGGGTAAAAGAATTCTGGGCGGTTAATTCCACGATAGCAAGGTCGAGATCCGCATCAATGGCAATAATTTTGTTCCCCTCGAAGGTCACCTTTTTACCGTCGGATGATTCCTGTTCTATTTTTACCAGGGAACCATCCCCTACCACATGGCGGTTGGTAATAATATATTTCTTATTATCCTGGATATACAAAAACCCGGATCCGAATCCACCCTTTTTCCAGGCGGTGGCAACCGCGCTCAAATCTTTGTAACCCGATTTGTCCAATTTTGCGGCTAAACCATCAACAAATGACAAAGTCTTGTCATCATAGACAGGATAAACAATAAATACATAATCCCTGAGCTGGGCATACAGGGTATGTCCTGCCAGCAGCATTAGGAACACCGGTAAAATAACTTTTACCCTCATAATAACTCCCCAAAATACAATAAATTTTTAGGAAACCCCAGTTTCCCTGATCAATCAATGCCTAGAACAACAACTGCTCAATAATTCAAGTTTTGCGATTTTCTGGCGTGCAAAACCAGTCCGCGGGGCTAAAGAGCCATGCCCTTTTATGCTTTTAACAAGTCTAAAAGTAATCTTGTTGAAACAAATTTCATACGGGGAAAAAACAAGGTTTTTGGGGGCATGTTTTTAATATGCCATATATCAGTAAAAACCCCCCTGTTTCGCAAGTCACTATGAATCCCGGAAAGAATTGATAAAAAAACCGGGAAATATTTCACTATTTCCCTTGTTGGATACTATATCACAGATAATTTTTTTTTCAATATAAATTAAACTTTCCTGAAAAAAATGGAGTTTTCCATATTTTTGCCGCAAAATCTTCTTTAAATAATATGCTGATGGCAGATACTGGACATAATCGCTTCATCTTTGCTATAGTATTATGAAATTATAGCAGCAAGCCCCGTTGCGGTTATGATTTATGAGGAGGTCAGTTGGCGGACAAGGATTTGCGAATTAATGAACAAATTAGGGTGCGGGAAGTTCGGCTCATCAGCGATGACGGCGAACAGCAGATTGTTTCCACTGCGGAAGCACTTGAAATGGCCAAAGCCCAGGGTCTGGATTTGGTGGAAGTAGCCCCCCAGGCGAGTCCTCCGGTTTGTAAGATTCTGAACTATGGTAAATTTAAATTCGAGAATGAAAAGAAAGTTCGGGATGCGAAAAAAAAGCAGAAGCTTTTGAAAATGAAAGAAATCCGTATGCAGCCTAAAATCGATGATCATGATCTGGATTTTAAATCCAGGCACGTTCTGGAATTTCTGGCGGACGGTAACAAGGTAAAGGTAACGGTCCGTTTCCGCGGCCGGGAGCTTGCCCATACCGAACTGGGTCTGGATGTCCTCAATGATGTTCTCAAACGAATAGAAGGTGAATATGTTATGGATAAACCCCCTGCTATGGAAGGCAGGTTTATGTCCATGGTATTGAGCCCAAAGACTAAGAAATAAGCAGAGGTTGGCACTATGCCCAAAATGAAAACCAAAAAAAGCGCTGCCAAGCGTTTTTCTTTTACAGGATCAGGCAAGGTAAAATACAAGAAGCAGAACCTTCGCCACATTCTCACCAAGAAGTCAAGCAAGCGCAAGCGGAATCTTCGTCATGCCGGCATTCTCTCCAGCGACAATGTACCGGTAATCAGAAAGAAATTATTACCCTACGGTTAAGGAGCGCTTTTCATGTCAAGAGCAATAGACGGTTCCAAACGAAAGGACCATCGTAAAAAGATACTGAAACTGGCAAAGGGCTACTGGGGCCGCCGCCATTCAAACTATAAAACCGCCAAGGATGCGGTTACCAAGGGTCTCAGTTATGCATACCGGGACAGAAAGGACCGGAAGGGTGATTTCCGGAGGATCTGGATCATCAGGATTAATGCCGCCTGCAGGGCGGAGGGTATTTCCTATTCCAGGTTTATCTCCGGACTCAGCAAGGCCGGCATAGAAATCAACCGGAAAGCCCTGGCACACCTTGCCCTGGAGGATGCCGCCGCTTTTAAGGCTGTAGCAGCCCAGGCAAAAGCAGCCCTCGGAGCATAATTATGGTTACCCTCGAGCAAGTCAAATTGCTGGAAACTAAGGTAGCCAAGGCAATTGATTATGTTAATAACCTGACTGATGAAAATACCCTGCTGAAGGAAAAATTGGCGGGGTATCAGAACAGGATCGATGAGCTCGAGGTATTAATCAAGCAGTTCAAAGAAGATCAGGGCCGGATTGAGGACGGGATACTTTCCGCCCTGGACCGGCTTAATCAATTCGAAGATGCCATCGAAAGGGGTATCTCCCAGGTTATCCCGGAAAAACAAAAAAAATCTTCCCTTAATCCATTATCAGAAGAAGCTGATTCTTCGGACGGCGTGGTTTTCAGCGAAACATCCCCGGCGGATGATTCGGATGATGCTATTATGGCCGCCCTGGAAGCTGAAGAAAATGCCGTCAAAGCAAAAGCAAAGGATTCCGGAGAGCAAGCCGCGGAACTGGATATCTTTTAAGGAAGGAGTGTATGTCGAACAGCGCTATCCGCATCGATATACTTGGAACTTCATTCACCATATCGGCAGATGCGGACCCAAAATACCTGAAATCCCTTTTGGAACAATACAAAGAACACGTGAATAATACCCAGCAATTAACAGGCCTTACGGATCCTTTGAAGGTAGCGGTCCTTTCGGGTTTTCTCCTCTGTGATGAACTGGAAAAAATCAAAAAAGGCGAAACCCAGGAAGATACCATCAGCTTTGATTCCCTGGAAGCGGAAAAATTAACCCTGGAAATGATCACCCGGATTGATGAGGCGCTGAATAAGAAATAATCCTTCCCTGCTGTGTATCTTGCTCCCTTCAAGGGCATGGTATACAATCCCAGCATGAACCATTTTTTTAAACTGGAAAATACCGTACAACATTACAATTGGGGATCTCCCCGGATGATTCCCGAACTGGTAGGACAGGAAAACCCTGAAATGACCCCCTGGGCTGAACTGTGGATGGGGATTCATCCCGGCGGACCTTCCTTATGCATCGATGATGAACAACACAGGACCATCAGCCTTCCTGATTTGATAAAGGAAAATTCCGGATTTTACCTGGGTAATGAAACCTTGAAGACCTTTGGAACCCTGCCCTATCTATTCAAGGTTCTTTCAGCGGATAAGCCCCTTTCAATCCAGGCTCACCCCAACCTGGAACAGGCCAGGGCCGGCTGGGAAAAAGAAAATAAAGCGGGTATTGATGTTAAAGCCCCGTACAGGAACTATAAGGATCCTAACCATAAACCGGAAATCATCTGTGCATTAAGTCCTTTTACGGCCATGTGCGGTTTCAGGGAACCCGCTGAAATTGAAAAACTGATGAATGCGGTAAACTGCAGTGCCCTGACCGGGACCCTGGACGCAATAAAGGATAGAGGCCTTAAGGGGTTTCTGGGAGCGTTGTTTGCCATGTCCCCGGAGGACCGGAAAATCCTGACCGACCACATCCTGGAACATGGCCGGGAACTATCGGCTGGAAATGGGGAATTCAAAACCGAATTTGATTTGACCGTTTCGTTTGCCCAGCTCTACCCGGAGGACCCTTCCATTATTGCCCCGTTATATTTGAATGTAATCCAGCTTAACCCCGGGGAAGCCATATACCTTTCTGCGGGAATCCTCCACGCGTACGTGTATGGCCTGGGTATGGAACTCATGGCAAACTCGGATAATGTCCTCCGGGGCGGCCTGACCACAAAATACGTGGATGTAAATGAATTAAAGGAAGTCCTCATTTTTAAACCCTATAAGCCGGAAATCATAAAACCCTCAGCCGCCGACCGGGGGAGTTTTGCCTATACTACAGAATGCAGAGATTTTGAACTGAAGTATATCCAAAACAAAGAAGGGGGAATCAGTTATACCGGGAAGGGGCCTTCCATTATTTTTGTTACCTCCGGAACCCTTGCTATAAAGGATACGGTCAATTCCAGGGAATTGATTCTTAAAAAAGGGGAAAGCGCATTTTTACCGCCCGCGGGCAAATCCGACGGAATCATTCTGGAAGGCTGCTTTGAAATGTATGCCGCTTCTCCCGGTCTTCACCAATGAAGATTTTTGTCGATGCGGACTCCTGTCCAAAACCCGTAAGGGACGCGGTGCTCCGGGCAGCAAAAAGAACCGGGACAGCCGTTGTGTTTGCTGCGAACCGGCCTATTCCGGGAACCGAAGGGGAAGGAATTACCATGGCGGTGTGCCCCGGCGGAGAGGGCGCAGCGGATGACTATATTGTCCTCCATGCGGAAAAGGGGGACCTGGCAATTACCCGGGATATTCCCCTGGCTTCCCGGCTGGTGGAACATGCCATTGCGGTTATGGATGACCGGGGCCGGATCTACACCCGGGAGAATATCCGGGAACGGCTTTCAATCCGGGATTTTATGGTGGGGCTTGCCGAAAATGGTCTTGAATTTGAAAGAATAAACTCTTACGGGAAAAAAGAACTGAAACAGTTTTCCGATGGATTTGATAAAACGCTGACAAAACTGATGCGGTCCTAGGGAAACACTGATTAGTGCCCACAGAGCATTAATCAGTGTATTCTTTAATGCGGGCAATTCTTTGTGCAGCAAAGAATTGCGAAGTGAACCGCTGATTGGTCGCATATTGCGACCGTTTTAATCAACGGTTCCCTAGGTTATGCTACGCAGAGGTCACTTCATAAATACTTATTTCTTCTCAGATCCCTTGGATGCTTCGAGGGCCTCAGCACAAGTAACCTCAGGGACCGGGGATTCCCGGTGATTGAGGCTCCCGAAACCCCAGTGAGGGGAGATATGTTTTGGTAAGCTATTTATGAAATGAGTTCTAATAACCGGATTACTTCTGTCCCTTCGAAGCTCTCACACTCCGGAACAGGGGAAAACCATCTTCCTGATCTTTATGGATTTATTCCTGCTCGGGGTAGAGGGACTGAACCTGTTTAATATTGGGGAATATCTCAAAGAAAATATCCACCAGTTCGGGATCAAATTTTGTCCCCTTCAGGCTCAGGATCTCATCCAGGACCCGGTCTTCTGTCCAGGGTTCTTTATACACCCGTTTCGAACAGAGCGCATCGTACACATCCGCCAGGGCAACTATTCTGCCTGTGAGGGGAATTTCTTCTCCCTTTCTTCCAAGTACATTACCCGCTGAATCGGTCTTTAACGGCAATTCGGTAACAGGATCAACCCAGCCGGGGTATCCCGTACCGTCCCAGTTTTCATGATGGGTCAGGGCAATATCCTTGGCAATATTGTCCAGGGATGACTGGGGGTCTTCAAACAACTTGGCACCATACAAGGTATGGTGCTGCATGATCCGGTATTCTTCAGGGGTAAACCGGGCAGGTTTTTTGAGGATAATGTCCGAAATCGCTACCTTTCCCACATCATGCAGCATGGAGGCAATCCTGAAGGTGTCCTTAAAACGTTCCCGTATATTTTCCGGAACCGAATGGGTCTGAGCCCAGCGGTCATATATTTCAACCGCATACCCCGCCACCCGGTTAACATGGGTGCCGGTTTCTTTCGGATCCCGGAGTTCGGACATCTTTATCATCCTTAAGATCATAGCCCGGGTCATTTGGGCCCGCTGGAGCGCCAGGGTACCATTGGATGCAAAATGGGTTATAAGGAACTCATCGTCCTGGGAAAAAGGAACCGTATTTCCCTGGGAATCCTTGGCATTGATAATCTGGAGAACCCCCAGCAGATTACCCTCCGCGGTTTTTAAAGGAACCGACAGGGTGGATGTGGTTTTATATCCCGATATTTTATCGTATGAAGTTCCAAAAGAATAAGGAGCATCGGGACTTATATTGTATACATCCGGAACGTTTACCAGCTTCTGGGTAAGCGCCGCATATCCCGATATGGACTTTTCACTGATGGGAACTGAAAATACCGAATAAATTAATTTTTGTCCCGCGGGAAGATCCCTGGACAGGGTATCGTTATGGGCATATTTAATAACCAGTTTATTGTCTTCCCTGACATAAATGGAACCCGCATCGGCATGTACCACTTTTCTCGCTTCAAAAAGAATCCGTTCCAGCAGGATATCCAGATCCTGAATTTGATACAATTCAGAATCAAGTTTTATTATGGACTTAAAATCCGTTTTATCTGTTTTATCTATCGCCATGTAAAACCTTCACCATAATTTTCCGGACAGCCTGTCCGGTCAATCCTTTCTTCCTGTACATTTTATAATATGATAACCAAACTGGGTCTGAACCACATCTCCCACGGAACCCGGAGACAGCCGTTTAACCGCAGCTTCAAAGGGTGCAACCATCTTACCTGTCCCAAACCAGCCCAAATCACCGCCGGATGATTTTGAAGGACACGTCGAATATTCCCTTGCCAGGGATTCAAACTGGGCACCCGTTTTTACCCTTTTTAATATCTCATCCGCCAGAGATCTGTCTTTAACCAATATATGACTTGCCCGCCATTCCATAAAAACCCCTGTAATCAACAACCCCGCCGCAAACAGCGGGGTATGTTGGTTCTGTATGGTAAGGATTATATGCGGGTTTAATACCCCGCAAAACAATTTCTTTGTTGCTTCAAAGAATCGCCCTAAAGAGCGGGGTATTAAACCCGCCGGCGAATAAAACAACCGGGCTTTTTCAGAACTGCAGCGTCTGAAAAAGCAACCCTGGAATTAAGGAAAAATCAGTTTTCCCAGAACCCCTTTCAAAATTAATCAACTTGCCGAAAGGGCCTGATTATATCAATTAATTCTACACATCAGCGCAAAGAAAAACAATACCAGACGCTTTTAAAACATTACTTTTTTGGCATTCATAAAGAATTAATGGTTAAATAATCAAAAACCTTCTGCACGCTTTCGCGTGCGAGGCAGAGCGCGCGGGGGCGGCGAGGTTTGTTGGTTCTGTAAGGTATGGATTTTATGTGGGTTTAATACCCATACAATTTTGATTTACAAGATTTTTAGAACGCCCCAG
>JAVBPH010000053.1:0-25582 GCA_031549725.1 Treponemataceae bacterium
AGCCTTTTTCAAAACTCGGTTAGTTTTGAAAAAGGCTTTTGCAGAAAGAATGCTATTTCCTTACCCATAAATAAAATAGTATTCTTTCTGCACTTACATCGAAGGTTGCTTTTTCAAAATTTGACATTTTGAAAAAGCCTCTATTGATAAAACTATGGAAATTGAAAAGAATCGATGCTTATAGGGATGCAGAAAATTTCCCGGGACCCGGACCGGCTTTGGAAATAATTTGATTGGAAGGCTGTTGGGGTTCATACACGATGCCAGCATCGGTTGATTTTTTAACGCCCTGGATGAAGGTTGAAACGTTTGTATGTGGTATGAACCCTCAGCCTGTATAATAATTTCCTCTGCAGCGTTCTTCATTTTGCCTGGCCGGTCCCTGGGATTTCTGCTGACTAAAGAAATTTCTGATTACAGCACCTTCTGCAGAAACTCCCTGGTTCTTGGGTTCCGGGGTGATCCGAAGATCTGTTCCGGCGGGCCCTCTTCTGCTATAAGGCCTTCGTCCATAAAGAGGACCCGTTTTCCCACGTCCCGGGCGAAACGCATTTCATGGGTCACCACGATCATGGTCATTCCGTCCGCGGCCAGGCCCTTCATTACTTCCAGGACTTCCCCGACCATTTCAGGGTCCAGTGCACTGGTAGGTTCGTCAAAGAGCATCACATCGGGCTGCATGGCCAGGGCCCGCACAATGGCGATCCGCTGTTTCTGGCCCCCGGAAAGCTGTTCCGGGTACACATTACATTTTTCTTCAAGGCCAACCCTTTTCAGCAGAGCCATGGCCCTGCTTTCGGCTTCATCCTTTTTAAGGGATAAAAGTTTTTCCGGGGCCAGGGTGATATTTTCCATCACCGTTTTGTGGGGGAAAAGATTGAATAACTGGAAGACCATGCCCATTTTCCGCCGGTGCAGATCCAGGTCGTGTTTATCCTGGGTGATATCGATACCCTCAAAAATGATGTTTCCCATGGTGGGAATTTCCAGCAGGTTCAGGCACCGGAGGAAGGTGCTTTTCCCCGAACCCGAGGGGCCTATAATGACTGCCACCTCTCCCCTGGAAAAGGAGGTGTTTATGCCCTGGAGGACCCGCAGTTTCCCAAAGTCCTTGTGAAGGTCTACGGTCTGTATGATGGGTTCATTATCGTTCGCTGACATGCATCCTCCGTTCGATGTAGGCTAAAAGTTTTGACAGGGGGAAGGTCATGAGGAAGTAAATCACCGCCGCCACAATCAACGGTTCAAAGGGCTGGAATGTATTACCCCGGACAGTATCGGCCCGGTACATTAAATCCGCAATTCCGATAATGGATACAATAGAAGATTCCTTGATGACCACCACAAATTCGTTCCCCAGGGCGGGGAGAATATTCTTGATGGCCTGGGGAATAACGATATACCTCAGGGTCATGAAATGGCTCATCCCCAGGGACCGGGCTGCTTCGGTCTGGCCTTTATCCACAGCCTGGATTCCCGCCCGGAATATTTCTCCCACGTATGCCCCGGAGTTGATCCCCAGGGTTACTATGCCCGCCATAAAATCCGCGGTACTGATTCCCATAAGCCGGCTGAGCCAGCCGATATCCGGGAACCGGAGGCCTATGGATTGGAGGCCGTAGTAGATGATAAAAAGCTGGACCAGCAGCGGGGTTCCCCGGATAAACTCGATATAGGCGGTGGCAAAAAAACGGAGTCCCCGGTATTTGGAAAGCCGGAGCAGGGCAATGACCATACCAATTGCGGTCCCTATGACCACCGCAAACAGTGCCAGGAGAATAGTATTTTTTGCACCGTTTACGTAAAACGGCCAGTACTTTGCTAAAAATGAAAAATTCACCGGTAATTCCTGATTGAAGAATATCTGCAAAAGCCTGCAGGAAGAATATATCATATCATAATTCTTTATTTACGGACAGAGAATTATTTTCTGCCCGGGGATATTTTTTACTGGAACCGATTGTAAATTGAGGAACCGTCCCTTCAGGGACCGGGGCTCCCGGTGATTGGGGTTCCCGAAATCATCTGAGAAAACAAGTTTTTCCATCCCGGGTCCCTTCGGGAGCCTCAGGGACCGGGGCTCCCGGTGATTGGGGCTTCCCGAAATCACCCGGGAAGAAAAAGCTTTCCGTCCCGGGATCCTTATGGTATCCGTTTATTCTCCGGAGATTTCCATGGCTTCCGCAAAGAACTGGTTGATCTTATCCTGGGCCATGAGCCTTTCCAGGGTTTTATTAATCGCTGCCACAAGGCTGGGATTTCCCTGTTTGATAGCTATAGCTGATCCGCCGTCCTCATCCTTGAAGGTGGGGGCTGCCAGAGCCAGGTCGCTGTTGGCTTTTACATAGGCCTGGGCCACGGGCAGTTCGGCCACAATGGCATCCACATTACCGTTTTTAAGGTCCAGAATCAGGTTCTTGATGCTTCCCACTTCTTTTACCACGTCCACGGCTTTTTCAGCCTCTTCTTCACTCATTCCCAATATCTGGGTTTTGGCGATACCTACCTGGATGGTTCCCTTCTGGGCGGAAAGCCTGGCGTTTTTCAGGGCATCCACGGTGGAATATTTAGCCTGGTCGGCCTTCCTCACAATTACCCCGTGGGTGGCATAATAATAAATAGTAGAAAAATCAACGCTTTTTCTCCGTTCTTCCGTGGGGCTCATACCGGATATGACAATATCAATGGTTCCTGCCTGAAGGGCTGCCAGAAGTCCGTCGAACTGCATGTCCTTGATCTCCAGTTTTACTCCCATACCCTTGGCGATTTCCCCGGCAATGGCAATATCAAAACCGCCGATCACATCCTTTCCATCCTTGAGGTAATGGAATTCGTAGGGAGGATAATCCGCAGAGGTTCCAATGATAAGTTTTCCGGATTTTTCGATGTTTGCCAGACGGTTATCATTTTCCTGTTTGCCCCCTGCAAAAAGGGGGAGTGCGGCCAGAATAAAAACGGCTAATACTAGTATTTTTTTTACGGTTTTCATAGGGTCTCCTTGATGTATATTTATGCTTTTATTTGTATAAATATGCACTGAATTTGTCAAGGGGTTGGGATGAATATTGTATATTAATAAGGTGAATTTGTTGTTTAACACAGAGGAAAGGAGATTTTCGGATGTTTTAGCAGGATGGTTGTTGGAAATTTTTTGTAATACCCACGCTCCGGTGGATAATTTTATAGAAGACACGCCATCAGTATTCAGGAACCAGAGGGAAATTGGGAAATTTTGAAGGAGTATACTTATAACCGCAGAACAAATTCCCTGTGTTCTTTTAAGACCGGATCAAGCTTTTTCGGAAATCCCGGGACGTATGCTCAACGCCCGGAACTATCCCTTAAATTCCTTGTTCCAGCCGTTTTCAAAAACAATCTCCTGCAGAGGCAGCCGGGATTTTCCGTTTGCGGGCTTCCCTTCTTCCGCGGGATAACCTAGGGCCAGGAGTGTTGGCACAGGGGTTGCTTCAGGGATGCCCAGGGCCTCCCTGACCACAACCGGGTCAAAGGAACCAACCCAGCAGGTTCCCAACCCCATGGCGGTGGCCGCCAGGGTCAGGTGATCCACCGCAATAGCCAGATCCACCGTGTAGGCCAGCTCCCCGCATTTCATGCTCCGGCGGTCCGTCTCAGCACAGGCAGCGATAATGACCGGGCATTGCTTCAAAAAAGGCTGGCCCCCGGCGGCGGCAACCTTTTCCCGCAATTCGGGATCGGTGACCACAATAAAACGCCATTCCTGGCCATTCCTGGCGGAAGGTGCCAGGCGGACCGCAGAAAATATGGAGGTAAGTTTTTCGGGCTCCACCTTTTTGTCCAGGTAAGACCGGACACTGTACCGTTTTGCTATGGTATCGAATATGTTCATATGGTTAATCATAAAATTGAATTCCCATATCCACAAGGGTTATATTGTTTATATGTGGATATTATTTGTACTTTTAGCGGCTATTTTGCTGTATATCATTTTAACTATTCTCTTTTCCCTGGTTTCCTACCGGATCATGTTTTGCCGCCATCCCTGCTCTTTGGAATATGCCAAAGCCTGGGGCCTTAAGCGGCAGGAATACACCCGGGCTTTTCTTGATTTACCCTGGGAACCTATCCGTATCTATTCCGAACAAAGGGATACGGATATTGCCGGGTTAACCCTCCGGGGAAAGCCCCCCGCCGGAACAGTGATTATCCTGCACGGCATCTCCTGGAACAGGTATGAATGTTACAAATACGCCAGGGGATTTGTGGATAAAGGATGGAATGTGGTTATCTTTGATCTGCCCGGTCATGGGGACAGCCCCCGGGGAAGATCAAAAACTCCTGCTTTTGGTTATATGGAAAAGTGGGATCTGGATAAGGTGGTGGACTGGGCCAGAGACCATTATAAACATGTTCCACTGGTACTGGTGGGTGTATCCATGGGAGCTGCCACGGTTCTTCAGTATGCCCCTATCGGTGTGCCCATGGGAAAACCCCGACCTGAATGGAAGGTGGATGCCATTATTGCGGACTGTTCCTACAGTTCCGCCGGGGACGAATTACGGTCCAGGATAAAGGCCCTGCACATCCCCGGATTATTCGGTAAGCCTATGTACTTTCTGATGAATACGATGCTTAATTTTTTCCGGGGATATACCCTGGAGGCGATCTCCCCTAAAAGTTCGGTCCTGGAAAGTCCCGTACCCATCCTGTTCATCCATGGAAAAAATGATAGGTATGTCCCCACGGAAATGTCCGTTTCCATGGCGGAGATGCGGAAAACCCTTGGAGCCGGTCCCACGGAACTGCTGCTGATTAACGGTGCCTCCCATGCAAAGAGTGTTCTGGTGGATCCGGAAACCTGGTTCAAAGGGACATTTGATTTTATTGAAAGGTATGTAAAAACCTAATCCGCCAATATTTTTTCTTCCCCGGACTGGATGATGCGGCTTGTATTGACGGCTGTTCACCATTCAAAGCCTTTACCTCGGTGGTTCTGCCCTTGTCCACCCCGGGGATTATCACGGTGACCATCTTCAATTTTATTGGAATATGGAACGAATACATGCTGGCTATGATTTTCATTAAGGATGAGAGTAAGCGGCTGCTGTCGGTGGGAATCTATGCACTCCAGGCTTCCATGCAGTATACTCGTGACTGGGTTACCCTGTTTGCCGGAGTTGTTCTGGCCTTGCTGCCTCTGCTGATTTTCTTTATTTTTATGGCAGACAAAATTATGAATGGTCTAACCCCGGGAGCTTTAAAAGGATAATCGTGGATGGGGATACAACAACCGGCCGGAGCGGAACCCTAAGGGATTTCTCCAAAATATATTTTTTCTATTGGGCGGCTTATGCGACTTTGTACCCCTTCCTGGGGATGTATTACCAGAGCATAGGCCTGGATGATATGCAGATAGGATACACGGGCAGTCTCTATGCCGGGGCATCCGTGGCAGCCACCTTGGCAATCAGTTATTTTGTTGACCGGTTTGGCCGGGCAAGGAAAACCCTGATATTCCTTACGGTTTTGTCGGTCGTGACCGCGGTGTTCATTGCTTTGGCAGGGAAATATAGTTTTGCTCTGCTTTTATTTTGCATTTTTGCCCTTGCCCTGGGATTAACCCCCTTCAGCACCATCACCGACGAACAGCTCCTGAAGCATCTGAAAAAAACGGAACAGTCCCACACCTATGCGGGGTACCGGCGGTTTGGTCCCATAGGATACGCCGCGGGGATCGTACTCTGCGGTTATCTTATCCAGGTATGGGATGTGAGAATTATTTTTCTTCTTTTTCCTGCGGTAAGTCTGATCGTTTTATTTTATACAAAAAAAATCCCCATTGCCGGTTCCGGGGACAACGGGGAATCCTTTGGGACCCCCGGCCCCACCCCCACCCAAATCGGGAAACTATTTAAACTGAAGATTTTTTATTTTTCCATGGCCTGTTTGACTGTCTGGGGATTAGCCGAATCGGTGTTCGGTCAATTCCTGCCCTTGTTGCTGAAACACAACGGATACTCCAGTTCCATGACCGCCTGGTTTATTGTGGCTTCCATGGCGGGAGAATTTTTCAGCTATAAAGGTTCGGTGTATTTATTAAAGAAGATTACTATTCCGGGGATTATTCTTCTTGCCTTTATTATGCAATTAATCCGGTATACCGGGCTGGTTTATTCCAAGTCCATGGTGCTGCTCTTAATATGCCAATTTGCGGGGGGAGCCAGTTTCGGATTGATCTGGCCTGCGGTGACCGAAGCCCTGGCTGTTTCGGTGCCCGCATCCTGTGCTGCGGTGGCCCATGGCTGCAAGTCGGTCATGATGAGCGGTGCCGGGTATATTATCGGATACCTGTTATGCGGGTATTTTTCCCAGAATTACGGAATTGTGGAGGCCTTTAAACGGCTTTCCCTGTTTCCCGCCTGTGCGTGTGTATTGCTTATAATAGGAAGATTTCTTGTTTTACGGAAAAGAACTCCCCGGACGGATTGATCTGTCCGGGGTAACTCCTTTCCCTTACCGGATCTCAATAACTTTTTTCAACAGAAAAAAGCTGGGTTTTACAGCTTTCCATATCTTCCATATCAAGGAAAGAATAAAACTTTTCAGCCGCAGGAATTGGTTCGCCCGGTTCCATTATTTTTTTCGCGTCGTCCATGGTTTCAAAAGTGAGCAGGTCCGCCCACACCTCGCCTTCACGAAGCTGCTTCCATGAAATAAAACCTTTTAGCTTTGAAATGTACTCCTTATTCAATGTTTCTGCCGCGGACAAAAAGTCCGGTACGGATGCCCCTTTTGCGAGCCTAAAAGTGATAAACAAAACCGCATTGGCCATAAAATAAATCTCCTTTCTTTATGATTTTTTACATTGTATCATTTAAAACCTGACATCAGCGTGTCATATTATAAAATTACTTTATTACTAGGAAACCGCTGATTAAGCCGGTCGCAATATGCGGCCAATCAGCGGTTTCCTTCGCAATTCTTTGTTGCACAAAGAATTGCCTACATTAAAGAATACACTGATTAATGCTCTGTGGGCATTAATCGGTGTTTCCCCAGAACTCATTTCATAAATAGTTTATCAAAGAATATCTTCCCTTGCAGGTGGTTTCGGGAGCCTCAACCACCGGGAAGGGAGTAGTTCCGGTCCCTGAGGCTCCCGAAGCATCGAAGGGACCGGTGCTGGGACATTCGAAACATCAAAGGGATTTGAAAAGGAATAAGTATGTATGAAACTCTAATAACAACTTCTAAAAACTGAAGTCTTTAAAAGTTGTCCTGCCTTTGCGGAACGAAGCTCAGCTTGGAGAAGATCGCCAAAATGCAATTTTTTATCTTATTATGACTTACCGGATTCCTTTCATCACATCCTGCATGGTGAAAACGCCCTTTTGTTTTGAAGCGGCCAGCCATTCCGCGGCTTTGATTGCCCCGGAGGCCAGTCCTTCCCGGTTCCGGGCGGTGTGGGTAATCTCAATGGTATCCGCCGGGGAATCGAAGAACAGGCTGTGGGTGCCCGGAACGGATCCTACCCGCAGGCTGGGGTAGTGCAGTTCATCCGGGGCCGGGGGCCGGTGTTCCAGGGTTTCATAGACCGCCCTGGTTTTCCGGGTCATTTCTTCCAGGACCAGCTCCACCAGGGTTTTTGCTGTTCCGGAAGGACTGTCGGCTTTTTTGTTGTGATGGGATTCCCATCCTCCCACGTCGTATTCATGATAGGGGTCCATCAATTTTGCTGCAAAGGCTGCTATTTCGTAAAAAAGGTTCACCCCCAGGGAAAAGTTGGACGACCAGAGAAGGCTTGTCCCGGCTTTTGATACCCAGGAACTTACCTCATCAATCCTGTCATGCCAGCCGGTGGTTCCCACCACCACCGGAAGTTTTTTCTCCACCAGGGCCCTGATATTGTCCATGACCGTCGAAGGATGGGTGAATTCGATAACCATATCCGAATCCGCCAGGGTCCGGGCGGATGCAATATCCTTATATATGGGTGTACCGGAAAATGATATATCCCCATTCGCCAGGGGATCCACCACGGCGGTAAAGATGTGGCCCTTTTCCAGGGCCAGGGTTTCTATCATTTTGCCCATTTTCCCGTATCCGACTAATCCTATCTTCATCTAATTGCCTTCTTCAAAAAAAGTCTTATGCAGCGCCTTAACAACCTCGGGAGCTTCCTGGTCATTTACGATAAAACTGATATTAACCTTGCTGGCCCCCTGGGAAACCATCTGCACCTGGATTCCCAAACCGGCGCAGACCCCGAAGGTCCGTTCCAGAATTTCCGAAGATTTATGCACATCCCCGATGATGGTTACTATGGCCTTATCCTTTTTTATTTCCACACTGGCAATTTTTGCCAGGTCCTTTTTCAGGGCGGTCAGGTCATACACCGCATCCAGGGTCAGGGACAGGGATACTTCACTGGTGGCTACCATATCAACGGAAATTTTGTGCGCCGCAAAACTGGAAAAAACACTTTCCAGAAAACCGGACTGTCCCAGCATCCTGGTGGATACAATATCGACCAGGATGACATTCTTTTTCGTTGTAATGGTATGGACCGGCCGGGCGCCTTTCCCCAGGGATGATACAATCCTGGTTCCCGGAGCGCCGGGGTTATAGGAATTTTTTACCAGCACCGGGGTTCCCGTTTTAATGCAGGGCTGCATTGCCCGGGGATGAAGCACCTGGGACCCAAAATAGGCAAGCTCCGCGGCTTCATCGTAGGTCACCGTGTCCACCGGCTGGGCCTTTTTGACAACCCGGGGATCCGCAGTAAGGATACCGTCCACATCCTTCCAGACCTGGGCTTCTTCGGCTTTGCAGGCGGCGGCAATGGTGGTGGCGCTCAGGTCGGAACCGCCCCTGCCCAGGGTGGTGATATTACCGTCCCTATCCTTGGCAATAAACCCGGTTACCACGGGAAGAACCCGTTTTTCCGTCAGGGGAACAAGGACTGAAGGAATAGCTTCCCAGCTTTCTTTTAATACTTCCGCGGATGTAAAGTTGGAATCCGATATAAAACCCGCTTCCCAGGCATCCATATGCCGGGCTTTTATTTTCAGGCTGTTCAGGTAGGCCGCCACAATCCTCACGGAAAGTCTTTCCCCAAAGGATACCAGGTAATCCTTGGTCCTGCCGGTCAGTTCCCGGATCAGCGAGATGCCAACCAGGAGATTGTTTAATTCTTCCAGGAGAGGTTTTATTTCACCACTAACGGACTCGTGTAATCCCAGTTCCTCAATGGTTTTCGTATGGATCTCTTCAATTTTTTTAATGGAAAATTTTCCCGTTTTTACAGCCGATTCGGCTGCTTCCAGCAGATGATCCGTGGTATCCCCCATGGCGGAAAAAACCAGGACGGGTTTTCTGGAAAGATATTCCTTTATGATATCCGCCACATGTCGGAGGCGTTCCGCATTGGCAACGCTGCTCCCTCCAAATTTCATTACAATCATAGATTAATCTCCGGTTTTTTATGCTATCAAGAAATGTATGATTATGCAATACTTGGGGGAAAAATGCATATATATTTATTTTGATAATCCTTTATGGAAACACTTGCTCTGCAACACAGAGGAAAAATAATTTTGTGTTCTCTGTGTACAGTAAGGAAAGGTAATAAAAATACAGAGTGTAATAGAACACAGAGGAGAAAAAATAATTCCCTCTCCTCTGTGTTCCGCAGGAATCAATAATAAAAATATAGATAAAAACAGATTAACATAATGTTAACATTATCGAAAAATAATAGTAGCCAGCAGAACCTATACCGTGATAAAGTACATAAAATGATCCATGAAAGTAGTCTAGTGGCTTATAAAAATAAGCCGGCCCTTGTCAAAGATACGGGAGAAAAAATAGTTATATCAGTTTTAGGCGGAGAAACGCTCAAAGTCAGGGAAAAGGATGTGGAGTTAATCCATCCCGGGCCGCTTTCCAATGTAAAGGAACTTGAAGAAGACCCTCCCGCAGGGGACGTGGAAGGCGGCTGGGAGCTTCTTGAGGGAAGTACCGTATCCCTTCAGGAATTGGCGGAACTGGTTTATGGCAGCTATACCCCAAAAACGGCCTGGGCGGCGTATCTGCTGGTTAAGGATGGTCTTTATTTTACGGGAAATCCCCAGGAAATCCTGCCCAGGCAAAAAGATCAGGTAACGGAAGACCTGAATAAACGCCAGGGAAAAGAACAGGAACAGGCAGAGCGGAACGCTTTTCTGGAAAGGCTTAAGGCAAAGAAGCTCCAGATGCCCGAGGATGGCCGTTTTCTCCAGGATGTGGAAGCCCTGGCCTATGGAAAATCCGATAAAAGCAGAACCCTTAAGGATTTAGGAAAAAGTGAAACCCCCGTGGAGGCCCACCGGCTTCTGCTGGATATCAATTACTGGACACCCTATAGGAATCCCTATCCCAGCCGGTTTGGTTTAACCCTAGCATCGGCTAAAACACTGGTTGATCCGCCTCCTGCCGATGAAGACCGGACCGATTTGACCCATCTGCGGAGCTACGCCATTGATAATTCCTGGAGTGACGACCCGGATGATGCCATTTCTCTCGAAGGAAACTGTCTTTGGGTGCATGTGGCGGACCCCGCGGCTAGTATAACACCCGGAAGCCCCCCTGACCTGGAGGCCCGGGGCAGGGGAGCCACCCTGTATTTGCCGGAAGGAGCATCCCGGATGGTAAACGAATCGGCTTTGCCCTTATTTGCCCTGGGTTTAAACAAGACTTCTCCGGCCCTAAGTTTCAAGATCGAATTGGATGATGGGGGAAACATCGTAAATGTGGATATCTGCCGTTCCCTGGTATCGGTTATGCGGTTTACCTATGATGATGCGGATAGAATCATCCAGGACAAAAGCGGGAAAGTCCCGTCGGAGGATGTAAAGGTACTGACCAGGCTGACGGAAATTGCGGAACGGAATACCCGCCGGCGGGAGACCATGGGGGCTATTTCCATCAATATGCCGGAAATTCATATGACCGTAACAGGGGAAGCCATCAATATTGATACAATTCCTCCATATATATCTGCTGATTTAGTCAGGGAGTGCATGCTTTTAACAGGAGAGGCCTGCGCAGCCTGGGCTATCCAAAAAAGGATTCCCTTTCCCTATGTGAGCCAGGAAATCGGGGATTTACCCACCCATGTTCTTCCGGGACTGGCCGGAGCCTATCAGATGAGGCGTTGTATGCGGCCCAGGCAGCTTACCGCAAAACCGGGACTCCATGCGGGGTTGGGAATTGAGGGGTATACCCAGGTTACCAGTCCCCTCAGGCGTTACATCGATCTCCTGGCCCATCAGCAAATCCGGGCTTTTTTGAAAGGTGAAACGCCCCTGACGGAGGAGGAAATTCTTGTCCGGTTGGCCGCGGGGGAGGCCGCCTCATCCGCCACGGTACAGGCGGAACGGGCATCCCGGATGCATTGGCTGACGGTATTTCTTTCCGAAAGAAAGGATAGTCTTTGGAATGCCATAGTCCTGGATAAAAAGGGACCCCGGGTGCAGATTATTATCCCCGAATTGGGACTGGAAACCCAGGTGGCAACCAGGGAACCCTCTGATCCGGGGGATACCATCCAGGTGGCGGTATCGTCCTGTAAAATCCCGGAATCGGAAATATTTGTTATCCCCGCATAAATATATAAGTATATTTAGATAATAGAGGAGAGTTTTAAATTTCTTTTTGAAAATAAGTTTAAAATAGGGGGTGAATCGTTTGCCCTGTCTCTTGACGTAAGTTGATTTGTGTATAAACATTAATAAGTATGAGTGACTATCTAGACCCAAACAATGAAGAATTACTCAAGGATTTTTTTGCTGAAGCGCAGATGCAGGTAGAAACACTGGAACAGAATATTCTGGTCCTTGAGAATGAGAGCGGCAACCGGGATGCGGTGGATGAAATATTCCGGGCGGCCCATACCCTGAAAGGCGGGGCTGCAACCGTGGAAATGGCGGAACTGGCCCATTTTACCCACCTGGTTGAAGATGTCCTGGACGCAATCCGTTCAGATACGGTCACTGTTAATGAAGATGTGGTGGATACTCTCCTGGCAGCCATTGATATTATCAAGGCAATGCTGGGGCAGAGGATGGAAGGTTCCATTTATAAGGAAGATACATCGATAGTTGAAAGCCAATTATCGGGTTTGCTCCCCGCGGGGTCTGCCCGTAAAGGAGCGGCCCCCAAGGTTAAAGCCGCTCCTGCACCCCAGAAAGCTGCGGCTCCAACTAAGGCGGCAGCCAAATCTGCGGGATTATCCGAGTATGAACTGCTGGAACTAAAGGAATCCACCGATCCGGGAACAACCATTTACCGGGTGGCGGTCAAATTTGATGAAAATAACCTGATGAAAAGCGTCGGGGGTATCCAGGTTTATGCCGCCCTGAAGGAACTGGGATCGGTCCTGAAAACCGAACCGGAGTTTGAAAAGCTCTATGAAGATGAATTTTATCCTGAAGTTGTTTATTATCTGGCTTCCAGAAAGCCCGTCTCGGATATCGAACGGTATGTGATGATTCCGGATGTAACCATTTCAGCGGATGTTTCCCATGTAGAAGAGCCCGCTCCTGCTGCTCCTGTTAAAGCCGCAGCGGTGCCCCAATCCAAACCGGCTCCCGCGGCAGCCCCCAGGGCTGAAGTTCCTGTACCCCAGATTCATGAAGAAACCCAGGATACCGACCATGAAGCCGCTAAAGCCGGCGACAAGCAGCGGGAAGCCGAGGCCAGGAAAGCCGGAAAAGAAGCAGGTTCCATCCTGCGGGTTGAATCCAAGCGGATCGACGACCTGCTTAATCTGGTTTCCGAGACGGTTATTACAAAAGCAACCTTCAATCAGATATCCAACCAGTTTAATGAGCTGGTGAATGAGTTCCATTCTATTGAAGCTGATTACCGGGAAAAGATTAAAGGCCTGTTTGATGATCTCCCGGAATTCCTGGAAAATATCCAGACCGGAAAATCCGTAAAGGATGTCCGGAAAGCCATTAGTGAAAAATACGGGGACCTGTTCTCCATCTTTGATACCTTTGAAGCATCCCTTAAAAGTGATGTGGGTAAATACCGTTCCACTTCCCAGAACCTGGGCCGGATTACCGGGGAACTGCAGGAAGGGGTTATGCGGATCCGGATGGTTCCGATCAGCCAGATTTTCAGCCGTTTCCCCAGGCTTGTCAGGGATCTTTCCAAGAGCCTGAATAAAAAGATTAACCTGGTGGTGGAAGGGGAAGATACCGAACTGGACAAGTCGGTTATCGAGGATCTTCTGGATCCTATTATGCATTCGGTCCGCAACTCCATTGATCATGGTATAGAATCGGTGGAAGATCGTCTTGCCGCCGGGAAGCCGGAAGAAGGCCGGGTTCTCCTGAGAGCATCCAGTGAAGGAAATATGATCATTATTGAGATCTCCGATGACGGAAAGGGCATCGATGTTAATGCGGTAAAGAAAAAGGCTGTTGAAAGGGGCCTGATCCATCCGAATAAGGAACTGACCGACCCGGAAGTGTTTAACCTGATTTTTGAACCCGGTTTTTCCACCGCAAAAACCATCACCAATATTTCCGGCCGCGGGGTAGGGCTCGACGTGGTCCGCCGGCAGATTGAAAAGCTTAACGGAACGGTAACCGTCCAGTCCGAACGGGGAAAGGGAACCAAGTTTAGCATCAAACTGCCGTTGACCCTGGCAATTATCCAGGGACTCCTGGTCCGGGTTGGAAAGGAAATATATTCCATTCCGATCACGTCGGTCATTGAAAGTCTCCGGCTTAAACCCGAAGAAATCCGTATGATCGACAATTACGAAGTGTTTAATATCCGCAATGATGTTATTTCCCTGCTGCGGCTGAACCGGCTCTTCGGCATTAAAACCGAAGAAAAACAGGAATACAATTTTGTGGTTATCGTGGGAACCGCCGAAAAGAAAATGGGCTTTATGGTGGACAGCCTCATTGGTGAAGAAGACGTGGTAATCAAACCCCTGCGGGACCAGTTTACCAATTCCCCGGGAATCGCCGGAGCTTCAATCCTGGGGGATGGTTCGGTATCCCTGATTATCGATGTCAGCCAGCTTTTGGAACTGGGACTTAAAAAAGAAATGGAAGAACGCCGCTTCCTCGAATCATCCGTACGGTAGTGAGGAATCCATGGAAATAAAAGACTTGAAAGTGTTAAATGACGAAATCCAGGAACAGAAGGAGCGGGTGGATACCATTGACTTTAAGATGGTCACATTCGCTCTGGGAGGAAAGGATTACGGCGTGGATATTATGAATGTCAAGGAAATAGCCAAGGACGATAAATTCACCTATGTGCCCAACGCCGCATCCTTTGTCCGGGGAGTGTACAACCTCCGGGGCGATATTATTCCCATTGTGGATCTCCGGATATTTTTCCATCTGCCCACCGGTGAAGGATCCAAGGACGGTTTGGAAAATATGCTTATCCTCCGGATCGGGGATCATGTTTTTGGTACTATTGTTGATAAGATTGATAAGGTGGTGGGGATTAATTCCGAATCAATCCAGCCGCCGCATCCCATTTTTGGGGATATTAATATAAAATACATCAGCGGTGTGGTGGAAAAAGAAGGCCAGCTGTTTATTATCCTGGATGTGATCAGGATTTTTACCCCGCAGGACGAATCCAAATCCCGCCAGGCCCCAATCAAGGAAACCGTATCCGAACCGTTTTACCCCGCCCCAGGCTCCGGGCCGGCGGCGGAGGAAGAAAAGAAAACCGGTATTTCCGATACGGCCCTCGACTTTGTCATGGAAAGCCTGTTTGCCCTGAAACGGTTTACCGCCAGTCCCCTCAATGATGCCTGGGTCCGCCGCCGGTTTGTAGATTGGAGTTCCAGCAGACCCGAAACAAAGGTACAGCTTAAAAATGATGCGGATGCCGGGGAATTTCTGGGGCCCTTCTATTCACCGTACACCGCCCAATTCTGGGATGATGATTACGGTCAGATGGTGAAAAATATCCTGCCGGGCTTTTCATCAAAGATTATCCAGGTATGGAATGCCGGTTGCGGAAAGGGCTATGAAACTTTTTCATTTGCCTGTATACTGAAATCCAGATATCCCGATACACAGATAAAAATCTGGGCCAACGATAATGATATTATGGCAATTTCCAATGCCCCGAATATGGTCTTCGACCTGGATGAGGTTCCTGAATACTGCCGTGAATATATGGTCAGGGGAAATAACGGATACAGTTTTAATCAAAGTATCAGGGATTCGGTATTGTTTGAGTATCACGATATACTTCATTCCAATACCTATCCTGAATTGGATATTATCCTGGCCAGGGATCTGCTGTCTTTCTTCCCATGGCAGGACCAGGAAAGGCTGTTGGCTGAATTCTCCGAGAAATTAAAAGCAAACGGTGTTATTATGCTGGGAAGAAATGAAGAGATGCCGGATGATGAATGGCGCAGAATCGCCAAGGATCCCGTCTCTGCATATGTACGGAAATAATTGTATTTTTTGATATTATTAAGGAGCATGATATGAGAGTTGAATACATCAACCCCTTTGTTGAAGCCGCATATAACGTACTGAAAGAAGTGCTCGGTCCAGTGGTGAAGCGGGGTGATCTGTACCTGAAATCCACCACCGTTCCGGTCATGGGTGTGGCCGCTTTGGTTGGTCTCGCCGGTGATGTGGAAGGCCGGGTCCTTTTTGATATGAGCAAACAAACCGCCCTCGCAGTGGCGGGTATCATGAACGGGGAAGAGTTTACTGTTCTGGATGAACTGGGAAAAGCCACCATCACCGAATTGGCCAATATGATCACCGCCCAGGCGGTTACCAAACTCCATGAACTGGGGTTTAAATTTGACCTTACACCGCCGGCGCTCTTTACCGGCGATAACATGGAAGTTTCCGACCGTGAAGTGGAAGCCCTGATTGTCCCTATGGAATTGGGACCCCACGGAAAAATAGAAATCAACGTGGCGATCCGGGAGCGGGTATAAATATACATTGTTCCTAAAATAGTTTTATTCCGGAAAAGGCTCCTATATCAAGTAGGAGCCTTTTTTATTCGGAAGTCTGGCCTAATACCCCGCGGCTCAGGGGGCTCAAAGTTTACAGGTTGTGGTATTCTCAGGCTGCGGGAGCGGCTATAAAATAACTTCTAAATATTTTTTAATATGTATCATGCAATATTAAAGATCAGGGTTCTAAAAAATTCATTTTGCTTAGTATAACTAAATTGCGCTAAAGGAGCATCTTGTTTCTTTTAAGATATCCTGTTATTGATAAAGCGGAAAAAAATGAAATATCTATTTCAAAAATAGACCGACAATTTTTATTTAATAAAGAGGAATTTGAAATTGGTAAATAAAAATGAATTTAAACTTCTTTTTTTGGCAAAAAACCACCAAATAAGACGCTATGATAATAAGAATTATCCTATTTCATTGAAATAGGCGCTATGAAAACCCACCTAAGTTGCGGAGACGCCCTCCGGAAGGGCAGATTCGCAAGCGGAATCTGGTTAAAAATGGACCTTTGTGGGCATTCCCCGGCTATTCTCAGCGGTAGAACCGTACAATATGTCGCGGATGGATGCTTTACACTCAATAATCACTGAAAAAACACTGCTTTTTATCTTATTTTAAGCATAAAATAACTTAAATACACGAAAAGAGCTTGAAATTTATTTTCAAAAATTTGATCATAAAAAAAATCAAAAAAAAGTGAAATGGGTATTGCGAAAAATGGAATCATGTGTTTAAATCTTATTGAGATGGCGGTTATGCCCTAAAGGAGTTATCATGAAATACGAAAAACCAAGAGGAGTTTTCATTCCCATGGTCACGCCGTTCAGGCCTGAGGATGAATCGATTGATTTTGACGCTTTGAAACTGTTGACAAATTACCTCATCAAGAACGGTGTTCACGGAATCATTCCCGGGGGGAGTTCAGGAGAAATGATCGCTTTGACCCGGGCCGAACAAAAGAAGGTGAATGCGATGGTGTGTGAGTACGCCGAAGGCCGTGTCAAGGTTTATCCCTCTACTGGAGCGTATCGTACCCGGGATGTGGTGGAACTTTCCAGGGATGCGGAAAAAGCAGGCGCCGACGGGGTCATGATTGTCACACCCTGGTATATGGGGCCCAATGAGGATGAACTCTACCGGCACTATGCAACTGTCAGGGAAGCAATCAACATCCCCATCATGATTTATCACAACCCTTACTATTCAACGGTGTTGATGACCGACGAATTCATGGCGCGCCTGTATAACGACGGAATCATCAATTCCGTGAAAGAGCGGCAGGCCGATCAGTACCGGCAGCAAAATCTCCGGGCGCTGACCGATGACAATTTCGGAATCTTTTACGGCTTCGACATCACACCCTATGAAAGCCTTACCAGCTGGGCCGACGGATGGGTATGCGGTACGGGAAATCTTTTTCCGAAGGAAAACTCCCAGCTCTATGAATTGATCAAGGCGGGAAAACTAGAAGAAGCGAAGAAGCATCACTTCGAGAAGATCCGTCCGTATTTTCCGCTCTTTTTTGAAAAAACCGAAAAGGGATTCCCCACTCCATGGCTCTCAATAATCAAGGAAGGCCTGGCGCAGCGGGGCATTAACGTTGGTGTCGCACGAAAGCCCGTTTTGGAATTGCCGCCGGACGTTCGTGAGAAACTCGAAAAGACCTTGAGGTTGTATAATTACCTCTAACCAAAAAGGAGAGACAGTATGAAAAAGTTCATCCCATTGATGATCGTGTTGGCCATTATCGTATCGGCATCCAGCCTGTTTGCCGCCGGTAATAAGGAAGATTCTTCCGCAGCAGGCCAAAAGAAGGTCGCTCTCACCATGTGGATGCTGCAGGAAACTACTCCGCATATCCAGAGCATCAGGAATTCCATTGCGGAATTCGAAGCAAAGAATCCTTCGGTGACGATTGCACTGGAAACCATTACCGCGGATGCCTGGTATTCAAAAACCATGGCAGCAATGCAGGCCGGAAACCTTCCGGATATCATGTATTTGGACAGCATAAATAAGGTATCAATTCTGTACGGAAAGGGCGTGCTGGAACCGGTGGACGATATGATAAACACCCTGGGAAGAAAGGAATTTTCCGAAAGAACCCTGAGCCGGTATACCACGGGAGGATCAATCTGGTCTGTACCGGACCTGATGCTGTACCAGGCAGTATTTTACAGGAAGGATCTGTTCGCGAAGAAGGGAATCACCGAATTTCCCCAGACCTGGAAGGAACTCCTGGAAGTCGCCAAAAAGCTGACCATTGATGAAAATGGGGACGGGGTTCCGGAAGTGTATGGTATGGCGGTTCCCCTGGCGGCGCATATGGTGGCTGACCAGACCTACGGCCAATACATGTATGGAAACGGGGTGCATGTGTTCAATCCGGAAACAGGAAAATACGAGTTCGGCATGAAGAAGGAAGAAGCCATTCAGGCTTTGGACGCCATGATCGAGATGTATAAAGCGGCTTCTCCCCCCAGCAGCATCAACTGGTCATGGGGTGATTACCGGAACGCCTTCGTTCAGGGAAAGACCGCCATGTCCCCAGGATGGGGAGCTGAAATCGCCCTCGCCCAGGAGGGGAATCCTGCCATGCTGGACAACATTGGTATTTTTCCGTTCCCCGCCGGACCAAGCTACAGGAATCCCGCGGACACCGTCGGGGATGCGAAATCGATAAGCCTGGTCAAGAGTTCAAATCCCGCCAGGGTTGCCGCCTCAAAAGAATTCCTGCTGTTCCTCATGCAGCCGGAAAGGATGGCAAACAGGGCAAATACCAGGCCGGTATTCGCGATACCCGCTATGACGAGTTCCTTCAACTCCGCGGAATATCAGAGCAATCCCATGGTTAAGAAATTTGCCGCAGAAACCAAGATGCTTTTTGAAAAAGTGATTCCCTACACCTACAGAACCGGAGGTGAGGGCGGTCTGCATCCAGCGGGAGGAAGTATCGAGGCGACGGATGTCTTCGGGAGTGCCATCCACAATGTTATTCTGCGGAAATGGACATCCAGGAATGCGGTCAATTGGATAGACGAACAGATCCGGGATTTATTGGAAGAATAGAATAATCTTCTGTGTGGATAATTGTGCTAATCCACTGTATAGGATTCCTGCTCAAGGGTATTACCCCTTGAAAAAGGGATCCTATAGGGGGTTAGTGCCCTGGGGTGGAAACCGAATGCAAAGACACGCGGTGTTTCATGTACATTTTCGTGCATCGCTGATCACGGTTGAATTATGATGTGATAGGAGAGGAGAAGAATGAATACCAGATCAATCAATGAAAAGGCCAAAGATATTCCGGTGATAGGGGAAGTGGATGTGGTAGTTGTGGGGGGTGGCCCCGCAGGAATTGGGGCTGCGATAGCATCCGCCAGAAATGGAGCCAAAACTATCCTGATAGAACGGTATGGCTTTCTTGGGGGAATGGCCACCGCGGGTCTGCTTCCCGTGATTACCGGAACAAACAGTAAGCAGGAACGGATTGTCAAGGGAGTCTGCCAGGAACTCATAGACAAGATGGTGGCCCTCGGCGGGGCCATCGACAGGGATGAATTACCCTATCCTGATTCCAGCCAGGTCACTTACGAACCTCAGCCGTTCAAATATGTGGCGGACCAGATGATGCGTGATGAAGGCGTGGAGGTGTTCCTGCACACCTTTTTTTGTGATGTGCTGGTCGATGATGAAATCATCAAGGGTGTTATCATAGAAAGCAAGTCCGGCAGGCAGCTCATCCTTACAAAAATGGTCATTGACGCCACCGGAGATGGTGATGTGGCGGCCCAGGCCGGGGCTCCCTACGAAAAAGGACGGGAAAGCGACTCCCTGATGATGGGGGTCACCATGTGCTTTAATCTGAGAAATGTAAAACTCAACTACAATCTCGGGAAACGCCGTCTGAAGGAATATGGGGAATTCAATAAAATTCTTTATGAATCCATCGAAAAAGCGAGAAAAAATGATGACTTCCCCTGGGTCCCTGAGTACAGGACGAACAGAAAAGGAGAAACCGTAGTTGTTGGACCATGGCTGGAAAATCTGGTGAAACCGGATGAGATCAGCGTGAACTTCACCACATTATTCGGTGATGCCACCAACGTGAAGGATCTGACGAGGATGGAACAGGAAGGAAGGATTTATGTCGAGCAATTCGTGAGGTTCTTCCGGAAATATGTGCCCGGATTTGAAGATTGCTGTCTGGCGGAAGTCGCCACCCAGTTGGGAATAAGGGAAACCAGAAGGATTACCGGCGAATATACCCTTACCCCGGATGATGTCTATCAGGGAAGATCCTTCGATGACGCCATTGCCGTGGGCGGCAGCTGGAGTGTGGATATCCACCGTTCATATTATGGGGATGAACATATATTTGAAGAAGTATCCAGCGGTCCCTTTGATATTCCCTACCGCTGCTTGCTGGCTAAGAAAACTAAGAACCTTCTGACCGCCGGACGCTGCATATCAGTCTCCAGGGTCGGCCTGGGCATCATCAGGCTTATGGCACCTTGTTTCGCCATAGGTGAAGGTGCGGGGGTCGCCGCTGCTTTGGCTGTAAAAGAAGGGAAGTTTTTACGGGATATCGATATCAAGAAAGTTCAAAAATTGCTGAAGGAAGAAGGGGCTTTCTTACGATAAAGAACAAAGCCCGGAAGCGGGCAAACCAGAATAAAGTTAAGGGCGGCGCTGGCAGGTATGATGTTAAATCAAATCCTCCGTTTTGTTATACCTCCAGCCTGCTTCTCATCAAGTTGTGTCCCAGAGAATTTACATCGTGAGATCCGGTAACAGGGAAACCGAATAAACCCGGATGGCATAAGGAAAGAAATGCTGCGTAGCCGGCATGGGAGAATCTTCTCCAAGAGGAATGTGTATGGGATTGTATAAAGAAAAAACGGGAGTGCTTTTTGCACTTCCTGCGATTGTCTTTCTTGCCACGTTGATTGTCTATCCGATCATCTACAATATTTGGGTGTCATTTTTTAACGTGAATTATTTTACCGGGAAATCCGCCTTCATCGGGTTGGGAAACTATACGGATGCGATAACAGATACTGCGTTCTGGCGGGCTCTGGGTGTGAACGTGGTATGGACCATAGGCTCCCTGGCGGGACAATTCCTATTGGGCTTGATCGTTGCTCTGCTTATAAACAATGAGATCAAGGGGATTTCGGTTTTCAGGACATTATTTCTGATTCCCTATATATTGCCAATCATCGCCGCAACCCTGACATGGAAGTGGCTGTTTAACGATCTTTGGGGAATCATCAGCTTTGGTCTGCAGAGAATACATCTCATACCTCCCGATACTTCCCCTCTCAGCAGTGTGACCTGGGCCCTGCCCATAGTGATAATTATCAATATCTGGCGTGGTTTTCCTTTTGTGGCCGTGGTGTATTGGGCTGCCCTGCGGGGAATTCCGAAGGAAGAGTATGAGGCCGCGGAGGTTGATGGGGCTTCAAAAACCCAATCGTTTTTTTATATCACCCTCCCTCATTTGAAGAATACCACTTTAGTTCTTTTGATTTTGCGTGCTATCTGGACCTTCAATTATTTTGACCTGATCTATCTCGTGACCGAAGGTGGTCCTGCCCAGGCAACACAGCATCTGCCCATAATGATTTATATGCGCAGCATGGGAACCTTTAAATTCGGCAGCGCCGCCGCAATTGCAATCATGTCAGGGATGGTGTTTGTTGTTTTCGCCTGGTTCTACCTGAGAATGCAGAAGAAGGAGGCATGAGAATATGATAAAAAAAGACTCCTGGCTAAGAAAACTGCCGGTATACGGCGGACTGGTTATAATCATGGCGCTGGTCATGTTTCCGATATACTGGATGGTTGTCTCTTCTGTCAAACCCCCGGAAGAACTTTTTACGATCCCCCCGAAACTTTTCCCAAGGGCAGTGACCGGACAATGGTATACCCAGGTAATTCTGAATTCCAACATACCCCTTTATTTCTGGAACAGTTTTGTCATCGCTACCCTGACCACGCTGATTGCCCTCTTTATTTCTGTGTTGGCGGTGTACAGCTTTACGCGTTTCGAATATTTTGGAAAGCGTTTTCTCATGCTGTTCATGCTGCTTAGCTATATCATTCCTTCAACTTTGCTTTTTCTTCCTTTCTATTTGATTCTGAACAAGTTAGGTTTTATCAATACATATCCGGGAATCATAGCTACCCATCTTACTTTGGTGACGCCTTTCCTGATCTGGCTGTTGATGCCGTTCTTTAACTCCATTCCAAGGAGCCTGGAGGAAGCGGCGATAATAGACGGAGCTTCGATTTATACGGTATTCTCGAAAATTATCCTGCCTTTGGCAGTGCCGGGAATATTCAGCAGCGGAATATTTGCGTTCACGTTCTCCTGGAATGAGTTCCTGTATGCTTCGGTGGTCCTTATGAATGAAATACATAAAACCCTGCCTGTTGGGATCCGCGGATTTGTGAGTTCCTATGATATCCGGTGGGGGGCTATTATGGCGTCCGCTGTTATCGCTACCGTACCGGTGGTTGTGATTTTCAGACTGATACAGAACTTTTTTATTGAAGGTTTAACCGCAGGAGCTGTAAAAGGATAAAGGATAGGAGACAGTGTTGGGAAAACCATTTAATCTGTTCAATTCACTAATTACTGTCCATGCCCAAAAACCGCTTCGCTCCATCCTTAAGCTTTTTCCTGATACGGATTGGTGATCGATCTGACATATCAAAGCTCCCCCGGGGAGCTTTTTGTGAGAGGAAATTTATAATATCGTGTGGCATGGATTACCATGGTTGACGGCTTTCAGAGCATCACATCCGGATCAATGAAATTCCTGAATAGTTTTTCTCTTATTTCTGCCGCTGCTTTCTCAAGAATCGGAACATAACCCATAAGATGCGTTTCTTCGTTAAGACCAACGAAACCGGAAAAAGATAATGAAGCAATAATATGGCCTTTATGGTTTCTTATAGGAACGGCAATGCAGCTGGTATTTTCCACCGATTCATGAAAATCAAAGGCATATCCCTTATTGCGTACATTTTCAAGTTCCTGCATAAACTTTTGCCGTGTTATAATTGTCCGGTTAGCGAATTTTTTAAATTCAATCATATTCATCATATCGTCCAAAAGAGGGTTCTCTATCTCACAAAACAAAACTTTCCCGGATGCACTTGCATAAACCGGCAGATATGATCCTTTGGGAATTACAAAATCCACCAGACGGTCGGATTTGGACTGCTGGAGAATCAGACATTTTTCATTTATCCGAACACATAAATTCATAGCCTGGTTTTCCTGAACGGAAAGACGGCACATGATGGGATAAACCAGATCCTGTAAAGCTAAATAAAGATTTTCCTTCTCGGTTTGAAGAAAAAAGACCTGGCCAAGAATATATTTATCGTTATCAAGCTGATAGGCCCAACCGGCATCTACAAGGGTTTTCATGGTTCTGAAAACTGTTGTTATACTGAGATTACAGAGTTTTGACAGTTCATTCACGCCTATTGGCCTATTCTCTGTTATGAACTTACCCATAATATCCAACGAACGACGAAGTACCTTTATATTATCATTTGTTTTCTCAGGCATAACGTATTCTCCTTCATCATATTTTATAAGTGTATTGTCAAACCGGGCTGCAGCGCAAGTGGGTTAACCTTTTTTATGTTTAACGCTACATAACAAACTCGGTATATTCCCGGATGTTAGATGACATGAAATTCATTGTAATATACCGAAGGATTTACAGCAACAGGTACCTCCAAAATAATTGTGATATGACAGAGATGGAAAATAAAAGAAGGCTTTGAAAATATATCAGCAGTTGATGGCCGTCCTCGAGTACGTGCCGAAAAGTGCCAGCATCAACCGTGTTGTAAACACCCTGATAGAAGAAAACGGCTTTGGCCCCCCGGGTACTGCTCAGGAATTCCAAAGGGAATCCGGATTCCGGTACGCCCCGCTGTCCGAAATGTGGGGCGGACCATGTGGACAGGAACGGATCGTCCCAGGGCAAAAGCCGGTTCCTCTGCAACGGCTGGGGGTCCTTTTCGGTGCCTCCCCGGACAAGCTCACCCGGGGGACGACTTCCACCGTCAAAGCCTGGGAAGCCTTCCCGGAGTGTTTGCTCTGCAATGATTCATTGTCCGGGAAGTCCGGGGTTTCTCCGTCCACCGCCCATTCGTGGAGGATGAAGCTCTTCAGCCAGGTGGACAACCCGGTGGAGGGAAGAATTCCCAAGGGCGTGATGCCGGAGGATGGGTTATGCCTCCCCTCGAATTTCAAGGGGAACTGGAAGGGTATGGCGAACCCTGGCATTAAAAAGGATTATTCTGATGTGCTGCCGGGGATTACCGCAGGTACGGATTCAGGAATCATCCCCAGTTTTATACTCTAAAAAAGACTCCTATTGACAAGATAGGGACCTTTTGATATTTTGAACCCTACCGGGCGGTTAGCTCAGTTGGTTAGAGCACCAGTTCGACACACTGGGGGTCGTTGGTTCAACTCCAATATCGCCCAAAATGTAATTCTTTGTTTTGCAAAGAGTTAGTAAGCAGAAATGCTTCGACCGGAGAACGGAGAAGCATCAAAATCACCAAATGTAGCAGGAATTGTCACACTTTCGGCTAATGGGGGTTTCGATGCATTCTCCGTTCTTTCTTTATGAACGCAGTGTGGTCCGGTTTGCCCGTTTTTGGGGCCGCTGCTCCAACAAGGATAAAAACACCTAAGTTGGCACGTAATAACAATCCGGTACCCCGGGAAATAAAAACTACGGGAAGGATGACGCTGATACCCAAAACAGGGAAAGAAAAGCGATTCAGTCCCGCAGGGCAGTCCAAAAAACCCACAAATAAGTAATTCATAGAATAGATTCTCCAGTAATATCACTTCTAGGGACAGCCTCCCAAGCGGGGAATCCAAGGTGAACAGGGATAGGTTTCCTTTTTGTTCTCAATGATCCGTACAATCCGGGCTTTGGCTATGCATTCATTATAAACGCCTTGATCAAAAACCAATTGCGGACAGGGGAAACTTCTCAAAAAAAGAATATCTGAATAAGAAAAAGTATGCTATACTTGCATATAACAAGTTGTTTGGCAAGGAAAAGGCAGCCGGTGTTAGCCCGGAGCGCCAGCCATGATGTGGGAACAAATGATACGGCAGATTTACCGAAAGCAGCAGATGCATATGACCGGGAAGTATTAAAAAGTCTGAAAAAGCGGCAGGTGTAAGTATGGGACGAAAAGAATTAGAAAACACATTAACCTTAGGATCAGCCTGTCAGAAATATCCCATATTGGATACCATAGTAAAAACATTCCAGGCAGGACTGGCATTACAGAAGAACAGAAGGAGAACGGGCGGGTCCCGGAAAGAAAACCCTGATCTTGCCGGACCACTTGGGTGGGTACCGCTGACATTGAGGGAACATGAGGATGACCGGATATTTCCGCTGGAAACGGTAAGTATCCAGCAATACAAACGGGAACATGACGCAGAAATAGAGGAAGTAACGATCCACACAGGACCGTATGCGGATGAGTTAACGCGGAATATGAATGCGCTGGCGTTGGCCA
>JAVBPH010000099.1:0-10723 GCA_031549725.1 Treponemataceae bacterium
TCGCAAGTGGGTTTAATACCTTCTGCACGCTCCCGGGTGCGAGGCTCTGGGGCGTTCTAAAAATCTTGTAAATCAAAATTGTATGGGTATTAAACCCACATAAAATCCATACCTTACAGAACCAACAAACCTCGCCGCCCCGCGCGCTCTACCTCGCACGCGAAAGCGTGCAGAAGGTTTTTGATTTCTTTATCTTATAACGAAATAAAAAAGTTTCTCCATCTTACATCTAAGGAAAACTTCTAAAAACTGAAGTTTTTAGAAGTTCCCAAATTATTCACCTCTGTGTTCGTTGGAAAAATTCCCCGGAATTGTATACCTTTTACCGTACCTGTTTTCCGTATTCCGCCAGATACGGTTCCACCACATCATTTTTGTATGCTCCGGTGCCATCGTAGGTAATTGAAAGGACCGGGACCCCCGTAACCGATTCAATGACCCTGCCCATGGCTTCCGTCACCAGGGCTGGGCAGCAGAAGGCCGGGGATGCCTGCAGGAAGAGGGTCAGGTCCGGGTATTCCTCCAGGATTTTTAATATCTTGAGTGAATTGTCAAAATTCTCCCCGGCCATTTCCGGGCGGATTCCGAAGTGCCGGTAAGCTATTTGGCGGTTCCTGTTGCTCCAGGATCCATCACTGAGGGCCAGACCGGTTTTTCTTTCCAGGGATTTTTCAATGGATGCAATAGCCAGGATGACCGCCTTGTATCCTGCCCATACGGTGATTTTCCCCTGGATGATAAGCCGTTCAAAGATGGAATCCACCGTGGCTTTCAGGTATTCCACGTAGGAAGTAATTACCACCTCGCCGCCGGCTTTTTCTATAGAACGGATTAAGTCCTGGTTGAAAATATCATTATCCCGGACATAAAAATCCCCAAAGATGGCTACCTTTGGCCTGTTTCCCCGGTTCACCCGGATCTTTTCAATCCCCCGGGCTATTTCCTTGATCACCGGAACCATGGGTTTTCCGGTTTCCAGGGCATGGATACAATTTTCAAGGCATTCCGCGGCAAATGTATCGGTTGAACCGGGATGTACTTCGTAGGGCCTGATCCGGCAGGTAATTTTCCTGATCAGGCCTCCCAAACCAAAGGCGTAATACGCATCCAGGGTCATCCTGGGGGATACGTCCATAAAAATCATGTCCCCCGGGTAAACCTCCACCGCTTCCAGGCCTCCGCCGGTCCGGGCAAAAATACTTTCCAGTTGAAGCGGATACAGGGGGATATTACAGGGCCACAGGGCCTTCATTGTCCAAAGGGCGGATTCCCCGGGATTAAGATGATGGGTCTGAATGTAATGGATGGTTTCCCTGGCGATCACATTCACCGGGATACACTGTCCCGTATTAAGGCTCATGGCTTCCCTGATCAGGTCCGGGGTTTCCTCCAGCGGGAGGGCATCAATTCCATGTCCCCGCAGGGCAGCGGCGAGCAGGGAAGACACCAGGGGGTCCCAGTTGGGAATCAGCACCGTTTTTGACCGGGGGAAACCTTTTTTTTCGGGTATTCTGTTTGCGTTCCGTGGCAGGGATGTACCGCCAGCCGGGGCTTTTCCCCGGGTATAAAAATGATTTCTGAAAGCCCGGATGGCCGCTTCAACCCGGGTTTCATATCCCACGGATGAGTCGTGTTCATCAATCTGGAGGATCAGATAGGGCTTTTTTGCTGCATCCAGGATTTTCTTGAAACTTTCCATAGCAAAGGAGTCCGGGCCGCACTTAAATGAAGTTACCAGCACGGGATACAAATTAAGGGTATCCCGGCAATGGCAGGCTGCTTCGATTACTTTTGATGCATAAAACCAATGGTAAGCCTGCAGTTCCCGGTCATGGCTGTACCTGTCCCCGGTTTGAATCATGTCGTGGAAAAATATCTTGAATCCCTGCTGGGCAAACATATCGGGAATTCCCTTGTTCATACCTTTGCTCAGGACCGTGTAGGGGCGTCCCGTCAGCATGATCCCGAATTCCCCGGGTTCCGGCTGGACCCTCCGGCAGAGGTTCAAAAGGTTCTGTCCGTATTGGGTTTTAATCTGCTTCATGGCCCGGTAGGGTTTTTCTATGGCCGAGGGAGCCGGAAGAGCCAGTCCGTACTGGTCCGCTATACCGCGGATCATTTCCCGGAGTTCGGTTACCGCCTGGGCATCGCTGCCGTAGGTTGAATAGATCAATGGGGTTAAAATATGTCCGGCCCGGCCGGTGGCGGTTCCCACCAGGGTAGGGGTGTACTGGCTGTAATTGCAGAACATCCGCCGGTCCCGGTCCGCATTACGGGTGTTATTTTTAGGCTGGTCTTCCAGGTACACCGGAAGAAATACATAATCCGCTTTTTCAAGGAGCTCCATTGCCTGGCCGTGGATCATGGAGATGGGAGCGCAGAAATCCGCCCCGGCGATTCGTTTACCCGGAATAAGCTGGTCCGGCGAATCCCTGCCAAGAACAGCGGAAAAGCCCAGTTCTTCAAAAAAGAATTTCCAGAGGTAAGCATCTTCCTGCAAATACAATGCCCGGGGAATGCCGATTTTAATCCTGGAATAATCTATGGATCCGGTTTCGCTCTTTCCTATCTTCAGGGCCGAATCCGCTGCCTGGTGGACCGCATCATTCAGGACATGTATGGCCGAACTGGAAAGGGACAGCATGGCCTGGCCCAGCAGTTCATGGATGGCCTTTTTGCCGCCGGGCGCCTTTTGGCGGCATTGCTCGATAGATTGGGCCATCAGAACCCGCCGTTCCCGGAGCAGATCAAATCCGGAGGAATTTTTCGATATAAAGGTTTTATCCCCCTGGCCTCTGCCGCAGAGATACCCATAAACGATTTCTTCGCCTTTAACGGTAATAATGTGGAGCTTGCAATGGTTGGTACAACCTTCGCAGACGCTGAACCGCTGGTCGATTTTTTCCTTTGCCAAGCCCAGACCTTTAAATTTTGTTGACCCCGGGGCTGTCTCCGTATCGTCCAGCAGTTGGAAACTGGCCCCCATGGCCCCGGTGATATGACAAAAAGGGGATACCCGGATGGGCTTTCCCAGGCGCTGTTCAAAAGCTGAAACCAGGGCCCGGTTTTTTGCGGTGGCCCCCTGGAAAACAATATGGTTCCCTATGGACCCTTCCATGGCCACCCTGGAAAGATAGTTGTCCGCCACGGAAAATAGGGTGGCCGCCAGAAGTTCATCCACCTGGTAACCCTTATTCTGGTAATTATTTAAGTCCCGTTCCATAAAAACGGTACACCGGTCGCTGGTAGCCGGGGAGGGCTTTCCCAGGGCCCGTTTTTCATAATCCCGAATGGGTACACCCAGTTTAAAGGCCTGTTCTTCAATAAAACTCCCGGTTCCCGCGGCACAGACCGTATTCATATTGCTGAATACCACCGCCTGGTCCACCAAAACCGTAAATTTTGAATCCTGGCCGCCGATTTCAATGATGGTGTCCACCTGGGGTTCCAGTTCAATAGCTGCCCTGGCATGGGCGGTAATTTCATCTATAATGCTGTCCGCTCCTACAATTGCACCGATCAGCCTGCGGCCCGACCCGGTAACCGCCGAGGAAAGGATCTCAAAGGTCACACCTTCCCTGGTTTGGATGTGATCCATTGCATCCAGGAGCCCCTGGGCCGCCCTGATGGGGTCCCCGGCGGTCCTGGTATACAGGGCAAGCCGGACCTGCCGGTTTTCATCGGTCAGGGACGCCTTGGTACTGGTGGAACCAATATCTATACCCAGATGTACCCGGAGGGGCTGTCCCCGGGGAATCTCCGCATAGATATCTATTTCAACGGGATTATGTTCTCCCAACACAGAGGAAGAATAATTCCAGGATTTGAAAATACCGGATTCCTGCTCTGTCCTGGCAGGGCTCTCCAGGGCTTTATGGACATATTTCCGTTTTTCCTTTACAGAAACGAGGATATCATCAAGCTTCCAGGGGGATGTCCTTTCACTGGTACCCTTTGCCCTGGCCCGGAGTACCGCCCCGATGGCCCCATAAAATGGAGCCATCGGGGCGGTTTGAATTTCCGTTCCCGCCAGATCCGCTAAATAGGTTACCACCCTTTTGTTCAGGGCCACCCCTCCGGCCATAAAAACCGGAGCTTCCAGTTGTTCCCCCGGAAAAAGGGTGTCCCCGATATTCCGGGCCAGCCCCCGGCAGAGCCCCTCGGAGATTTCCGGCAGTCCCCAGCCTTCCTGCTGGGCATGGATAAGGTCGGTCTTGGCAAATACCGAACAGCGGCTGGCAATCCGGGGTACTTCACCGGAACTTTTTCCCGCCAGATCCGCCAGCCCCGCAGCCCCATCAATTCCAAGCCTCAGGGCCTGCTGGTCAAGAAAGCTCCCGGTCCCGGCGGCACAGGTGGAATTGGCCTTCATCCTGCGGTAAGTCCCCTGGGCATTAAAAATGATTCTTCCGAATTTTTCCGCCCCCGCAAGGAGGATATTCCTCACCCCGGGATAAAAATGCTTAATCCCTTCAATAAATGAAACGGTGTTTTCAAATCTTCCATCCCCATGAATTCCTGCGGGGGTCCCGGCGGTGAGGGCCGCCATATCAAATTCCTTAAACTCCGAAGAAGCCAGCAGATCCCGGATACATCCCGGTATATCCCCCCGGTGGTATCCGTAAAAGGTTTCCAAAACGGCTGTATTTTCGTCCATAACTACGATTTTTACCGCGGCGGAACCGGCATCCATGCCGATGTACGGCCTTTTTTTTGACATAAAGATACTCCAGCTATAATTAAAATTGATTCGCAGGCGGGTTTCATGCCCCGCTCTTTAGGGCGATTTTTGAAGCAACAAAGAAATTGTTGTGCGGGGTATTGAACCCGCATAAAATCCTTACCTTACAGAACCAACATATCCCGCTGCTTGCGGCGGGGTATGTTGATTTTTGAACTTTTTTCAAAACCGGTCAAGTTCTCCGGCTTTTTCCTGTGTTTTTAATTTTTTTTCTATAGGTTAGCTTTTCAAAGGCTTGACTAATTCATGATTATCATTACTTAATTTGTTTCTATGTCAAAATTACCCTAATAATGACAAAAATGCAAAATATATTGTATTATCCGACAGTGAAAGACCGAAATGTCAGCAAAAGCACATTATCGGCATTATTTCTTTATAATATAAAGAAATAAATAATTGTAAAAAAATAAATAAATTTCAAATTTATACTAAAAAAACTTGACACATTCAAAAATACCCGGCTATACTTATTCAAAAGATAAAGGGGTGACTTGTAATCGTAGATTGCTACCCCTTGTCAATCCTAGGAGGATTCTTAAATGAAGAAGTTTCTTGTTGTTCTTTTAATCCTTGCGGTAGCAGGGGGACTCTTTGCTCAGGAACTTACATGGGACGGAGAGTTGAAAGCTGGTGTGCGGATTGGTATTCCGGATAAGGACATGGATATGCTTGCCGCCATGTATGCTTACAACGAAGATGCCGGTACCGGCCCGCTGCGGTTCCGCTTAAACGGTAATTTCAGCCTGGAAAATGTTGGTGTGAAGTTCCGGTTCCAGAGTATCGGTGCTACTAATACCAAAGGTGATTTTGTCCAACTCCTCGAGCTGCCCTATGCATTCCTCTGGGCGAATGGTTTTAATAACATGATTTATTTCATGGGCGGTCACATTGATGACGGTACTTTCAACACCATGGGTGCTGAAGATACCGATGTTGGTGAAGGCTATGGTGCCCAGATCCAGGTTAAACCCATTGATGGTCTTAATGTTGGGTTTGGTGTGTATGGTCTTGAAAATGGGCCCTTCCCCGGCGAAGCTGTTTATGCCGGTTACCTCTCCTATACAATGGATGGACTTTTCAAGTTTGCCGGCAGCGTAAAGGGTGACGGTTCGAAGGAAGCTGGAACCAGAAGTAAGATCAATTCGTGGTTGGGCATTAGCCTCCTTATGGTACCGGATCTGACTGCTGTCATTGAAGCCGGTATTTGGGATTACGACAAAACTATTGAAAAGGTTCCCATGATGTTCACCCAGAAGGTTTCCTACAAATTGCTTGACGGCAAACCTCTGGAAGTTGGTTTGAAGGCCTATGAATATATGTATAACCTTCAGCTTAAGAACGATGATGGTGACCGTACCACTGTAGATCCCGTATTTGTATACTACTATGGTGATCCTTCAAAAATACCAGGTGCTCTTAACCTTAAAGGTAACTTAAAATTTGGTTTCTGGGTTGAACCTTATGTAGCTTATACCATTGGATTTATTACTCCCAAATTGGCTCTTAAGTACAACATGAACAAGTTTGGTGGAATAATGGCAGATGACAGCGACAAAGATATGGACATCACCCTGAATGAATTTACCATCAACCCCAGTGTGAAGTTTACTCTTAGCTCCAATGCCAACATTGATCTTGGTTACAAAGCATTTATCACCAGCGCCAGCGGCGACTATGCGAAAAACGTAACAATTAAAGACAAAGTTGGGGAAAAATGGGTTTCCAACTTCTCCAGCAGGATTTACTGCGACTTTAACTGGAGCTTCTAATCTAGTTTTAGTTTAAGTGTGATTGTTGACCGGTCCCCTAAGGGACCGGTTTTTTTATCAGTTAGATTTAAATATCATGTTTTAAAAAGCTATATCTAAATTAGCTCAGATTTTAATTTGTGTATAATCAAGGTTTTTATAAGCAAAAACAGAGTTTTTCTTAAACATATGCGATTTATTTCGGAGCCAAATTATAGCTTTCCCCGCCTCTGTGTAAGAACAATCCTGCTATTTGTCCTTCATACTTTAACACAAACAGGGGTTAACCCCCTACGCTTCGAGTCAAAATCCAGGTGATTTTGAGGCCCTCGAAATCACCTGCAGGGAAAACCCTGCTAATTCCTTCGATACTTCAAAAACAACAGCACAAGAAATCTCTCAGGGACTGTTCTTCAACATGAAGACCCCGGTGTAAGCAGGCCCAGGACAAGCCTTAAAGCACGACAGAGAACAGACCTGACATTTTTTTGAATATCCTCTACTGAAGCCGGGATTTCCTTATCTCAAGGCGGACCTGCAGATTATCCGGATCCAGGTCCTGGGCGTATTCCAGAACCCGGGTTGCCTCCCCGGGGTTTCCCAAAGCTTTGAGGCACCGGGCAATTCTAAGCTGGATGAGGGCCAGGTCTTTTTTGTCCCGGCAGAGGGATGCGGCGGTTTCGTAATATTCCATGGCTTCATTAATCGACCGCCGGGATTCCTTGATAACCCCCAGGTTCGCCGGTATTTCCCATCCTGTTCCGGGGGGAATGCTTTTCAAAAGATCCTCGGCCTGGTCCAGATTTCCCATACGCATGGCATCCAGGGCCTTTTGTTGGGTCAGCCATGGGCCGTCTATATTGTTATAACCCGCGGTTTTCTTCAGCTGCTCCGCCTCATTAAACATCTGCATTTCCTCAAAATAATAAGATGCCCATTGATACATGTCCGGGTCCCCGGGATAATGGCCCAAAAGGAACCAGGTATCCGCGGCGGTTTTTCCCGGTTCTGAAAAACTCCGGTTTTGTTTAATCAGTTCCAGTTCCACGAGGGGTTCCTTTTTTTCTGCCAGAATACTGTTTAAAAATGGTACCGCATCCTGATGGTTCAGCAGCCGGGAATACATGATAAGTCCGTTTACATTATCCGGGGAGATTTTCAGAAGTTCCTCCAGATATGTCCGTTTTTGATCATCGTTTTGGGACGTGGCCGCCAGGTTATATAAAGCCTTTTCAAGAATTGTATCCGGGGTGGATTCCTCCTCCGGGAAGGTAAGAAGATTCCAGAAAAACCGGGCATCCTGGGGGTTATCCATCCGGTAAAGGGTGTCGGATAAGCGGATGATACTCTGGCTGTTTACATAGGGATAATCATGGATACCCAGGATTGATGCAACGGTTTTGGGGTTATCAAAATCGTAGAGGGTTTCCACCAGAAACCATGCTGAACTGGGCTGTTCCAAAAGCACGGTTTTGTATCTGTTTATCAGATTAACAGCCCCGGCCTGGTTACCCGCCATAATTTGAAGGATTGCACCGGATGCGATAAGGTTGGGCCGCTCGATATTATCCGCATAATCCGCGGCGGAAATAAAAATTCCCGCTGCCTGGGGGATCTGTTTTGCGGTGGAAAGCTGCCTGGCCGAACCCTCAAATAACCGGAACCCCAATAAAATTACGGGTTTTCCGGGAGAAATATTTTTAATATAAGCGGACAAATCCCGCTTGTCATTATCGTCCAGTTGGGCTTTCCGAAGCAGCAATGCCTCCCCGGCAATGATGGACAGACTTTCCGAATAGGGAAACCGGGTTAAAGCCCGGACCGCCGCATTCTGGTACTGGGGCCGGTATTCAGGAAGGTTTTTTGCCAGGGCCCGGCGCCGTTTTAGTAAGGACAAATAAGAATCAATGCTGACGGCGCTTTTTTCCGCGGTATTGAGGATAGAATCCAGCCGGTTCACCGGGGGGGTATTCCTGTTCCGGGATAATACCTGGTCATATTCTTCCAGGTTTTTTGCAAAGGAATCCTGGGTTTTTACGCTTTTCTGTTTTTGCCGGGGATTTTCCCTGGCATGAATAAGAGAAACCGCCAGCAGGGGCACCGATATGATTGTAGAAAGAATAAGCCCGGTGATACACACCACCCGCAGCATCTTTCCGGAAAATCCCGTTTTTGTAAACCTTTCTATGGCACCCATGGCTTATTCGTTTATTATTTTTTGCTGATCCGATTCATCCCTAAGAGTTTTTCTAATGCTGTCCAATACACCGTTTATGAAACGGAAGGAATCTTTTGTACCAAATTCCCTGGCAATACCGATGGCTTCATCGATTACAATTGAGGGGGAGACATCATTTTGAAATATCAGTGTATAGGTACTTAAGCGGAGGATAGCCAGATCCACCCGGTTAAGCCGGGAGAAATCCCAGTTTTTCAGGTGTTCCTGGATTTTTTTATCAATAATAGTGATATTTTCCACGGTTCCCATAAAGAGGAGCCGGGAAAACTCGGAGGTCCCGTTTTCCAGGGCCTGGCGTTTTTCCGGTTCTAACCAGGAAAAATCTGTTAATTCGGTAACCGGGACTTTATTGGCTTCCCAGGAATATAATGCCTGAAAAGCCAATATCCGCCCTTTCCTGCGTGAAGCCATCGGATTACCAGTTAATATTGTTCTCAAAAATCTGGAAAGAATTGCCTTTCCGTAATTCTGTTATTAATTCCTGACTAGCCTGATCCAAAGCCGCCTGCTGTTTTTCCTGCAATAGGGAATTCTGAAGGTAATCGCGGACTGTCATCCGGGTTCCAAGCTGAACCACATCGGTTAGTTCCAGGTTTTTCTGGGAATACGTTTCGGTTACCTTGATAATCTGGTAACCCCGGGGACCTTCTATGGGTTTGGAGACTTCTCCCTGTTTCAGGGAGAAGGCGGTATTAACAAATTCCGCTCCCAGCATCTGCTGGGCCTGGAGATTCCGGGGGACATAACCCGCGTCACCGCCCTGGTAACCCGAATTGGGGGTCTGGGACTTAATTACTGTTTCATCAAATTTTGAGGCATTCGATCCTATATCTTTTGACAGTTTATCCGCCAATTCCTTAGCCTTTGCCTTATCAGCAGCGTTATTTGCTGCGGCGGGTACTAAAATCATGGAAACCCGTACGGTATCGGGCCTGACAAACTGGGCTTTGGTAAGATTGTAAGCATCAAGTATTTCCTGTTCTGTTGGCGGTTTAACAGCCTCGAAGATGCTGCGTTTTTTCTCCATAAGGTACTTCTGGACCAGCATCTGTTTTTTCATCTGATCCCTGAAACCAGCCACATCCAGACCTGTTTCATTTCGCACGGCGATTTCAAATTCCTGGTCCGTGGGCTGCCTTCCAATGGACTGGCTCATGGACATGCGGAGCTGCTGCATCTGGTTGTTTACCTCGGCATCCGATATGGTCACCTTATCCCTTTCAGCCGCCTGGAGCGCCAGTTTTTCATTGATCATTACATCCAATACCTGTTTGCGCTCCGCCACTGTCAGCGGCCGGCCGCCGGCTTTTTCCATCTTTTCGACTTCGGTCCTTAATTGTTTTACCGTGATGGGTTCACTTTTGGTTAAGCGGACAATAGCCACAGACTGAAGATCCGACTGGGCAAAAACTGTTCCTGCCGCAAAAAGGACGCATATAACTGCTATTACAATACGTTTCATATCATTCCCTTAAGGATAAAATACTCGAGATTAACTCAGGTTACAGGATTGTACGATATTCTGAGAGTTTTGCCAAGGTTATCAACTATTTCGGCCAAACGGGGAAATAAATCCGGATTATGGGTTAAATTAGTGAAGAAAACCACGACCATGGATCAACCAAATTTGAAAGGGGTGACATCAGTGTATGTTACCCCTGCGTTTTGACCGAACCCAGGTCAAAAAATGATCCCCGCCGGGGAGGCAGGGATCAGCCTTAATTTTTCTTAATTTGCCTGTTTTACCGGCAGAAAACAATTGTATCCAGAGGCTTTTTTAAAATGTCAAATTTTGAAAAAGCAACCTTAGATGTACGTGCAGAAAGAATACTATTTTATTTATGGGTAAGGAAATAGCATTCTTTCTGCAAACGCCTTTTTCAAAACTGACCGAGTTTTGAAAAAGGCTCAATATAGATTGTAATAAGAACACCATTGTTTTTCTTCTTTTGCCTTTATAATTTTGGGAAAGCCGATCTTTCGGGTATTATC
>JAVBPH010000067.1:0-32366 GCA_031549725.1 Treponemataceae bacterium
GAGGCTTTTTCAAAATGTCAAATTTTGAAAAAGCAACCTTAGATGTAAGTGCAGAAAGAATACTATTTTATGTATGGGTAAGGAAATAGCATTCTTTCTGCAAAAGCCTTTTTCAAAACTAACCGAGTTTTGAAAAAGGCTCGGGAGAGTCCCGGATTAGGGGACCTGTTTTTGTGGCATCATAATACCGGGTGTTGCTGATGGACTGGGCCTTTTCCTCTTCCCCAGTCCTCCCGCAATACCCTCCAAGCCCGATAGAAGCTGCAGGGGTTGGCGCCCAAACTGGGTAACCGCCTTTCTGCGTATTGTCATGCCGTCGTCAGTGCCTGTACTTCCGTACTAATTCCTAACACAAGGGAGGTATATACTATGAAAAAGATAATTAATAAGCCTGAAAAATTCGTTGATGAAATGATGGAAGGTATTATCGCTGCCTACGGAGATAAGGTAAAATTCTTAAACGGTGATCATCGAATTCTTCTTAGTAATTATCCCAAAAAAGAAGGTAAGGTCGGGATTGTTACCGGAGGCGGTTCCGGCCACCTTCCGCTTTTTTTGGGTTACGTAGGTCAGGGAATGCTTGACGGCTGTGCAGTTGGAAATGTATTTGCCTCCCCTTCATCTCAGAAGATGGCGGATATGATCAAGGCCTGCGATTCCGGGAATGGGGTACTTTGTCTTTTTGGTAATTACGGCGGAGATAAGATGAATTTCGAGTTGGCGAGGGAAATGGTGGAATTTGACAATATCAAAACCACTATCGCCCTGGGCCGTGACGATGTCGCCTCAAGTCCCCGGGAAACTGCGGAAAAGCGCCGGGGTGTTGCGGGTATAGTCTTTGCCTACAAAATTGCCGGAGCTGCGGCTGAGCAGACTTTATCCCTTGAGGAAGTAACCGCTATCGCCCAGGAAGCACTGGATAATACCCGTTCCATGGGTGTAGCGCTTTCACCCTGTATAGTTCCGGAAGTAGGCAAACCAACTTTTTCTATTGAAGAAGATGAAATTGAGATTGGCATGGGCATCCATGGTGAACCGGGGATTGAGACAAAAAAAATGATCGGCGCCGATGAGATTGCCGGGATAATTATGGAGCGTATTACGTCGGACATGCCCCTGAAAAAAGGGGATGAGGTTTCTGTTCTGATAAACGGTCTCGGCGGTACTCCCCTTGAGGAACAACTTATACTTTACCGGAAGATTCATGAAATCATCAAAGGATATGGTGTATCAATTCATATGCCCCACATTGGTGAATTTGCTACCTCTATGGAAATGGCAGGGATTTCAGTTTCCATTATTAAATTGAATGCCCGTCTCAAAGAGCTGTTGAATGCCCCGGCCATTACTCCTTTTTATACTAATATTAACAAATGAGCACCTCTAAAAACTCGGTTAGGTTTTTAGAGGTGCCCTCGGAGAAATATTTATTTCTTTATTCCACTACGAAATAATAAAGTTTCTCCATAGTACATCCAGGGAACACTTCTAAAAACTGAAGTTCTTAGAAGTTCCCAAACAGGGAGTAATTATGAACGTAAAAAGTATGGCCGGTGCTTTTGCTTCTATAAGCGGTATTATGACAGAAAATAAGGACTATCTTGTGGAACTGGATCAGCAAAATGGCGATGGGGATCTTGGAATTTATATGGATGCCGGGTTTAAGGCAGTTTCGGATTACATCGCTGCGACCGAGGAAACGGATTTAGGAAAAATTTTCCTTAAACTAAGCGGTATTTTCAATGAGACTGCCCCTTCATCTTTAGGGACTATTATTTCCATTGGTCTTATGGGTATGGCAAAATCATTGAAGGGTAAGACGGATGCGGGGATTCCGGAAATTGCTGGAGCTATGGAAACGGGAATTGCCGCAATAATGGAAAAGGCCAAATCCAAACCCGGTGAAAAAACCATTCTCGATTCTCTTTGCCCTGGGATTGAGGTTTTGAAATATTCAGGCAGCCAGGAAGAAGCTGTTGTCTGGGCAAATGCCCTGGAGGCGGCTTCTAAAGGGTCGGAAAGTACCAAAGACATGAAATCGGTCCATGGCAGGGCCGCGTATTACGCGGAAAAAAGTATTGGTATACTTGATGGCGGTTCCGTGGTAGGAAAACTCATCTTTGAAGGGATATGTAAAAAATATAAGTCATAATGAGAAATGGCGGATGAGGACTCCCCAATAGGCCGTTATCCTGAATTATACGAAAAACTCCTTATTGGGATGACGTGTACGATAATTACCATCCCTAAAAAGGATACATTCAAATTTGAAATTGTAAGATCGGGATAAGACCCGGAACATTGAAACCATCCCTGTGAATCGTACTTTAAGCGTTCGCCAAAGATGGCCTGGCCCCGTATTTTTTTAAGGAGGGAGGTGCCTATTCGTTAGTCAGAACGGAACCAGGCCGGAAAAAAATCAAGCTGTTGCTGAGGGAACATCCCCGGGAACAATTTCCGTTTCCGCCGCCATCAATGCTTCCCCGGTTCCGGTTTTTTTGTAGGAACCGGAATCCTTATTAAACACGGGTTTGAATTCCACATGTTCCGCCACAATCATCACCTTTGACTGGGGATTACCCTGGGCATCATTCCATCGCTGCTGTTTAAGCCTGCCCACCACCCGGACGCCCCTTCCCTTATGACCCAGGTTCTGGCAGTTTTCCGCCAGCTTGGACCAGGTCTCCACTTCGAAGAAACTTACCTCCTTTTCCATTTCCGAATCCTGTTTATAAAACCTGTTTGATGCAAGACTGAAGGTACAGACAGGGGTTCCCTTGGGGGTAGATTTAAAAACCGGATCCCTGACCAGGTTTCCTTCAATCAAAATAGAATTGAGATTGTTCACGATTGCCTCCAATAATCATAAATCCGCCAGCATGAAATGCTGTGGTGTAAAACAGAACCAGGAGGTTCATGTTTATAGTATTAATGGTGACAACATGTTTTTTGCATTGGTAGAAAATAATGATTTTAAAATATTTTTATGATTACCCGAAAGTGCCTCGAACCCACTTGTAGAAAATTGAAGAAGTATTTTATATAGAGCTTTTTTCAAAACTCGGTTAGTTTTGAAAAAAGCTTCAGAAAAACCGTCAAAAAGCCGGTTTTTCCCCTAAATCTAAGGTTACTTTTTCAAAATCTGACATTTTGAAAAAGCCTCGATTGTTTGAAGATTTATCACAGTGTCTGTTTGCTAAAGGGAAAACTAGTTTGATGCAGAGAAAATACACATCACTACAGGAAGCTGCAAAGTATGAAACCGGACTTTCAGTAAAAATGTAGAATCTATTTCATAAATAGTTTGCTAAAGCATATCTTCCCTCGCGGGTGGTTTCGAGAACCTCAACCACCGGGAATTTTCGGTCCCTGGGGCTCTCGAAGGGATCTGGGAAGAAATAAGTATTTATGAAATGACCTTTAGTAAAAATAGAAAAATATCTATAAATTATGGGTAATACCATCAAAATAGAATTGAGATTATTCATGTTTCTTCTATATAATAACTGATCCGCAGTGCTTTCTTTCCAAGGTACCGCTGAATCAAAGCGTTTACCCTTCCGGATAATAGATATCTATAAAAAGTCTGGTATTCATAAACACGTCTTCGTTCTTAAATTGATAATCAAGATAGCATGGGCATGATGTATTCCGGCAAACTGTAAACCAAATACTGATAAACCATTGATAAACAAAACATCAATAATTATAGTTATAGTTGTGATGGTTTTATATAAAAATGGATTTTCCAATCGGGTAATGTCTTTTCAATGTACCTTAGGTCTGTTTATTGTCTATCTTTCCAGGTTTCGGAGTGTACCGTCACGGTTTATAAAGAATACGGGAAAAGGGTATTCAATACTTATGCAGGGTAGGATGTAATCCCCGGGGAGGTTGTTTTGGTTAACAAACGTCACATAATTTTTTTCATGGTTTTACGAAAACTTGCGTCCCCGCTGATAAGACGGAAAATGAATTATTCCTATAATATAGAAAAAATAGAGCGTCCTTCAATTGTCATATCAAACCACACAACAAACTGGGATCCGGTCTTTCTTGGGATGAGCTTTGCGGCACATATGTACTTTGTGGCCAGTGAACACGTATTACGCTGGGGTTTTGCTTCGGTGCTGCTGAAATATGTATATGCTCCTATAATCCGCTTAAAGGGCAGCACCGCAGCCAAAACGGCTATGGAGGTGCTCCGGGCTATAAAATCCGGGGCGAGTGTCTGTATTTTTGCCGAGGGTGACCGGACCTTTAACGGGCTTACCCGGGAAATTGTTCAGTCCACGGGCAAGCTTGTAAGGATCAGCGGGGCGGACCTGATTACGTACCGGCTGGAAGGCGGATACCTTGCCTCTCCCAGGTGGTCGAAAAACAGGCGCAGGGGAAAGATTAAGGGCTCTGTTATTGGGCGTTATCCCGCGGCCGAACTGAAGGAGATGAGCCCGGAAAAAATCAATGAAATTATACAGCGGGATATCCATGAAGATGCTAACGCAAGGCAGTTAGAAGAACATGCCAAATATACCGGAAAGGATCTTGCGGAATACCTGGAAACAGCCGTATTCCTGTGCCCCGGTTGCATGAGGATCGGGACACTGAAGTCGCAGGGCAGCCGGATCAGCTGCACCTGCGGGATGTCCGCCGGGTATGATGAATATGGTATGCTGCAGGGCCATGACTTCCCCTTCGGCACCGTAACACAGTGGGATTTATGGCAGAGACAGCAGATGCCGGATATCGTAAAGGCGGCGGGAGATGCGGCGGTTTGTAGTGATGATGGGATTAGCCTTTACAGGGTGGAGCCGTGTATAAGCAGCGAGCTTATAACCACGGGCCGGCTCAGCCTAACCCCGGAGCATCTGTCCTGCGGATCTATGAAATTCCCGCTGGATAGTATGACAGGGCTCAGCATAACCGCATTATGTACACTGACCTTCGCATCAGGACACCAGTATTATGAGATTAAATCAGACAGGCCCTACTGTGCCGTTAAATATGAGTATGCATATGATATTATCCGGGAAAGCCGGTAAAAAGCGCAGGTGAAATTGTTTTAAAGAATATTGGGAGGGTGTTATGGATTTTTCCGCGGCCAACACGGGGCTTTGGGATATTATAATTCAGCTGGGGCTTATCGCGGGGGCACTGCTGTTCGCTAACGTTTTACGGCGAAAGATTCCTGTAATCAGGAAGAGTCTCATGCCTACCGCGGTCCTGGCGGGGTTCCTGTTGTTGATATTGAGAATGACCGGGCTCCTGTCAATAAAAACGGCAACCCTGGAGATGCTGACTTATCATGGTATTGCGCTGGGATTCATCGCCCTTTCATTGAGGATATCCCCGGCCAAGCCAAGGGACGGAGCAGGCAGGCTGGCGGGTCCCAAAAGCGGTGCGCTGATTGTCAGCTGCTACACCATACAGGGCATCCTCGGGCTTGTTATCTCCCTTGCTTTGGCGTATACCTTCATGCCGGCCCTGTTTAAAGCCTCCGGGATATTACTTCCCATGGGATACGGCCAGGGGCCGGGGCAGGCGAACAATATCGGTACAACCTATGAAGCCCTTGGCTTTGCAGGGGGGAGATCATTTGGACTGTCCATTGCGGCCGCAGGTTACCTGAGTGCATGTATCGTCGGTGTGGCTTACCTTAATTATTTATACCGGAAGGGCAAATTCAGACATAACGATATAGACGAGTTATCCGGCTCGGTAACGGTGGATACCTTCCAGGATGAGGGTGAAATACCAATTTCCCAGTCGGTGGACAAGCTTTCCGTACAGATGGCCCTGGTTCTGCTGGTATACCTGGCCACGTACCTGGTTATATGGGGGCTTACATCCCTGGCTTCCGCCCTGGGGCCGGGGCTTTCCTACACCGTCTCCAGTTTGTTATGGGGCTTTAACTTCATCTTCGGTTCGGTTATTGCAATGCTGCTGGGCACCGTTTTTAAGGGGCTGCGCAGGTTCCGGTATATGACCCACCAATACCAGAACAACTACCTGCTCAGCAGGATATCCGGGTTTGCGTTTGATGTTATGATTATCGCGGGCATTGCCTCTATAGGTATTGGGGATTTAAAGGGGCTTTGGATTCCCTTCCTCCTCATGTCTGTAACCGGTGCTGTTGCTACGCTGGTATACCTCCAATGGATATGTAAGCATATCTACAAGGGTTATTACTATGAAGGAATGCTGTCCATGTACGGTATGATGACCGGAACCATAAGTTCCGGTATCCTGCTGCTCCGGGAGATAGATCCGGACTTTAAAACACCGGCTTCCAGCAACCTGATTACCGGCAGCGGCGCAGCGGTGTTATTCGGGGCGCCCATGCTGGTTCTTATAGGTGTCGCGCCGAATTCAACCGCGTCCACCTTTATCGTGCTGGGGTTGCTGGTTGTGTATACCGCATTACTCCTGCTGTTCATGCTTAAATTCAGGGGAATAAAGAGAAGGGGATAATGCATTATCCGGAAGCCCTGCTTAATGCGGGCTTCGTCTGTGTTTGTATAGAAATGTGTTTTACAAGATTGCTCATGCAGCCTGCAGTTGGTTCTGTAAAGAAACGATTGTATGGCCGCTCATAAGTCCTGCGGTTGCCCCGCGGTCCGCTGCGGGGAGCTTTATCATGGTATTGTATTACTTACTACTAACCGGTTTTCATCCAAGGAAAATTTATTTGAAGCCAGGTCCAAATGGCGTAGAGTATATTTCATATACCTTTAGACTTATTTATATACACCTACCCTGTCCTCGGGTATCATTTTCCTTCCTTACAATATATTAATTTATAAATTAACTAGCGTTATTTTTTATATATGTGGTATAATTATCGATATAACTATTAACTATTAAAGTTTTTTGGTAAGGGAGCATTATATGTGGAATATAAAGCTCAGGTGTTTGCCGTCGTTTGTACTCCTGGCAGCAAGTATTTTTTTCATCACCGCCTGTGATTTATTTAACCTTCCTCGCTGCTCTGCGGCGAGGTTTTTGATTTAAAAGTCCGGAGCAATACGCTCAGCTTGCTCCGGCCTGTGGATGTGATTTGGAATAATACGGCAGGAACCGGTGGCGGCAACGAATAGGTTGGTTTTAAAAAAAAATCCATAACTGGTTGTGTTTTCTTGATTCCGTAATATAATAAAACCACACATCTTTTGCAGAATTCCGGGAACGTTGATTCCAGGTTTTTTATACTTCCGAGTAAATATTCCTAATAGCAGGGTTATGCCATGAAAAAGTCATCAGGGATCATAGTTCTTTATCTAATTGTTCTTATCTGTGGATTTGCGCTGCTATCCTGCAGCAACCCCGCCGGAGGTAGTCCCGGCAATACGGATAATTCCGGCGGTAACAGCGATCCTGCAAAAACAATTGTATACGTTACCCTTACCGGCGCCGGAAGCAAAGACGGAACCAGTTGGAATAATGCAATGAATAATGTCCAGGAAGCTATCGAGGCGGCTTTTGATTACGGACTCAGCGAGGCCTATGTTTTCATAGAAGAAGGAACCTATTATCCCACTTCCTATCCCAATCTGGACGAGTCAACTCTGCCTGCCATTTCAAAAGATCGGTATAAACATTTTTCACTCCGGAACAACGTGACGGTTATTGGGGGATTCAAAAAGGACGCGGGGGAGACAAGCCCGAGCCTGGGAAATGCAGCGACAATCCTGTCGGGGGACATAGGAATATCCGGTGATAATACGGATAACGTGTTCCATGTTTTCTACCATCCCCAATTGGCGGGGCTTACCGGCCAGGCGGAGCTGTGGAATTGTCAAATAACAGGCGGAAAAGCCGATGATAGTTCAGGCTACAATTTTACTTCCCACAATTTTGGTGGGGGGATGTATAATAATGGATGCAACCCGACAATAAATGATTGCGTTTTTTCATACAATGAAGCAAATTCAAGCAAAAGTAATTCTTATGGTGGTGGGGGAATGTATAATGAAAACTGCAACCTCATCATTAAGGATTGCGTTTTTTTGACTAATGAAGCAAAGTCAGGTGGCGGCATATATAATAAGAACAGCGATATCCGGCTAAATGGCTGTTCCTTTAATAATAACAACGCGAAGGATGAATGGGGAGGAGGAATCTATAACGAATCAGGGAGCATACAGATAGTAGATTGCCAGTTTTTAAGTAATTTATCAAATCAAGGCGGAGGTGCTATAGCAAATTTTACTTGTACCGCAGCTTCAGTAGAGCACTCTATATTTGATTCTAATTTTGTAAAATATTATTCCGGAGGGGGTGCTATATATTCATATTCTTCGAATTCAGGTATTTTTGATATAGATAATTGCATTTTCAATAACAACAACGTAGAAACTTCTGGGGGATCTACCCAGGGCGGCGGCGCTGTACATTGCAACAGATTAGCATCCCTTTCCGTGAAGAATTGTTCTTTTGGCAATAACAAAGCTGGCAGTAAAATTGAAACAGGTAAAGGTGATGGGGGTGGAATGCTGCTTAATAATGTAAAAAATACAACAATAATTAATTGTACCTTTTCCGAAAACATTGCTAAGGGATCAGGAGGTTCAGATGGCGGCGATGGTGGCGGACTATACTTATTCAACAGTAAGGTAACAATAATCAACTCTACCTTTTCCGGTAATAAAACAGAAAAAATGCGGCCTTCTGTTAATGGGGGAAAGGGAGGAGGAATAGCTATGTGGCAGGGTACTGTCTCTCTTTATGGTACCATTATTGCAGGGAATGTCGCTGTGTATGGAAACAATGAAATGGATTTAATCATGGATAGCGGTACCGTTTCCGGCAGCCACAACCTCATCGGCGGTACGGACGACGAATTCGGCGCTTATGGTAAAACCTTCACTGGTACGATCGACAAAATATTCTCCCGGACAGAAATAGTTGACGGGGTGCTAACAGCGATGCTGGACGGTCCGGGGGGTTCCCCTAAATACCTGATGATTAAGAACAAATCGGATCCCACGGCTGGACCATTGATTTATGTTGAGAACAAGTCCGGCTTAACCGGCTGGCCTTCTACCGCAATCCAAACCACTGACCAGCGGGGCTACAGGCGCACTTCCACCGGGTACTATCTGGGGGCGGTTGACCCTGAGGGGACCATCGTCCCGTAGCCGGGTCCTCGGGGTACCTGTACATCCCAAAGCGGGAGCTTTATGACCTCCGGGGCATCCCCTGGAGGTCATGTTTTTTATCCTTTTTATCCCTCAATTAACACCCCGGTCCATCTATATCACATCCCCCCCAAAAATAAATTCATTTTTTAAAACATTTTAATTGACAAATCAAAAAAACCGGAGTTTAATAATAGTTAATAAATAAACTTTATTAATTAAGTCGAGGTAAAAGCTACTATGCGTGAACGTATCGGCAAACCGGAGATTTTAAAAGAAGTAAACTCTTCCCTGATCCAGCAGTTTATTTATGAACAAGGACCTATTTCCAAGCCTGAAATTGCACAGAAAAGCGGGTTGAGCTTGCCCACGGTAAATAAGATTGTCGATATCCTCGAAAAGGATGGCCTGATTATTGGTGCCGGTGTGGCGGGAAAAGGCACGGGGCGGAAGGCCATGCTTTACGAGGCCAACAAAAACGCGGGCTGCCTTATCGCCTTATTCTACCAGCGGGGGCAGTTGCGTTCCCGGATCGCGGATATCACCGGTCAAACCCTGCACGAGGAGATTTTTGCGCTGAACATCAAGTCCGCGGACTCTGCGCTGAAGAGTACCTGCAGGGCTATCGATACCTTGAAAAAAATTGCCCCCTCCGGGGTGAAGGCGATTGGCGTGGGTGTGCCCGGTGCGGTTATGCCGAACGGACAGCTGCTGGGTATTCCCAAGATCGAAGTGTGGGAAGATTTTAACCTGACCCAGGCCCTGGCCGGCAGGTATGATGCGGATATCTGTGTCGAAAACGACGTCAATCTTGCGGCGGTAGGGTACTATCACACCTATTTAAGCGGCCGCTTTGATAATATCGTGTACATCTATACCGGGAACGGAATGGGTTCCGGTATCATCCTGAACAAAAAGCTCTACCGGGGTTCCTCCAGTTTTTCCGGGGAGATCGGTTTTATGGCTCCGCTGACAGAAACCTCTGCAAACCGGAACTACACCGCACATGGCGGTTACCTGGAATGCATGATGCAGAAATATATCGGTGTTGACAGCACCGGCCTTTGGAAAGAAGTCGAACCGGGAAAGCGGGACCGGCTGGCTAACATTTTTGGCGCCGCCGCCGCAAACTATATTGCTATCCTTAACCCCGACGCCATCGTATTTGGCGGTGAGTCCTTTAATTCGGAGCTCGTGAACATTATCAAACAAAAAATATCGTCCTATGCGCCTAAAAGCAGCATGCCCGAGATAATGTATGACCCGGGTGATGACACCGGTGTGGTCGGACTGGTACTCAACTGCCGCAGCCAGGTAATAACAAGTACCCAGCTTATCTTTGATTCGGGAGTATAGATTATGCCGGACAGCAACCAGGGTTACCTGCTCGCCATTGACGGCGGCGGAAGCAAAACTGCTTTTTGTCTCTATGATTGTGCCACAGGTAAAAGCAGTTTTTATTACCTGGGTTCGACAAATTATAAAATAACCCACGCAAAATCCGAGCGGGATATCATCCTTAAGGGGATACGCCATGTTTTTGGCGAAGCCGGCATCAAGGCGGATCAGATTCTGGGCTTGGTTATGGGGATGTCCGGATGTGACGCACCCAGTGATTATGACCATTACTTTTCGATTGCGGTGGAAAGCAAAGTTGCAAAAGAAAGGATCCGGGTTTTAAACGATTCGGAACTGGCGTTTTATTCAAAGGGTCTGCCCCCGGGGCTCTGCATGATCGCAGGAACCGGGTCGGTGGCTACGGGTATCGGGGCCAACCGGGAAAAGGTCCGGATAGGCGGATGGGGCAGCCCTATCAGTGACGGGGGTTCCGGGGGATGGATAGGAATACAAATTTTAAAGGTGCTGCTCCGGTACTGCGACGGATACGGAAAGTATCAGAACGTTTTTGAGGTGCTCCGGAAATTTTACGGGGCGGATACCTTTGAAGAGCTTCCGAAGCGGCTGTCCCAGATCACCATGAGTGAAATCGCAGGTGCGGCGAAACCGACCATGGACATGGCAGATGACGGAGACCCCTATTGTATAAGCATCGTTAATGACGCGGCGTTCCTGGTCGCGGAGCTGGCCCACGCGGTCTACACTAAATTGGGATTCGGGAACGAGCCGTCGGTGGATATCGTTATGGCGGGCAGCCTTTATAACAGTCCCACATTTAATACGGCGTTCCGCAAAAATCTTATGGATCTTGCGAAAAAGGAGAATATGGTTTTTTACGACCACGTGGAAAACCCCGTTTTGGGGGGTATCGCATATGCGAAAAAATATGTTTTTACAGCGTGATCCGGGGATTATGCTTTAAAAAATAGAATCCAACATATTTTTTAGGAGGAAGACTATTTATGAAACTCAAAACCATTCTTTGTCTACTGGTAGTAGCCTTGTTGGCGTTTGGGCTCGCGGCTTGTAAGGGCGGCGGCGGAAAATCGAAAGACGGCAAGCTCAAAATCGGTGTCTCGCTGCCGACCCAGCGTGAGATACGTTGGGTGCTTGACAGGGAAAACTTCGAACAGGCCGGGATTGAAAAGGGCATCATTATCTCCACCCAGATTGCCGATAACGATGCGGCGAAACAGCAGAATCAGTGCGAGAATCTTATTTCCCAGGGAATCGATATTCTGATCATTGCACCGGTGGATGGCGAACAGGCCAAGAATATCGTGGAAATGGCCCATGCGGAAAAGATTCCGGTTATCGCCTACGACCGCCCGATTCTTAACTCTGATGTGGACCTTTATGTTACGTTCGACCAGTACCGCATAGGCCAGCTCATGGGGCAATATGTGGTAAATCACCTTAAATCCGGGAACATCGTGGTGATGTCCGGCGATCCCCAGGATCCAACCTGCGTACCCCTGAAACAGGGCGCCATGGACGCGATTAAGGCAAAAGTAGCCAGCGGCGACTATGTCATAGTATCCGAACAGGAATGCAAGGACTGGTCCGCAAGTGAAGCCCAGAAGCACGTGGAAAACGCATTAACCAACAACAGGAACAAGATTGATGCGGTTATAGCTCCCAACGACGGTACCGCCGGCGGGGCAATCCAGGCGCTGGCCGCCCAGGGCCTGGCAGGAAAAACCATAGTTACCGGTCAGGACTGTGAACCCGACGCCATCAAACGTATCATCGCAGACACCCAGAGCATGACGGTTTTCTTTGATGTCCGGGACATGTCCAGGGCTGCGGTTGCGGCGGCTGCCAAAATTGCAAACGGTGAAAATCCCGGTGCCGACACGGTCGACAACAACGGATTCAAGGACGTTCCCACCATCGGTTTCCCGGCTACTGAAGTTAATGTAAACAACTACAGGACGCTGGTTATCGACAGCGGGTATATGAGCGAAGGCGATATAAACTAGGGCATTTAAGTAAGTAAGAGGGGGACAGCCCCGGGGCTGTCCCCAATGTATCAAGGAGGGTAATGGATTGGAACAGAATAATATCCTCGAAATGAAAAACATCCGCAAGACCTTTCCCGGCGTGGTCGCGCTGGATAATGTGGATTTCTCAATACGGGAAGGGGAGATCCACGCACTGGTCGGTGAAAACGGAGCGGGGAAATCCACGCTGATGAAGGTGCTGAGCGGGGTGTATCCGGTGGATACCTATAGCGGAGAGATTGTACTCAACGGCCAGGTAATGTCCTTCCACAACATTAAGGACAGTGAAAAAGCCAGGATCTCGGTCATATACCAGGAATTGACGCTGCTGAAAAATATGAACATATGTGAAAATATTTTTCTAGGCAACGAAATAAAAAAAGGCGGTCTTATCGACTGGGATACTTCCTTTATAAAAGCCCACGAGGTGCTTAAAGAGGTACGCCTTAATGTAAACCCTGCTACACTGGTATTAAATCTGGGCATGGGTGCACAGCAGTTAGTTGAAATAGCTAAAGCGATTGTAAAGGAATGCCGCATACTGGTGCTCGATGAACCCACCTCCGCGCTGACCGAAACCGAGGCGGAAACTCTTTTTGGCCTGCTCAGGGAATTCCGGAGCAAGGGCATGTCATGTATTTTTATTTCCCATAAACTTAATGAAGTATTTAGTATTGCGGACCGAATTACAGTTTTGACCGATGGAAAAACCGTAGGAACCTACGACGCGGATAAACTGTCTGAAGATACATTGATTTCATTGATGGTAGGCCGGGAACTGACCCAAAGGTATCCTACGGCCAAACATACACCCGGCGAAGAGATCGCCCTGGAAGTGAAAGACTGGACGGTATATGACCCGGATGTTCCCGACAGAATAGCCCTTAACCATATGAACTTTGTGGCCAAAAAAGGCGAGATATTGGGCTTTGCGGGGCTTATGGGCGCGGGGCGCACCGAATTGTTTTTGAGCATGCTTGGAATATGGGGGAAAAAAGCCTCGGGAACGGTAAAGCTTTATGGACAGGAGATCCTGGCCCGTTCACCGAGTGAAATGATAAAAGTCGGTATAAGTTACCTTACGGAAGACCGGAAAGGGAAGGGTCTTATACTGATGGAAAACATTATCGAAAATATGGCCCTGTCCAGTCTGGATAAACGTCTTAGCCATGGTTTGATAGACAGCGATGCCGAATTGAGCGCCGTGGAGGATATGTCGAAGCAACTGCAGATCAAAACACCCTCCCCGGAGCAGCTCGTACGGAACCTCTCCGGGGGCAACCAGCAGAAGGTTGTTTTTGGAAAATGGCTGCTCACAAACCCGAAGGTGCTTGTTCTTGATGAACCAACCCGCGGTATAGATGTGGGGGCAAAATATGAAATATATACCATCATGCACGGTTTGGCGGAAATGGGAATCACCGTAATTATGATATCCTCGGAGCTTCCGGAAATACTTGGAATGAGTGACCGGATCATCGTGGTGCATGAAGGAAAAATAGCCGGTGAGCTGCCCCGGGCAGCGGCGACCCAGGAAAAAATTATGACCCTTGCTACAGGAGGAAAATATGACGGACAGTAAATTGGGAAGAAATACGCTTTTAGAGGAAGCAGCCCGGGTGCTTAGGGGTAATGTGCGCCAGTATACCATGATTGTGGCTCTTCTTGCGATATGGGTGATATTCACCATCACCACAGGCGGCATTTTCATGTCGTCCCGGAATCTCTCGATTCTGTCTGTCCAGATGTGTACCACGGGAATCCTCACCGGGGGTATGCTGCTGGTGATGGTGTCGGGAAATATAGATCTTTCCGCGGGCTCGGTATGCGGTACCCTGGGTGCGTTGTCAGCTTATTTGATGACCCGTTCTCCTTTTTTAAAGAGCTTTGGTTTCAACCCGATAGTTATGATCATCGTGGCGATAATTACTACGATAATCGCCGGCCTTTTGGTAGGAGCCTGGCACGGGTTTTGGGTCGCCTTTCAGGGTGTTCCCGCGTTTATCGTAACCCTTTCGAGCCAGATCGCGTTCAAAGGGCTGACGCTTTTGATCACGAACGGCGCAACCATTGGGGAGTTTAATCCAGCCTTTAAAGCAATCGGGCAGAATTACATCCGGGACCTGAGCCTGCCCTATGACGTGGGTAAACATCAATTAACCATAATAATTTTTGCCCTGGCCATCATATTGTTTGTTATCCTGGAATTACAAAGAAGGAAAAAACGCATCGAAAACGGATTTACGGTGCTCAGCATGCCACTCCAGATAATCAAACTGGTGCTTATATCCGCGGCGTTGGCTGCGGCGGGATTTATCTTTGCGGATTATAGGGGCATCCCCTATGCTATTTTGATTTTACTTGCGGTGGTGATATTTTCCAACACCATCACCACCCGCACTTCCTTTGGCCGCCATGTATACGCCATCGGGGGAAACGTGGAGGCGGCCCGGTTGTCCGGGGTAAACATCAAAAGGACACTTATGAAGGTGTTTCTTATCATGGGAGCCATGTGCAGTGTGGCGTCCATTGTATATACCTCCAGGCTTAACGCAGCGACCACCGCGGCGGGGGTCAACTTTGAGTTGGATGCTATTGCCGCATGTATCATCGGCGGCACCAGTCCCAGCGGCGGCTACGGGACAGCCATAGGCGCCATCATCGGTGCGCTGGTTATGGCCAGCCTGGACAACGGCATGAGCCTCATGAACCTGCCTATTATGATACAGTACATCGTAAAGGGAGCGATATTACTGTTGGCCGTATGGGTAGATACCGCAAGCAGGAAGAAGTAATTAGATATTATGCTTTTAATTTTTTAAATAGTTAAATACAAAATGTTCCTGCCGGGGCTCTGTCAAAGCCCCGGCTTTTTTAGTTAGAAAAACGGGCGATATCCCCTGTTGGATCTCCCAATGTTCTATTCCGGGTAATATCCTAAATCGGATATACAGCAATTTTCATAACGTGTTCCCGGATAGACACTTTCTATTTTCAGAACCAGCAGATACCCCGCATGAAACGAATCATTTTTTGATTTATATGTTTCAGTACTAGCCTTAACCAATTCTTCAGGGGGTTGGGGAATAACCTGCCATCCCATTACATCCCGGCAGGTATGGGTAACGGTGTAGTATACTTCGCTATTGACATAGGTTGACCAATGCTGGCCGGGTAATAGATCTTGCAAAATACATGAAAATGCCACAATAATAGGAAAGGACGATTCCATTTTGTTGGTATGGTAGAAGTTCCGTGGAAAATCTGTTTTTCATTGTTGGAGTTTCGATACAAATGTGATCTGAGAAAATATAATATCTATAAGCCGGGTTGGAGTTGTTTACAGCGTATATAAATCCTGAAGAATGGGAGCAGTTTATGGCATTTTGTGAAAGTTGCGGAATACAGGTTACTGATGATACAAAATATTGTCCTTCCTGCGGAAAGGCGGCTAGTTCGGAACAGTCCCAATCCATACAGCAGCCCCAGGACACTGGTGCCCAGGACATACAAAAAAATAAGGTAATGGCTGCATTGGCATACATCCTGTTTTTTATTCCAATGCTGACCGGAACATGTAAAATTTCTCCTTTCGTTAAATTCCATACCAACCAAGGGACGGTTCTGTTTATTGCAGCTTTGATTTGGCATGTTATTGTTAATATTCTGGCTGTTATCCTTATTCCTCTGGCCATACTTAAGCCTGGTCCCTTTGTGACCTTCCTGAGTCTGATTCTAACTGAATGGGGATGGGTGGTCTGGTCATTTTTGGTAATATTTGCGACTTTCATATCATGGCCAGTAATATTTGCTGTTTACGGCATCGTCAACGCTGTTCGTGGAAAATTCAAGCCCCTTCCGCTGATTGGCAGGATTAAGATTATCAAATAGGCTTTTGTTTTATATATTGGTTTTGACTCTGCAGTTTTTTTGATATCCGGTAGAAACCCCAAAACATGATTTTTGGCTTATTAAATCATTTTATAGTCTCTCTTTCAGAATTCTGAATATCCGGTTATAATTATTTCTGTTCTGGTCCGGCAGGTTTTTCCTGAAAACGTGGGAGATATCGACAAAAGTCCTTAAGAACTTTTTCAGAGGTATGTGAATGGAAAGAAGAAAAATATTGATTTTTATTTTTATGCTTTTTTTTATATTGATACCGGGATTTGCTGTGGATATTCCTCCTTTGAAGGGTCCGGTAAACGACATGGCAGAGGTCATACAAGGCCGGGAAAAGCGTGATCTTGAAAAGTATCTTACTGATACATACAATCAAACCGGAATACAGATCGCTGTTCTTATAATGCCTTCTCTGGAAGACAGCTCTCTTGAATCGTTCTCTATAAAGACTGCAGAGAGCTGGAAGCTTGGCCAGAAAGGAAAAGACAACGGAGTTCTTGTTCTTATCGTTATGGATACCCGTTCCATCAGGATAGAGGTCGGTTATGGCCTGGAACCATTATTAACCGACGCAACTTGCGGGCTTATCATCCGTAATGTTATGAGCCCTGAGTTCCAGGCAGGCCATTACGGAAAGGGGATTACCGATGGCTGCAAAAGTATAATCGGGGTTGCAGCAAACAATGAAGAAATTCCCGTAAAAGCTGTAAAACCCGTAAAGAAGCCCGTGAGTATATTCGATGTGGTGGACACTATAGTAATTCTGATTGTGGTATTGCTTATTCTTTTTATTTTTTTTAATAAGCCAATATTGTATCTCTTCCACAAATTCAGGAGAAAACGCCGTGTGGTCTTTTTGTATGACAGCTCTGATAACAGTTTAAAAATATATGATGATTCCGATATTTACAAAGATTACGCAAGTTTCAGTGATTATATCAGCACAGGTGATACTGGTTCAGGAGATTCCGGCGGTTCCGGTGATTCTGGCAGCTCGGACAGCGGAAGCTACTCCGGTGGTGGTGGTAGTTTTGGTGGTGGCGGTGCATCCGGGAACTGGTAGGTATTTTCTAAGGGGATACGTATTTTTTTCAGAAGAAATCCAGGTTTTTCCCTTAAATAAAATGCATAGATATGCGGCACCTATATAGTGCCGGCAATGGGAGCAGCCACGGTTTTTTCTGAATAACCAGGCCGGGGCCATATGTGAAATGGATACCCCATGTTCCTGCGAAGCCCTGTTTGCAATCACATGGTTTGTGTATTTGGTGAAGTCATATTTTCCCCCAGAGAATCTGGTCGGTTTCAAACCGCCTGGCGGTATTCGTCCATTCCCGGATTAAACGGCCTGGAGCTGGCGGATTCCATGGACTTACCGCTATGTGCTGATTGATACACAGGGGCATCATTTCCCGTTCTTCCTCCCGGCAGAGCAGGCTCCGATGGTTTTGAGAAAATACCGCTGACAATTGAAGCAAAAAAGCGGCTTCTTCCATTGATGATAGTGGAGGAATATACGCCATGGGAAAGGAAACACAGCAGAAAACGGGCATGACCGTTCAGGGAAGCGGGATTGCCGTTCTTTCATTAGAGCAGGAAGATTATATTTCACTGACCGATATGGCGAAGTATAAAAATGCTGAAGCCACGGGACTTGTTATTTCCCACTGGCTGAGTACCCGGTACACCGTTGATTTCATGGGATTATGGGAGCAGCTCCATAATCCCCGGTTTAATGTTACCGAATTCCGTAACATTAAAAATGAAAGCGGCTCCAATGGATTTGTATTATCAGGTAAACAGTGGATAAGCGCCACAAACGCTATAGGTATCATATCCAGGCCCGGACGTTACAACGGCGGAACCTTTGCCCATAAGGATATTGTCTTTGAGTTTGGAACCTGGCTGAGTCCTGAGTTCAAACTGTATCTGATAAAGGAATTCCAGCGACTCAAGGAGGAAGAACAAAAACAGCTTTTCGGGGAATGGAACCTCCAACGGACCCTGGCCAAGATAAACTACCGTATCCACACCGACGCCATACGGGAACATCTTATTCCGCCGGCGGTAACCAAAGCCCAGGCCACCATGGCGTACGCCCCGGAGGCGGACTTGCTCAATGTGGCTCTTTTCGGAAAAACCGCGAAGCAGTGGCGGAAAGAGCATTCCAAGACCGGGGGAAACCTCCGGGATGAGGCCACCCTGGAACAGCTGGTGGTCCTGAGTAACCTGGAAAGCATCAACGCACTGCTCATCCGGCAGGGCATAGGCCAGGGGAAAAGGCTTGTTTTGCTGAACCAAACAGCCATAACCCAGTTAAGATCCCTCATGGATAACCGGCGGGGAGCGGAAGGGGATTTGCTGAAATTATTGTTGACGCAGTATATACCATGATATATATTTAATCCTGGAGATTAAATCATGCAGACAGCAAAACTATTTGAAAATGGGCGGAGCCAGGCGGTAAGATTACCCAAGAATTATCAATTTGAGGGGGATGATGTGTATATCCAAAAAATAGGTGATGTGGTCATCCTTTTCCCAAAAAATAAGGACTGGGAAATATTTCTTGAGGGCTTACATAGTTTTTCCGATGATTTCATGTCCGAAGGCCGGGAACAGGGCATCGAGGATGGGAGGGAAATTATATAATGTATTTACTGGATACAAATATCTGTATCTATATTATCAAAGAGCATCCCGGAAATGTATTAAAACATCTTAAGAAGAAACGTTCCAGGGGAATCGCCATTTCGGCAATTACCCTGGCGGAACTGGACCATGGTGTGGAAAACAGCACATATCCGGAAAAAAATAAAGTTGCTTTGTTAAAGTTTCTATCCATAATCGACATTTTACCCTTTGATGCCAATGCAGCGGAAAAATATGGAAAGATAAAAGCCGGCTTAAAAAGAAAGGGTTGTGTAATTGGACCTTTGGATATATTGATAGCGGCCCACGCAAAATCAAAGGATTTGATATTGGTAACCAATAATACCAAAGAGTTTGAAAGGGTAGAGGATTTAAAAATTGAAAATTGGGTTTAGGCAGGCGTTAACTGAATCCCGGTGATTTAATCAGGGGTTTTTTAGTTTTTGTTCGGAATGTCCGGCTTAAATCCAGCATAGTATCGGTAAAAATTGTTTTGTCCTGGTTTTTCTTTATAAATAAGACTCTTTTTTATGTTATAATAAAACGGTAAAAATCACTTAATGATCATATTCTCGTCATCATCAGGAGCGGCGGGGATTCTGGTTGTAAATTGGAGTATAAGCGGAGAAATATGCCGGATATTAAGCTGTTCAGTATTCAGAATGACGTAAAAGAGGTGGTTTCCTCCCCTGCAGCCTTGGAACGGGAACTGCAGACACTTATCGAGAAAAATATGCCCGCGTTTTTCGGGGTTACCTTCCTGGAATCGGAGTACACCACCAGCAACGGCGGCCGGATTGACAGCCTGGGGATTGATGAGAACAATTGTCCGGTTATCTTCGAATACAAGCGGTCCAGCAACGAGAATGTGATTAACCAGGGGCTGTTTTACCTGGACTGGCTTTTGGACCATAAGGCAGAGTTTGAACTGCTGGTAATGAAGAAGCTGGGTAAGGAACGGTCCGACCAGTTGGACTGGAGTATTCCCCGGCTTATCTGCGTGGCGGGGAATTTTACCAAGTATGATGAGCACGCGGTGAATCAGATTAACCGCAATATTGATTTGGTCCGGTATATCTTATATAGAAAGGAACTTATCCTTTTTGAACTGATAAATGCTAAAACAGCATCGGTGTCGAAAGGCTCACCTCAAAAGGTTCCAAAGGATAAGGGCAGCGGCAAGCAGGTGTATAAGACTTTTGATGAGCAGCTTGCTTCGGCGGATAAATCCATTCAAATGCTTTATGCCTCCGTTAAGGGGTACATCCTTTCCCTGGGGGACGACCTGAGTGAGAATGTGCTCAAATTCTATGTGGCCTTTAAAAAGATGAAGAACGTTATTTGTGTGGAAGTAAGTTCCAAGCAGATTCTGATATACCTGAAACTTAACCCCGATGATATCAGCCTGGAAGAAGGCTTTTCCCGGGATGTCCGGGGCGTGGGGCATTGGTCCACCGGGGATGTCCAGCTCACGATCAGGACCTCCGATGACTTTGAAAAAGCCAAGCCCCTGATAGAGCGGGCGTATGAGGAAAATTAATACCGCCGGTCCCATTACCGGATGTGTGTAAGGAGTAGGACACCATGATTACCGGTGAGGTGAAGAATAAAGTAGACCGGCTTTGGGAGATGTTCTGGACCGGAGGTCTGACCAATCCCCTGGATGTAATCGAGCAGATTACCTATCTCATGTTTATCCGGGACCTGGACAGTCAGGACCGGGTTCATGCAAAGGATTTTGCCAAGATTAAGCAGTCTCACACAAGCGTCTTTCCCCAGGACAGGGAAGAACTCCGGTGGTCAGTTTTCCATGATAAACCCGCTGAGGAAATGTACCGGATAATCCAGATAGAAGTCTTTCCCTTTATCAAAGGCCTCCATGGCGATGCAGGAAGTACCTATTCCAAATATATGGGGGACGCTATCTTTAAGGTGCCCACCCCCCAGCTCCTGGATAAAATCGTCACCGCACTGGATGAACTTTATACCCTCATCGATGCATCGAAGGACCGGAAGGACGCCAAGGGCGACCTTTACGAGTACCTTCTGTCTAAACTCTCCACCGCCGGGACTAACGGTCAGTTCCGGACTCCCCGGCATATTATCCGGATGATGGTGGAACTGTTGGACCTGCGCCCGGAGGATACCATCTGTGACCCCGCCTGCGGTACCGCGGGATTCCTGGTAGCTGCCGGGGAGTATCTTGAAGAAACCTTCAAGGACATTATTTTCCAGAATCCGGCCACCCTGGATCATTACCACAACGCCATGTTTACCGGCTACGACATGGACCGGACCATGCTCCGAATTGGGGCCATGAACATGATGACCCACGGGATTGCCAACCCGGATATTCAGTACAAGGACAGCCTCTCGGATCAGAATTCCGATACCAATACCTACACCGCTGTCTTGGCCAATCCACCCTTTAAGGGAAGCCTGGATCACGATATCGTCGCCGCGGACCTGACCCGGGTCACCAAGACCAAAAAGACGGAGCTCCTTTTTCTGGCCCTGTTCCTCCGGATCCTCAAGACCCGGGGCCGCTGCGCCTGTATCGTTCCCGACGGGGTCCTCTTCGGCAGCAGCAACGCCCACCGGGCTATCCGGCAGGAACTGGTGGAAAAACACATACTCAACGCGGTCATCTCCATGCCCAGCGGTGTTTTTAAACCCTACGCCGGGGTGAGCACCGCAGTCCTGGTCTTTACCAAGAGCGGCTCCGGCGGCACGGACAAGGTCTGGTTTTACGACATGGAAAGCGACGGCTATTCCCTGGACGACAAGCGGACCAAGCTGGAAAGCTCGGACATCCCGGACATTGTGAGCCGCTATAAAAACCTCACCGCCGAGGCGGACCGGAAACGGACGGACAAGAGTTTTCTGGTTCCAAAGGATGAAATCGCCGCCAACGGCTACGATCTTTCCATCAATAAATACAAGGAAAGCAACTATGTGGAGGAAACTTATCCCCAGCCCCTGGAAATCATGAAGGACATACAGGAACTGGAAGGGGAAATTACCCGGGGGCTTGCAGAACTGGAGGAGATGCTCCGTGGGTAAGTGGGAGATGGTGAGGCTGGGGGATGTGTGTGATATATTAAATGGTTATGCATTCCAAAGTGTTAAATATGCAACTAATGGCATTCGTGTAATTAGGATTACAAATGTCCAAAAAGGAAAGATTGTTGATAATGATCCTAAATTCTATCCAATAAGTCAAACAGAAGATATTTTAAAGTTCATGTTAAGCAAGAATGATATATTATTATCATTAACAGGAAATGTTGGTCGCGTAGGACTCCTGCCAATGGAATTATTACCAGCTGCATTAAATCAACGGGTTGCCTGTATCCGCCTTAAAAATAATATTGAATTGTTTGACAAATATTTGTATTGGTTTCTGAATCAAAATTTTTTCGAGAATGAATGCATTAATTCGGCGCAAGGGCTTGCTCAAAAAAACATGAGTACAGAATGGTTAGGGAATTTTAGAATCCCCCTTCCACCCCTAGATATTCAGCAAAAAATTGCCCAAATATTGGACAAGGCCTCAAGCCTCATAGAAAAGCGGAAGGTCCAACTGGAAAAACTAGATCTTCTGATAAAGTCCCGGTTTATGGAAATGTTCGGGGACCCGGTGACCAATCCTAAGGGATGGGAAATCGTAAGGTTAGATTCAATTGGAGAATTAAATAGAGGAATATCAAAACATCGGCCAAGAAATGATCCAAAATTATTGGGAGGAAAATATCCACTTATTCAAACAGGAGATATTGCTAAAGCTGGATTAATTCTGAATAAGTATAAATCAACTTATTCAGAATTAGGGCTGAATCAGAGCAAACTATGGCCTGAAGGAACATTGTGTATTACAATTGCGGCTAACATTGCAAAAACTTCAATTCTTGGATTTAATGCCTGTTTTCCGGATAGTGTTGTAGGATTCATACCATTTGCCAATACCAATAAAATATTTATCTACTACTGGTTTTCTTTCTTCCAAAAAATATTAGAAGAACAAGCCCCAGAATCCGCACAGAAAAATATCAACTTAAAAATACTAAGTGAATTGCCAGTTATCCTCCCCCCTCTCCCCCTCCAAACCGAGTTCGCCTCCTTTGTGGAACGGGTAGAAACGGAAAAGGTAAAACTTCAGCGAGGTCTGGAAAACCTGGAACTGAACTACAAGTCCCTGATGCAGAAGTGTTTTAACGGAGAGCTGTTCAGTTGAAAAACGGTGACAAAGACGCGGTCCAGGGGATATACTGACAAGGAACCTTGGGCCGGAAAAAGGAGTACCATGGCGGGCAATTTTGAGTTTCTTCAGAAGGAATCCCAATTCAAGGCTTTTGCCAAGGCAGCGGCGGACGCGGAAACCTGTTTTTCCGTGAGTCCCCTGGTCTGCGCGGTAGCCTGCCGTCTGGCTTTGGAGTCGGCGGTTAAGTGGGTCTACTCCGTGGATGAGAGCCTTACAAAACCCTGGGACGACCAGCTATCCACCCTCATCTTTACCGACGATTTCCGGGCCCTCCTTCCTCCGGGGCTGTTTCCAAAGATCAATTTTATCCGCAAGACCGGGAACATCGCTGCCCATGGGACCGGGAATATCAGCCGTAACCAGGCTCTGCTGGCCCTGGAAAATCTCCACAGTTATCTCAGCTTTGTGGGCTTTTGTTATACCGAGGGATTCACGGAACAGCCCTTTGACCGGAAGTTCCTGGAAAAACCCGCCGGGCCTGCCCCGGTCCAGGAAAAAGCACCGGTCCTGTCGGACCTTATCAAGGAGAACGAACCAAGGAAAAAGGTTTACACGATCAAGCGCCGGGCTGCCCAGAAAAAGGGGTTTACTGTCCGGCCCGCGGATTTGTCCGAGGCGGAAACCCGGAAGGCGTATATCGATACCATGCTCCAGGACGCGGGCTGGCAGCGGGGCAGGGACTGGGAAGAGGAGTATCCCATCGGTGACATGCCCAATACCGCCGGGTCAGGGGCCGCGGACTATGTGCTTCTGGATGATTCCGGGATACCCCTGGCGGTGGTGGAGGCCAAGAAGACCAGCGTCAGCGTGGAACGAGGCCGCCACCAGGCGTGCCTTTACGCGGACTTCCTTGAAAAGCGGTTCCGCCGCCGGCCCCTCATCTTTCTTACCAACGGGTACGAGACCCGGCTCAACGACGGGGTGTATCCGGAACGGCAGGTATCGGGGATCTATGCCAAACGGGACATGGAACGGACATTTGCCCTCCGGCGGGACCGCCGGGATCTTTCGGCGGTGCATGTTAAGGATGCTATCACCGACCGGCCGTATCAGAAACGGGCTATTCAGGCGGTCTGTGATGCCCTGGGCTCAGGCAGGCGGCGCAAAGCCCTGCTGGTCATGGCCACGGGAAGCGGCAAAACCCGGGTGGTCCTTTCCCTGGTGGATGTGCTCATTCGCCAAGGCTGGGTGCGGAACTTCCTTTTTCTGGCGGACCGGAAGCCCCTGGTGAGCCAGGCCTTCAAGGTCTTTCATAATTTTATGGATGATCTGACGGTGTGCAACCTCTGCAAGAATAAACAGGACGCTGCCGCACGGGGGGTGTTCTCCACCTACCAGACCATGATGAATTGTATTGACGATGCCTGGGACAAGACGGGGGGCAAGCTCTTTACCCCGGGCCATTTCGACCTCATCATTGTCGATGAGGCCCACCGGAGCATCTATAAAAAGTACCAGGAGATTTTTACCTATTTTGACGCCTTTCTGGTGGGGCTCACCGCCACTCCCAAGGCGGATGTGGGCAAAAGCACCTACGAGATCTTCGACCTTCAGAACAATAATCCCACCTTTGCCTACGAGCTTGCCGAAGCGGTAGAGCAGGGTTACCTGGTGGATTTTGTCTCCGTTGAGACAAAGATGAAATTCCTTGATCAAGGTATCCATTACAACGATCTCTCCGATGAGGATAAGGAGAAATATGAAGATACCTTTACCGATGAGGACGGCAAGTATCCGGCGTCCATAGAACCGGAAGCGCTTAACAAGATTATCTTCAACCACGATACCATCCGGTTAGTGCTGGATATGCTTATGACTCAGGGCCTGCGGATAGACCAGGGCAGCAGGGTGGGGAAGACCATCATCTTTGCCAAGAACCACGATCATGCGGAAAAAATCCTGGAGGTCTGGGGCAAGGAGTATCCCGAGTACGGCCCTGAGTTCTGTCTGGTGGTGGATAATTATATCAATTACGCAGAAGATTTGATCGAGCGGTTCCAGAACCCGGAAAAGGTACCCCAGGTGGTGATATCCGTGGACATGCTGGATACGGGCATCGATGTGGAGGAAATCCTCAACCTGGTATTCTTCAAGAAAGTCTACAGCAAGACCAAGTTCTGGCAGATGATAGGCCGGGGTACCCGGCTGTGTCCAGGACTCATCGACGGGGAAGATAAAAAGTATTTCTATATATTTGATTTCTGCGACAACTTTGCGTTTTTCAGGATGAATCCCCGGGAGCGGACCGAGCCGGTCCAGAAGTCCATCCAGGAAAAGATTTTCAATCTGAAAATTACCCTTATCCAGGAATTGCAGGAACATCCGGAATCTGCGGAGCTTCAGGAATTCCGGGGACGGCTTATTGAGGATGTGGCGAGCCGTATTGCCAAGCTCAACAAGGAAAACTTCGCGGTGCACCAGCATCTGCGGTATGTGGACCGGTACGCCCGGAAAGAATCTTTTTATGCGTTAAGCGGTACCGCCGCTTCCGAGGTGACGGAACATCTGTCGCCGCTGATGCCGCCGGACGCGGAGGATATTTCCGCTCTGCGCTTTGATGCCCTGCTGTACCAGATTGAATACACCCTGCTGGCGGGGAAAGCCTGGACACGGTTTGCCGCAGATGTACAAAAAAAGTGTTCCCAGCTTTCCCTGTATTTCCACATAACCCAGGTCCGGGATAAAAAGGAGTTGATTGAACGGATTGCCCGGGGGAAGGACCTGGACAGTCTTCGGGTGGATGACTGGGAAGCCATCAGGCAGGAGCTCCGGGGGCTTATTACTTTTATCGACAAGGATGAACGGGTCCGGTACGACACCAATTTTACCGATGATATTACGTCCGTAGAGTATCACGAGCCGGAGTATGGAGCGTCCAGCCTGGAGCCCTACCGGAAGCGGGTCAATTATTACATTACCAGCCACCAGGATGTTCCGGTCATCGCCAAGCTCAAGGGCAATATTCCCCTGACCAGGCAGGATACAGCTTCCCTGGAGGAGATTCTCTGGAAGGAACTGGGAACCCGGGATGAGTACCACGCAGAATACGGGGATACTCCCCTGGGAGAATTGGTCCGTTCCGTCACCGGGTTAGATACGGACGCGGTAAACCATGCTTTCTCCCGCTTCCTGAATGCCCACGAACTCAACAGCTCCCAGATGTATTTTGTAGACCAGGTGGTCAAGTATGTTTCGAGAAACGGTCTCATGAAGGATCTGGTTGTCCTAACCCGGAGTCCCTTTAACAATCGGGGCAACCTTTCGGAAATCTTTACAGATGATTCTGTATTTTCTGAACTTATGGGCATTATTGAAAAAATTAACAAAAACGCCGTGGCCTAATCCCTTCTCCACCTCATAAAACACCATACCCCACAAACATTTGCAGAAACCCCGCAATCCGGGCTATACTAAAACGGGAACACGAATAACCCCAAATATCCACCCAAAAAAGAGATAAACAAAAAAATGAGTAATAAATTCGGCCTTGATGATTATTTTGCTGCCAGCCCTGGTCTGTCCGTGGAAGCCATGGAAACCCTGGCGGACTATGCCGGGATTGGTTTGCTTAATTGGCATATTCCCTCGGGGAAAATCAGCCTGAACCGGAATATCACCCTGCTTACCGGTTATGAGCCGGGGGACCTGCCCCATACGGGGAATACCCGGGAAATGCTTACCTATGAGAATGACCGGGACATGGTGGCGGAAAATATCCGGGCAGTGCTGTCCGGAGAAAAGGACCGTTATCAAATTGAATACCGGATGCGCCGCTCCGACGGGAGCCTGGTCTGGATATCCGAAACCGGTCTGGTTTATGAACGGGATAAAACCGGGAAGCCCGTCCGGCTGGCCGCCCTGTCGGTGGAGCTCACCCGGCTGAAATGGGCCGAGGAAAAGGCCCGGGACATGGAGCTTGAGGTCAAGCGCCTGTCCGCGGGGACCGGCGACGCGGACCTAGCCGAGCAGAACCGGATGCTCCGGGCGGCCAACACCGCCTCCGCTATGATCATCGGCGGGTTCCACCAGGATTACGAAACCGTGGTCCGCCAGTCCCTGCGGATCCTCGCCGAGAGCGTCCAGGCCCAGCGGGCCTATATCTTCCGGAACATCACCCTGGATGGACGGCTCTGCTGCTTTCCCCGGACCGAGTGGTACCTGGAACATCCCTCGGGACGGAAACAGGGACCGGAACATTCCATGGTCTACGATGAGTTTCTCCCTAAGTGGCGGGAGGTTACCAATAAATACGCAAACGTACGGATGTCCATGGAAAATCCGGACCGGGAGCTGGTGAACCTGCCCAACACGGAGGATGTAAAGTCCATCATGCTGATACCCCTTTTTCTCCAGGGGGAGTTCTGGGGTTTCATCGGGTTTGACGATACCCTCACCGGACGGGGATTTACCGGAGATGAGGCCGAGATCATGCGGGCCGGGGCCATGGTGATTGCGTCCTCCCTGACCCGGAACGAGACCTTCTCCAAACTGAACGAAGCCCGGGAAGCGGCCATGGCCAGCACCAAGGCTAAGGGTGAATTCCTGTCCCGGATGAGCCACGAAATCCGCACCCCCATGAATGCCATTATCGGTATGATCGCCATTGCCCGGAAAACCACCGACCCCGGGAAGATCCGGTACTGCCTGGAAAAGGTGGATGCCTCATCCCGGCAGCTCCTGGGGATTATCAACGATGTACTGGATATGTCGAAGATTGATTCCGGCAAATTTGAAATTACCCTCCATCCCTTTGATTTTGAACAGATGATGCGGAATGTCTTTAACGTCATCCAGGTCAAGCTGGAGGAAAAAAAACAGAACCTGCATTTCGATTTCAATAGGATCTTCAAGAATAAAATCATCAGCGACGAGCTGAGGCTTTCCCAGGTGCTGATCAATCTATTGAATAATGCGATTAAGTTTACCCCCCAGGGGGGCGGCATCACCCTGGTGATCCGGGAGGAACAGGACGGAACCGGCAAAGTCTCCGGTAAAACCGACACGCTTTTAAGTAGCTGCCTACATATTGAAGTGATAGACACGGGCATCGGCATATCCCGGGAGCAGCAGGAAAGACTCTTCCAGTCCTTCGAGCAGGCCGACGGCAGCATCACACGACAGTATGGCGGTACAGGGCTGGGTCTGGCTATATGCAAAAAAATCATCAGCCTCATGGGCGGCGATATCTGGGTGGATAGTGAGGAAGGGAAGGGTTCCCGGTTTATCTTCGAGTTTCCCGTATCCTGGGGGGATCCCATTCCCGCGGCGGGCATTCTCCGGAAGGCCGCGCCGGTATCCCGGATCCTGGTGGTGGACGACGCGGAAGACGTCCGGATGTATTTCAAAAATGTCCTGGACACCTTTTCCCTCTCCTGCGATACCGCTGCCTCCGGGGAGGAGGCCCTGGCGCTGGTGATGAACAGCCTTCGGGAGAAAAAAACCTACAACATGGTGTTCATCGACTGGAACATGCCCGGCATGAACGGCGGCGACACCGCCCGGGAATTGCGCCGGCTCCTGGGGGAGGACCTGCCGGTGGTGATGATCTCCGTCTCCGACTGGACCGACATTGAAGAGGGCGCCAAAAGTTACGGTATTGCCCACTTCCTGCCTAAGCCGGTGCTCCCCAGCACCCTGTACAACACCATTGTGGAACTCACCGACGATACGTTGATTCAAGCCGCAGGGCCCGGGACGGACACCCCGGACTGGCAGGGGAAAACGATTCTCCTGGCCGAGGATATTGAAATAAACCAGGAAATTGTTGTGGCCCTCCTGGATGGAACCGGCGCTTCGGTAATCTGCGCGGACAACGGGGAGATCGCCCTGGAACTGTTCCAACAGAACCCCGATAAATACGATTTGATTTTGATGGACATGCAGATGCCTGTCATGGACGGCATCTGTGCGGCGGAAAAAATCCGGGGCCTGGATATTCCCGCGGCCAAAACCATCCCCATTGTGGCCATGACCGCCAACGCCTTTAAGGAAGACGAGCAGCGCTGTTTTGATGCGGGCATGAACGGCCATCTGGCAAAGCCCCTGGAGGTTGAAAGTTTTTTCCGTGTGTTGGACTCGTATCTCCGGTAGGGCCCGGCGCACGGGCATAATTAACGGGTATTAAACTTTTTCTCCCCAAACAGGTTAACAGGGATCTTCTTACGGATGCTGCAGCGGTGTTTTATATTACCTGCCGGGCTCCCCCTTACTTTGCTTTTAATGCATTCCAGTAAATGTCGGCCTCTTCAAAAAGTTTATCCCGGGCGGCGGGAAGAGCTTCGGAGTCATTGAAATGAATTTCGGAAATGAACTCCGGGGAAACCGTTTCCGGGAACTTCAGGATATAATTGGAGGGTAAATTTCTTAGTCCCATGTAACTTTGATCAAGGGTTGTATCCCAATCGGCAAGATTATCCGGAGAAATTTTGATACTGTTTCCGGAATATTCATTAATAACAAATTGATTGGACTTATAATAAATATGTTCAGAAAGAATGGTCTGGGTTTTATCCACCGTCAGTGCCGCGGAGGACTTGCGTTCAATAATAGGAGCAATTACCATCTGGGCATTATGTTCTTCCAGTAATTCCTGAACCCGGGCTTTCCGGAGATCCTGCTCCGCTGTATTTCGGGAACATAACAGTTCCTCCGCCGGAAGGATAATTATATTGGATCTTTGGATTTTGGAAAGATAAAATCCATAAAGCTGTGCTATCCGGAAGGCGAATTCGGCTTCGTTCTTGTCAATGGAATCCTGAATACTGGCAGCTTTTTTGTTAAAGGAATTTTTCGGTACAATTGGACCTGATACCTTCCGGGTTATAAAAGCCTCCATAATAATTACATTTTCCACAGGGGAATCGCCGAATTCTGTTGAACCGCTTCCCGTACTGGCGCAGGATACGGCCATCAGAACCAATACGGTTAAGATGGATAATAAAATTTTGTACTTTCGCACATCAAACTCCTTATTCTGTTACATTTGGCTATTTTTTAGTAAGCAGAGGCTTTTTCAAAATTACGGACCTTAGGGTCCGGTGAAAACTGAAAAGCCTCAGCAGAATACTAAAATAAGTATTTTGGTTTTTGCCGGTAAGCATATTTAATTAACACACCAACAAATGAAGATTTCCAGTCACCCAATGATCCGTCGTCAAACATATTGTTTATATAATAATAATTTACACTTATTAACACGCTGCTCTTCGCTTTCCAGAGTGCGCCTATATCGAAGGCCAATGAAGCATTCCATGAAAGTCCAGTCATGAAGACGTCAGTCTCAAGAGTTAAAGTAGGTGCAAAATCGCTGCGCATATCAAACGAATGGTAAAACCAAGTATTTGCATAAGAAATTGATGAACCTAATTGAATAGCCGGCAGGGGATAAAATACAAACCCGAGTCCCGATGTTACCGAAAGGGGGGAATATCGATATGTTACAGGAAGATTGTTTTTTACATCACTATCCACAAATTGTGAAATTCCGGTTAATCCAGCTACAAAATATAAAGGTACATTACGGAAAGGACCGTAACCTATCTTTAATTCACCACACACCCCTATAGATGTATCGTCGCCTGTGTCTACAGAATCAAGGATATCGTTTATACTTGAATCACCAATTTTGGTCCAGCCTTTTATAGTAGGGCCAAAACCAAAACCAACATCAAAATAAAAACCCTGGGCATAAATCGATAAAGAAATAAAGAAAAAACCTAAAACAAACAACTTTTTCATAATAGCTCCTATAATAAGCCAATCAGCAAACAACACATTAGCCGACTTTTTGTTTCCTTATTTCTGGCAACGCCAGTTTTTTCATATTTATAATGTTATTCTCCGTCCGCACTAACACGGATGTTTATTCGCAAGTGGGTTTAATACCTTCTGCACGCTCCCGAGTGCAAGGCTCTGGGGCGTTCTTAAAATCTTATAAATGAAAATTGTATGGGTATTAGACCCACATAAAATCCATACCTTACAGAACCAACAAACCTCGCTGCTCTGCGGCGAGGTTTTTCATTTTTCTATTGATCTTATAAGCCATCGAATGCTGCAGCTCCGGTTCTTTATAATACTTAGCGGTCTCACAGAACAATAAGCATGAGGAACCAGCGCCTTCCCTTGTCTAATCTTCCGCTTTAGGCGGTTTACTTCATTTATCAGCCTTAGTTAGACTTTTTACCAATCTTCCTTATCCATATCATAGCACACTATACAAAGTAAAACAATTTTTATCGAGATTTTTTTGAGTTTCTTAGAACTCATTTCATAAATAGTTTACCAAAGCATAACTTTCCGGACAGCTGGTTTCGACTCTTCGACAGGCTCAGGACAAGAAACCTCAACCACCGGGAATCTCCGGTCCCTGGGACTGCTTGTACTGATGCCCTCGAAGCATCGAAGGGATGGACATTCCAATTTTCGCGCTGGCCCCGGCATCTATGGCAAATACTGTTCTCATGTTAAATCCTGCTTTAGTTCAGCGCTATCCCTGACCCTTTTATTGATACATCTTTGTCCGCGGTAATGTTTATTTCCTTCTTGGCAGATACCTTGTATTCTTCCCCGTTTATCTCAACCGCTTTATCACTCAGGATTTTCACACTTTCACCTTTAATCGTTACGCTTCCCTTGGCCCCGATCATGATATCCAACTCGGTGGTCAGGTTTCCGGTCTCACTGGCTACATCATATTCAAACCGGGTTTTCCCATCCCCGGAAATAAGCTGAACCTTTTCCGCACCTTCCGTATCATCAAAGATTATCATGTGCCCGGACCGGCTTTTCACAAACTTCAGGTTATTCTTTCCATCCTGGTTCAGGTCCCCATCACTGTTTTCCCCGGTCACAGGCGGAGCCCCGTCAATAAACCATGATCCCCCAACCACCGCTTTCCTGATATTGTGCTCATCCATGGAAACGATTAAGACCTGGTCATCAATATCGGGAAGCATGCTGACCCCGGTATCAGGCCCGGCACCAGGGGCGATGACCGGGAGCCAGTCGCTG